>CAZHTG010000039.1:0-27494 GCA_964535795.1 uncultured Rikenella sp.
ACAGCGAAAAGTATTGCGTTCAGTCCGCGTGTTTTTTCATTAAAACGAAGCTTCAGGTATTCAGGTACTGAACGGGCCTTGGACCCATAATAGAAACGCATCATGAAAAGAGCCAGGAATAACATTGCGGGGATGGCGCCTATCCAGTAGAAATGGGTTGTGAGCATCCCGTACTTAAGGCCTGAGCCTGTCATACCCATAACCTCAAGTGCCCCGAGGTTTGTGGAGATGAATGCCAGGCCTGCCACCCAGGCCGGGATTGATCTTCCCGCCTCAAGGAAGGCAGAGGCATTCTTCATATATTTTTTCAGGGCCCACCCTATACCCAGTACAAAAGCAAAATAGACTATCATGACCAGATAGTCTATTCCGCCAAGCGCAAATTTTGTATCCATTTTATTATTTCGATTAGGTTAGTGAACACACAAACTTAACGAAATTTATTACATAGAGTGAGACGCCGGTTTTTTTTGTGTTTAGTACAAATTATTTCTTTCCGGCAGTTTCGGTAGTCCTCTCCTTTAGTTGGAGAATCTGTGTCCTGTCACGTTTCACTGCGCTTTTGGTACCGGTGTAATCAACCCAGGCCACGAACCTGTTCAACTGGTTTTTCTGAAGCTGGTCGGTCCTGATCCAGTCCACATCCTCATTCCTGAGAGTATAGTTATTATGGGTGGCATGCCATACATCGATATAGTAAACATATGGTCCCAGGTTGGTGAAGACAACCTTGCCCGCCGAGTTGGTAAAACCTTCGATGATAGGGTTGGTTTCATTGTCCCAGTCGGTCAGTGTGGGGTACAGTATCACACTGGCGCCTGCCACGGGGTACTCGTCATACCATTCAAGGACCTCAACCTCTAGAATCGTTGGCGAGACAACCTCTATGTCGAGGTAAGACCTGTCAACATTGCCTGACTTTGAGTAGGCGCTCAGGACGACCGTGAAGATACCCGAGGCTGAATAAGAGTGAGCGGGCTCATAGGCGTCTGACCAGGTGCCGTCGCCAAAATCCCATTCAAATTCCGTTGCGTTGTGTGACCCGTTGAAGAAGAGGATCTCCTCTCCTATCTCTGCCTTGATCTTATCCGAGAAGAAGTAAGCATCGGGTTGAACATCACATGAGCTGAGCATTATTGCTGCTGCTGCTACTGATAAGATTAAAATTCTTTTCATGACTGCCGTTTTTGATACTGTCTTGTTAAATCCAAATTCTGTGCCAATTAATAATTTCTCCAAAAGGGAGGTTTTTTACGGTCTGTATACAGCTGTAAATGATCCTTTAAAAATCATTATCTTTGCAAACTATTTAAAAATTGGAATATGATAAGGATCACCTTCCCCGACGGCTCTGTCAGGGAGTTCAGTAAGGGGGTAAGCAGTTATGATATTGCGAGGTCAATAAGCCAGGGACTTGCTGCCGAAGTTTATTCGGCCACGGTCAACGGTGAGTTATGGGATCTCTCGCGTCCCTTGGTGACAGACGCCACCCTTCGCCTCCACAAGTGGGATGATGCTGAGGCAAAGCATGCCTTCTGGCACTCGTCAGCACATCTGATGGCTGAGGCCCTTGAGGCTCTGTGGCCCGGCATCAAATTCGGTATTGGACCGGCTGTTGAGAACGGCTTCTACTACGATGTAGATCCAGGTGATGGCAAGGTAATTACCGATGCCGACCTGCCCCTCATTGAGGAAAAGATGAAGGAGCTGGCAGCAAAAAACAATCCGATCATTCGTACCGAGGTCAGCAAGCAGGAGGCGATGGATCTCTTCACCGCCAAAGGCGACGAATACAAGACAGAGCTTATTTCAGAGCTTGAGGACGGGACCATCACCATCTACAGGCAGGGCAGCTTCACCGATCTCTGCCGCGGTCCTCACCTTCCGGATACTTCATCAATCAAGGCCATAAAGGTACTCAGCCTTGCCGGCGCCTACTGGCGTGGTGATGAGAAGCGAAAGATGATGACGCGCATTTACGGCATCACCTTCCCCAGGCAGAAGATGCTTGATGAATACATGGTTATGCTCGAGGAGGCACGCAAGCGTGACCACCGCCGCATAGGCAAGGATATGGAGCTCTTTGCATTCTCACCGAGGGTTGGCATGGGACTGCCGTTGTGGCTTCCGAAGGGAGCTGACATGAAGCAGAGGCTGATTGATTTCATGACCAGGGTTCTTAAGGCGAGAGGCTACACCATGGTCTCCACACCGCATATCGGCAACGTCGACCTGTATAAGACATCGGGGCATTTCGAAAAGTATGGTGCCGACTCCTTCAGGCCGATTACCACGCCGCAGGAGGGTGAGACCTTCATGCTCAAACCCATGAACTGCCCCCACCACTGCGAGATATTCAATGCCACCCCCCACTCATACAGGGAGCTCCCGATAAGGATGGCCGAGTTCGGAACGGTTTACCGCTATGAAATGAGCGGTGAGCTTCACGGACTTACCAGGGTGCGCAGCTTCACTCAGGACGACGCTCACCACTTCTGCCGCCCTGACCAGCTGAAAGAGGAGTTCAAGAGCATCATTGACCTGGTGCAGTACATATTCAAAATAGCCGGCTTCAACGAATTCACGGCACAGATATCCCTCCGCGATCCCTCGGACAAGGAGAAGTATATCGGCACCGACGAGAACTGGGATAAGGCTGAGCAGGCCATCATCGAAGCCGCCGGAGAAAAGAACCTGGTCACCACACTTGCCATCGGAGAAGCTGCATTCTACGGACCCAAGCTCGATTTCATGGTCAGGGATGCCATCGGCCGCAAGTGGCAGCTGGGAACCATACAGGTCGATTATAACCTGCCGGAGCGGTTTGAACTTACATATAACGGCAGCGACAACCAGAAACACCAGCCGGTGATGATCCACAGGGCCATCTTCGGTTCAATGGAAAGATTCGTGGCTGTACTCATTGAAAACACGGCAGGCAAATTCCCGCTCTGGCTCACACCTGATCAGGCCGTGGTGCTGCCCATAAGCGAAAAATTCAATGATTATGCAAAAACTATTTCAAATCTCCTTAATAATTCCGATATTCGCACCCTGATTGACGACAGGAGCGAAAAGATAGGTAAGAAGATAAGGGATAATGAGTTAAAGAGGATCCCGTACCTTCTTGTGATAGGCGAAAAAGAGGTTGAAGCCGGAACAGTTTCTGTCAGAAGGCAGGGTGAAGGCGACAAGGGAGTCATGAAACCGGATGAATTCATAAGCCTTGTCAGGGAGGATATTTTTAAAGAAATTGGCAATTAAGAGATTGATTTTAAACATAGTATTAATTTAACTGGAGGACAAAACCATAGCAGGACCGATCTTTTCCAGGCCCAGGCCGGGAAGAAAACCCGAACCGGAACACCGGATTAACAACAGGATAACAGCCAGAACAGTAAGGGTGGTGGGTGAAAACCTCGAGCCGGCGGTATTGAGCATCGGCGAAGCCCTGAACCTGGCAGACGAGATGGAACTTGATCTTGTTGAGATATCTCCCAACGCTGACCCACCCGTATGCAAGATCGTTGATTACCAGAAGTTTCTGTATCAGCAGAAGAAGAAGCAGAAAGAGATCAAGGCAAATGCAGCAAAGATTGTGGTAAAAGAGATACGTTTCGGACCCAACACTGACGACCACGATTACAACTTCAAACTGAAGCATGCAATCAACTTCCTTGAGGAAGGGGCCAAGGTAAGGGCTTACGTATTCTTCAAGGGAAGATCGATACTCTTCAAGGACCAGGGAGAAAAGCTGCTGGCACGTTTTGTAGCTGATCTTGATGAGTACGGAAAGGTTGACCAGACACCGAGACTGGAGGGAAAGAGAATGATCATCATCCTCTCACCAAAGAAAAAGAAGTAGAAATTATTTTTATACACATATATATAACATGCCAAAAATTAAAGTAAATCCGGGTGCAAAGAAGAGATTTTCTTTGACCGGTACAGGTAAGATCAAGCGTAAGCATGCGTTCAAGAGTCACATCCTTACCAAGAAGTCGACCAAGCGTAAGAGGAATCTTACATATGGTACCCTCGTGGACAAGACAGATGAGAAGAACGTCAAGCTCCTGCTCGGTCTGAAGTAGTTATACGACCTGTCAGAGTGATAATCGATTGAATTATTAACCTGGATGTGAAGCTTAAAAGACCGCAAGCGGCGCTTACATCCGAAAAAGAGAAAAGAAAATGCCAAGAGCAACAAACGCACCAGCATCAAGGGCAAGAAGAAAGAAGATTTTAAAGCAGACCAAAGGGTACTTCGGCAGCAACTCCAACGTTTATACCGTTGCCAAGAACGTGCTCGAAAAGGGTCTCGGCTATGCCTACCGTGACCGCAAGGACAAGAAGGGTCAGTTCCGTGCACTGTGGATCCAGAGGATCAACGCCGGCGTACGCCTTCACGGAATGAGCTATTCACAGTTCATCGGCGGACTGGAAAAGAAGGGAATTTCCCTTAACCGCAAGGTACTAGCCGACCTGGCAATGAACCACCCTGAAGCCTTCAAGGCGATAGTGGATAAAGTGAAAGAATAAAAAAAAAGCGGGCAAGACCCGCTTTTTTATTGTCGATTTGCGATTTTCGATTTTCGATTAAATCGTCAATCGACAATTCTTATTATCTCTTGGCTCCCTTGAAGAACCTGTTGAACCTGATCTTTTTGAATCCCTGGGCCTCCTTGTCGATAGAGAGCCATACGATCACCGGGCGTCCGACGATATGATCTTCGGGTACAAATCCCCAGTAGCGAGAATCAGATGAGCCATGCCGGTTGTCGCCCATCATCCAGTAGTAATCCATCTTAAAGGTATAGCTGTCAGCCGGCTTGTCGTTTATCAGGATCACACTGTCGCGCACCTCCAGGTCGTTCTCTTCGTAGATATCGATAATGGATGTATACAGGCTGATGTTAGTCATGTCAATCTTCACCGTGGTTCCTTTACTGGGTATCCAGAGCGGTCCGAAGTTATCCTGGTTCCACCTGTACTGAGGATCATGGGGGAAGACTTCAGGGGTATACTCACCCGGCCTGTGGTAGTCAGCCTCAATGCCCGTAACATTGGCAAAGCCGGAGATGATCTGAGCATTTTCGTTTGTAAGCGGCAGCCTGTATACCGTGCCTGAAAGCATCATCGACTGGTCCGACTTCGATATACTCATTCGCTCGAAGGCTTTTGGATTGATGCGTGTACCGTTGGTCCGGACGTAATATGAAGTCTGCTGTGTATCATGCACCTTTGCTTCGCTGTTATTTACAAAGAGCTTTCCACCAGTGATCCTTATGGTATCGCCGGGTATACCCACACATCGTTTTACGTAATTGTCGCGGCGGTCCACAGGCCTGTAGATGACCGTGTACTCATTCCATACTGTCTGTCTTGCCCGGGCATAATACTCATCCTTGCTTTTGAGTGTTCTTCCCGCCCTGATATCCTCAGCGGTGAACATCTCGATCTGTTCCCGGAGTATCTCGTAGTAACTTATTGCCTGCTGTTCAAGACAGACTGTATCACCTGCCGGGAAGTTGAAGACAACGATATCATCATTTTTGACATGTCCGAATCCCTTGAGACGCTTGTATTTCCAGTGCACGATGTCTGACCACGACTTACCCTTGCCGCCTGTTAATGGCATGGTATGCTGGGTGAAGGGGAATGCGACGGGGGTGTTGGGCATGCGCGGTCCGTAGGCCACCTTGCTTACTGCAAGATGATCACCCACAAGCAGCGTCTTCTCCATTGACGGCGTGGGGATGCGGTAATTCTGGAAGAGGAAAATATTAATGAGAGTTACGGCGATAACTGCAAATATAAGAGCATCAAGCCATTCGATTACTGTGTGGTTTTTGACGTTACGCTTCTTCCAGAAGGCCCAGTTGACCTTCTTGCTCACATAAACGTCAAAGACTATAGGAAGGCCCAGTAACAGAATAAAGTTGCCAATCCAGATGACCCACAGGATATACAGCACGGCTGCGACGCCAAACTTGAAGAATTTGTTGTGCAATAACTCTTTCATCTTTTCTAATTTTCGCTGCAAATCTACTATAATAAATTTAAAACGTCAGCCATGGTAAAAATGCCTCTGCGGGTGGAGATGAACTCAGCGGCAAGCAGTGCGCCTGCAGCAAAGCCCCTGCGTCCCAGCGCCTCGTGCTTCAATGATATCAGGTCATCGTCTGAGCTCCAGGTCACCGTATGTATCCCCGGAACCGCTCCTTCCCTCACCGAACTGACAGGTACTTTTCCCTCTTCAGGTCCGGCATCCGGATTCACCCATCCGCTGTATCCGCCGTGTTGCTCCGTGATCTGACCGGCAAGAGTTATTGCCGTTCCGCTGGGAGCGTCGAGCTTGGCAGCGTGATGCACCTCCCCTATCTCTGCGCTGTATCCGGGTCTGTCCCTCATAATCCGTGCCAATTCCGAATTCAGTCTGAAGAGGATATTGACGCCAATGCTGTAGTTTGATGAGTGGATGAATGAGCCTTTCTGTTCAAGGCAATAACTGACAACCTCATTGTACCTTGACAGCCACCCTGTGGAACCTGACACGACAGGCACACCGTATGAGAGAGCCCGGAGGACAGTCTCAGCAGCTGCTGCCGGACCGGTAAACTCCAATGCCACATCGCACAAAGCGGCAATCTGCGGGTTGAACAGACCAGGGTTTGTGACGTCAGTTCTGACAACAACCTCATGTCCGCCGGCAAGGGCTGCCTGTTCAATCTCGCGGCCCATGCGGCCGTAACCAAGCAGGGCGATCCTCATCTACTCTTCGGGCTCCAGTTTTATCTTTGCTGTTTTCTCGAGGTCCTTCACATAGAACCGGGAGCCCGCAAAAAAGAGTACAGCCCCGATAATCAGCATGAACGGGAGGAGTGCCATGGCTTTTTTGATATCGAACAGGTCATACAGTCTGCCTATGACCAGCGGGGCGGTGGAGGCCCCGAGAAGGTTCTGAACCACCACGGCAACGGCATAGGACATAGCCCTCATACCCGGGTGTATCACATCCTGTGTTACGGCAGCCGCTGCCGGGAGGAAGGCAGTGACCATCACCCCCATCAGCAGGAAGAAGACATACTGTATTGTGCCCTGTGTCATCCAGAGGGCAACCATCAGCAACAGTGCAGACAACACCGTTGTTATCGTGGGAAACAGAAGACGTGCCCTGATGTTTGATTTTCGCCACCTGTCTGTTATTATTCCGCCTAAAGGTGCTCCAACGATTGCCAGCACCATTACTGCGCTTGCCATCGTCCCTGCCTTTTCAACGGTAAGGCCGCGGGTTACATGAAAGTAAGTGGAGAGCCAGGTTATCAGTGAAGTCGTTACAAAAATCACCGCCGCAAAGCCAAAATAGGTGAAGATAAGGGAGGGCCTTGAGAGAAATTCTCTGACCATATCCCTTTTCTTCATCTTTACCTTGACATTAAAGCTGTCTGTGAATGACAGGTCAACGGTCTTGTAATCCTTGACAAAGAAGAAAAGGAGAGCTACTATCAGTCCCGGCAGGGCCACTATTCCGAAGGCATGCTTCCACCCCAGCCTGGCGGCAATGAAGCCGCCCAGCAGGACCCCGATGGCAGTACCCAGGGGTATTGAAGCATTCCACAAGCCCATCATCTTTGATCTCTTATCCTCGGGATAGAGGCCTGATATCACGGCGCTTCCTCCCGGGGCATAACCTGCCTCGCCCACTCCTATCAGGGCTCTTGCCAGAACCAGTTGCACGAAGTTGCCTGTCAATGCGCACAGTGCGGTGGCAAGGCTCCATATCACGGCCATGATGCCTATCGTTTTTGTACGGTTCCAGCGGTCAACAAGTATTGAAATAGGGAATGTGAGCAGCACTATGGCCCAGTAGACGGCCGAGACAAGCAGCCCGCTCTGAGTATGGGTAATACCCAGGTCGCGCTCAATGTGCACAAACATTGAGGTAACGACCATCCTGTCTATATAATCAAACATATAGAGCAGGAAAAGCAGCATGAATACGTAATTGGTGTATCCTTTGGTATAAAGATACCCTGGTGGAATAATCTTGTTTTTCATTGTGTGAAGATTTGGAGTTAAGTTCACAGGTAAACCGGGGCCTAAAATAATGTCTATTTTGTTATCTTGCATCGCTTTTGAAAAATCATTCTCATGAACCAAGGAATTATTTCAGGTATGGTACTCGCATTGCTGGTAGCAACAGGCTGTTCGACAGCGGAAAAGGCTGATATGGTAATTACGGGGGGGAAGGTGTTTACTGCCGACTCTCTCAGGCCTTTTGCCGAGGCTGTGGCTGTCAAGGGAAACAGGATTATTGCTGTGGGCAGTGACAAACAGATAAGCAAATACATTGATGAAGGCAATACGAAGGTGATTGAGGCTGCGGGCAGGACGGTGCTTCCGGGCTTTAATGACGCCCATGCACACTTCGGGCCGGTTGACCCGGACTTCATTGAACTGAGGTATGTCACTGACCCAGCCGTGATAACGGAGAGGGTCAGACAGCAGGTGGCCAGGTCACAAAAGGGTCAGCTCATCTACGGCGGACACTGGGAGCATGAGATGTTCACCACACGTGAATGGCCGGTGAAAGAGCTTATCGATGCCGTCTCGCCGGACAACCCCGTTGTACTCCGCCGCACTGATGGTCACAGTGCACTGGTCAACAGTTATGTGCTCAGGAACTCAGGCATCACACGAAGCACTCCGGACCCGTTTGGAGGTGAGATAATGCGTGACCCGGTCACGGGTGAACCTACAGGTATACTCAAGGAGAGCGCCATGGAGCTGATAAAGACCGGGGCAGTGAAAATCGATATGAGTCCTGAAGAGCGTAAGGAGAAGAAGTGGCTGGGATATATCACCGCCCTGCGCCAGGCTGCAGAGTACGGCATTACCAGCATTCAGATTCCCGGCAGCGCCGATTTCGGCATGTATGATTCGATTATGGCGGAGGGGATGCTCACCAGCAGGATAGATATTGGCGCTGAGCTCACTGCCGACCCCGTGAAGCTTGACAGTTACGAACAGCTGAGGGAGAGGTATCCCTCCTCTGGCGACTGGATCAGGTTCGGTTACCTGAAGGATTTCATGGATGGCACGCTGGGGTCAGCCACGGCAATGATGTTCGAGCCTTTCAATGACGAACCCGGCAAAACCGGGCTGCCACAGATGAGCTATGAAGAGCTTGAGTCACGGGTTCTGGCTGGCGACAGCCGCGGGTTTCAGATAGGGATTCATGCCATAGGCCCCAAAGCCAACAACTGGATACTCAACGCTTATGAAAAAGCACGTGAGGTCAACGGGGTCCGCGACAGCCGTCACCGGTCGGAACATGCACAGATACTTATTGAGTCGGATATACCCCGTTTTGCCGCGTTGGGCGTCATCGCATCAATGCAGCCCACCCACTGCATCACTGACAAGCGCTTTGCGGAAAAACGTATCGGCACTGAACGCAGCCGCTGGGCCTATGCCTGGAAGAGCCTTGCCGACAGTGGGGCTCACCTGGCATTCGGCACCGACTACTCGGTAGAGCCGCTCAACCCAATGGAGGGACTGTATGCTGCCGTAACACGCAAGGACCGCAAGGGAGAAGAGGGCGACGGCTGGTTCCCGATGGAAAAGATAACCATGGAGAAAGCCATAGAGTATTATACACTGGGTGCTGCATATTCCCAGTTCATGGAGGAGAGGAAAGGTATGCTCAGGGAGGGCTATCTGGCAGACATAACAATCCTCTCAGAAGATATATTCAATATCGCTGAGGAGATGATTATGTCAGTCAAGGCAGATTATACAATCGCAGACGGAAAGATAGTCTATGAAAGAAAATAACAGATTAAAGTTTCGTCTTGTCTTCTATCGTTGCACCCGGGGCATTTTTCTTCACGGATGCAATTCCGTTTTCACAGCTGGCAGTTGAGTCATACATTTCGCTCTTGCCAATAACCTGTCCATTTGTTGCCTTCAGGTTGAAATGGAACTTGCCGTTCCTGGCAACCTTGGATTCAAACCTCTTGACATCCCCGGCATTCTTCATGACAGACTTGACTCCGTTCATACATGAAGGCTTTGAGGCATAACCCTCGCTTGCGAGAATAACCTGGCCATTGCCGGCAAGAAGATTGAACTGAAACTCACCGTTTTTTCTCTTCGTGATAACAAATTTTCCCATGCTACTAAATTTAATTGGAGGTTAATTTCGACTTGTCACCTCCAAATATACAAAAAAACTGTATTAGATTTACCGGTCAGGAAATTTATGAGGATAGATATAATAACAGTATTACCCGAACTTCTCCGTAGCCCGTTTGATGAGTCGATAATCAAAAGAGCCAGAGCCAGGGGCATAGTCGAGATCAACATCATCAACCTGCGTGATTATTCGACGGACAAGCACAGGAGTACAGATGATTATCCGTTCGGGGGCGGTGCAGGCATGGTGATGATGATTGAACCGGTTTACAACTGCATTGCGCACCTCACCTCGCAGCGTCCCTATGATGAAATCATCTATACATCTCCTGACGGCACGAGGTTCAGCCAGCAACTGGCAAATGAACTGTCGATGAAGCAGAATATGATCATTCTGGCGGGTCACTACAAAGGAATTGATCAGCGCATCAGGGACCATCTGATCACCCGTGAGATCTCCATCGGCGATTATGTGCTTACCGGGGGTGAGCTGCCGGCGGCGGTGATAACTGATGCCATCGTGAGGCTCCTTCCCGGAGCCATCTCTGATGCGGAATCAGCTCTCTCCGACTCGTTCCAGGACAACCTTCTGGCGCCGCCTGTATATACCAGGCCGGCAGAGTTCATGGGATGGAAGGTGCCGGATATACTGACCGGCGGCAATACACCGGAAATTGAAAAATGGCGCTTCGAACAATCGCTGCGCAACACCGAAAAGAAACGACCTGACCTGCTCGGGGAAGAATCATGATTCATACCTTTTTTTTTGTCGAAAAAGGTTTGTAACATTGCCACCCTGCTGATAACAATAAAACCAGAAGCATTATGAAACCTCATGATTACATCGAAAGAGAAGAGAAATACGGAGCTCACAACTATCACCCGCTGCCCGTGGTGCTTGACAGGGGCGAAGGACCGTTTGTCTGGGATGTAGAGGGAAAAAGGTATTATGATTTCCTTTCGGCATATTCGGCAGTAAACCAGGGACACTGCCACCCGAAGATAACGGCAGCGCTGGTTGAACAGGCAGGGAAGCTGACGCTGACCTCAAGGGCATTCTTCAACTCTGTTCTAGGAGAATATGAGGAATTTATAACCAAATATTTTGGTTACGACAAGGTTCTTCCGATGAATACAGGCGCAGAGGGTGACGAGACAGCCCTCAAGCTCTGCCGCAAGTGGGCATATCTTAAAAAGGGCGTCAGGGAGAACCAGGCGAAGATCATCGTCTGTGAAGGCAACTTCCACGGGCGCACCATCACAATAGTATCCATGTCAACCGACCCGGATGCCCGGAAGGACTACGGGCCTTTTACTCCCGGCTTCATTACCATTCCCTACAACGATCTGCCTGCACTGGAGAATGCGCTTGCTGACCCTGACGTGGCCGGATTCCTGGTGGAACCCATCCAGGGTGAGGCGGGTGTCTTTGTACCCGATGACGGCTATATCAAAAAGGCCTATGATCTCTGCAAAAAGAAAAATGTCCTCTTCATTGCCGACGAAGTGCAGACGGGTATTGCCCGTACAGGCAAGCTGCTGGCATGTGACCATGAGGGGGTAAGGCCTGACGTACTCATCCTGGGCAAAGCGCTTTCGGGCGGTGCCATGCCGATATCGGCAGTGCTGGCTGATGATGAGATCATGCTTACCATCAGGCCGGGTGAGCACGGCTCCACCTTTGGGGGAAACCCTCTGGCAGGCAAGGTGGCGATAGCTGCCCTTGAAGTAGTCAGGGATGAGAAGCTGGCAGAAAACGCCGAGAGGCTCGGGAAGATTTTCCGCGAGGAGATGAGAGCTGTTAAATCGGAGATGATTGAACTGGTAAGAGGCAAAGGGCTGCTCAACGCCATTGTCATCAGGCCAAAGAACGGCAAGGAGGCCTGGGATGTATGCCTGGCAATGAAGGAGCTGGGCGTTCTGGCCAAACCGACACACGGGCATATAATAAGGTTCGCCCCTCCTCTTGTCATTACCGAGGAGCAACTTCGCGATGCCATATCCCTGATCACCAGGGCAATACACAAGTTCGAATAGAATCGCGGCTTCCGTGACGGAGTGTTGTATTTTTGATACTGCTCCGATAACAAAAGATTGCTATTTTTGCCGGCACTATCAATGTACTATGAGAATAGCTGTAATTATATATGCCGTGATTTTCCTGACCGCCTGTGCAGGGACCGGGAGGCGGCAGGCTGCCCCTCCAATGGGTGAAGCAAGACAGACTGCAGAACAGCAGGCCTTCATAACTCAGGGTGAGCTGAAGCATATCGCAGGGCGTCTCGCATCAGACGAGTTCTCAGGCAGGGGAACAGGTACAGGCAGCGACTCGCTTGCGGCACTCTTTATAAGAGAGGAATTCATGAAAGCCGGCCTGGCTCCGTTCAACGGCAGCGGACTGCAGCAGTTCAGGGTAAATACTTCGGTGGAAAGCGGTGACAGGAACATGCTCCTGATCAATGGCAGAAAGTATCTGCCCGAAAAAGACTTCGCACCACTGGCTCTTACATCAAACAGTGCCCTCCGTGCACCGGTTGTCTATTGCGGATATGGCTTCACGTCACCGGCCGACTCACTTGAATGGAACGATTTCAACGGTATAGACCTCAAGGGCAAATGGGTTCTGATGCTCAGGGGTTACCCCGAGTCGAATCCTGCAGCAAAGCCATATGAAGAGATGAGCACAGACCGGATGAAGGTCATGATTGCAAGGGAAAACGGAGCTGCCGGCGTGCTTCTTGTGTCCGGAGAGAAATGGGATCCGGCGGATAATCTTGAAAAGCCCTCCCGTGGCGAAGGGAGCGCCGGCATTCCTGTGCTGCATATCAAGAGAGCCGTTGCTGACTCCATACTCAAACCCTCGGGTATCACTTTGCGCGAGCTGGAAGAAAGGGCTGTTGCAATGACGGCAACCGGCAGTTTCATCACCAGCTCGGTTGCTGATGCAGAGGCAGAGGTAATTGCAAGGCAGGCCGGCACTTCCAACGTTGTTATGAAGCTTGGAGGCACTCATCCTGATAGTGAATATGTCATCATAGGAGCTCATTATGATCATCTTGGCATGGGAGGCCCCGGTTCGGGAAGCAGGACTCCTGACACCGTAGCCATTCACTATGGCGCTGATGACAACGCTTCAGGCGTGGCCCTGATGATAGAACTGGCTGAAAGACTTGCCGCTGAAAAACAGGGATATGCCCGGGATATCATTTTTGTTGCCTTCTCCGGCGAGGAGATGGGGCTGCTCGGGTCCAAGTACTTTGTTGAGAATATGGGCATCGACCCGGCCGCTGTCAATATGATGGTTAACCTTGACATGGTCGGCCGACTTAAGGAGGGCAACGGGTTGCAGGTCGGAGGTGTAGGGACTGCCGCAGGATTACGTGAAAAAGTTACCTCAATCAATGACACCACGGAGCTGAGCCTCAGTTTTACGGAAGAGGGTTACGGTCCTTCTGATCACTCCTCGTTTTACGCAAAGGATATTCCTGTCCTTGTCTTCACTACCGGGGCCCATCTCGACTATCACACTCCGGATGACACCTGGGACAAGCTCAACTATGACGGGATGGTAAGGATAGGTGATCTGCTGTACGACATAGTGAACTACGCTGCCGGGGAACCTGGCAGGCTGGCTTTCACGGAAGCAGGGCCAAAGGGCCCGGCACAGTCAATGAGCCGCAGGCGCGGAGTGACATTCGGCATCATGCCCGATTTCGCCGGAAATGTAAAGACCGGATTGCGTGCCGACTTTGTCACCCCGGGCAAACCGGCTGCACAGGGCGGAATGGAAAAGGGTGATATAATTGTGGCAATAGAAGATAAGCCTGTGAACAACATTGAGGATTACATGTTCAGGCTCAGTCAGCTAAAGCCCGGACAAGCAGTAACGGTTGAGGTTATTCGCGGAGAGAAACGCGAGTTGTTGATAATACAGTTATGAAACAAATTAAAATGCTCGTATGAAAAAAATTCTTTTCTGGACCATAGCTGTGCTTATAACAGTTGCAGCCGCAATGTATCAGAGAACAACAGGACCGACCTACCCGAAGCGGGTTGACACTCTGATAGACGGAACCGAATACTCACTCAGTCTTAAAAGAAGCCAGACCAATACCCGTCCCTGCATGATAAAGCTTGAGGTGCCTGCAGAGGTCAGGGGTGAACTGCATTACAAAAAGTTCAGGGTCGATGAAGAGTGGACCGCCGTATCCATGTTACATGACGGGACAGTTCTCGCGGGCGTTCTCCCCTCCCAGCCTGCAGCCGGCAAGCTCGAATATTACGTTGTTCTCACAGCTCCCTCCGGTGGCCAGGTTGAAATAGCGCGTGATCAGCCGGTTGTCATAAGGTTCAAGGGCAACGTTCCCGCGGTGATTATGATTCCGCATATCCTCATAATGTTCTTTGCCATGCTCCTCTCGAACCTGGCAGGCATCACGGCAGTTGCCGGCCGCACGGAGCAGCGGAGATACGGTCAGTGGGCACTCTGGTTGCTCCTTGCCGGCGGAATGTTTCTTGGGCCCCTGGTGCAGAAATTTGCCTTCGGGGAGTTCTGGACAGGTATTCCCTTCGGGTGGGATCTGACTGACAACAAAACCCTGATTGCGGTCATAGCATGGATAGTGGCGGTGGTGATGAACTGGAAGCGCCCGCGACCAGGTTATACCATAGCTGCAGCCATCATCCTGCTGCTTATCTATTCCATTCCTCACAGCCTTTTCGGATCGGAACTTGATTATGCCACCGGGGTGGTTACACAGGGCTGAAAAATTATTTTATCCTCTAACAGCTTTTTTTTACCTTGGATGCAGCATTCGCGTGCAGTTCCCGTCATTGAATTGAAGAGTTCAAAAACGTGGGTGCAGCGTCAAACATATCTAAACCAGATCTTTCATTAAAGATGGAAAATGTTGAAGCAGCATTCAGGAACATCCACCAGGACCTGATCGACGGGTGTCGTGAAGGTGACCAGAAGGCGCAGTTCCAGGTTTACAAGCTTTATTACAGGGCGATGTTCAACACGAGCCTGCGTATTGTGAACGATGACATGGAAGCTGAAGATGTGATGCAGGAGGCATTCCTCTCAGCTTTCGAAAAGATAAATACCTACTCGGGTACCGTCAGCTTCGGTGCATGGCTGAAGAGAATAGTGGTCAACAGATCACTTGACGTCCTGGGAAAAAGGAAAGCGATCTTTGAAGATATTGAAAGTCACGCAGAAATCCGGGACGACAGCAATGAAGATGCTGCCTACAAGGAGGAACTGGAGACAAAGGTTGAAGAGGTGAAAGCTGCCATTGAAAGGCTGCCGGAAGGATACCGCGTGATACTCTCTCTCTATCTCATCGAAGGTTACGACCATGACGAGATAGCGGAAATGCTCCACATCTCAAGCAGTACCTCGCGGTCACAACTGTCGAGGGCAAAGCAGAAGCTGGTGAGTGAACTTAAAAACAGAAAAAAACAAGCATGATGAATACAATTGAAGAAATAATCAAAAGAGGAAGAGGCAACTTTGACGACAGGGAGCCGTCAGAAGGTCACTTCGAGAGGTTCAGCTTTAAGCTGGCTACCCGGCTGCATGCCGTCAAAGCCAAGCGGAGCATCCTTCCTTACCTGCTCAAGGCAGCCGTTGTGACTCTGCTGGTGACCCTCTCGTCGCTCTATACCTTTGACCACTTCGTGAGGCCGAACCTGAAGAAGACAATGACGCTCAGTGAAGTCTCACCGGAATACCGCGAGGTTGAAAATTACTACGTCAGCCAGGTCAGCTTCATGGAAAATGAGTTTACATCTCTTGACCTGGCGAACCCTGAGCAGAAGGAAGCGCTTCTTAATGAGATGGCATCAATGGATTCGGTCTACGTGGAGCTGCAGAAGGAGCTCAGGGCCAACCCCAGTGACCAGCGCATCATTGATGCAATGATAAAGCATTACCAGACCAAACTGGAAGTAATGAACTACATACTTGACCAGCTCAGACAGATAAAAGCAGAAACCGAAAATCCAGTCAGCCATGAAAAAGTCATTATCTAACCGCAGGGTGGCACTGTTCGCAGCTTTGCTGTGTGCAGTCACCCTTACAGCCTCTGCTGAAGAGGTTAAGAAGGAGTACCAGAGAGAGATGGTACCCACTGAAAACACCACTCTCAAAGTAATCAATAAGTTTGGTGCCGTTGTAACGGAAACATGGGACCAGAACAGGATAGTGGTGAGTGTAACCGTAAAAGTTGAAAATCCGTCAGCCGACAGGGCAAGGAAACTCCTTGACATGATTACTGTCGAATTCACCGAAGAGGGAGGAAACCTGACAGCCGAGACAGTCTTCAGCTCCGACTTCTCATCGATAAGCTGGAAAGGGTCAAACAACAGCTTCAGCATCAACTACAACATAAAGATGCCGGCCAGTATCAACCTTGATATCAGCAACAAGTACGGTAACACTGTGGTGGACGAGGTCTCCGGTCTTACCCATCTCGACGTGAAGTACGGTGATCTGACCGTCGACAAGCTTTCAAGAGGCAATGTGAAACCTCTCAACAGCCTGGTGGTTGCCTACGGAAAGGCCAGTGTTGAAGAACTTGGCTGGGCGGAGATCAATGCCCGCTACTGCGGTATGTTCAGCGTGCAGAGAGCTACAGCACTGCTGGTTGACAGCAGGTACTCAAAGATACTCGTTGAGGAGGTCAGCTCGCTGGTGGCTGAAAGCAAGTACGACGGATACACCGTCAGTAATGCCAATAACATTGTATTAAATGGAGGCTACACTGATCTCAATTTCAAGAGAGTGAACAAAAAGCTCGAGGTTGAGACCAAATACGGAAACCTCGCCGTTGAGAGGATACCTGCCGGATTTGAAATGGTCACCATAAAGGCTGGCTATTGTGCGGTGAGGCTGGGTATTGATCCTGCTGCCTGCTACATGCTTGACGCAAGCACCTCCTATGGAAGCATCAAGATAGATGACGTCGAATTCTCGCCTGACAGGCGGATCATTGGCAACACATCGTCGGAGATGGCAGGGAAGGTAGGCAAGTGCAGCAATCCAACATCAACGGTTAATGTAAATGCCTCATACGGGTCAGTAAGGCTTAATTAAACATCTTGTTTTATATTACTCATCTGACGCGGCGCCCTGTCCATGGCGCCGCGTTTTTTTTACCGCAGCAGGTCGATCTCCATGATTGCCTTGATGGCACGATCAGAGAAGAAGTCGCCTGCGGGGAAGAGCGAGAAGCGGCCTGCGCCTTCGTAATTCTCCCGGTCGATAATCAGCACCTCCTGCTGGTCATTACGGTTAACTATCTCGCTAAGAGTGAACGCTGCACGGTAACCGTCAAGGCCTGCTATAACCACCATTCCATTGCGTAATCCGTCAGCAGAGAGCTGGAAGTAGTCATCAAGGAGCTCCGAGAGCCTGCCTCCTGAGAAGGGGGTTGTGCCATGGATACCCATGCCCCTTCCGTAGAAGACCGTCTGGTATGTCTCACTGCTGATGCCCTCAGGCAACTGCGTCATTGTACTCCGCTGCTTCCCGTTGACGCAGATCCTCATTGTCTCAGAGAACAACGGTGAGATATTCCTGTTGATTGTGTATTTGCTGTCAAGCGATTTTACAGTGATCTTCACGGGGTTGCTGATATTCCTCGCAGTCACCAGGTCATTGCCTGCCACTATCTTCGTCTCCAGTGGCAGAGGCCACAGGTCTTTGGCTTTGGAAGGCACAATCCGCGCTACCGAGGTGGCTATCATGAGGCGGTGACGGTTGACCGGATAATATATCTCTCCCCACGAGAAGGTGACACTCTCACCCCTGTCATTGGTAATTTCCACATAGAGGTCAATAATAGGAGGAAATTCAGCTTCATTTTTCTTCTTCAGAACAACCGCGTTAAGAATGTCATATATTGAGTAGCCGTCGTAGCGATATGCACCGGTGAAGCCAATCTTTCCGTCAGTAAGGGTTGTCTCCTTGACGGTGATGCTGTGCTGTGGCAGCCGGGTGATGTCTATGGTCAAATCGTTCTGCACCTCGCCGGTGACAAGAATTTTCGTGCTGCCCTGAAGCCGGGTTGTGGGTGCGTCATCGTAGAAATCGTTTGTCTGTCCTGATGCCGGAAGGTTAAACAGCATCACAAGGGTGCAAAAGAGCAGAGTCAGTTTCTTCATAATTCAGGTTTATCGTTATGCAAATCTATACATTACGCAGAGGAGATAACATGATATTCCGCAGTATCACCGGACAGTGAAATAACTGGTGATGATAGCGGGAGGCCGGGGAACCATATCCGGCCGGTGACAGTCCGGGCACCGCAAATGCTCAGCGGTGTAGCAACTATCACAGATCCAGCTCCACGAGAGTTATCCCGGCGCCGCCACGGTCTACATGCTCGTCGGTGGTGCTTCGTACGGCGCCGGTTGATTCGAGGTACTGCCTTATCATCTGCCTGAGGATACCGTTGCCCTTGCCGTGAAGGATACGAAGACTCCTGAACTGTATCATCAGGGCTGTATCGATGAACTCCTGCACAACCCGCAGTGCCTCTTCGGTTCGCATACCTCTCACGTCAATCTCAGGGTTGAACTGGTTGCGTTTAGTAGTAAGCGACCAGTCTATTTTTGGCTGCGACCGTTTTCCTGACAGCTCCTTCCGGTACTCACTGGCATCGACCGGCTCGGTTTTGGAGATGTCAATATTCATCTTGAGACTTCCCGAGACTATCTGCAACTTCCTGCCTCTTATCTCCGTCACCTCTCCCACTGTGTCCGTTCCGATTATTTTCACAAAGTCGCCCGGCGCCAGTTTACCGGTTTTCTTCTTCACCGCCGGTTCAGGCACTTTCTTCCTTGTTATGCGTTTGACGATGCTGGCCGCAGGTGTGTCAGTCAGCGGCGGGGCAGTCACGGGCAGATCATGCGGCTTCTCCTCGCCTGCCAGCTGTTCGCGAAAGGAGTCCAACTCTTCGCGCACCTCTTTTGTGGTCTCCTTCTCAGCCTGTGCCTCACGGATGGCACGGATTGTATTTTCGATCATCCTGTTGGTGTCACGCAACATCTCTTCCGCCTTGTTACGTGCCTGTCCGATGATCTCCTTCTTCTGTGTCTTGATGTCTCCCAGCTGGGCCTCGTATGTTGTTATCAATTCCTCGAGTCTCTTCTCATGGCGCCGTACCGCCTCCCTTTTCTTTTCCCAGTAGCGTTTGTCACGTGCTATCTCCCTCAGGTTACGGTCGAAGTTAACGTTTCCCTCCCCTGCCCTGGATGCTGCATCGGCCAGGATCTCGTTAGGCAGCCCTATCTTTTTGGCTATTTCGAAGGCGAACGAGCTTCCCGGTTTGCCCTGCTCGAGCCTGAAGAGCGGCTGCATCATCTGGTTATCAAAGGCCATGGCGCCGTTGATGATGCCCTCCCTTGAGTTTGCAAAGTGCTTCAGGTTGGTATAGTGAGTGGTTATGACACCGTAGGCGCCACGGGTGTTAAGCTCGGCCAGGATTGCTTCCGCCAGAGCCCCGCCGATAACAGGTTCCGTACCTGTGCCAAACTCGTCAATCATCACCAGCGACCGGTTGTCAGCATACTTCAGCATCTGCTTCATATTGATGAGGTGCGAGCTGTATGTACTGAGGTCGTTCTCAATGCTTTGCTCGTCGCCTATGTCAATGAAGAACTTCCCGAATATGCCGGTCTCGGTGCCTTCATCGACGGGGATGGTCATGCCGCATTGCAGCATATACTGTATCAGTGCAACCGTCTTTAGGCATACCGACTTGCCCCCGGCATTGGGTCCGGAGATGACCAGTATCCGGTCGCGGCTGTCGATTTTTACCGTCAGGGGCACCACCTCCCGGCCCGTTGTGCGGGCAAATGAGAGTGTCAGCAGAGGATGACGCGCGTTGATCCATCTTATATGGGGCGCCTCGGCAACAGCCGGCATTATGCTGTGAAGCCTCAACCCGAACTGTGCCTTGGCCCTGATGAAATCGATCTCCGCAAGGAATGCCAGGTTGGTTTCCAGGTCGTCAATATATGGCCTGATGGTGTCTGCCAGCGCAGTCAGGATCCGTACTATCTCGCGTTTCTCCTGGTGTTCAAGTTCCGTGATCTCATTGTTCAGCTCTACCACCTCTGCCGGTTCTATAAAGACAGTCTTGCCCGTGGCTGACTCGTCGTGTACAAAACCCTTAATGCCCCGCTTGTTCGATGCTGTTACCGGTATCACTCCCCTTCCGTTGCGCACTGCCACGGTGACATCGCGGTCAACCAGGCCGTCAGCCTGTGCCTGTCTCAGTACCGAATGGAGCTTCCGCACTGCCGCAAGGCTTTTTGATGCAAGGTCGGCACGAATGACCTTCAGTGCCGGCGAAGCGTTGTCGCGCACCTTTCCTTCCTTGTCAATTACCCGGTCAATCGCCTCTGCAACAAAAGGATAGTAAACCACTGCCAGTGCCATTTCCGTCAGTAGCGGATAGCGTCCGTCCTTCCTGTTCTTAAAGAAACCGATTATCCGCCGTATGGTGTCAAGTGCTCCCCTGAGGGCCACCACCTCATCCAGTTCCGGGAAGGTGCCCTCGATGCGAAGCTTCCCGAGCATCGCATGGGGGTCATTGAAATTGTCTGACGGGAATTGCTCGCCGTATGAGAGGATCTGCTGAAACTCGGAGGTCAGCGCGATACGTTTTCTTACCTCGGCCGCCGAGAATGAGACCTCCATGGCTTCCACCCTCCTGACGCCGGCCGGACTCAGGCAGGCGGAGGCCAGGTTTTCTCTTATGCGGTCAAATCCGATTTTGACCTCGTATGTATCGGGATAGATCATTTAATGCTCCTCTCAGCGCAAAAGTAAAGTTAATTAATGTTAATGTCTCACTGTGTAAAACTTATGAAAGTATATTTATTCCGCTTAATCAACAAAAAAAATGAAAAACCTTTACACTTACGTCAGGGGTGCGTTTGTCACCGCTATCCTTTTTGTGATGATCATGCCTGTCTCTTCGCAGGAGGTGGCCGTCGACCTTTCGATGGTTTACAAGATAAGGCAGGAAGGTCAGAGAAATTCTGATATTGAGACACTCGCATATATAATGACCGATCTTGCCGGCCCGCGTCTTACCGGGTCACCGGGAATTGACCGCGCCAACGAGATTGCCAGGGCGAAGTTTGCGGAATACGGCCTCTCCAATGTCCGCATTGAGGTTGCCGGTGAGTTTTCACGTGGCGGATGGGACTACACGAAGGCCTATGCTGCAATGACGGCACCCTATTACAACAATTTTTCAGTTACCCCTGTGGCATGGACTTCAGGCACAAGCGGGCTGGTTAAGGGCGAAGTGATACTGGTTGACATTAAGAAGGCCGAAGATATTGAGCAATACCGGGGTAAGCTGAAGGGTAAGATTATCATGTCGCCCTCCACGTCGCAGTATGAGGTTAACTGGGAGCCTCTGGCCAAAAGACACACGGAAGAGGATCTTGAAAGGATCTCCATGGTTCAGGCAGGCGGTACTCCATCGCGAAGGATGATGGGTGACTGGATGGCAATGCGCGAGCTGCGCGGCAAGATCACCGAGTTCCTCCGGACAGAGGATGTGGCGATGATCATCAACCAGGGCAGTGCTTTCAACATTCCACGTTCATCAGGTGCTTCGTATGATGGTACCGGACAGCCACCGGTTGCGGAGATAAGCATTCCCATGGAGCCCTACGGCCGCATGGAGCGCATGCTTAAACGTGGGGAGAAGGTCGAGATTGAGGCTGATATAAAGGCTGAGTTCATCCCGGGAAGAAAAGTATACAACGTCATTGCCGAGATACCCGGCACTGATCCGAAGCTGAAGGACCAGGTGGTGCTGCTGGGAGCTCATATCGACTCATGGCATGGAGGTACAGGTGCTGCGGACGATGCTTCAGGGTGCATAGTAATGATGGAGGCTCTCAGGATTCTGAAGGCTCTTGATGTAAAACCGAGACGGACGATTCGTGTGGCTCTGTGGGGCGGAGAAGAACAGGGGCTCCTCGGATCACGCGGTTACGTGTCGGGCTACCTGTTTGACAGGGAGAAGAACGAGAAGAAACCAGGGTTTGACAAATTCTCGGTCTACTTCAACATGGACAACGGTACGGGTCGTTACCGGGGTATCTACCTTCAGGAGAACAACCTCGTGCGTCCGCTCTTCGAAGAGTGGATGGAGCCGATGAGAGACATGGGGTTCAACACCATTGCCATTCGCAATACAGGAGGTACGGATCATCAGAGCTTCGACGGTGTCGGACTCCCCGGCTTCCAGTTCATCCAGGATGAGATTGAATACGGTCGTGGCTACCACACTCTGGCAGACACATGGGAGCGACTCCTCCTGCCCGACCTGAGGCACAATGCAATTATTACCGCATGGCTGGCTTGGAATGCAGCAATGGAAGAAAACCTCATTCCCCGCAAGCCCGAGATGAAATCAACGCAGCAGAGGTCGCCCTACGGGTTCTGATCTGCAACTTTTATTGTTTTTCCATTCTGTTTGTAAATAAAGAGAGTCCCGCAAAAAATGCGGGACTCTCTTTATTTAAGCGATAGCAGCAATTCTGTTTAAAACAAAATCAATCTATTTATAAATAATTTCAATAGTTCAGTCAAAACCACCTTGGCAGGGAATTACTTTTTGTCTATATTAGACTTGAATCGAAAGTAATTGCAGGCGTAACATTTTAAAAGACGAAGCAAGGTCTGTGGTTTATCCAGTCAGAATGAACGACGTACCCCATGCGTAAAGGCAAATTATTCGATATCATTTATCATCCCGCCTTTATCAGCCTGATCATATGGTTTGTTTTAGTTTTGTTCATACCATTATCTGTCTCAAGATACAGAATTATGCTCGTCTCGGAAGAGGCTGTCAATCCAAATACATACATAATGTTTTGCGATATTGATTCTGACGGTGCCAGTGAGAGAATTTCCCTGGATCTGGGAGATGCAGGACAGACAAAAGTAATTGTTTATAAAGGTGATAAAGTGATGGACCAGTATAATGTGGCCTACCAACCCTCCAATATTCAATCAGTTTATTTTGGTGATTATAATGACGACACATGCAAGGAGATATACATCTTTACATTGAATGACAATACTCTTTACCTTAGTGTGCTTGATCCAGCAGGGCAACGTAATGCCCTGATATATAACAGACAAATAGACTACTGGAAAAAACCATCTCAGAGCACTGACAGGCCCAATTTTGCACCAGTAGGAATGATAGTAAACTCAGTTATGCAATCAAAAGATTTGATTTTCTTTATAAGCACTGGCTACAGTGTTCAACCAAGAAACCTGTACCGTTACATAATTTCCAGTGACTCCCTTATTAAATCACCTCAAAGCTTTGCGACTATTAATCAATGTATTATGGCCGAAATACCTGGTATATCTTCTGATTATACTTTTCTCCTTTCAACCCAGGCAACCGGCAACGTTGATGAAACACCTCCCTACAGTGACCTTCACTCCTGGCTAATGGTATTAAATGGTGATCTGGAGTTTTCCTTCAATCCGGTAAACATAGGTGTATATCCCTCCATACTGCAAGCCATCCCGCTCAATGTCAGGGGAAAGACTATGTTTCTGCTAATGCATGATTATTTCGGTACTGATGACACTAAGTCAATGTTTTACATATATGACCATAATGGCAACAAAATAAAAGAAAAGGAAATCGAAGATTACGAGCCTGTTTTTTCAAATATTTTCCCAAATGAATCTGATGAAGGAAAGACATTCTTCTTCTTAAAGAACCAGGATGGCGTGGTGGTACAATTAGACACGACGTTTAACACAATAGATACCTATACCCTGCCAGCCCTGGCTTCCGGCAAACCAATTGCCTGTCTTGATGCAGACATGGATGGAAGCAAGGAGTACTTTTTTCTTGGCAGGGGATACCGTTCACTGGTGGTAAGTAAGGAAAACTTCAGAGATGCAGTTGAGTATAGTCTTCAGGAGGAAAGTTCAAATTATATTCTCTCGCCCCTACTGACCCATGAAAACGATCCATTGATTTATATTCAGTCCGAGAGGCATGGCCAGTTTATATCATATGAAAAGAATCCATTCTTTTACCTCAGAGTGCCTTTCCTGATTGCAGTCTACTTGTTTACATTACTGTTTATAAGTATATTATACCGCATTCAGAAGCACAGGATTGAACTGAGACTCGCAACTGAGAAGGAACTTGCCTCCCTGCAGATGAGAGCTATCAAGAACCAGATTGACCCTCACTTCACCTTAAATGTTTTAAATTCCATTGGCAGCTTGTACCATACCGAAGCAAGCAGGCAAAAGGCTGATTACATTTTCGGTAAATACGCAACATTGATCAGGCAGACCGTTATCAGTTCAGATAAGGTTATTATTACCCTGGAAGAAGAAGTTGATTTTGTAAGAAACTATATCGATATTGAGTGTTTCAGGTTTGATAACAGCTTTGAATATTCTATAAATATTGACTCCGCAGTGGATTTGGAGGTGAAAATTCCCCGGATGCTCATCCACACATTCATTGAAAACTCAGTCAAATATGGACTCAGGAGGAGGGCTGAAGGTGGAAAACTTAAGCTTGAGATCAGGCAGAACGCAGGAACTGTTGCGATAATGATTGAGGACAACGGACCCGGACTAAGCGTGAGCAGGAAAGATCCCCAGGGGACCGGAAAAGGATTGAATATTGTTAACGAACTTACAGACCTTTATTACCGGCTTGAAAAAATCAGGATAACCAGTTCTCTGAACAATATTGAAGGTCCCAAAGGTGAAATTCTAGGCACCAGGGCAACAATTTTACTCCCTCTTAATAATTCCTGATTTAGAGCTTTTTCCGGATCACGTTCCACGGCAATTAAACCTATCGACCATCAGGTACAGGTCAGTCTCTCTTTCATTTACCGGGGGTGCCATCAGGCACCCCCGGACTTTTCTCCCTGTCAGGGGGAGAATGCTGATCAGCGGTTATTTCGCTTTGCCCTCCAGATCAAGAATGAATGCATACTCAAGTGCCGTCGTCTTCAGGCGCTCAAATCGGCCTGAGGCACCACCGTGGCCGGCAGTCATGTTGACATCCATAATAAGGATTTTGTCATCGGTCTTCATGTCACGCAGTTTTGCCACCCATTTTGCCGGCTCCCAGTACTGAACCTGTGAATCCCAGTAACCGGTTGTCACAAGCAGGTTGGGATAGGCCTGGGCCTTCACCTGGTCATATGGAGAATAGGAGAGCATATAATCATAGTATTCCTGCTTGCGCGGATCGCCCCACTCATCCCATTCGAAAGTTGTCAGGGGGATTGTGGCGTCAAGCATGGTACTTACCACATCAACGAACGGCACTGCGGCGATGACACCGTTGTAGAGCTCTGGTTCCATGTTCACTATGGCTCCCATCAGGAGACCGCCGGCGCTGCCACCCACGGCATAGAGATGATCAGCCGAGGTGTATTTCTCATTTATGAGGAACCGTGCGCAATCATTGAAGTCGGTGAAGGTATTGATCTTCTTCAGCAGCTTGCCATCCTCATACCACTGGCGTCCCATCTCGCTGCCTCCCCTGATATGGGCTATGGCATAGGCGAATCCCCTGTCAAGCAGGCTGATGATGGTGGAGTGGAATGAGGGATCGGTTGAGCTGCCATAAGAGCCGTAGGAATAGAGCAGCATCGGAGCATTGCCATCCTGTACGAATCCCTTGCGGTATACCATGGATACAGGTACCTGCGTGCCGTCGCCTGCGGTAGCCCAGAGACGTTTCGATTCATAATTATTACTGTCAAAACCGCCAAGGACGCTGTCCTGCTTCAGCAGTGTCTTTGTCTTTGCTGCCATGTCATAATCATAGACCGAGTTGGGGGTTGTCAGGGATGAATAGCTGTAGCGCAGAAGGGTTGTGGCGGCGTTTGGATTGACACTTATGCCGGCTGTATAGGTCTCTTCCCCGAAATCGAGAAAATGCTCTGATCCGTCAGCCAGTCCTATGATACGGAGGTTAGTCAGCCCCTTGATCCTCTCATCGGCAACGAGGTAATTGTCAAAGATCTCAAAGTTTTCAAGCAGCATGTCGGACCGGTGAGGTATGACCTCTGTCCAGTTGTTTTTGCCAATCTTGTTATCAACGCACTTCATGAGCTTGAAGTTCTTTGCGCCGTCAGCATTGGTCATGATGTAAAAGTGCCCGTTAAGGTGTTCAACAGAGTAAAGACGGTCAACGGTGCGGGGCTCGAAGATAGTCACCTTGCCTTCAGGTTTGTCTGCTTCAATGAGGCGAACCTCGGTTGTAAGAGTCTGGCTTGAGGTGATTGTAATATATTTTTTGCTCTTAGTCTTGCCCAGGTAGACCGAGAAGGTCTCATCGGCCTCATCGAAGACAACCTTATCCTCGGAGACAGGGGTACCCAGCACATGTTTCATGATAACGGCTGCCCTGAGTGTCTCAGGATCCTTTTTCACATAGAAAAGGGTCTTGTTATCGGCTGCCCATACTCCCTGGCTGGTGGTGTTGGCTATCTCGTCAGGGAGGAGCTGTCCTGTGTTCAGGTCCTTAACATAAATTGTGTACTGTCTGCGGCTGACATGGTCAACACCGTAAGCCATGAGGTTGTTGTCCGGGGAGACGGAACCGCCTCCGACGCTGGTGAAGTCATGTCCTTCAGCAAGGAGGTTGACATCAAGCATCACTTCCGGAGTTTCAGTGCCATCCTTTCTCCTGTACATGACCGGATACTCCTTACCTTCGAAGTATTTCGTATGATACCAGTAACCGTTGTCGAGGTATGGGACGGTCTCATCGTCTTCCTTGATGCGGTCTTTTATCTCTTCAAAGAGCTGCTGCTGAAACGCTTCGGTGTGTTTCATAACAGCGTCAGCGTAGTCATTCTCGGCATTGAGGTAGGCGAGTAAATTTACAGTCTGTGAATCAGGTGTTTCGGCGTTCTTCTGTTCATCGCTCAGGCGCATCCAGAAGTAATCGTCGACGCGTTCGTTGCCGTTGCTTGCAACGACGAAGGGGATTTTTTCAGCCACGGGGGGCTGGGGTTTAGTGCCGCAGGATGCCAGCAGGAGCATCATTGTGGCGGAGGAGAGAAGGAGAATGGTCTTTTTCATAAAAATAATATATTGTTAATATGTTGTTTTACAATACTTTATGCCCTACAGGCAATGTATTTAATAATATTTGTCATTTAGCTACAATACTATATGCCCTACGGGCAATTAATTATATTATATGCAATTGATCTACAATACTTTATGCCCTACGGGCAAT
>CAZHTG010000040.1:0-26832 GCA_964535795.1 uncultured Rikenella sp.
AACCGATATGAGGCTGACAGGCTCTACTCTGAAATAAAGACAGGCGATGTAATCCTCAGAGGGGGATGGAGGGTTTACTCAAGCGGACCGGGAATATACATCGGAATCATCGTTACCCGTCTACTCGGACTAAGAATTAAATGGGGGAATGTGATAATCGATCCGGTAATGCCATATTCACTTGACGGATTCAAGGCAGGAATGGAAGTATTGGGCAGGACCGTCACACTGGTATACAATGTCAGGGAAGGCAATTACGGTCCGAAACGAATAGTGATCAACGGTATGGAGACCGTCGCTGGTGAAGAGGAAAATCCTTATCGACGGGGCGGAGCGGTACTGGAGAAGGAAGTTTTCCTTGCGATGCCCGAAAAAGGGGAAAACAGGATTGAAATCTGGTTGTAACCGCTCAACAGTTTCGATACTCATCCCGGTAACAAGATTCCTCTTTTTTGTATATTTACCTATGGTAACAGGGAGTGAATAATAAAAGGGCCTTATGTCAGAAAAAGCAGGATGGGGTAACACCAGATCACTGTTCTTGTTGATTTGTTTAATATCCTTTTCATTTCTGGCCTCCGGACAACGCGGAGGAAGTCAGAATGAGATCCACAAGTTAATTTCAGGAGTTATTCCCGTTTTAAGTCAGAACTGGGAAATATGCCGTGATCCGTTAAGCGGGTATATCTATTTTGCCAACTCTGCAGGACTGATAGAATACAATGGCATCACGGCCAGAACATATACTGTCCCCACCAGGCAGGGGGTCCGGTCAGTATATGTCAACAATGACGGGATGATTTTTACCGGTTCCTTCGAGGACTTCGGCATCTGGGCAAAGGATAAGTCGGGAAGACTCTCCTACACATCCCTGGAGGAGGGGACAGTCATATCAAAAAATGATGAGATATGGAATATTTATGAGCTTGATCATAATATTTACTTTCAGTCGTTTACAGCTGTCTATATATTTGATTACAATGTTGTCCGCAAGGTTGAAACACCTTCATTCATGCTCTTCTTTTTCAGGGTGGGAGATAGGTTTATGGCACAGGCCCTGGGGCACGGGCTTTACTGGTTCGACGGCACCGATTTCACCTTCATTGAGGGGAGTGAGCCATTCGGATCACTGAAGGTCCATGCCCTGATTGATTTTGGCCCGGATGATCAGTGGGTATGCACTGCCAACGACGGGATCTTTGCATACGACGGAATTAATTTCACCCCTCTTGATACGGAAATATCACTTTATCTGAAGGAGGCTACCTGCAACGCAGGCCTGGCTGCAAATGACAACATGATAGTGTTCGGGACAATTCTGAAGGGTGTTGCCATCTGTGACAGGTCAGGCAGGATACTTGAGACCTATGATTATTCAAACGGCCTTAATAACAACACCGTACTCTCACTTTACCTCGATGATACGGACGGTATCTGGGCAGGTCTTGATGACGGGGCAAATTATATCCTGACCTCTTCACACGTGACATACTATGCAAATACAAGCGGTGCCCTCGGAACCATATACACTGCAATCAGGGATCAGGACCATCTCTACCTGGGCACCAACCACGGTTTGTTTGCTGCAAATATCTCCCCTGTAGACGGAAATTACCGTTTCTCTGATCTTCGGATTATACCCAATACCCAGGGCCAGGTCTGGAAGCTTGCCCAATATGACGGCCAGATCCTGTGTGGCCATAATGACGGAACTTTTGTTATTGAAGGCGGCAGGGCGGAAAAAATTTCTGACGTGACCGGAGGATGGTCATTCAAGCCTTACGGCGACTTTCTGCTTGAGGGCACCTATACAGGTATCGTCTCCTTCGGGAAGGATGCATCAGGAAAGTGGGTTTACCGGAACCGGATTGAAGGCTATATAGAGCCAACCAGGTTCCTTGAGATTGATTACCTGGGCTACGTATGGGCAGTCCATCCGCAGAAAGGGATCTACCGTCTGGAGCTCAATGAACAGGCTGACTCTATCGTAAGCTCACTTTACTTCAGCCTGCTGGCAGACAGCTCAAAAATTCTGTCCATGTCAAGCCTGAATAACCAGGTTGTCTTCATGGCATCTGATCATATCTTTGCGTTCGACTATGAGAAGAGGGACTTTTTCCCTGTTACATCCCTTGAGCAGGGTCTCGACGAGTTTGTCGGTGCAACGCAGATCATAGGCTACCGCGGGAACAGCTACTGGTTTGTGCTTGACAACAGGATTGCCCTCTTCAATGTCTCCCGTGACCTTCAGGCAGAAAAGGTGCTGGAGTTCGTTCATGAATATGCTGACCTGCCATGGCGGGAACAGCAGATCATATCACTTGACTCTGCCAGGCTTCTTATTCCAACCAGGCAGGCGTTCAGTATTTACGACATCGAAAAACTCAGTGATGACGGGCCAGGGTCTGCTCTTAATTTCAGCCGGCTTATCTTCAGCGGAGGCAACAAAAGCACGACACTCTTTCCGGGAGCTACAGAAAACCTTTCTGTCTCAAGCAGGAAAAACAATCTCACAGTGCACATAGCCAATCCTTCAGGCTTTGACAGCGAAGGGCGTGAGTACCTATACAGGATAACGGAGCTGGGTGACGACTGGTACCGAACGGTTGCAGACAATTTTTCTCTTCTCAACCTGCGGCACGGTGAGTACCATTTGCAGGTCAGGGAGCCTGGTGGCAACGACCTCGTCGAGGCTCGTTTTGTCATCCGAAGGCCTTTCCTGCTGACCGGATGGGCATGGGTGCTATATGTTCTTATCGTCGCCGGACTAATTGCGGTGGCGGTGAGGTTATTCAGGATGACTCTTGAGAGGCACCGCCGCATGATTGAGTATGAAGTGGGAAAGAACAGACTTGAGAGCGAGCTCGATTACAAGAGTTATGAACTGATGCTTACAATGCGGTATCTGATCAGAAAAACAGACACTTTGAGGGAACTGCGTGACAGGCTGGAGTCTGTAAAGGAGTCGTCATCAAAGCTTCCGGCGCGGTTTGTAAGGGAGATGGAGCAGATCATTGATCACGGTCTTGATACCCAGACCGAAGAGTGGCAGAATGTGATGAAGAACCTGAAGTTTTCACAGGAAGGTTTCTTCAGCAAGATGAAGAAGAAGTATCCGTCTCTCACTCCCAATGACCTCAGGCTATGTTCATATCTGAGGATGAACTTTACAACGAAGGAGATAGCCAATCTCTCGAATATCTCAACGCGGGCTGTGGAGATAGGCCGCTACAGGCTCAGGACAAAACTTAAACTCAGCCATGACGTCAACCTTACGGAATTTCTTATCCGCGAGGCTGAGACAACCGATTAGTTAACCTCCTCCAGGACAAACCCCAGCCCTCTCAGGGTGCGGAGTGCAATGCCATGGTCAGCGGAAAGGTACTTTCGCAGACGGCTGATGAAGACATCCATGCTTCTGCCGAGAAAATAATCATCCTGTCCCCATATCTCGGTGAGGATCTGCTCACGTGTCTGTGCCTTGTTGCGGTTCATCATGAGGTGTCTCAGCAGCTGTGCTTCGCGCAGTGTAAGCTTCTCCTTCCCTGCAGGGGTGACCAGCTCCAGGGAGTTGTACTTCAGGGTGGTTCCGGAGATTGTGTATTCATCCTCGACAGCCGAATAGACTCTTCGCAGGATGTTGTTGATGCGCAGCATCAACATCTCCGGATCGAAGGGTTTGGTTATGTAATCATCTGCCCCCAGCTTCAGTCCCTTGATGATGTCTTCCCTGAGACTCTTGGCTGTAAGGAAGATAAAGGGTATTCCCGGCTCCTCGGCACGCATCTTTTCAGCGAGTGTAAAACCATCCATCTCGGGCATCATTACATCGAGCACGCATATATCGGGACGGGAGGTGTGGAACAGGTCCCATGCTTCACGGCCGTTGCGGGCAAGTGTCACTTCAAATCCGCTGAGGGTTACGTACTGCGAGAGTATGTTCCCGAAATCGATATCGTCTTCAGCAAGCAGTATTTTCATGGTCTTATTTATATTGGTATTCTGATTCTGAATGTGGTACCCTTACCGGTTTTACTGCCTACAGACACATCTCCGCCATGAGCCCGGGCGATCCGCCTCACATAATACAGTCCCAGTCCCAGCCCCTTGGTCTTGTGAATGTTGCCATGCGGCACCCTGTAGAACTTCTCAAAGATGTGGTCTATGTGATCACGTGAAATGCCAACCCCGTTGTCGGCAACGGTTATCTCGAGGTTTCCGCAGTCGATGGCTGTCGTAATATCTATCTCAGGCTCCCGGTCGCAGTATTTCACTGCGTTGGTCAGAAGGTTGTTGATCATGGTTGTGAAATAGACAAGGTCAAGAGATACGGCCGTGCCATTGACCCCGAAATTCTCCCTGATTACTGCGCAGCCGTCACATGACGTAAGAAAAGATGCCACTATCTGGTGCATAAGTTCATCAACAGGTACCTTATGCCTGTCAAGCTCAAACTCAGTTCTCTCCAGGAAACTCACCTCGAGAATGGTGTTTATGAGCTGGTTCAGGTGTACGCTCTGCTTGCCGATCATCTGGGCGGTCTCCAGTACCTTCTCCCTGTCAGACAGGATCTGTTCCTTCTCAAGCGTTCTGCCGGCCACGGTGATGGTTGACAGCGGAGTCTTGAGCTCGTGGGTCATGTTGTTGATGAAGTCGCTCTTCAGCTCTGAGAGTCGTCTCTCCTCCATAAGATTCCTCCAGGTGATGCCAAAAACAAGGAAGACTATCAATATACTGGCAATGATAAGAACAAAGGTGAAGAGGGCACCCTTGAATACCAGCTCATTTTTGTGGGTGAGGTCTAACAGGTAATGGTATTCAATGAAGAAATTGTTATGCTCTTCCTTGAAGGTGTTGACGAAGACCAGGTTCTTCTTTTTGGTTTTAAAAACAGTGTCGGCCAGTACAAAACTTTGATGCCCGGAAAGCAGTTCAAATCGCGCTATTGACAGTACAGGCTTGAAATCATTGTCAAGTCCGGTCTTTCCTATGTAGGATTTGAGGAAGGAGGTCAGCATCTCATTCTTATACAGAATTGAATAAGTTTCATTCAGAGCAAGCCTGCGAATCGCTGCTGTATCATCCGCGAACTCACGCTTGTTCAGTTCCTCAGTTAAAAGGTATGAGGCAAACTTGTCGGTCACATCCATCGCCTTCTCGAACCCGTTGCTCTTCTTTTTGGAGAGCACCAGTGATAAACCTTCGCGGGAGAGGTCCCGGTACCTCATATTCAGGATCTCCTCCTTCTGCTTCCAGATGCTGTAGATCAGCCAGAACTGTACGGCAACAAAGAGAACCAGTGCTGCAAGTGAGACAATGAGAAGGAGTTGACGCTTCATTCAGTTGATTTTCATTCAAAATTATACAATGATCCGGATTTAAAGCAGGATTAACCTTGCATTAACCTCCCATTAACCAGAGGCTAAGGATTAGCACTGTAATTTTACATCGTAAACAATTAGCAGGGCAGTCATGAAAAAAACAATTTATTTAATCGCAACGTGTGCAGTGGCACTGGTATTATCGGCAGCAACTGCATCAGGACAGGGTACGCCACCCTCTGCCGAGCAGCAGAAGCAGAAGGAGGCTGAAATTCAGAAGAAGCTCCAGACCTTGAGTGAGGAGCAGCAGCAGAAACTGGATGCAAAACGGAAGCAAATGGAAATCCAGAAGAAAATAGCCGAGATTGAGGGCGATGCGGAGGAAATGGAGAAGGAGTCTGAATGGCAGAAAATGTATTTCGATGATATACAGAGGGATGTCAGGGTTCTTAAACGTGACCTTCCCATGATGATTGTCCCCGATGGCAAGATACTCAGGTACGGGCTTCCCAATCCCAGTGATTACTATGTATTCAGCAGCGGACATGCAAGCAAACCGGGTTCGTCATGGAATTATTCACGCCAGGTCATGGAGGCGACATTCACAAATGAGTTTACCATGAGTGCCTCGGATGAGAGCAGTGTCAATCTGTCTGTCTCGGGCGACTGTGCGGAGGGGTCCATTGTCGTAGCCATCATCATGCCTGACGGTAAACAACTCTCTGAGGTAGTCCTAGATGAGAACGGAAGCCTGAACTGGAGGAAGAATTTTGAGGCAGGTGAGAACAACGGATGGAAGAACGGGAAGTGGGTATTTAAGATCAAGGCGAAGAACGCCACAGGGAATCTGCATATATCCCTGAACTCAAATTGATTTGGTTTTCTGCTTTATAGTTAGTTCAATTTATTGATTACAAATCTGTTGTAATCAATCACGGAGACAGGTCCCTGACCTGTCTCCGCCTGTTTAAATCCTGCGGAGGGATTTTTTTTTCGTTTTTTGTCCCCGATTGGCATATTGTTAATTTTACAGGATAAAAATGATCGTTATGAGACGTAACATAATATTGCTCGTTTTTCTGGTACTTGCCATCACTTCATGCGGACGCCGGTCGGGCGCCGGCAGCGGTGAAAAGGTTATTACCGTCACAATACCTCCCCTTGCCTGGTTTGTTGAGGGCATTGCGGGTGACGACTACAAGGTAAATGTACTTCTCCCCCCCGGGGCTGACCATCACATCTGGGAGCCGCTGCCGGCGCAGATCAACTCACTGTCAGGCTCAGAAGCATTGATCATAAACGGCAAACTGGGCTTTGAGGAGGCCTGGATGGGCCGGTTCACGCAGGTCAATCCAAAGATGAAGATACTGGACCTGTCGCGCAATATTCGTCTTATCGGATCCGGTGAGGCAGATGAAGCAGAGGAGCACCATTTACCCGAAGCTGGAGCTCCGGAGGAAGGGGATCATGCCGGGGATGATCATGAAGGCGGGAGCCCGGAGGCACATCTTAATCCTGGAGAGAGCCACGAAAGTCATGTTCATGGCGGCCCTGATCCCCACTACTGGATGTCTCCCGAGGAAGCAATTGTCATGGCCCATGATATAATGAATTTCCTGATTGAACTGAATCCCGGATCATATGAAAAATATGAGGCAAACCTTGCCGCGATGACGAGGAGGATTGCGGAGGTTGACTCACTGGTACGCGACGCTGTGGCCACAGCACCCGGTAAAACGGTTATGATCTACCATCCGGCCCTGGCATACATGGGACGAGATTATGGTTTCGAGCAGGTTTCGTTCGAGGATGAAGGGAAGAGTCCCTCGCCGGCGCGCATGAAAGAGCTGATTGATTTTGCCATGGATAAGGAAATTAAGACTATCTTCATACAGGCAGAATACGATTTGCGCAATGCACAGTCGCTCTCCGGGGAGACCGGTGCGGAACTTATTGTAATTAACCCGATGAACAGAAACTGGCCGGAGGCTGTTGTTGAAGTAGCAAAGGCAATTGGCAACAGGCAGTAGGCAATAGTGGACCGAAAGACCGCAGGACCTTCAGCCTTACGACTTTACAGACTTTTTGGACTTTCGACTTTAGACCTTCAGACCTTAAACAGACATGAGCTTACTTTTCAACATAGACTCCGTCACCGCCGGCTACGAGGAAAAGGTAGTCCTGAAGGATATCACAATGGCCGTAGAGGAGAATGACTTCATCGGAATCATCGGTCCGAACGGTGGTGGAAAAACAACTCTTCTGAAGGTGATCCTAGGACTCCTGAAACCGTTGTCAGGACGGGTCGATTATTCTCCCGGAGATTTGAGGCCTAACCAGATAGGGTACATGCCACAGGTAGCCCATGGTGATTTGCTTTTCCCCGTCACTGTTGAGGATGTGGTTCTCTCAGGCCTGATGCACGGCAAAGGCGCATCTGGCCGGATGGGCCGAAAGGACAGGAAGCGTGCCAGGGAGGTCATGGATGATCTGGGCCTCACCCTCCTGGCCAGGCAGGCGCTGAATGAACTTTCAGGCGGACAGCTTCAGCGCGTCTACCTGGCACGGGCAGTGTCAGGATCACCCCGATTGCTCCTCCTCGATGAGCCGGCAACATTCGTCGATTCCTCTTTTGAGGCCGATTTTTACGATAAGCTGCGGCTGCTTAACAGCAGGATGACCATAATGATGGTATCACATGATGTAGGAACAATCTCCACATGGGTTAAGTCGTTCGCCTGCGTCAACGGATCGCTGTTCTACCATCCGCACAGCAAGATAACCGACGATGACCTGAGGCTGTACGGTTGTCCCATACAGCTCGTCACCCACGGTGATGTCCCACATATAGTACTCCACAAGCACAATTAATGGAAAATCTTTTTGAATATACGTTTGTCGTCAGGTCTCTGCTTGGTGCCCTTTTTGCCAGCATCACGGCAGGACTGGCAGGAACGTACATTGTGTCCAAGAGGCTGGTTTTCCTCAGCGGGGGCATCACGCATGCCTCCTTTGGCGGGATAGGGCTGGGATACTACCTTGGGCTTAACCCGGTGGTGGGAGCTGCAATATTCGGATTGGGATCCGCACTTGGAATGGAATATATGTCTGCCAGGGGCAGGATGCGGGAAGACAGCGCAATCGGTATCCTCTGGGCCCTGGGAATGGCCGTAGGAATAATATTCATCTACCTGACACCAGGGTACGCCCCCAACCTCATGAGCTATCTCTTTGGAAGTATTCTCACCGTCACAAACGGCGACCTGATAGCCCTGGGAATAATCTCGGTGGTGCTGATACTCTTTACTGTCCTATTTTACAGGACACTGCTCTACATCTCGTTCGATGAGAATTACGCCCGTACCTTCACAAGGCATGTCGATCTCTTCAAGTATCTGTCGGTGGGCCTGACGGGACTGGTAATTGTGCTTAACATAAGGATGGCAGGGGTAATCATGATAATTGCCCTGCTCACCATACCCGCAAATATCATAATGCTGTTTACGAGGAAATATTTGCAGATAATCATTTTATCGACTGTTGTCAGTTTCATCAGCATAAGTGCCGGGTTTGCAGTTTCATGGTTCACCAACCTGCCTACCGGCGCAACAATAGTGACGGTAATGGTGTTGTTCTGGCTGGTGGCTCGTGCTGCAAGGAGCCTGAAGAGAAGCAGCAGTATTAAAAAATTAAGGACGAAAAAGATATGAATGAATATGATATTCTGATAATCGGGAGCGGCCCTGGAGGTTATGTAGCTGCAGTCAGGGCATCACAGCTCGGTATGAAGGTGGCAGTCATAGAGAAGGCAGAGACGGGCGGTATATGCCTTAACTGGGGATGCATACCCACAAAAGCGCTTCTGAAGAGTTCACAGGTTCTTGATTTTGCACGCCACGCAACAGATTACGGCATCAATGCCGGGGAGGCACCGACACCTGATTTTGGTGCTGTCATTGCACGGAGCAGGGGAGTGGCCGACGCCATGAGCAAAGGTGTGCAGTATCTCTTCAAAAAGCATAATATTCCGGTCATTAACGGATTCGGGAGGCTGAAAACCGCTGGCACTGTTGAAGTTGAAGCTGCAGACGGAACGAAGGAATTATACAATGCCGGGAGCATAATTATAGCTACCGGCGCCAGGTCGCGCGAGCTGCCAAACCTTAAGCAGGACGGGAAAAAGATAATCGGTTACCGCGAGGCGATGAGCCTCCCTTACCTGCCCTCATCAATGGTGGTGGTGGGCTCGGGAGCAATAGGCAGCGAGTTCGCCGGGTTCTATAAATCAATGGGCACGGAGGTGACCCTTGTGGAGTTCCTGCCGCGTATACTGCCGCTGGAAGATGAAGAGGTGTCACGCACCCTGGAACGCTCTTTTAAGAAGGCGAAGATGAAGATCATGACAGACTCATCAGTTGAAAAAGTAGATACCTCAGGTAAGAAGTGCGTTGTCACAATTAAAACCCCGAAAGGGGAGGTGGTGACTGAAGCCGATGTGGTCCTTTCAGCCGTGGGTATCACTTCCAATCTTGAAGGAATAGGCCTTGAGGAGAGCGGGGTCAAAACCGAAAGGGGGAAAATAGTGGTGGATGAATTTTACAGGACCTCAGTCGCCGGTGTCTATGCCATAGGAGACGTTGTCCCCGGACCGGCACTGGCTCATGTCGCGTCAGCCGAAGCCATTGTCTGCGTCGAGAAGATAGCCGGCAAAGATCCTGAACCGGTTGATTACACGAATATTCCCGGTTGCACCTACACCACTCCCGAGGTGGCGTCTTGCGGAATGACCGAGGAGGCTGCAAAGGCAGCCGGCATCGAAACTAAAACCGGAAAGTTCATGTTCATGGCATCAGGAAAGGCCTCCGCGGCAGGTGCCAGGGAAGGCTTCGTGAAACTGGTGTTCAACGCGGCTGACGACAGGCTGATAGGCGGCCACCTTATAGGAATGAATGTCACGGAGATGATCTCATCCATTGTTGTGGCAAGAAAGATGGGGGCCACAGCCCATGATCTTATGCTCAGCATCCATCCTCATCCCACCATGTCGGAGGGTATCATGGAGGCCGCGGCAGCTGCACTTGGAGAGGCAATACACGGCTGATTGCAGGAGGAAGTTATGCCATTAACGCAACCTTTAGCCCTTATTTAGCATCAATCTATTGACAAGCTAAGATTTTATTTCTTATCTTTATAACTCGTCTAATTGCCGGGTTTGCATAAGGAGAAAGACATAATTAACGGCTGCTTGTCAGGCAGCAGGCGCGACCAGGAACTGCTCTACCGCAGGTACGCCCCTAAGCTCTATGCCGTTTGCCTTCAGTACGCAGGTAATACGGAGGAGGCAAGGGATGTCCTGCAGGATGGTTTTATCAAGATTTTTGAAAACCTGTCGCGCTTCAGCCATGAAGGTTCTTTTGAAGGATGGATGAGGAGGATCATCGTCAACACTGCTCTTGAGAGATACCGCAGCAGGTATTACCTGAGCCGCGTCGACGACATTGACGAGGTGACCGAACCGGAAGCCGACCCCGACACAGATGACTTTGCCGGGCTTGAAGCTTACGATCTCCTGAATATGGTAATGGAACTGCCTCCCAAGTACAGAATGGTATTTAACCTATACGCCATTGAGGGATATGCCCATAAGGAGATCAGTGAAATGCTGGGTATCTCTGAAGGTACAAGCAAATCAAATCTCTCAAGGGCAAGGGACATACTTCAGAAGAAAGTGATGATACTTACGGGTGTCACAAGAAGATTGGTGAATGTTTGAAAGGGAGCCAAATATTGACATTGTATTCCGGAACGGACTGAAAAACCTGGAGGTCCTGCCACCGTCTGATGTGTGGGAAAATATCCCGCCTGTGTCTGTCAGACAGTCGCGCTTCCGTGTCCTTACGGGTATTGCTGCCGGTATAGCCGCACTTGTTTCCCTTACCCTTCTGGCCAGCTGGTACCTTCGCAGTAATAACACCGGGAATCAGATTGCAGAACTAACCCTTCCCAGCGGTGAAGCACAGGCTGTCACTATAGACGGGACAGCATCAACCACTTTTGCAGGCAATGCCGGCCTTCCTCCTGCAGCAGTCGTCATGCCATCCTCCGTTGATGACCGCGTAAACGAGAAGATGCTTATTGTGCCGGCAGAGGAACCCGTGAGGCTACTTGCTGATGCAGACATGAATCTGGCAAATGGGAATGAAGACAGATCACTTCCCGTTTCTACGGATGATATTACGGTGATATCCTCAGGCAGGCTGACGGGACCCAATGAAGGCCAGGTGCTGACACTCATACCTGCCACCCGGGATGCAGTTGCACAGCGCTTTCTTGTGGGCGCATCAATGTCACCCGCAATGGGGTTCTCTCCAGGAGGACAGGATATGCGGCTCTCAGAGCTGATGAACGGTGAAAAGTCAAGACCCTCATTTACAACAGGACTGACATTCGGGTACCAGATCTCAGACCGCCTGACCATTCAGTCGGGCATAGGGCTCTCTTCAATAGGGCAAACAATTACCGGCGTGGACGTGTTCGCCGGGCTCTCTGATTTCTATGCCGTCAAGGGCAATTATCTCTACAGTGTTGAGACAGCCTCCGGGCTGATCCTTGCTGGCAATACTGACCTCTACCTGGCTGACAACCAGGAGAGGGTAGGAACCCGCGTACAGGGGGCTGACCCCTCAAAGTACAATCTGACACAGATTGGCGATGATATCCGGCAGGTGTTCCGTTATCTTGAGCTGCCTCTGATGCTGCGTTACAAGGTTGTCGACAGCAGGCTGGGACTGAACCTGTCGGGTGGATTTGCATACGGACTGCTGGTGGATAACATGGCTTACACCGGTACAGGATCTGACATGGTCCAGGTAGGTCATACGGAGGGAATCAATATTCACAACCTGAGCAGTCAGCTCGGACTGGGTATGGAGTATAGCATCTCGTCAAAGATCTCCTTCAACCTTGAGCCTGTCTTCAAATACTATATGACACCGATCAGCGACATCTACGGAGCCTTCTACAAACCCTATTCGCTTGGTGTCTGGTCGGGCTTCTTCTTCAAATTCTGACCTTTCTCCATCTGCTGATTCTTTTGCTTCCCGGAACGCAATAAATTCACTAATTTTGCGGTTTCTTAACAAACTGTCAGAAGATGAAAGTAATCATAGGGAAGGCTACACTTGCAATAATGCTGCTGCTCAGCGCCGGTTTTATCTTTACTCTCCTTGTATCAGCGGATGATCCAAAATCCATATCCGCTGACAATGAGGAATCTATGCTGGTTGCAGCCTCATGGGCCATGCCTGAGAATGTGAGCTTCGCAGGGGAACTGCTGCCCATGCAGAATTTTGACACGCGCGAGAGCCTTGACAGGGAGCTGAATGCTACCGCCTACCGGCATGGTTCCACCCTCCTGACAATAAAGAGAGCGGGAAGATACTTCCCTGAGATTGAAAGGATACTGAGGGAGAACGGCATACCTGATGATTTTAAATATCTCGCCTGCGCCGAGAGTGATCTCAGCAATGCCATATCACCCGCAGGTGCCACCGGATTCTGGCAGATAATGGAAGGCACGGGCAGGGAGTACGGCATGACGATCAACAAAGAGGTGGATGACCGTTACAACCTGGAGAAATCCACCATCTTTGCCTGCAGGTACTTTAAAAAGGCTTATGAGAGGTACGGAAGCTGGACTATGGCCGCGGCTTCATACAATAACGGCTTCAGCGGCCTCAGTGAGCAGGTGGAGATACAGAAGGAAACGAACTACTATGACCTCCTCCTGAACGAAGAGACGGCAAGATACATCTTCCGCATTGCAGCCCTGAAACTGATTATGTCTGAGCCCTCTGCATTCGGCTTCAGTGTCAGTGAGAGCGACCTTTACAAACCTGTCCCTTTCAGGGAGGTTAAGATCAACACCCCTGTACCCGGTTTTGAACAGTTTGCAAGGCAGTATGAGACCAACTACAAGATCCTGAAGTTACTCAACCCGTGGCTTCGCAAGCCATTCCTCACCAACAGCGAAGGCAGGGAGTACATTATAAGGATTCCAGAGAAAGATGCAAGGATAGCAGCTGGTTTATAGCATCCTTTTATGCCGGAACAGAGGGATGAGATAAAGGTATACGGGGCAAGGGTTCACAATCTGCGAAACATAAGCCTCACCGTTCCGCGCAATCAGCTGGTGGTTGTCACCGGACTCAGCGGCAGCGGGAAGTCGTCGCTGGCATTTGACACCATCTATGCAGAGGGTCAGAGACGTTATATGGAGACCCTTTCAGCGTATGCACGCCAGTTCCTTGGAGGCATGGAACGGCCTGATGTAGACCGTATTACCGGTCTCAGCCCGGTAATATCAATTGAGCAGAAAACCACCAACAAGAATCCCCGTTCAACAGTAGGGACCATCACAGAAATCTACGACTTCCTGAGGCTGCTCTATGCACGCGCCTCTGATGCTTACTCGTATGAATCAGGGGAAAAGATGGTGAAATACACCGATGAGCAGATACTGGAGCTGGTGGCTTCGCGCTATGACCAGAGGAAGATCTATATTCTTTCACCGCTTATCAAAGGCCGAAAGGGGCATTACAAGGAGCTGTTCGAGCAGCTGAGGCGAAAGGGTTTTCTCTATGCCCGCATAGACGGTGAGATGAAGGAGATCACACCGGGACTGAAGCTTGACAGGTATAAGTCGCATTTCATTGAACTGGTCATCGATAAATTTCAGGTCGGGCATGTGACTGAAAAGAGACTGCATGACGCCCTGCTCCTTGCTCTTGATCAGGGCGACGGCATCATGATGGTTCTGAATACCGAAGACAATAGCTTCAGGTATTACAGCCGCCACCTGATGTGCCCGGCGACGGGAATCTCCTACAATGAGCCTGCACCTTTTACCTTTTCTTTCAACTCGCCACAGGGAGCCTGTCCCAAATGCAACGGCCTGGGGGAGATATCCGAGGTAGACATCACCAGGATGATGCCTGACCCTGAGCTCAGCATACGCAGGGGAGGGATAGAGCCGCTTGGCAAGTACCGCAATATATGGATCTTCTGGATGATCGAAGCCCTGGGCGAGAAGTACGGCTTCACCGTCGATATCCCGGTTAAGGATATTCCGGAAGATGTATTGAACAAGATCTTTTTTGGCTCCGATGAGGTTCTGAAACTGTCAAACACACCTCTGGGCGTGACCTCCAATTACTTCATGACCTTTGAAGGGGTTGTAAACTATGTAGGCAACCAGGAGGCTGTCGGAGCCCGCAAGACCAGCGCCAAAGGCCGCGAGCAGTATGTACAGTACCACGTCTGCCCCGATTGCGGCGGCACCAGGCTGAAGAGGGAGGCGTTGTGGTTTCGCATAGGGGGAAGGAACATCGGGGAACTGGCGGCTATGGATCTTACAGAGCTGAAGCTCTTCCTTGATGGAGTCACCGGTGACATGTCGGAGAGACAGAGGAAGATCGCTTCGGAAATACTCAAGGAGATAAGGTCACGACTTGGTTTTCTTCTTGACGTCGGCCTTGATTACCTGTCTCTCAACCGCGGAGCAAGAACACTTTCAGGAGGAGAGAGCCAGCGCATAAGGCTGGCCACACAGATAGGATCAAAGCTGGTCAATGTGCTTTACATCCTTGACGAGCCCAGTATAGGACTCCATCAGCGGGACAACAGGAGACTCATTGAGGCCCTGCGCAGTCTTCGTGATGCAGGCAACTCGGTGATTGTGGTGGAGCATGACCGTGATATGATTCTCAGCGCCGACCATATCATTGACATCGGTCCGGGCGCCGGTGTTCATGGCGGGATGATCGTTGCCGAGGGAACTCCGGAAGAAATTCTTAAGACCGGTACCCTGACGGCTGACTATCTCAACGGGACAAAGCGTATTGAAATGCCGCAACAGAGGAGGAAGGGCAACGGCAGATACCTTGCCATAAGCGGTGCCACGGGCAACAACCTCAGGGGTGTCACTATGAAGGTGCCTCTCGGAACTTTTATCTGCATCACAGGCGTCTCGGGCAGCGGCAAATCGTCGCTTATAAACCAGACACTGCACCCGGCGCTGGCGAAGAAACTGCACGGGGCCGGCAGGGTTCCGCTGCCTTATGACACCATTGACGGAATGGAGAGTATCGATAAGGTGATTGAGGTCGACCAGGCACCTATCGGCCGCACACCACGATCAAATCCCGCAACCTATACGGGTGTCTTTACTGACATACGAAACCTCTTCGCAATTACACCTGATGCCAAAGTCAGGGGCTTTGGCGCAGGACGGTTCTCATTCAATATTAAGGGCGGCAGATGTGAAGGATGTGAAGGAGCGGGAGTGAAGACCATCGAGATGAACTTCCTGCCGGATGTTTATGTGATGTGCCCCGACTGCGGAGGGAAGCGCTATAACAGGGAGACGCTGGAGGTGAAATACAAGGGGAGGTCGATAAATGATGTCCTTGAAATGACCATTGACGATGCTGTGGAGTTCTTTAAAGGTATCCCTTCTATATATCATAAGATTAAGACGTTGCATGATGTTGGCCTGGGGTATGTGAGACTGGGGCAGCCCTCGACGACACTTTCCGGGGGTGAATCGCAGCGTGTCAAGCTGGCCACAGAGCTCTCAAGACGCGATACCGGCCGCACACTCTATATCCTTGATGAACCGACAACCGGACTACATTTTGATGACGTGAAGGTGCTGCTCGATGTGCTCGACCGCCTTGTGGAGAGAGGAAATACTATCATTGTGATTGAGCATAATATGGATGTCATAAAGATGGCCGATTACCTTGTAGACCTGGGCAGGGAGGGAGGACGCGGAGGAGGTGAAATAATGTTCTCCGGGACACCTGAAGAGATAGTCCGTTTGAAAGATAATTATACCGGGAGGTTTCTTGCTCCCGTGCTGAAACAGTAGAAAAGATTATATTTAACGCCTAAATATTTACTCATGGACGAAGCAAAGGAAAAAGATCTCATCAAGGATGCTTTTGAACCGAAGACTTGGCATGAGATCCACACCATGGATTCATGGAGGGTCTTTAAGATCATTGCCGAACTGGTAGAAGGATTTGAGAAACTTTCACGCATTGGCCCAAGCGTGGCCATTTTCGGATCTGCCCGCACCCACTTCAATAACAAGTATTATAAGATGGCCGATGAGATCGCTTTCCAGCTGGTTCAGAAGGGTTATGGCGTCATCACCGGCGGGGGGCCCGGTATCATGGAGGCCGCCAACAAGGGGGCAAAGAGGGGTAACGGCAAATCTATAGGAATAAACATAGACCTTCCCTTTGAGCAGAAACCCAATGCCTTCATCGACCGTGACAAACTCATAACATTCGATTATTTCTTCGTCCGCAAGGTGATGTTCATGAAGTACGCCCAGGGATTCATTGTACTGCCCGGCGGTTTCGGTACCTTCGATGAGCTCTTCGAAGCAATAACACTGATCCAGACAAAGAAGATAGGCCGTTTCCCGATAGTGATGGTGGGTGAGAAGTACTGGTCGGGTCTCTTTGAATGGGTTAACGATGTGATGCTGAATGAGGAGCACAACATATCACGGGAGGACCTGAATATCTTCAGGATAGTTGATACTCCGGAAGAGGCCGTAACTTACATTGACCAGTTCTACGCAAGATACCTGCTCAGCCCGAACTTCTGATTTGTTCCTGATTTATTTGTCGGAGCGGCACTGCCGGTTTGACCGTATTCTAAAGGCCGTAGCGAAAAGCTGCTTCTCGCCGGTATTACCTGTTGTGCTCCTTGGTGTGATGGTCCATCTCACGCTCATGGTCGCGCTTCTTTAAGCTGTCGCGCTTGTCATACTGTTTCTTGCCTTTTGCCAGGGCAATTTCTGCCTTGGCCAGTCCCCTGTTGTTGATGAACATTTTTGTGACGATGATCGTCAGTCCTGTCTCATTAACCTTCCTTTCCCACTTCCGGAGCTCCTTTTTCGTCAGCAGAAGCTTGCGTTCCCCCAGCGGGTCATGGTTATTCAGGTTACCCCAGTAGTATTCCGAAATATGCATCCCGGTAACGAAGAGCTCGCCATTGCGGAAGGCACAGAATGAATCGGTCAGGGTAGCTTTACCGGCGCGTATCGATTTGATCTCTGTGCCGGTGAGCTTAATTCCCGCAATGAGTTTCTCGATGAATTCATAATCGTGCGAGGCCCTGCGGTTCCGGATGACGATATTGCTGGTATCGTTTCTCATCACCGGCCTCAGGCAAAGATTGTAAAGTAAACCGTTTCGGTCAGTTTGGAAAGAATTACCTGCAGCAGGAAGAAGATGATTACCATTGAGACTACCGTTGCAATCAGCATAGGAAGTTTCTTGTGATCAGGAGGATTGACCATCGTCTCCATGCCGATCCAGAAGACGTAGAGACCGTACAGTCCCAGTACGTTAATAAAGAGCAGCGACTCGAACAGGCGGCTGATGGTGAGTGAAAGGAAGATCGGGGCCATGGAATAGGCCACCAGCTTGAACGCCACCAGGAAGTCGTGTCCGAGGTCAAGCGCTCTCATGATCTCCCTCAAAATGAATGATGATGCATATACGCCCAGGTAGAGGAACAGGAAGGTAGTGACAGCTGCCAGCACTGAGTACATCGGTTTCAGGGTGGTGTTAATGAAGAACATCGATCCCAGGAAAGCGCTTATGGCTACCAATACTATCAGCGGCATGAAGAAACTGCCCCTGACGAACTTCATGGGTCTCTCCTCACGGTGAACCACCTCCCATGCCTTGCCGGGATTGATTATGAAATACTTTGTACGATGATAAAGAAACCTGAAGTCCATGACCTCTTTTCAGTTACGACCGGCAAAAATAAGTAAAATAGCATTACATTGAACCCTTAATAGCTATCTTTAATTTCTGATGGACAAGCCGATGCATGATATCCTTGTGATTACCGGCCCTACAGCTACCGGAAAGACGAGGCTTGCGGCGCTGGTGGCTGACCGGCTGGGAGGAGAGGTGATCAGTGCCGACTCGAGGCAGGTCTACAGGGGGATGGATATAGGAACGGGCAAGGACCTCTCTGATTATACTGTTGACGGCCGGAGGGTGCCGGTGCACATGGTGGATATTGTTGATGCCGGGTACAGGTACAATGTATATGAGTACCAGCGCGATTTCCTGAAGGTTTTCGAAGGTTTGTCTGCCCGCGGTTGTTTCCCGGTGGTTTGCGGCGGCTCGGGGATGTATGTAGACAGCATTGTCAGCGGTTACAGGCTGATTCAGGTTCCTGTCAACAGCCAGTTACGTGCTCTGCTGGCCGGACGGTCGCTTGAGGAGCTGACTGGCATACTTGAGCAATACAAGAGTCTGCATAACAAAACCGATGTTGACACGGTGAAGAGGGCGGCCAGGGCGATAGAGATAGCGGAATATTATGTGCATCACCCCGTTGACGAGCAGCCTTTTCCTGTTAAGAATCCTCTTGTGACGGCTGTTTTCTTTGACCGCGAGACAAGGCGGCATCGTATCAGCTCGCGGTTGAAGGCGAGGCTTGAGGGCGGCATGATTGAGGAGGTGCAGAGACTGCTGGCCGGGGGTGTGCATCCTGATGACCTTCTTTATTACGGGCTGGAGTACAGGTATGTCACCCTGTACCTGTTGAATAAGATGGATTACGAGGAGATGGCGGCGAAGCTGGAGGTTGAGATACACCGTTTCGCCAAGCGTCAGATGACCTGGTTCCGCGGCATGGAGCGCCGCGGCATCACCATAAACTGGATTGACGGCAGCATGAGTGATGAGCAAAAGGTAAACAGTATCATCTCCGGATTATGTTGTTGATATTAAGTCGCCTGGTGTTTATTCGGGTTTCGCGCAAAATTTCGTTGCGAATTTTTTCGCAACAACCTCACGGGGATAACTGCTGCACCGGCAACTGCCGGAGCCAAAACATAATCTGTTTTTCTTTCATTACATTAAAAGATATCTTTTAGTATAATAAAAGAAGTAATAAGTAACAGAATTTCAGTCATCCCGGCCGGAAAGAAAATCAAATGCAGGAATCATTCTGATTGTCATACCTTTCTCCTCAAAGATGTCATGTTGATTAAGTGTGACCAGGGATCCGTTCCTTATGCCAAGGTTTTGCATTGCCTCTGTTAAGCCATTGTATTCCCTGTTGAAATTATCCTCGTTAATAGTCAGGCAAACCTGCACAGCCTCTTTCAAAGAATTCTTCTCAAGTGTTATGAAGTCACATTCCCCGATATTTTTGTAATAGAAGATATGTTTGTATCTCCGTCGCAGATGGAGGAAAATAAGATTTTCCAGTCGTCTTCCGAGATTTTCACTTGTCGAAAGAGAGTTTTCAGTATAGACTCCGTTATCCATCACATAGACTTTTCTCGGATTTCGTATCTGAACTTTTAACGAAAGACTGTAAACCGGGACAAAGTCAAACAGGTAAGCGTCTTTCAGGTATGAAAAGTATTCGAGTAATGTGGCAGGGGATTTTACATTGAATAAGCCAGCCAGTTTATTCGCTGACACCAGGTTTCCAATGTTATTGATCAGGAAAGCAGCAAGTTGACGCAAAGAAGCAACATCCCTTATAGAATGCCTGACAGCTATGTCTCTCATGAGAATGTCATCCACGAGATTATTCAGAATCATAGGGATTTCGCTTCTGACATATTCCGGGAGGCCACCTGTCTTCAGATATGCCATGACAGATGATTCTCCGCTGTCCAGCCCCTTGAATCTAAGGTACTCGTTGTATGAAAAAGGAAATAACTCCATAGACAGGTGCCTGCCTGTCAGGAATGTTCCCAATTCCGCACTCAGCATTGATGCATTTGAACCTGTTATAAACACCTTGTAACCTTCACGTAACAATTGGTTGATATACTTTTCCCATCCTTCCACTATTTGGATTTCGTCAAAGAACAATGTCTTTATTGCCCTTGTTCCAATTTCTCTGTGCAGTCGTGAAAAATCGGTTGCATCAAATCCCGAGAGGCGGATATCATCGAAATTCAGATAAATGGCATCCTGATGATTCTGGCGCAGTAACTGCATTATGATGGTGCTCTTGCCACACCTTCGCATGCCTGTTATGATGGTAGCAAATGAGTCTGCGACCGGAATTCCGGAAAGTGCGTCACGACTCAGCCCTGGCTGCTGTCCTAATAAAGTTTCTTTCTGTGCGTCTATGACCACAGCTATTTCATCCTGCCGTATCATATGTCAACATTCTTGATTAAGATAAACTTACGTGTAAAAATACAATATCTTTTAATATGATAAAAGAAATCCTTTAGCATACTGAAAGAAAATTGATGCTGGACTTCTTTGATATTGTTATACCAGGCGACAAAGACCACCCTTAATTAATTCTGTTAGCAAAACCGACGACTGCAAGACCTTTAGACTTTACAGACTTTCGACTTTACGGACTTTCTGACTTTCAGACTTTAATTCCCATCTTCTTCATAAGCAGCGAGGCGTTGAAGCTTGAGCAGATGCCCGGGGTGAGCCGGTAGTCGAAGAAAAGCTCCTCGTCGTTTACTTTTACATCAAAATGGTAGTTCTCAATGGAGTTCGGAAGCTCCTTTTCCAGCCCGGCGAGGCGCAGGTCATGCGTTGCCACCATGGCCACGGCACTGTAACCGGTCAGTTGTTTAATCAGTGCCACGGAGCCGGAATACCTGTCATCGGAGTTGGTGCCGCGAAGTATCTCATCAAGCAGCAGGAATACCTTCGGGTCGGACTCAGCTCCGGAGATGATCGCCCTCAGTCGTCGTAGCTCGGCATAGAATGAAGATATGCTCTCTTCCAGCGAGTCTGATATGCGCATGCTGGAGTGGAGCCTGACCAGCGAGACAGTGAAAGCTGAGGCGCATACAGGTGCACCGGCAAGAGCCAGCACCGCATTCACCCCGCAGGTGCGGAGGAAGGTGCTCTTGCCCGACATGTTCGACCCTGTTACTATGATGGCTTTCCCGGCTCCCTCTGCGGTAAAATCATTGCTGATACGCCTGCCGGAAGGGATGAGCGGATGGCCCATCTCTTCAGCCCTGAAAACAAAATAATCTTCAGTCACCGTCGGGAAAGCCCATTCGGGATTGTTGAAAGCCATATTGCCAAGCGAGGCCAGCACTTCGAACTCCGCCATCGAGGCAAACCAGCCGGGTATCCGCGAGGCATGCCCGCGTTTCCATCTCTCCAGGGCGAGACAGAAATGGATATCAGTAAAAAACAGCAGGTTGAGAGGTGCTGACATGAGCATGTTCAGCCTCCAGTCGAGCCTGCCGACCAGCTTTGAAAGCTGCCTGATACGGTTTGATGCCGCGATCTCATCCCTGAAGACTGACTGCAGCTTTTGGAGCAGGGGAGATTTGAAGTTTCTGTTCTCAATCAATCTGATGATGGCGGAGTATGCCTTCAGCAGGTCCGACGACCGGCTCACCTGTTCCTGCAGTTTTGAGATCCTCCTGAACCGTGTGAAATAGAAGATGAAGTTCACTCCGAACACAGGTGTGAGTATGCCTGCCGGCAATCCTGCTATTACAGCTATGATCGTTGCAAGGGCAAGAAGGCTGAGGCATCCCGTGATTATTCTTTCTCGACCGGGTTTCCGGAAGATGTCATCACTTCCGAGCCACTGCATCAGTGGTGCGGGATCATTGCCGGCACCGGCATTCAGGTAGCCAAGGGTCATCAGTTCCTGGCGCCAGTCTGTCAGCGGCTGCAGTTCTGCAACGGCCTCCTGGCGACGCAGTATCTCTTCCCTGGAAGCAGATTGTTTCAGGTACTCTGCCAGCAGGTCAGAGGCCGGTTTGCTTGTGGTGCGGCATATATACTGAAACAGGGACGCCTTCCCGAAGATGTCGAGATCATATGAATAGGGATGGTCTCTTTCGATGTATTCTTCACCTTGCTTATACCCTGAGAAGTCGCCGTCGATGCACTTCTGCTCAAGCCTGTTGATATCCGCAAGATGCAGGAATCTTTTTCTGCTTTTCTCTGTCGTTTCGTACCTGATCACCAGCCAGGCCAGGAGGACCAGGTCCAGGGTCAGTGCGGTGACAGCGGCAACGACAGAGACAGTCAATAGTACGGCGAACAGGATCAGTCCCCCGACAAATGAAGCCAGGCGGGCTAATGACAGCCTGTCCGACAGCTTTCGAAGCCGTTCTGCAGAGGCGCTGAATTCAGCTTCTCTGGTAATATAAACCTCACGTGGTGACATCCTGGCTAAATCAGGGTTAAAGCTAATCAATCCGTAGTTAAATTGAAAAGCAGTCGAAATTTGGATACGCCATCAGCAGGTTTCGATCTGATTCTAACGGTTGTTTAATTACCTTTACCCCTTATAAAACATAAACACTTCAGACTGCAAGACCTCTAAGACTTACGACTTTAAAGACTTTAGGACTTTCAGACTTTATGACTTTAGGACATGTTCAACATCGACACCATCCTCTTTGAATTCCTCGGCTACCGTATGAGCCTCCTTGAACTGCTGGCAGTAATCACTGGACTGGCAGCAGTCTGGTATGCAGCCAGGGCTAACATCATCACATGGATCTTTGCACTTATAAATGCCATGCTCTTCTTCATGCTTTACTACCAGGTGAATCTTTATTCGGCGATGGTCCTGCAGTTCTTTTTCTTCTTCAATGCTTTTTATGGCTGGTTCAACTGGAAAAGGCAGAGCACCAACGGCGATGAGCCCGTAACGATGCTGAGCCATAAGAGCAGGGTTTTCTGGGTAGCGGGTGTGATTGCCATGACGCTCGCCATGGGCACTGTTATGGGCCGGATCCATCTCTGGCTGCCGGATCTGTTTCCCACGGAGGCTACATTTGTCTATACTGATGCTATGATAGCCGTGATGAGCATCTCCGCCTCGCTGTTGTGCGCGCGGCTCAAGCTTGAAAACTGGGTGCTCTGGATCCTGGTCAATATAATGAGTATCGCCATGTACGCGATGAGAGGGATCATGCTGGTATCTGTTCAATATGTCATTTTTCTTGCAATGGCTGTCTACGGGTTTATTCAGTGGAAGCGCAAAGTCACAATTTATTAATGAGAAACAAATCATTCAATGAGAGATCAAATACTTATTCTTATGGTTGCACTGCCTGCACTGTTGTTATCATGTACCAGAGCTGATAATATGTTCATCGCATCAGGTTATACAGGGGAGAACGCGGCTGATGTCATTCTATGCAGGCTTGATGGTACCGGTTCTGTAGAAAAGCAGTCGGAGGCCACCGTCGGAAATAACCCTTCATTTTTCACATTTGGGAGGGAGGGACTGGTTTATTTTGTCAACGAGGTTGACTCCTTTGACCTGAAATCCGGGGGAGGCATAACCACGCTGCGGTATGATAAGGAAAACAAGAGCCTGACAAAGATCGGTTCCATCAATCAGGGCGGGGGAGGGCCATGCCATATCACTCTCTCAAACGACGGCAGGCACCTGATCACAGCCAACTACGGCAGTGGCTCAGTATCTGTCGTCAGGCTGAGCAGCGAAGGGATCCCGGAAAAGGTCACCGACGTGATATTTTACGGAGAAAGGTCGCACCCGCACATGACCCTCTATAATCCGCGATTACACACATATTATGTTTCAGACCTCGGGCTTGACCGGGTATATCAGCTCAAGCTTGACACAACATTGGGTCTGCTGATGAATGCTGTCGTTCCTTCGTTCAGCTGTGAACCGGGAAGCGGTCCCAGGCATATGGCAATTGACAGGCCAAGTGCGAACCTGTATATTATCAATGAGCTGAATTCTTCAGTCTCAGTATGCAATATTCTGTCCGATACAGTAACTGTAAAGCAGACTATCAGCACCCTGCCCGAAGGGTACTCAGAGAAAAGCTACTGTGCTGACATACACCTGTCGCGCAACGGTAAAAAGATATACGGATCAAACCGGGGTCATAACAGCATTGTGACATTCAGGGTTGGCGCCGCCGGAACTCTGTCAGATCCGATTCATCAGGGCTGCGGGGGTAACTGGCCGCGCAACTTCGCCGTCTCACCGTCCGGCAAGTTTTTCCTGGTGGCAAACCAGAGATCAAATGCGATATCGGTGTTGCCTGCCGGTGACTATTCCGATGAGGCTGTCTCACACCTGCCCCTGAATGCTCCGGCATGCGTCCGGTGCCTTAAATAGTATATAGTTTGAGGCTCCGGCACAGGAGGAGGCTCAATCCCGCACACGAAGTGCCGGGATGGCAGTCATAATATCTGATTAAATCCAAACAGACAATTGCCGGATGGAAATAGTCTATCCATTATTTGTATTATGATCATATGTTCATTATCTTTGTAATGAACAAATGATCAAAAAGTGTCACCACGTCCGAAGAGATTAAGAAGGGTAAGCAATCCGCCACTCGTATCGGGTTTCAAACCTTATGGCGGGATTGCCAGGGATAAACATACTCAGTCAGTCTTTCTGCACCTTGAGGAATATGAGGTGATCAGGCTATGTGATTTTGAAAACCTGAACCACCATGAGGCTGCAAGGGTGATGGATGTATCTCGCCCTACCCTTACCCGTATATATGCAAAAGCCAGGGCAAAAATTGCAGATGCCCTTGTTACCGGCAAGCAGATAATCATAGAGGGCGGGAAGATATATTTTGACAGTGAGTGGTATAAATGCAACGGGTGCAACTGCTTATTCAACCAGCCGGAAAAGAGCGTCATTCCAGAAAAATGTCCGCTATGCGGAAGCGGCAGTATAATCAATTATGTGCCTGTGGACGAATCGACTCCCGTTACCCACCGGACCCCTTCTGACATCTGTGTCTGTCCTTCCTGCGGTTATGAGAAGGAGCACGAGCCGTCCAAGCCCTGCAAGGAGGAGATCTGCCCGGTATGCAGCAGCCGGCTGATGAGAAAGAACAACCTGCTGGCAAAAGATCTGTAAAAAAAAGAAAATATGAAACTTACATGAGCAGCAACTCACGAAGGGATATGATTATTTAATTCATGTAAGTTCCATTCGACCAATGAAATTATAATTAAATAAACGAATGAAAGTAGCTATCACAAGTACAGGGCAAAGCCTTGAAAGCAATCTCGATCAGCGGTTCGGCCGCTGTGCGTTCTTTGTCATCTACGACACAGAGACAGGAGGAGTTGAGATCCTTCCAAACCCGAACAAGGATGCCGAGGAGGGAGCCGGACCGGCATCGGTCCAGCTGGTGGCTTCAAAGGAGGTGAAGAAGATAATCTCCGGTGAGTTCGGAGTTAAGATCAAGTCGCTCCTTGACAGCCTTAAAATCCAGATGGTTGTTTACAAGGAGCCGGAAAAGACGATTAAGTCAGTAATTGATATGTTCAATAAATAACTAATAACGAAGAATTATGCCACGATTGGATCAGACGGGCCCTGAGGGACAGGGAGCAATGACCGGCAGAAGTGCAGGACGCTGCACCAACTTCGATGCCGAAAAGGCAGTGAAGGGAAGCGCTAAAGGCAGCGATAAGGATGAAAATGCCCCGGTAACCGGAGGAAGAGGAGCAGGTCAGGGCCGCGGCGCGGGCCGTGGTACTGGTGGAGGCCAGGGTCGCGGTCAGGGCGGCAGAAGCGGGGCCGGTGCCGGAAGATAGAGACAGAAACTTGCAAGGTAAGACCAGCAGGTCTTCCCGGAATCCGGCAGCCATAGTTTTGAAATTCATCTAAACATTATTACTAATAGTATTTTAAACATGAAGAAACGTATAGCAATTCCCCTTGAAGGAGGAATCCTTTGTTCTCATTTCGGCCACTGTGAGCAGTTCGCAATTGTGGATGCCGAGGACAGGTCAATAACATCTGAAACACTCATCACACCACCACCTCATGAGCCTGGACTGCTTCCCGGCTGGCTGGCAGAAAAAGGGGTGACCGATGTCATAGCAGGGGGCATGGGGCAGAGGGCCATAGGCCTTTTCAACCAGCATTCAATAAATGTATTTGTTGGCGCACCGGTTAAAAGTCCGGACGAACTGGCAACAGACCTGCTCAATGACAAGCTGCAGGCCGGGGCAAATTATTGTGACCATTAACAGACTGTCATGGAAAAGAAAAGGATAGGCATAATCATATGTGACCGGTATTCAACATGTGCCGGCGGCAAGTGCTTCAGGTCCGTCCGCAACCGCGAGGGTGCCTTCGACAGATATAAGGATCAGGATATAGAGGTGGCAGCCTTCACAACATGTGGAGGATGCCCGGGCGGAAACGTTGAATATACCCCGGAGGAGATGATTAAGAACGGGGTAAGCGTCATTCACCTGGCCACCGGGCTGGTGGTAGGCTATCCTCCCTGTCCCAGGCTCGACTACTTCACCAGGTTCATCCCTGAGAAGTACGGCATTGAGGTGGTTGTCGGCACTCACCCGATCCCCCAGAAGTATTATGCCACCCACATGAACCTGGGTACCTGGAAAGGGGCTGCCATGCAGAGGTTTATCAAACCGACGCTGGCCGATGAAAAGATCAGGCTGGCCTACGA
>CAZHTG010000041.1:0-26329 GCA_964535795.1 uncultured Rikenella sp.
AGCTTCGCAGGCGGACATAGTGCTGCTTGTGCTGGGCCTGTCACAGAGGCTGGAAGGGGAAGAGATGGGAATAGATATTGACGGCTTCAGCGGCGGTGACCGCACCAGCCTTAATCTGCCCAAAAACCAGGAAGACCTTCTTAATGCCATGATAAACACAGGTAAACCGGTTGTGGTAATCCTGATGAACGGGAGTCCTGTGGCATCACTGCAGGCACACGAGAAGGCCGCAGCGATACTTCTTGCCGGTTATCCCGGGGTTGAAGGAGGCAGTGCAGTGGCTGACGTTTTATTTGGTGATTACAATCCTGCCGGTCGCCTTCCGGTGACATACTACAGCTCCGTTGACCAGCTGCCGCCGTTTGAGGAATATGACATGGCAAACCGCACATACCGCTATTTTACCGGCACACCTCTCTATCCGTTCGGCTACGGGCTTAGTTACACATCTTTCGTTTACAGTGACCTGGGTGTTCCGGAAAAAATAGTCGCAGGCAGTGATGTCAGTGTGGAAGTTACCGTCACCAATACCGGCAGGATGGCCGGAGATGAGGTAGTGCAACTTTATCTGACTGATGAGAATGCCTCCACACCTCGCCCTCTGCATCAGCTCGAGGGATTCAAACGGGTACATCTCGCTGCCGGTGAGAGCCGGACGCTGCAGTTCACACTGAAGGCCGAGCAGTTCTCATTGATAAATGACAGGGAAGCAAGGGTCATTGAGCCGGGATGGTTTACCGTTGCCGTGGGAGGCAGGCAGCCGGGATCATCAGTGGCAGCCGGCGGGGAACAGGGCCGGGTTCTGACGGGTCGTTTCAGGCTGACCGGCAAGGAAATGAAGGTTGCGAATTAAACAAAATGCCGGACACTCCGTTTATTGTACGTGACAGCAATTGAAAAAAACAAAAGGCGGACCGGGTGGGTTGTCATGCTCACCGCAGTCACGATGGTCATTGAGATCATTGCAGGTTTGCTTACAGGGTCCATGGCTCTTCTGGCTGACGGCATACACATGGGATCGCATGTGCTCGCCATCGGTCTGAGCTGGGCAGCTTATGTCCTTGTTCAGAAGCTCTCCGCCAACCCATCGTTCACCGGGAGCAGGGAAAAGATACTGACACTCTCCGGGTATACCAGCGGACTTATACTGCTGATCTTTGCAGGCATGATCATAGCGGGTGCCGTAGGGAGGTTCATCAATCCGCGTGTCATCGAATACAGGGAAGCAATCCTGATCGCTTTCGTCGGCCTGGGTGTAAACATTCTGAGCGCTTTCCTTCTGCACCACGACGATGAGGAGAAGGACAACAACATCAGGGCTGCTTATCTTCATGTGCTTGCCGATGCCGTGACCAGTGTGGCCGCCATCATTGGTCTGGTGGTAGCCATGATATGGGGTCTCTCCTATGTTGATGCCATCGCTGCGCTCATCAGCTCTGCGGTAATTATCAAGTGGTCACTCGGATTAATCAGAGACTCAGGGCGTGAGCTCATCGCCTGATCCCCGGGGCGGTATTATTTTATACCGGTATGGCCTCAATGCTTATCTTTGCCTTTATATCAGATGAGGATGCTTCCTGAAGAGTTCCTGAAACGGATAATTCACCAGTCATACATTGACAGCGCCGGCCTTGCGGATGCCCTTAACCGGCCGTCGGAGACATCCGTGAGGGTTAATCGGCACAAATGGCCTCATCCCGTTCCGGGGTATGAGAGTGTCGGCTGGGAGCCAGATGGTTATTATCTTCCGGGAAAGACTCTGTTCACGCCTGATCCCCTCTTTCATGCCGGAGTTTATTATCCGCAGGAATCATCGAGTATGTTTGCCGGGGAGTTATTCCGCCAGCTGACTGAAGGGATGACCGGTCTGCGGGTCCTTGATCTCTGCGGGGCCCCCGGGGGCAAGGCCACGCACCTGTCGGCGCTCCTTCCTGATGACGGTCTGCTTGTTGCCAATGAGGTGATCAGGGCACGGGCGGCGGTACTGGCGGAGAATATAACGAAATGGGGCATGGGGAACACCGTTGTTACCCAGAACGATCCGGCACGCTTTGCCTCACTGTCGGGTTTCTTTGATGTCATGGTTGCAGATGCCCCCTGTTCAGGTGAGGGCATGTTCCGCTCTTCTGCCGCCGTTCAGGAGTGGTCTCTGCAAAATACCAGGTTATGCAGCGAACGTCAGCGAAGGATAGTGATGGAGGCATGGCCTGCTCTAAAACCCGGAGGCATAATGATATACTCTACCTGCACATTCAATCCTGCCGAGAATGAGGAGAATATATCGTGGCTCATTGAGACAACGGGATCGGAGCCGCTTACTGCCGACCTGTCCGGTACTAACGGTGTCACTGTCATCAGCCATGCCGGTATGCAGGGCTATGGCTTTCATCCGGGGAAGGTGAGGGGAGAGGGCTTTTTCATTGCGGCGTTGCGGAAACCTTCCGGACCCGCCCCATCACGCCGTGATGTCAGGAGATCAGCGCTAAAACCATCTGCCGCGGCTTTCAGCAGGGCGGAGCCGCTGACTGAATTTGACCGCAGCAGGATGATCATGGCAGATAACAGGATCATTGCGCTTGCTGCGGATCCGGATGTTGTAAGCAATCTGAGCGAAAGACTGACGGTAATAAAGCTGGGTACCATGATTGGCGAAATGAAGAATGATGATCTTGTCCCGGCACATGACCTTGCAATGTCTGTGCGACAGAAGCGCGGCTCGTGGCCGGAGTATGAACTCTCGTATGATGAGGCTGTCTCATTTCTCCGGCTTGAGATGACGCCCGCAACGTCGATGCCCCGGGGAAGAGTGCTCCTGCATTACCGGGGGGTACCGCTCGGGTTTGTAAACAACCTCGGAAGCAGATTGAACAATGGCTACCCCCAGTCATGGCGCATAAGAATGGAAAAACAGCCTGGCTTTAAAGAAATATTGTAAAACTCCTTTTGTTGAACTAAACTTTCACAAGGAATAATTGTTCTTTGGGAAATGAATTAAATCTTAAATTTATCCCAAACAATCATTCACCCTATGAAGACAGATATAGAGATTGCTCAGAGTGCCGTTATCAGGCCCATAACAGAGATTGCCGGTAAACTTGGCCTGAGTGAAGATGACCTTGAGCTCTATGGAAAGTACAAGGCCAAACTGCCGCTGTCACTGATTGACGATAAGAAAGCGGCAAAGGCAAAGCTTATACTTGTTACCGCCATCACGCCTACACCTGCCGGTGAGGGCAAGACCACCACGTCTATCGGACTTGCCCAGGGGCTTAACCTTCTGGGCAAGAGGGCAACGGTTGTGTTGCGTGAGCCTTCGCTGGGGCCTGTCTTTGGCATAAAGGGCGGTGCTGCCGGCGGCGGTTTTTCGCAGGTGATACCCATGGAGGATATCAACCTGCACTTCACCGGTGATCTCTCGGCAGTGGAGAAGGCACACAATCTGTTATCGGCAATGATTGACAACAATATACAGGCCGGTGATAGCAACCTGGGCCTTGACCCCAGGACGATCTCATGGAAGAGGGTGATGGACATGAATGACCGTGCTCTCAGGGACATAGTCATAGGCCTTGGCGGAACGACCCAGGGGGTACCCAGGGAGACAGGATTTGACATTACGGCAGCCTCGGAGGTTATGGCCATACTCTGTCTTGCCACGGGTATCAATGATTTGAAGGAACGTCTTGGCAACATCTTCATCGGGTACACCTATGCAGGTAAGCCGGTCTTTGCACGCGACCTGAAGGCACAGGGGGCCATGGCCGCACTTCTCAAGGATGCCCTCAAACCCAACCTGGTTCAGACCCTTGAAGCCACCCCTGCCATAATTCATGGAGGGCCCTTTGCAAACATTGCCCAGGGAACCAACTCGATACTTGCTACGAAGATGGGTCTTTCCCTCAGTGACTACGTTGTTACTGAAGCCGGGTTTGCCAGTGAGCTTGGCGCCGAGAAGTTCTTCAACATCAAGTCGCAGGTCGGCAAACTCAAGACCAATGCAGTAGTCATTGTGGCCACAATCAGGGCCCTTAAATATCATGGCGGCGTCAAGCTTTCAGATCTGACCAATGAGAACCTTGAGGCTCTTGCCAAAGGTTTTGAGAACCTCGACAAGCATATTGAGAATATGCATTACTACGGGTTCAGGCCGGTGGTTGCCGTGAACCGCTTCAGCTCCGATACACAGGCCGAGATAGATCTTATTAAGAGGTACTGTGAAGAACACAATGTCAGGGTGGCCGTCAACACTGCCTGGGCAGACGGAGGCAAGGGAGCTGTAGAGATGGCCGAAGCCGTCATCGAGGCAACGGAAGCATGCACTGACTGTTTCACACCGCTCTATGACCTCGCCTGGCCACTTGAAAAAAAGATTGAAACAATCACCACGCTGATGTACGGTGCAAGGAATGTTGAGTACACCCTTGAAGCCAAAGATCAGTTGAAGAAGATAGCAGACCTGGGGCTGGGGAACCTTGCCGTATGCATCGCCAAGACCCAGAAGTCGCTCTCAGACGACCAGGCGCGGCGCAACAGGCCAAGGGACTTCACGATACGCATCCGTAAGGTGGAGTTATCTTCAGGGGCAGGGTTCATCGTGCCTATCGCCGGTGCAATAATGAGAATGCCGGGACTCCCATCGGTGCCGTCAGCAGAGAAGATAGACATTAACGACCAGGGACAGATAAGCGGGCTATTCTGAAAAAGAGTTATCCTGACATATCGGCTGCCGTGCTTGCCGGCGGGAGGGCTTCGCGCTTCGGTGGCATCAACAAGGCTCTGATCGAGATAGAGGGTGTCCCGATCATCAACCGGACTATAACGATCCTGGAGCCTCTTTTCAGTGAGATCATACTTGCCGGATGGCCCGGGGGCAGTGCCATGCCAGCCGGTGTTATCCCTGTCGATGACAATTTTCACGGCCTGGGACCGCTTGGAGGCATAGAAGCAGCCCTGAAGACTTGCTCATCAGAGATGCTGTTTGTTTTCGGAGGTGATATGCCCTGGCTCTCAGTGGAGCTCATCAGGGAACAGGTGGAGGAGATGCGCAGAGAACAGGCAGAAATTCTGGCCGCCAGGATCGGCGGGCTGACAGAGCCGCTGCACTCGATTTACAGCCGGAGCCTTCACTGCGAGCTGGTGAAATACCTGAAATCAGGAAGCAGTCCGGCAGTCATCGACTTTTACAAGCTTGTGCACACGAGATATCATGACCTGCCCCGGACTGTAAAAACAATCAAGGCATTCACAAACATAAACAGTCCCGGAGATATCGGCAGTGACCAAAAGGGTGGCAGTGCAGGTTAAGGCCGGCACCATTCCAGAATCTGCATGGCCTTTTCTTCGGAAAGGCCTGAGTCCGATTGCCGTTACAGACACATAACCCTGATCTGGCCTCAGCCCTGGCGGTTAAAGTATGCCTGCACCTCCGGATGAGTTAAATGAAGTCATTCTTTCCTAAACTCACGTGCGATTTTATTCTTAATTTTACACTGGACCTAAAGGAATCAGTCATGCGAAAGACTTTCTTGATCATTTCCGTGGCAGCCCTGGCGCTTGGCGCCTGTAACCGTTACCAGGATTACAGCAGGGCTGAATGGCAGGAAAAGGATCTTCCCGACTGGGAGAATCCTGCAGTGAACAGGGTTAACACTGTTGAGCCGCATGCAACAATGGTGAGCTTTCCGGATAACTCTGCCGCCCTTACTGCTGAATGGAGAGAATCCGCAAATGTATTGTCACTTGACGGGAAGTGGAAGTTTCATTTTGCCGCTATCCCTTCAGAGCGGCCCTATTGGTTCTTCAGGGAGGACTATGACACCAGGCAGTGGTCTGAGATAGATGTACCTTCAACGTGGGAGAGGGAGGGGTATGGCATTCCCTATTATGTAAATGATGCGTACACTTTCCCGGTAAATCCGCCTTTCATTGATCATTCAGACAATCCCGTAGGTTCATACAAGCGTACATTCGTGCTGCCCTCCGATTGGAAGGGTAAGGAGGTCTTTCTCAATTTTGACGGTGTGAGCTCTGCATTTTATGTCTGGGTCAACGGTGAGCAGGTGGGATACAGTGAGGACAGCAAGACTACGGCGGAGTTCAATATAACCCCCTTCCTGAGGAGAGGTCGCAACACACTGGCTGTTGAGGTTTACCGTTACAGTGACGGCAGTTACCTTGAGTGCCAGGACTTTTTCAGACTCAGCGGGATACAGCGCTCCGTATGGCTGCATGCCAGGCCAAAGGCTTATATCCGTGATTTCTTTGCGAGGGCGACGCTGGTGAATAATTACAGTGACGGGCACCTCGATCTTTCGGTTGAGCTGGCCGGCAATGACCGGAAGCCTGCCGGGCTGAAGCTCGAGGCCGGGCTGTATGAAGGCACGACAAAAATCTTCGGTGAGACAAGGGAAGCTGCAACTGCAGACAGCATTGCCGTGGTGAAGCTCTCCGCCGGGATGCCGCAGGTGCATCCCTGGTCTGCCGAATCCCCGTCGCTTTATACATTGGTACTGACCCTTGCTGACAACAGGGGCAGGGTGTTGGAGAGCGTAAGCACCCGTATCGGTTTCCGCACTGTTGAAATAAACGGGGGGCAGTTTCTTATTAACGGCAGGGCTGTCAATCTCAAAGGCACAAACATGCATGAGCATGATCCGGTCTCCGGCCATACAATAGATGAGGCTTTGATGTTAAAGGATATAAGACTCATGAAGATGCACAACATCAATGCCGTGCGCACATCTCATTATCCTCAGCCTGAGCGGTTTTACGAACTTTGTGATGAATTCGGGATCTATCTTATTGACGAGGCCAATATTGAGTCTCATGGTATAGGATACAACCCGGACGTGACCCTTGCCCACAAGCCGGAGTGGATGGAGCAGCACATGTTTCGGACTGTACGCATGGTTGAGCGTGACAAGAACCATCCATCCATAATAACATGGTCACTGGGCAATGAAGCGGGTGACGGGCAAAATTTTGTTGCAACTTATAAATGGATTAAGCAAAGGGATGATTCGCGCCCGGTGCAATATGAGAGAGCCGAAAAGATGACGCGTACAACTGAAAGACACACTGACATCTGGTGTCCGATGTATGCCCGCATTGATTACCTGGAGAACTACGGCAGGAACGCCGGCAAACCCGGCTTTGACCGACCGCTCATAATGTGTGAATATGCTCATTCTATGGGCAACAGCACCGGCAACCTTCAGGATTACTGGGATGTGATTGAAAAGTACCCCATCCTTCAGGGCGGATTCATCTGGGACTGGGTTGACCAGGGGCTGCTTGAGACCAGCGATGACGGCGAGGAGTATTTTGCCTACGGCGGCGATTACGGTGAGGTTGGTTCCTGGAGTGACGGCAACTTCTGCTGCAACGGGCTTGTGGGTCCTGACCGCACGCCGCATCCGGCACTATATGAGGTAAAGAAGGTTTACCAGTATATCGGCTTTGTCGCCTCCGACCTTGACAGAGGACTTGTTTCCATTATCAACAAGTATGACTTTACCAACCTCTCTCTCTTTAATATCAACTGGGAGGTGTATGCCAACGGTGTCCTTCACGGTTCGGGTCATCTCAGCCAGCTCGATCTTGAGCCGGGTGACACAACCATCGTTGAGATACCCTGGGGAGAGATAACTCCCATACCGGGCACGGAGTATTATCTGAACATCTATGCCTCAAGGGCGGACGAGTGGGGGATAATACCGCAGGATCACATCTACGCCGCCGACCAGTTCCTGTTGCCATTCTTCAGCAACGCATTACCTGAGGAAGAGAAAACACTGGCTCTCCTTGACCTAAGGAGTGAGGGGAATGATCTTACCATTGCCGGTGAAGGGTTTCTAGTGGTTTTTGACATGTCTGCCGGCAGGATGAAGTCTTATATTGCCGATGGCCGTGAGCTCATTCTCTCAGGTCCGGTGCCCGATTTCTGGAGAGCGCCGACGGACAACGACTACGGCAACGGCATGGAGAAAAGGAATGCTCCCTGGAGGGATGCCGGCCCGAAGGCGTTGATGAGATCGGCACATATCAGCCAGCCGGGAATGGGCAGTGCGGAGGTAAACTTCGCTTTTGACATACCCGGACCTGACAACAGAAAGATTGCCGGCCTGGTGACCAGGTATACCATTAATGCCGGAGGGGTGGTTGATGTATCATTCAGCTTCACCAGGAGTGACAGAAGCCTGGAGGAGATACCCCGGGTGGGGATGCAGATGATCCTGCCCGGCAGGTTTACCGATCTTTCATGGTACGGAAGGGGCCCGCATGAGAACTATTCTGACCGGAAGACATCTGCCGTCGTCGGAGTGTATGAGAGCTCCGTTGCAGACCAGTATGTTCCTTATGTCAGGCCGCAGGAAAATGGTTACAGGACGGATACAAGGTGGCTTGCCGTCACTGACGGCGAAGGCTCGGGCCTGCGTTTTGAGGGCAGCCCGGTATTTAGTTTTGCAGCCATGAACTATCTGCATGAAGACTTTGAATCGCAGGGTAACCTGTCCGGATACCGGCCTGACGCAAAAATGGTTAACAGGCACCTTGATGATGTCAGTCCCCGCGACCTGGTAAGGGTTAATATAGACTACGGCCAGATGGGTGTCGGAGGCGATGACTCATGGGGAGCGCGGACACATCCCGAATACTGCCTGCGTGAACCGAAGTATGAATATTCCTTCAGGATGGTGCCGCTGCATTAACCCTTGATCACTGTTTTGCAGGCATTATCTCAACCCTGAGCACCGAGTCGCTACCCGTGATGATATTGCTGACGCTGTAAGGCATGGGTTCCAAAAGGTATTTTCTGTCTGCCTTCACCACAACCATTCCTGATGCCGGCAGCTTCAGTTCTGCAGGTGCACCTTCGGGCCCGCCCGTCAGTTCCATGGGCAGGTCAGAGCTGTTGCTGAGTTCAAACCAGATGCTCTTGCCGTCATCCTTAAAGGGTGATCCGGCCGTAACTACTGAACGGAAAAGCGGAGCGGCATACTCCTCCAAGGCGGCGAGGCTGTTACCGTACCAGACTGCGGTGCGTCCGGCAAACATGGCCTCTTTAAGTGATTCAGAGGTCCGTTCTTTTGCAAAGACGAGTGTCATTGGCCGGTGAATGTCTTCCGGCGTGCCGAACTCCTCACTGATGACGCCGTGCACATCGCTGTTGCCAATAACTGCAAGTTTTTTATCGCGGCACATATCCATTACCAGCGGATAGTGTTCGTGTTCATTGACATACTCTATGCCGTGAAGCCAGCCTTTTGCGATAAGTTCCAGGTGTACAGGATAGAATTTTGGAATTCCGTCGGGCTCCTGGCTCTTCCATCCAGGATGGTTCCACTGGATGAAGGCTCCCTGGTTTATTGCAGCTTCCACCGCCTCCATGAAGTCAGGCCGGTTGAGGGAATCAGCATCGGTGATGAAGAGCGCATTCAGATGTCCGGGAGGCATTTTTCGTGTGATCTCGGTGCCGTGAACAAGGATGATATTGTAGTTGTCAGCTGTTGATTTTGCAATCTTCCATGCTGCGTTATGGTCTGAAGGGATGTATTCCTTTTTGGGCTGGTATTCGATATGGTCTGTGATCGAGATCGCATCGAGTCCGTCCCTCCAGGCTTCTCCGATCCGTTGCGTAGGCCATACGTTACCGTCTGAAAATACGGTGTGGGAGTGGAAGTCGCATTTAAGGGTTACGTACCCCGGAAGTTCAGGAAGATTCAGGATGCGCCTCTGGGCTGACATTGTCACAGTGCCCAGGAGCAGGAGTGTGATAAGTAAGATTCTGGTTTTCATATGTTTGCTTATTTATGTCTGAAGGTCTGATGTCTGAAGGTCCGTCGATGCGCTCCGTCTTGCGGTCAGAAATAATTCTTAATTCTTAATTCTTCATTCTTAATTCATTGTGGCTACCCGCCACTCACCTCCCTGCCCCGCAGGATGAGCCTGTCATACAGGAAGAGCATCAGGCTGGCGGCAATGGCTATGGCTGTAAAGAGCATCCACACCCTTGACGGGTTATAGGTATCCCACAGGAAGCGGGTCAGTTGCCGGGCATCCATTCCGAACAGCTCCTGCGCCCTGGTGACATAGTCAGTCTGCGTGAAGGCACCGGATATATCAGGTATATCAAATCCCTTTTCCGCCACTGCCTTTTTCAGCAGGAAAATTTTATCTGCCATCATTTCGTACGGCTTACCAGATATCCATCCGGCTCCGAGATGACCCAGGGCGATCGGAAGGAAAGCGGTTCCCATGTAGAGTGCCTTGCGGTCCGGCGGGGCGATGCCGCCGAGGTACTCCTGCACCTTGGGTGATGAGGCCATCTCACCTATTCCGAAGATCAGCACTCCAAGCACGATGATCCACGGGTTTAGGTTTGCAAACATCATACCGAGGCCGAAAGCCAGTATAAAGATCCCGGTCATGATGGAGTTCAATGGCCTGACCCTGGCAGTGACAGAGGAGACCACCAGCTGGAAGAGGATAATGAAGAACGATGCCAGGCTTGAAATGGTCACCGTGGTGATGGTGCCCGGGTCAAGCCCGAGTGTCATTGACATTTTATCGAGGTTCACCCAGGTCTCAAGAAAAACCGGGAACGAATAATAGAGCTGGTTGTAGGCAGTCCAGAATACACCTATTATTAAAAGGAAAAGCAAGTACCGCCAGTCGGTGAGGGTTACCCCTATATTTTTGAATGCTATCGCTATATTTTGCAGGAATGTATTTCCGGTCTCTGTAACGGCCGGTTCCCTGTAAAGAGTCATGACAAGAATAAGGTTCAGAGCCATTGCCGCCATCGACATATAGAAAACCATGTCCCAGTTGTTCTTGTACATAAGGCTTGCTGCAAACGGACCAATAAATCCGCCAATGTTGACCACCATATAAAATATACCGAACCCGAGGGAGGCAGTCTCCCTGTTGGTCACCCTGGCAACCGTGCCGGAGATGATGGGTTTGAAGAGTGCTCCCGCAACCGCAAGGAGGATGAATGCTGCGAAGATGGAGCCAAAGGTCTCGAATCTGCTCAACATCAGGAATGAGAGAATATAAGTCAGGAAAGCCACGATCAGGACTTTTTTGTAGCCCACCCTGTCAGCGATGGCACCTGTTATCACCGGGAGTAGATAGAGGATCATTGATCCTGTTCCCATGATGGTTCCCTTCTCCACGTTCGAGAATCCCAGTGCGCCGGACTCCTGTGACGAGGTGAGGTATATGGCAAAGAAGCCGTTATAGAAGGCATACCAGCCCCATCTTTCAAAGAGTTCAATAAGGTTTGAGACCCAGAAGAGTGCGGGGAATTTCTTGATTGTGCGTGAGAAGTAGTTCATCAGGAACTTTTTTCGGGGCTTAAAATAGTGAAATTACTGACACCGCTCAGTGGTTCTCACTGATCATTTTCCCTGTTATGTGGCACATAGAAATAGGCTTCCTTCCTGTCGGCATCATCCCAGGTGTATGCTTCACGGTTTTTGAATCCGCTCATGAATCCGAGCAGAGCAGCGTCGCCGGCGCACATTGTGGTATGGACCGTGAGTGACATGGCCAGCACCCACTTCCACCAGGCGGGGCAGAATGCCATTGCGATGATTATGCCTGCGGAAATGGCAATGAACGGAGTGAGGGCGACCATCGCAAAGAGCCTCCTCCCGGCAACAAACCGATGAGCTGTTACATAAAATATTCCCTGTCGCACGTCGGCTCCGAGGCGTATGTCCCTGGCTCCGGCAAGCCTGAAGGGTATGAGATGCAGAGCTTCATGAACAGGTATCATCAGCAACGGGATAACAATCAGTCCTGCCGCCAGTCCCCGGATTACCTGCGGGTCACCTGCCGAATATCTCAGTCCAGGCCAGAACCAGGCTGAAAGAAAGAGTGACAGGGCGGCAGTGATCCAGATAACTGCCATGGGGAGACTGAACCGGGTCAGGTTACTGATGACGAACGGTGCTATCTCTCCGTAATGCAGTGTCAGGATCTTTTCATAGCCTGATCCATCTTCAAGCTCTTCTATGCCGGGGGTTGGTTTCATGAACAGACAAAGATATAAGAATGCCGCTCAGGCTAAATTATATTGATCAGTTTTGTTTTGCACTGAAACCTTTGGCACGACAATTGGTTAAATTTGCAGGAGAATATGAAAAGGCTTCCCGGTATATTGTATGTGCTGTTTTTTTGTATCACCGGTTACGGTCAGAAGAGAGACACTGTAACCCCTTCCACGGTTCCCCCGGCCATGGTCACTGTTGCGCAGGTGAATTCTGACACGTTGCTTGGTGTATATCATGTGCTTAAGACAGCCACATTTGACGGGCAGACCTATCCTCTCGTTGAATTGAAGGAGATAACCGTCGTGGCCCGTATGCCACGGGGGGTGCGGTTTGATTACCGCAGGCATGCGCGGCTTGTATATAATGTACGGCGTGTTTATCCATATGCAATGCTGGTCAGGGACGAGTTCGGGCGCATCAACAGACTTCTTGAGACGATGCCTGATGAAAATGCCCAGCGCAATTTCCTGCAGCAGTATGAGAAGGAGCTGTTCAATGCCTACGAGGATGACATGAAGAAGCTGACCTTCACCCAGGGAAAGATCCTGATAAAGCTGATAGACCGGGAGACGCAGGTTACATCATATGATCTCATAAGACAGTACAGGGGGAAATTCTCCGCCACCTTCTGGCAGAGTATAGCCCGCATTTTCGGGGCTAATCTTAAATCATCATACGACGCTGCCGGTGATGACTACCTGATCGAACAGGTTATCCGGGAGATTGAAGCCGGGAGGCTCTGATCACTTCTCGCCAAGCAGCTCCTTTATTGCCCGGATGACCTCATCGGCATCGAGGGCTATCTCTGAGAGGGTTGCATCGAGCATATAGCAGGGCGCAGTGACAATACGGTTCCTCCTGTCTACAGCCACTTCTCCGTGGCGTTTATTCTTGTGGGTTCCACCCAGGGCCCTGATGTCTGCTGCTGTTCCGCTATCGCTTCCTATGGTGACCGTCACATCATGCAGTACCCTGGTGATAAGCACCGGTGATATGCAAAGGGCTCCGATGGGTTTGCCGGCCTTATGTGTGGAGCGGATTGCATCCTCAACGACCCTGTCAACATGGCATTCGGGGCCGTCGAAGGCGTAGGTGCAGAGGTTTTTGGCCACTCCGAAACCTCCCGGGAAGATCAGGGCATCATAATCAGCGGCCCTGTATTCCGTCAGGGCTTTGATATTTCCTCTTGCAATCCGGGCAGCTTCCGTCAGGACATTTCTTGACTCTTTCATCACCTCGCCGGTGATATGGTTAATAACATGGTGCTGCATCACGTTAGGGGCAAAGATCTGGAATGTGCCTCCATTTCTGTCAATCGCGTACAATGTCATCACCGCCTCATGGATCTCGGCGCCGTCCTTCGCGCCGCAACCGGCCAGTACTACTGCTGCCTTCATATCAGGTTTACTAATTGTTTAGTTAATAAAGGTACAAAATACCTTTGATTAACCGGAATCCCTCCTTTTTATATGCTGCCGGGATTATCCCTTTTTACTTCATAATCCGTCCGGAATCAGGAATTTCTTCTTCCTGAAATGTGCAATTATCAATGGTGCTGATGAAAAAAAGTATGAAATCTTTTATTGGCGGCAAATATTAACTATATTTAACCCCTTCTAAATGATGCAGAGCGTCCGCTAAAGTGAACGCTCAGCTAAATGAGGAAGTTTTTGACCTAAACCTATTGTTAAACTTAAACTCTGATCTATGAACAGACTCAAACTGTTGCTATCACTGTTTGTGTTCATGGGCTGTACAGCCCTGATGGCACAAACGGTGACGATTAAAGGAACTGTTACGTCAGCGGACGATGGCTTGCCCATACCGAGTGTTGCTGTGACAGTAAGAGGTACCACGGTTGGTACCCTGACCGGTGTTGACGGAACCTACGCCGTCGTTGCACCAGCCAACGCCTCTCAGCTTGTATTTACCTTTGTCGGCATGAAATCGGTTACCGAGGACATCGCTGGCCGTACAACAATCAATGTTGTCATGGTAACAGACATGCTTGGCCTTGAAGAAGTTGTTGTAACCGCCCTTGGTATATCGCGCGAGAAAAAAGCGCTGGGATATGCAGTCCAGGACCTTGGCGGTGAAAGCATTGAAAAGGCAAAAGTTTCAAACATTGTTAACGCTTTCCAGGGTAAGTTATCCGGCGTTCAGATCTCCAACACCGACGGTGGTGTTGCATCGGGCGTGAGGATCCTTATAAGGGGTGTGAACTCGCTTTCAGCAAGCGGCAACACACAGCCTCTGTTCGTTGTTGACGGTGTGCCTATCAGTAACTCCACCTCAGATGCCGGCGCATACGGTGGGATGGACTACGGTAATATGGCAAGCGATATCAACCCATCTGACGTTGAGAACATCAGCGTGCTCAAGGGGGCAAGTGCTGCCGCACTGTACGGCTCAAGAGCTGTCAACGGCGTTGTGCTTATCACAACCAAATCAGGTAAGTCACGCACAGGCCAGCCCGGTCTCGGTGTAACCCTTGAGGAGAACGTCATGTGGGAAAGCCCGCTGATTCTTCCGAAGTTTCAGAACCTGTACGGACAGGGTGGCGGCGGCGAATTTGAATATGTAGACGGTAACTACGGCGGCATCAACGATGGTGTTGACGAGAGCTGGGGTCCTCCGCTTGACGGAAGACTGATTCCTCAGTTCGACAGCCCGTATGATCCGGAGACTGACACACGTACACCGACGCCATGGATTGCCCATCCTGATAACATTAAGAGTTTCTTTGAGACAGGGCTGAAGCGCACCACGAACCTTGCCGTAGCAGGTGCAAGGGAAGGCGCCAGCTTCCGTCTGTCACTCTCAAACCAGGACATCAAGGGTATCCTTCCGAATACCGACCTGGTAAAGAACTCAATAGCCTTAAACGGTGAGCTGGCTATTACTGACAAGATCACTGTCGGAGGTTCGGCCAACTACATCAACAACAAAAGTGACAACATCGCCGAGAACGGTTATAACGCCGGGAACCCGATGCAGTCACTGATGCAGTGGTTCGGACGGCAGGTTGACATGGATGTGCTGAAAGAGAAGTGGAATGAGACAGACCCGAAGACCGGTCTCCCGTTCAACTGGAACCACAGCTACCACAACAACCCCTACTGGACCCTCAACAAGAGCACCAACTCAAGGAACAGGGACAGGATGATCGGCAATATAAACTTTGCATGGAAATTTACTGACTGGATGACCTTCAGGGCTATGGCCGGTTCAGACTGGTCTGTTGAAGATATCATGCAGAGAACAGCAAAGGGAGATATCGGTGCCGGTGACCCCGAAGGTGGCTTTGACGCTTATTCAAACCGCAGGCAGGAGGTCAACGCCAACGCCAGGTTTGAGTTCGTCAAGACTTTCGGTGACATCGCCTTTGATGCTGCCGTCGGTGCAGAGTACAACAGTTATGATTATCAATACCACAGGACCAGTGTTCCTGACCTTATTGTTCCCGATCTTTATTCTGTAAGCAACGCTGCTGCTGCTGCTACAACAGGCCTCAGCGAGACACACACCGAGCTGCAGAGTGTATTCGGAACAGCAAACTTCGGGTTCAGGAACTGGCTGTTCCTCAACCTTACCGGAAGAAATGACTGGTCATCAACACTGCCTGTTGATAATAACTCGTATTTCTATCCGTCAGCATCCCTTTCATGGGTTGTCTCTGATGCCCTGGGATTTGATTCCAAGGTTCTCTCCTTCCTCAAACTGAGGGCCAGCTATGCTGAAGTGGGTGGTACTGCAGGCGCTTATGATCTCAATGGTGTATACAGCGCCGGGGACCCCTACAACGGCAACCCGTCACTCAGTTATACAAGCACGATTCCTCCGCTGGGACTGAAACCTCAGAGGAAACGTTCAAAGGAGGCAGGTCTCGAGATAAGATTCTTCAACAACAGGCTGGCTCTTGATGCAGCCGTCTACAGGGAGAATACCATCAACCAGATTATGAACATCGCTGTATCACGTACAACCGGTTTCAGCTCTCAGACTATCAACGCCGGTAACCTGCAGAACCAGGGTATCGAGCTGCAGCTGATGGCTGCACCGGTGCAGACACCGAACTTCTCATGGGATATGACCGTCAACTGGTCAACCAATGAAAACAAGGTTGTTGAGCTGTACGGTGACATGAAATACCTTTATCTCTATAATGCCAGCTGGGGCGCATATGTCTATGCAATCCCCGGACAGGAGTATGGCACCCTCTGGGGCTATGCAATAGTGCGTGAGAATGCAACACCTGTCTATTATGATGCAGAGGAAACTCAGCTTTCACATTATGCATACTCAGGCAGACCTCTTGTTACTACCTCTGGCAGGTACATCCGTTCAGGTGCCAGGACAGACCTCGGCAATATTTACCCTGACTGGTTCGGTGGTGTTAATAACTCTTTCAACTATAAGAACCTGAACTTCAGCTTCCTTGTTGACTTCAGAAAAGGCGGTCTGATCAACTCGATCACCCACATGTTCGGGATGTATACCGGTATTCTTGAAGAGACGGCTGCAATCAATGCCAACGGCAAGAATATCAGGGATGATGTTGCAGACGGGGGTGGTATCCTGATTGAAGATGCAGTTTACGGAAAAGTCCTCTCTGACGGAACAATACAGTTCCTCAATGCAGACGGCACGAATGCCACGGCTCCGGTTGCAAACACAACATATGTCGATGCAAATAGATGGGGTTATGACTTTTATGCCAAGACTGAACTGAATACTTTTGACGGCAGCTTTGTAAAACTTCGTGAAGTCTCTGCAGGTTATTCATTCAATAACGTTGACTTCCTGAGAAAGATCGGGGTTAAGAACCTGAACCTGTCAGTGGTGGGCCGCAACCTGTGGCTTATCCATTCGAACATTCCTCATATTGATCCTGAGGTTAGCAACAGCGCCGGTAACACTTCTGTTGGTGCAGAGAACAACGCTATACCTTCTACAAGATCTTACGGATTCAATATCAGACTTGATTTCTAACCTAAATGCATCTGATTATGAAATACATAATGAAAACACAAAAATTAATACTGGGTTTGTTCCTGATAGTGGGTCTTTTCTCCTCATGTACCAAGGATTTTGAAGAGATGAACAAAAGTCCCAACAACCCGGTGGATGTACCTGCAATAAATATCTTCACCAATGCAGTATATAACTCAATCAGCCGGCAGCTTGGTGGCTGGATGCAGCATACTTATCTGGGCAACTGGTCACAGCAGTGGTGCAAGATTCAGTACATTGATGAAGATAAATACATGCCCAGAGACCTGTCCGGATATTTTGAAGGTCCTTATACAAGTGAACTTAAGAACCTTGAGATAGTAATGGCAAAAGCAACTGAAGAAGGAAATGACCGGCTTCTGGGAGCTTCAAAGGTTCTGAGAGCGTGGACATTTCTGTACCTTACCGACTGCTGGGGCGATGTCCCATACAGTGAAGCTTTACAGGGTTTGGTACAGGACGGAATCATGACACCGAAGTATGATCCTCAGGAGGAAATCTATCCTGCTCTTCTCGCAGATCTCGAGGAGGCTAACGTCCTTCTGGCAGGAACATCCGTAAACTTCGGTAGTGGTGATATTCTTTACGGCGGCGATCCCGTCCTCTGGAGAAAGTTTGCCAACTCACTGAAACTAAGAATCCTTAACCGTGCAGCAGGCACTCCCTGGTCATTCACCTATAATATGGCCGGCGGCGGCACTGTAACAACTGCTGCAGGTGCAGCGGCTTTGTCAGATGCAGACACGAGGATGGCTGCCATACTCGCAAATCCTACTCAGTACCCCATCTTCGAATCCGGTGCTGATAACGCGGAACTGGTATGGCCGGGAATTCCCTACAGGAATCCTATCTACAACACCCTGTTCGCAAGGAAGGACCAGGCCATTTCCGAAACCATGGTTGACTGGCTCAAGGCCCGCACTGACCCGAGACTGCATGTATATGCAGCACCAACACTCAACTCGGTTGCTGCAGGAACTCCTGATTATGTTGGATTCCAGAATGGTCGTGGTATTGTAGCAGCGGTATTCCCGGAAGTCTCAATGCTGGGTACAGCAATAGCCTTTATTGAAGGTGCAACATCAAAGGTTATGACCTATGATGAGGTTGAATTCCTTAAGGCAGAGCATTACCTGAGGACCAACCAGGATGTGAAGGCACAGGATGCATACGAGGCAGGAATTGCTGCTTCAATGGAAAGATGGGGTCTGGCTGACGGTGGTACTATTAATCCTTCATGGGGCTTCGCCGGCGACATTACCGTCGGTGCTACAGCTTACCCTGTAAATTACACCACCTATCTGAGTGGTCCCCTTGTTGCATGGTCAGGCACAACTGCCCAGAAGTTCCAGAAGATCTGTGAACAGAAATGGGCTTCAATATTCGGCCAGGGCATCGAGGCTTATGCAGAGGTCAGAAGGACCGGTTTCCCCGCCAGGATATTCGAGTATGAACTTGAAGGAACATTCTATGAGGGTCTGGGCCTTCCGATCAGGCTGCAGTACGCATTGAGCGAACAGACCTACAATACGGATAATCTTGCTGCTGCCCAGGCTGCAGAGAAGATAGAGATGATAAATGAAGGCATGTTCAGCACCAACGGCATTCAGAGCCAGATGTGGTGGCATACCCGCAAGAATCCGATTCCAACAGTGACTGATGTGAAGTAATCGCCGTCAGTATGATGATATGAAAGAGAGCCCCTGCGGCTCTCTTTCTGTTTAAATAAAAAACGTAACTTTATGTGGCGCAGTTTTTGCGACGAACATTTGGTAAATTAAAACTACTTCAATGAAAAAGTTACTGCTGTTGATGACAATCCTGGCTGTGCCGGTATCCATCGGTTCAATCTATGCCCAGAGCACCTGCAAGGTACTTCTGCCCAGAATCGGGGATTCCTATACGGGAGAATGCAAACAGGGCCTCGCAGACGGAGCCGGTGAGGCATTCGGTATTGACCAGTATAAGGGCGATTTCAGGAAAGGGTTGCCTGAGGGGATGGGTACCTATATCTGGCAGACAGGAGAGAAATATGAAGGGCAGTGGAAGAAAGGCCTGCGTGACGGGAAGGGTACCTATACGATAAAATACATGGGAAGGGATTCCCTGCAGGTTGGCATGTGGAAGAATGATGTATACACAGGTCAGGAGAAGCTGCCGCCATATGTCATTAAATACCGGAACAACCTTGGAAGAGTTACCCTTATGAAGATGGGGACCACGCCATCCTATGTAAAGTTTAAGTTCAGCAGATCGGGTGAGTCGTCAACGGTTCCCATCAGCAACCTGATGACAAGCGGGAGTTCAGGCAGTGAAAGCCTGACCAACAATATGGTCGGATATGAGAATATTGATTTTCCCTTTGAAGGGAGGATAAAGTTCACTGCACCCAATGCGTTCAACACGGCAATGCTTGACTGTGAGCTGCGTTTCCTGGTCAATGAACCGGGAGCGTGGACGGTGACTATATTTTATTGAACATTAATCCCCAGCAATGCAAACGAGGATTATTTTCATAGCAGTAAGCATCCTTTCCCTGATCTGGATGCCGGTACATCCACAAGGCCCATGTAAAGTACTGGCTCCGAAGATTGGGGATTTCTATACCGGAGAATGCAAAAAGGGACTGGCACACGGCATCGGCGAGGCCTTCGGGGTGGATCAGTACAGGGGTGATTTCAGGAAGGGTCTTCCGCAAGGTATCGGAACATACATCTGGTATACCGGTGACCGGTATGAGGGCGAGTGGGAGAAGGGACTGCGTCATGGCTACGGTATCTTGACAATGAAATACATGGGAAGGGATTCAATTCTTGCCGGTGTCTGGAAGAAAGACCGCTATATCGGGGAGGAGATAATGCCTGATTATGCCATTTTGTACCGCCAGGGGGTCGGGAGGGTGACCTGCATGAAAATGGGGAGAACCCCCACTTATATCAAGCTGAAGTTTACCCGTTCCGGGGAGGCGTCAAGCGGTGCCATAACTGACCTTCTGCTGACCGGGAGTTCAGGTTCGGAAAGCATAACGGACACCATGATCGGATTTGAGCATATTGACTTTCCCTTCGAGGGAAGGGTCACCTTCAGTGCTCCGAATGCCTTCTATTCAGCCATCCTGAGTTGTGATATCCGGTTCATTATAAATAAGCCCGGAGCATGGACGGTAACCATTTATTATTGATCTAAATACCCTTTCCCCTGATTATCGTTCCAAGGGTGTAAAAGATAATTTTAAGATCGAGATAGAGAGAGACATTTTCCAGGTAGAGCAGGTCATAGTCAAGCCTCTCGAGCATTTTGTCAAGGTCTGAGGCATAGCCAAGCTTAACCTGACCCCAGCATGTAATACCGGGCTTAACAGCCAGAATCCTGTTGTAATATGGTGCCCTCTCCTTAATTTTATCAATGTAATGACGCCTCTCCGGCCTGGGTCCTACAAGAGACATCTCCCCCCTGAGTACATTGATGAAGTTGGGTATCTCATCAAACCTGTGTTTCCGCATGAACCTTCCCAACGGTGTGATACGGGCATCACCTTCCACTGCCAGTTGTGGGCCACCGGCCTCGGCATCGTCGCCCATCGACCTGAACTTGTAGATCATAAAGGGCTTGCCGTAGCGGCCGATGCGCTCCTGTCTGAAGATCACCGGTCCTGTGCATGACAATCTTATGAGCAGGGCCAGCACCGCCATCAGCGGGGAGAGTACTATCAGGCTTGCAGCTGAAAGAGTATAATCGAGTGTCTGCTTGATCATCTGCTGCCAGTGCGGCATCTCCCTGTACGATACCCGCAGCAGGGGAGTGGCATATATAGGACCTGCCTCCACGTGACCTGCGATGACCTGCCGCATAGACGGCACCGCCTTGACCAGTACATCGCGGTAGCATATTGTGTTTACGATGGTTTCCACGATATGATACTCACTCTCTTCAAGGGCCAGTATGGCTTCGTCAATATCATTGTTTTCAATAACAGTGACAATGTCATCGGCTGTGCCGAGCCACAATACCTCTCCGGCCAGCTTCTCTCCGGCCAGTTGCATTCCGGCAGATTGCCCGCCAGCAATATGTTTTTGGGTTGGCAGTTCTCCGGCAGGCTTCTCCGCGGTCAGACTTCCAACGCTTACATATCCTGCAATCAGGTTTCCTGCCGGGATTTTCTCATTCTTTATATCGGCGATAAGCTTCTCTGCCTTGCCGTTACTGCCGATTATAAGTGTCCTGAACCCGGCCTCGCGCCGGTGAATTTTTCCGGAAACAAGGGAGGTTATTATAAACCTTGGAATCCATGTGAGCAGAAACACAAGTAGTAACAAGACGCTGAATGACCTGTAATATGTAGAGTAATGTCCCACTGAATCATCAAGGATAAGCGCAAAAAAGATTATTACCACCGATACAAGGGTTACCACCAGTGATTTTCCGAATTCAAGCAGCCGTGAGCGTCGCAGCGGGTCGGAATAGAACCCGGCCATCGTAAACATAAAAAGAAAAAAGAGCGGAATGAGAAATATCCCGAACCAGAACTTGTTGCCCAGTTCCATCCGGAAATATTCACCGTATAAACGTGTCTCAATAAAGTACTTGCGAAACAGGTAGAATAGCCCCCATGCCACTGCCGAGCCTGCTAAATCGGCTAAAATATAGGACAGTCTGATTGTGCGGGCAAATTTTTTCATCGGTGAGAGCAAGCGATATGCAAAGATATCTGTTATTTTTAGACCAAAATCATGCGGCAATGATTGAAGAGTCATTTGAGGCTAAGGGCAAGAGGAAGAGGCTTATAGAGGAGCTGCGAAGCAAGGGCATCAATGATGAAAAGGTGCTTGAGGCCATGGGGCGCGTGCCGCGTCATCTGTTTATGGATGATGCCTTCCTTAAGCATGCATACCAGGACAAGGCGTTTCCTATTGCTGCCGGGCAGACTATTTCTCAGCCCTACACTGTAGCCATACAGACCATGCTGCTCGGTGTCGGAAAGAGGGACAGGGTGCTTGAGATAGGCACCGGCTCGGGGTACCAGGCAGCCATACTGGCTGAGATGGGGGTGAAGGTATATACTATAGAGCGTCAGAGGGAGCTGTATAGAAAAGCACAGCTGATGCTCGGTTCCCTTGGGTACAGGATCCATTTCTTTCTCGGAGACGGATATGAGGGCCAGCCGCAGTACGGACCATATGACGGCATCATCATTACAGCTGCTACGGCAGAGGTGCCGGACAAGCTGCTCAGGCAGCTTCGTGTTGGAGGAAGACTGGTGGCGCCGCGCGGTGATCGTGACTCGCAGGTGATGACGCTGTACATCCGCCGGGGGGAAGAAGAGTGGGAGATCACCACCCATGGCCATTTTGTATTTGTCCCCATGCTTAAAGGCATTGCCAACGGAAACGAAAGAGAGTGATATTATGAAGATATACAGGGAGGTTTTCTCTCCAATCCAGGTCAATACATATATTCTTGAGGGGAATGAAGGCAGTTGTATCATTATAGACTGCGGATGTTACGGATTGGCAGAAGAGAGAAGACTGGAGAAGTTTTTCACGGCCAGGGGGCTTTCGCCGGTGCTGCTCCTCAATACTCACTGCCACCTTGACCACATCTTCGGCAATAGGTTCATGCTTGAAAGATTTGGCCTGCGATCATGGTTCCATGAAGGTGACAGCAATAATCATGCAAGTGCCACAAAGCACGCCATGATGTTTGGTCTTGACATGGAAGAGCCCCCGATGCCGGCAGGCTATCTGTCAGACGGTGAAGTGGTGACCGCACCAGGAGTGAATCTTGAGGTCATAGCCGTCCCGGGCCATTCACCCGGAGGGATTGCCTTTTACTCTGAAAAAGATGGTGTTATCTTTACCGGGGATGCCCTGTTTGCAGGCAGCATCGGACGATCTGATCTGCCTGGCGGCGACCATGAACAGCTGATGACAAATATCCGCAGCAGGCTTTTTACCCTCCCTCCTGATACGGTAGTCTATCCGGGGCATGGCCCTGAGACAACAATCAGGGAGGAGATGAAAAGTAACCCTTTTTTCGTGTGAAGCACCCATGACACCCAAACGCATACACAGCAACAATAAAATCCTGATAGATGTTTCACATCGTGCATTAATTTAATTCTATTATGATGAATCATGATTAATATGCTTTTTTTTGTCACTCCCTTTATACTAATTTCGCTTCATTCCTCTGAAACAAAAACAAACTCATTTGAATATGACATCTGATCATTTTGTTAACCGTCACATCGGGCCGCGCGACAGTGAAGCCGTTGAGATGTGCAAGACCATTGGCGTTGATTCCACGGATCAGCTGATAGACCAGACCGTTCCGGCGTCAATCAGGCTTGAAAGGCCTCTCAACCTGCCTCCTGCCATGAGTGAAAATGAGTATCTCGCACATATCAGGGAGCTGGGCAAGCGCAACAAGCTCTACCGTTCGTTCATCGGGCAGGGTTATTACGGTGTGGCAGTTCCGCCGGTGATCATCCGCAATGTGCTTGAGAACCCGGCGTGGTATACTTCGTACACCCCATACCAGGCTGAGATATCCCAGGGGAGGCTGGAGGCGCTTCTGAACTTCCAGACCATGGTGGCCAGCCTTACTGCCATGGATATCGCCAATGCATCGCTTCTGGATGATGCTACTGCCGCCGGCGAGGCAATGATCATGATGTACAATGCCCGTTCGCGTGACAAGGTGAAAGCCGGTGCAAACCGGTTCCTCGTTGACAATTCTGTCTTCAGGCAGACACGTGATGTGCTCATTACGCGTGCGGCACCGCTTGATATTGATATACAGTTTGTTGACTATACGCAGATTGAACCGGAAAGCCTCCTTTTCGGTGTGCTTGTACAATATCCCTCCTCCAACGGTGAGATTCGTGACTACCGTGAGCTGGTAGAGAAGGTACATGGCGCCGGCGCCCTCGCGGCCGTCGGAGCAGACCTGATGAGCCTCGCCCTGCTTACACCTCCTGGTGAGTGGGGTGCAGACATCGTCTACGGATCGAACCAGCGCTTCGGTCTTCCGATGAGCTACGGCGGTCCGCATGCGGGCTTCTTCGCCACAAGGGATGAGCTGAAACGTAACATGCCGGGAAGAATTATCGGAGTGTCGGTAGATGTACACGGCAACCAGGCGCTGCGCATGGCGCTTCAGACACGCGAACAGCACATCAAGCGCGAGAGGGCGACGTCAAACATCTGCACTGCGCAGGCTCTGCTGGCTACCATGTCAGGTATGTATGCCCAGTATCACGGCCAGGAAGGAATAAGGCGCATTGCCATGAATATCTTCTCAACGGCATGCACCCTGGCAAAAGCGCTGAAGGGACTGGGCTACACCATCAGGCATGAGCAGTTCTTTGATACGGTTCGCGTGCAGGCTGTCACCGGTGTCACAGCAGATATGATACAGAAGATTGCGCTCAGCAAGGGTATCAACCTCTGGTATCCGTGCGCCAACTGCGCCGTCATAAGCACTGATGAGCTCACCACTCTCAGGGATATTAATGACATTATTGCCGTGTTTGCCGAGGCTGCAGGCAAAAAGGCGGAGGAGGTGACTGAGTTGTGTGACTGTTTCTGCATTGATGAAAAGTTCAAACGTACCTCCCCCTTCCTGCAGGAACGCACCTTCAACAGCTATCACAGTGAGACAGACATGATGCGTTACATCAAGATGCTGGAACGGAAGGACTTTTCACTGGCGAACGGAATGATACCGCTTGGGTCATGCACCATGAAACTCAACCCGGCTGCCTCGATGTTCGCCATGAGCTGGCCAGAGTTTGGAAACATACATCCGTTCGTACCTGCCGACCAGGCAGAGGGTTATCATAAGGTGATGGAAGAGCTGGGGGAAGCCCTGAAGGAGATAACAGGCTTTGATGCGGTATCGTTCCAGCCCAACTCCGGCGCTGCCGGTGAATATGCAGGACTGATGGTTATCAGACAGTATCATATCAGTCGTAATGAGGGTCACCGCGACGTGGCACTCATTCCGTCATCAGCTCACGGCACCAATCCCGCCAGCGCAGCCATGGCCGGCATGAAGGTGGTGGTTGTGGAGTGTGATGAGAAGGGTAACATCAGTGTTGACGACCTCAGGAAGAAAGCCGTTGAGCACCGTGATAACCTCAGCGCTGCGATGATAACCTATCCCTCGACGCACGGTGTATTTGAGGAGGCCATCATTGAGATGACGGATATAGTTCATGAGAACGGCGGTCTTGTTTACATGGACGGTGCCAACATGAACGCGCAGGTAGGTTTGACGAGCCCGGGGCGCATCGGGGCGGACGTATGCCATCTCAACCTGCACAAGACCTTTGCCATACCTCACGGCGGAGGAGGTCCGGGTATGGGACCCATCCTGTGCAACACGAAGCTGGCAGAGTTTCTTCCGTCGCATCCGGTTGTGAAGACCGGTGGCAGTCATGGTATCACCGCTGTGGCGGCAGCACCTTTCGGCAGTGCCCATGTGCTGACCATCAGCCATGCCTATGTAATGATGCTTGGAGCTGAAGGGCTTACAAAGTCAACAGTGTATGCCATTCTGAACGCAAATTATATTGCCGCCTCACTGAGTGGCATGTACAAGGTCCTCTATACCGGGACAAACAACCGCTGTGCGCATGAGATGATTTTCGACTGCAGGGGCTTCAAGGAGGCAGGCGTGGATGAATCGGATATCGCCAAAAGGCTGATGGACTACGGATTCCATGCTCCCACACTCTCATTCCCTGTGCACGGAACACTCATGGTTGAGCCTACTGAGTCAGAGCCGAAGGCAGAGCTCGACAGGTTCATCGATGCCATGAAGAGCATATGGCGCGAGATCGATGAGATAAAGAACGGATCGGCAGACAGGGAGGACAACGTACTTAAGAATGCACCCCATACGGCTGCGGCAGTCATTTCCGACAACTGGAAACATGCCTATCCGCGTGAGAAGGCAGCCTATCCGCTTGCATGGACCGTTGAGAACAAGTTCTGGCCTTCGGTGGGCAGGGTGGATAACGGTTACGGTGACCGCAACCTGGTATGTACCTGTGCACCGATCGATTCATACCGGTTTGATACTTTCAAATTAGGGAGTAGGGAATAGGCAGTAGGCAATAGTCCAGTCTCAGTCGGCAGTTTGAGGCTCCGACGCAGGAGGAGAATCAATCCCGTACACGAAGTGTCGGGACGGCAGTCATGACAGCGAAGGAGCCGGTTTGCAGGGAAGGCAGTAGTGATAAATTGGCC
>CAZHTG010000042.1:0-25692 GCA_964535795.1 uncultured Rikenella sp.
AAACATGCAAAGGAGCTGAAAGGGTACGGGATAAAGAAGAATGACATGCCCCAGCTGATGATAACGATTGTTTCAATGTCAGTATTCCCGTTTGCTGCGCGCGATATGCTGACGCTCATGATGCCGCAGCTTGATGATAACAAGAAATTCAATGCATACATGCGTGAAAGAAAAGAGTTTGCCGCAGACTTTGTGATAACGGCTTTAAAACACAGGAAGAAATGAAAAGGATAATCGCAGCCGCTGTGCTGTTCTCAGCCATGACTGCCTCCTGGTCTCAGCCGACAGTGACGCTGTGGCAGTGCTATGACTCTGCTGCTGCAGTGACCCCGCTGTCAGGTGAAAAGGACTTATACTCACGGATGACCGCCCTGCGTGATCAGAACCTGGCATCAGCCTGGCTGCCCTCGCTTGACCTGGGTGGCTCCTTTGCCTGGCAGTCTGATGTAGTTGATATGTCAGAACTGCTCTCATCCATACCTGTACCTCCCGGCTCCCTGCCTTCCATTCCCCACGAACAGTACAGGGCCACCCTTGATGTCAGCCAGGTCATATGGGACGGAGGGGTGACACGCAGCGCGAGGGCCGTGGAACAGGTCGTCAGCGAACTGAATATGCAGCAGAACGAGGCTGACATCTACCGCCTCCGTGAACAGGTTAACAACTATTTCTTCCCGCTGCTGCTCACCCGGAGCCAGCTTGAGGTGACACGACTGCTTGTCGCTGAACTTGATGCCCGCATCGGTGAGGCCTCATCCGGTGTTGAGAACGGGGCTGTGCCCGCGGTGACCCTTGATGTACTCAGGGCTGAGAAGATCAGGGCAGAACAGGTTGTGTCAGAGCTCAACCGGCGATGCGAAGCTCTCGTCTCTGCCCTTGAACAGATAACCGGTATCGAAGGACTGGAAGATGCGGAACTGCTGTTGCCCGAACCGGTGATCACCGGTGATGAGGCACCAGACAACCCCGAGCTGCGGCTGTTTGATGTACGGCAGCGCCAGCTTGAGATGTCAATGGGCCTGCTGAAGAGCCAGCGCATGCCGAAGGCATTCGGGTTTGCACAGGCCGGCTACGGGAGTCCCCCCGGGAATAACTTCCTCTCTGAAAACCCGGACTTTTACTATTCCCTGGGAGCAGGGATAAAATGGAACATCTTCGACTGGAACAAAAACAGCAACGAAAGAAAGTCGCTTGCCATGCAGCAGCAGCTCCTCGGCATTAAAAAGAGTGCTGCGGAAGAGTCGCTTCAGCGCCTGCTCACCGTCAGGCTGTCGGAGATAAGGGCCCTGCGCGAGGCTGCCGGGCGTGATGACGAGCTCATCGGATTGCGAAAGAAGATTTCAGGTGTTGCTGCCTCGCAGCTGAACAACGGCACTATCACCGCCTCGCAGTACCTGGCGGAGCTGAACAGCGAGAAGCAGGCGGTAATCGCCGCTGAAGCCCGCAGGATAAGCATAGCCAGGGCAGAGGTTGATTATATATACATTACCGGACACAATAAATAAAATGAATATGCAAAAGTTACTCATACCGGTCATCTTCCTTCTTGCCGCCGGCTGCGGCCGCGGCGTCAGTGATGCTGATGCCTGGGGCACCTTCGAGGCTGATGAGGTCATCATCTCCTCCGAGACATCAGGCAGATTAGTACTCATGAGTGTCACGCAGGGGGCACAGGTGGCTGGCGGCGCCGTCATCGCCGTCACCGACACCACTATGGCGGTGTTGCAGCGTGCCGAGCTTGATGCGGTGACGGCGCTGGCGCAGGCGCGCCTGGCAGGCATTGCGGCGCAGGATGCGGTCATACGCCAGCAGATGGATAACCTCAATGTCAACATTGACCGCACGCGCCGCATGCTCGCTGACGGCGCCGCCACGCAGAAACAGCTCGACGACCTCACCGGCCAGATGGAGGTGCTCCGCCTGCAGTCCGACGCCAACAACACCCAGCGCCGTGCCGTGGCCGCAGAGATGCAGGGCGTGGAGGCTAAACGCGCCCTCCTGAATGAGCAGATAGCCCGCAGCACTGTCCGCGCTCCTTTTGACGCCACCGTCATAGATAAATATGCATCGGAACATGAGCTCACTGCAGCAGGCAAACCGCTTGTAAAGATTGCCGACATGAAGAGCATGGAACTGAAGGTGTGGGTCAGCGGAGCACAGCTGGCAGAGGTGAAGCTGGGGGCCGGATGCACAGTGCGGATCGACGACGGGGAGAAGGGATTCAAGGACTTCACAGGTACCATAAAACACGTGTCCGACAAGGCAGAGTTCACCCCGAAGATCATCCAGACAAAGGAGGAACGCGTCACACTCGTCTATGCCGTGACCATAGAGGTCCCCAACGACGGCTCAATAAAGACAGGCATGCCCGGCGAGGCAATATTCAACTGAGATGGAAGCCCTCGAGGCATATAATATCACCCACCGCTACGGCAGGGTAACAGCTCTCGACGACCTCTCATTCACCGTCGGCCAGGGCGAGCTGTTCGGATTTATCGGTCCCGACGGGGCAGGCAAGACCACACTCTTCCGCATCGCCGCCACACTCATCATACCGGCAGGCGGCCGAATGACACTCTTCGGGCTCAACACCGTCAGCCGGTACCGTGAGCTGCGCAACCACATCGGGTATATGCCCGGGCGCTTCAGTCTCTATCATGACCTCACCGTGGAGGAGAACCTTAATTTCTATGCCACCATCTTCGGCACAACGATAAAGGAAAATTACCGACTCATAGAGCCGATCTACAAGCAGATAGAGCCATTCCGGAAGCGCCAGGCCGGGCGCCTCTCCGGCGGCATGAAACAGAAACTGGCGCTCTCCTGCGCACTGATCCATAAGCCCAGAATCCTGATCCTCGATGAGCCCACCACCGGCGTCGACGCTGTCTCACGCACGGAGTTCTGGGAGATGCTTGCGCGACTGAAGGGAGAAGGCATCACAATCATCGTCTCAACCCCATATATGGACGAGGCCCTGCGCTGTGACCGCATCGCACTGATACAGTCAGGCAGGATTCTTAACATTAACACCCCCGATCATATCCGCCTGTCGTACAGCCAGAAGCTGTTTGCCGTCAGTCACCCGGAGAAGTATAAACTCCTGCTCGCCCTCCGCTCCTCCCAAAAAGCTGTCGCCGGCAACGCGGAGCCCTTTGGAGATTCAGTCCACATAACCCTCCCTGAAGGTACAACTCCGGCTGACTTGACGGCAGGGCTGACATCCGCTGGCCTCCCCGGCGCAACGGTCACAGAGATAGTCCCCGGCATAGAAGACGTCTTCCTTGAACTGATGAAAAGAGAGGCATGAACGAGGCAGAAAAGGTCATTGAGGTCAGGGACCTGGTGAAGAGGTTCGGTGCATTCGTGGCGAATGACCACCTTACCTTTGATGTCTATAAGGGTGAGATCTTCGGTTTCCTCGGCGCCAATGGCGCAGGCAAGACAACGGCCATCAGAATACTGTGCGGACTGTCGCGTCCCACCTCCGGTAAAGTAACGGTTGCCGGCATCAATGCCAGCCGTCCTGAAGAAATAAAGAAGCGTATAGGTTACATGTCACAGCGCTTCTCACTCTACGAGGATCTCACCGTAAGCGAGAACATTGAGCTGTACGGCGGCATCTACGGCATGACAATGAAAGAGATCCGGCCGCGCAGGGAGCAACTGCTTGCAAGGCTCAGCTTCAGCCAGCAGGGTGACATGCTCATAAAATCATTGCCCCTGGGACTAAGGCAGAAACTGGCCTTTGCCGTTGCGGTCTTCCATGATCCTGAGATTGTTTTTCTCGATGAACCCACAAGCGGTGTTGACCCCATCACCCGGCGACAGTTCTGGGAGATGATCTACGAAACAGCGTCAAGGGGTATAACGGTTTTTGTCACCACGCATTACATGGACGAGGCCGAATACTGTGACAGGGTCACTATAATGAATGAGGGAAAGATAGTAGCCCTGGATACTCCTGCCGCACTGAGGAAGAGATATGGCACGCAGACAATAGAAGAGCTGTTCGTGAAGATTGCCAGACCAAAAACAGAGACAGAATGAAGCGGTTCATGGCATTTGTAAAGAAGGAGTTCCTCCATATCTTCCGCGATTACCGGACGCTCATTATCCTGTTCGGCATACCGGCAGCGCAGATACTAATCTTCGGGTATGCGGTGCGTACTGACCTTACCAACGCAGGCATCGCCATCCTTGACAATGCAAGGGACGAGGTCTCCGCAGAGCTCACACACAAGCTTGAAGCATCCGAATTCTTCAGGATAAGATACAACCTGGGGTCATATGAGGAGATCGATCCTGCCTTCAAACAGGGAAAGATAAAGGCAGCGATAATATTTCCCGCGAACCTTGGCGCCTCGCTTGCCCGCGAAGGCAATGCCTCCGTCAGCATCATCGCCGACGGCTCGGAACCAAACACAGCCAGCCTGGTGACGGCATACACCACAGCCATCATCAACGACTATTCCTCACAGCTGACACGGCAGGTGAGCCAGGGCATGCCCGTGATAATCCCGGAGGTAAGGATGTACTTCAATCCAAACCTTGAAAGCTATTTTATGTTCGTACCGGGTGTTATTACACTGATCCTGATCCTCATAACCGCACTGATGACATCTGTCACCATTGTGCGTGAGAAGGAGTTCGGCACCATGGAAGTACTGCTGGTCTCACCACTGAAGCCATGGCAGATAATTATCGGCAAGGTGGCGCCCTATTTTTTCCTTTCACTTGTGAATGTCATCGTCATCCTGCTGATGGCATGGTTCGTCTTCGGGCTCCCTGTGAGGGGTAGTATAGCGTTGCTCATAGCCGAGACGATGCTTTACATTCTGCTTGGACTGTCGATCGGGATCTTCGTCTCAGCCTCAGTGCAGAAGATGGAGAATGCCATCTTCATTTCATTCCTGGCGCTCATGCTGCCCAGCCTGCTGCTCTCGGGATTTATTTTTCCCATTGAGAACATGCCGAAGATCTATGATTATGTGAGTATGATCCTGCCACCCCGCTGGTTCGTTGAGATCATACGGTCAATCATGATCAAGGGGGCGGGATTCGCCTACATTTGGAAGGAGACGCTTATTCTGGTTGTCATGACGATCTTCTTCATGGTACTCAGCGCAAGGAAGTTCAAGGTAAGACTCGGGGAGGGAGAGAGATGAGAAAGCTGCTCTTCCTTCTGAAAAAAGAGTTCCGGCAGATACGCCGTAATCCCTTCATGGCCAGGGCAATCATTGCCGTGCCGCTGTTACAGATGCTGATACTGGTGCCGGCAATCACCTTTGAGGTCAAGCGCATTGACCTTGCAGTGACCGACTACGACAGGTCGCCTGAGTCACGTGAGCTCATATCCAAACTTAGCGGCTCCTCTTTCTTCAGGATCAGCGGGGCTCCTGCCGGACAGGCCGGTGCTGATGAGCTTCTGCTGTCCGGTGATGCCGATATTGTACTGATCATCCCTGATGATTTCTCGGAGGGTCTGGCAGGCATCGGCAAGCCGACGCTGCAGGTGCTCGCTGACGCCGTCAATGCCACCTCGGCACAGCTGGGCTGGAATTACCTGGTTTCCATAGTACGTGATTATAATCGTGATGTAATCATAAGTTCAGGTCTTGCGCCGACTGCTATCCCCGGCATCAGCGTCTCGTCCCGCTTCTGGTATAATCCTGATCTAAACTACAAGTACTATATGCTTCCGGGCATACTGGTAATCCTCATTACTGCAATCGGCCTCCTCATGGCCGGTTTAAACCTGGTGCGTGAGAAGGAGATCGGCACCATTGAGCAGATTAACGTCACGCCAGTGAAGAAATGGGAGCTGATAGCCTCCAAAGTCATACCCTTTTTTATCATCGGCCTGTTAGACCTGGCGCTGGGGCTCACAGTGGGATGGATTGCCTTTGACATACCCTTCGAGGGAAGTCTTCTCCTCTTCTTTGCCTGTGCCGCGATATTCCTGGTTGCTGTGCTGGGACTGGCGCTCTTCTTTTCAACCATGGCCTCCACTCAGCAGCAGTTTCTCTTTGTGGCGTTCTTCTTTGTCATGATCTTCATCCTGATGAGCGGTATCTTCACCCCTTCCGAGAGCATGCCGGTCTGGGCGCAGCAGTTCAATTATGTGAACCCGGTGGCCTACCTGATGCGGATAAACCGGATGGTTATGCTGAAAGGATCAGGCTTTCAGGATATAGCCCGGGATATGGGAGCGCTCACAATTCTGGCACTCACCTTTATTACCATGGCCATCAGGGCTTACCGCAAGAGAGCCTGAGGAGACATCGGCAACATAATCCCCGGTTGAAATAACCTCTTTACCAGCCCCGGCCAGGCTCTTCGCCGCTCCGGAGGCATTCCAACCCATCCGGAACCCATATCAGGTCTTCCGTGGAGCCTATGCAGGTGATTTTTCCGGATTAAGCCCGAAACTGCTAACTTAGATGCCAAACTCAGAAATATGAAGCAAATCCTGCTGTTACTGGCCTGCACTATGGCCCTCGCAACACTCCATGCTCAGCCATATCCTTTTCAGAACACAGGTCTGAGCGATGAGGAGCGGCTTGACAACCTTATCTCACTTATGACCCTCGATGAGAAGATCAACTGCCTCTCCACCAGACCGGCAGTGCCGAGGCTCGGCGTCACTGGAACCAGGATCGTCGAGGGGCTGCACGGCCTTGCTCTGAGCGGGCCTGCCAACTGGGCTGTCAGAGGCAAGGGCTCATCAGTAACAACCACCTTCCCCCAGGCTTATGGTCTGGCCCAGATGTGGGATCCGGAGCTGCTCCGGCAGGTGGCAGCCCTCGAGGCCGAAGAGACACGCTGGCTGACACAGAACCCCGGATATGCCAGCGCCGGGCTGATAGTGCTTGCACCCAACGCTGACCTGGGCCGCGATGTAAGATGGGGACGAACTGAAGAGTGCTACGGTGAGGATGCATACCTCACATCGCGCCTCACAGTCGCCTTTGTAAAAGGACTGCAGGGAGACCACCCTAAATACTGGAAAACTGCTTCACTCATGAAGCACTTCCTTGCCAACAGCAATGAGAATAACAGAGCATTAAACTCATCGGACTTTGATGAGCGCCTCTTCCGGGAATATTACTCATACCCCTTCTTCAAGGGTGTCACCGAAGGCGGATCGAGAGCCTACATGACGGCTTACAACAGGTATAACGGCATACCATGCACCGTACACCCCGTACTTAAAGATGTTACAGTCAACGAATGGGGACAGGATGGCATCATCGCCACCGACGGCGGCGCCTATCGCCAGCTGCTGACACATCATAAATATTATCCCGACCTTAAGGCCGCAGCAAAAGGGTGCCTTGACGCGGGAACGACGATGTTCCTTGATAACTTCAGGGATCCGCTTGGCGAAGCGCTCCGCGAGGGACTCATAAGCGAAGCTGAGATCGACAGTGCAATACGGGGAACGCTGAGGGTACTGCTGAAGCTCGGACTGCTTGACTCACCGGAAAACATGGAAAACCCGTACAGCAATATTGGCATTGCTGATACGGTTCCACCATGGAAAAAGGATGTAACCATGAAACTGGCACGGCTTGCCACCTCGAAATCGGTGGTGCTGCTGAAAAATGACAGCCAGACCCTCCCTTTACAGAAGGGAAAGTATAAAACAATCGCCGTGATCGGTCCTTCCGCCAACCTGGTGATCTCAGACTGGTATTCAGGTACACCTCCTTATCGTATCACCGCCCTGCAGGGCATAAGAAATGCTGTGGGCAGCGACACGAAAATCCTCTTTGCAGCCTCCAACAAGGCCGACTCGGCAGTCATTGCTGCACGCGAGGCGGATGTGGCAATAGTTTGTGTTGGGAACCACCCTCTGAGCTATGGGCTGGGATGGGGTCAGAACCAGGTGGCCAGTGACGGCCGCGAGGATGTTGACAGGCAGGCGCTGTCACTGGAACAGGAGGACCTGGTGAAACTCGTCTTTGCTGCCAATCGCAACACCATCCTTGTCGTCGTCTCCAGCTTCCCCTACACAATTAACTGGTCAGTGGAGAATATCCCGGCCATCGTACATATATCACAGTCGAGCCAGGAGCTTGGCAACGGGCTGGCAGACGTGCTCTTTGGAGAGGTCAGTCCTGCCGGCCGGCTGGTACATACATGGCCCTCATCAATAGATCAGCTGCTGCCGATACTGGAGTACAACATACGCAAAGGACGCACATACATGTACAGCAAGGCTGAGCCGCTCTTCCCCTTTGGTCACGGCCTCACCTATACAACATTTGAATATTCCTCGCTGAAGACAAATAAAAAAGTGGTCCGCCAGGGCGACACTCTCAGTGTCACACTGCAGTTGAAAAACACCGGCAACTACGACAGTGATGAGGTGGTTCAGCTCTACATCAGCTTCCCCGGGTCAGAAGTGGAGAGACCGGCTATAGCTCTGAAGGGATTCAGCAGGGTTCACCTGGGCAAGGGTGAGGAGAAAACGGTCACCATCCCTCTTGATGCCGCGGAACTGACATACTGGGATGTGGAAAAACACGCATTTGTTCTTGAAAAGGGGAGAGTTACCCTGCACGCCGGATCTTCTTCTGCAGACCTCCGGCTGCAGTCGGAGGTCTCAGTCAGGTAAGGTAAATTTAAGGTTCTTCCCCTTACCGCAATTTCTGAAGCACCAGGCTCTTTCTTTGCGCACGACTGCCTATTGCCTGACCCTCGCCGTCACCGGCCAGTGATCGGAGATGAAAACACCGTCGTCAATCACGTGGTGGGTTGCGTGCGACGAAACCTTCATCCCGTTCCTGACAAAAATATAATCGATTCGCCCTTCACCCGGCTCATCGCTCCATCCGTTGAAAGTATAACTCTCGCCTGCAGGCGGGGTTTCGGAGATTGTGTATGAATCGACTGCAAATCCCGCTTCGGTCATCCTCGCTATCGCCAGGCTTTCCGGCCTTGCGTTGAAGTCGCCGGTGATAACAAAATCATTATCCCCCGAAAGCTCCCTGACCTTCTCCAGCAGCACTCCCGAGCTCATCACCCGGGCAGAGTCGCTTATATGATCAAAGTGTGTATTCATGTATAAGAGAGTGTCCCTTACGGTCTTATCATACAGCCGGACCCATGTTGCTATGCGTGTCAGCGCAGCGCCCCAGCCAACAGACCCGGGAACATCCGGTGTCGCGGAGAGCCAGAAGGTGCCGCTGGCCAACGGTTCAAACCTGCCGAGCCTGTAGAAGACCGGGGAGGCCTCCCCTCCCCTGAACCCGTCATCGCGGCCCGCAGCCACCGAACCGTATCCAGCCAGGGCAGAGTCGAGGTACTCGTACTGATGCCACAGAACCTCCTGCATGCCAAGGAGGTCGGGAACCTGATCATTGACGAAGCCGGCGACCATGGCAGCCCTGTTAGGCCACGCGTTGGAGCTGTCACGAGGATTATCAAACCTGATGTTAAAAGTCATGACATCAATGGCAGGATCATCCTGCGGTGAACATGAAAAGATAATAAAAGAAATAAATGCGGCGGCGATAACTGTTCTACGCATATCTTTGAAGTTTATTTTTGAAACGGTTAAAGTTACTTGAAAAATTATATTATGTCGAAGAAAAGGACTATTGAGGAGATCAATGAGAAGATCCGCAGCGGAAAGGCTGTCGTGCTCACCGCCGAGCAGGTTTCGGCCATGGGCCGTGAGAGCACTCCTGCCGAGGTGATGAGCAGGGTCGATGTTGTAACCACAGGAACCTTCGGACCAATGTGCTCGTCGGGAATGTTTATCAACTTCGGCCACACTACGCCCGCGATGCGCATGGAGAAGATCACCCTCAACAATGTACCGGTCTGTGCAGGTGTTGCTGCCGTTGATGCCTATATCGGAGCCACGGAGACAGCGCTGCCACACGATGAGTATGGTGGGGCTCACGTCATTGAAGAGCTCATAGCCGGCAAGGATGTGCTTCTGCAGGCGACAGCCAAGGGCACCGACTGCTACCCCCGCACCGAGGTGAAGACATACATCAGTAAGGAGACCGTCAATGAGATGATAATGTTCAATCCCAGGAACGCCTATCAGAACTACAACGTTGCCGTCAACAGCACAGGTAAAATCAAGCACACATATATGGGAACCCTCCTCCCGGCCTTTGGCAATGCCAACTTCTCCACCTCGGGTGAGCTGAGTCCCCTGCTCAATGACCCGGAGATGCGCACTATTGGTGTCGGGACACGCATCTTCTTCGGAGGCACCAGGGGCTATGTGGCATGGCACGGCACGCAGTTCAACACCGGCAAGCCGGTAAACAAACACGGTGTCCCGGTCGGCAACTCGGCAACGCTGGCGCTGATAGGCAACGCGGCGGAGATGAGTACACGCTTCATACGCGCGGCATACTTTGAAAAATACGGCGTATCAATGTTCGTTGGCGTTGGTATACCCATTCCCGTGCTTGATGAGGATATGGCCCGCAGGGTGATGGTGCGCAACAGCCAGATAGAGACCAATATCATGGATTACGGATCACCTGATCACGACATCCTGGGACGTACAGACTATCAATCACTCTTCTCCGGCGAGATAACCGTCAACGGTATGAAGATCCGCACGGCACCGCTTTCCAGCATCAAGGTGGCACGTGAGATAGCAGAGATCCTGAAGGAGGAGATAACCGCAGGACGTTTCCTTCTGACGGAGCCTGTTGAGCACTTTCAAAGGACCTCCGGGCTGAACAGCCTGGAAATCAGACTATAATCATTTAAAGCAGGAACAGATGAAAAGCAGGAGATTTGTGCTGACCTTCCCGCCTGACGCGACAGGTGAGCCCATAACATATAACCTTATCAAGAAGTATGACATAATGGTGAACATCGTCAAGGCAGATGTTTCGCCAGGCAAGATAGGCCACCTCGTGATGGAGATGACCGCACCGGCAAAGGTGCTTAAGGAGGGGATGGCGTACATGCAGAAGCAGAATGTGGAGTGTGTGCCTATTGACCGCACCATCACCTACCGTGAGGACCTCTGTATCCACTGCGGCGCATGCTCGGCCGTCTGTTTTGCCGGAGCGCTGACAATGAGCCGTAAGACGGCCGAGCTCTCGTTCGAGCCTGAAAAGTGCGTGGTATGCGAACTGTGCCTCACCGCCTGTCCTCTTAAACTCTTCTCCATAGATCTTGGCTAAGAGCCGCTCATACCAGCCGCGCCTTTACCGCGAGGCCATGGGCAACAAGCGGTGGACAAGCTTCCGGTCGGCTTACCTTGAGACGGACCTGTGGGTAGCCATTGACAGGGACCACTACAGGGAGGATGCCGGACGATTCACTATCGATCGTATTCTTTACTACCGGGGCATACTGGAAAAACACATTGCCTCCTACCCTGAGTTCAGGGACTCACTGACACCTGTGGTTGCCCCCGGCGGGGAGCACCGGATAATAACAGAGATGAGCGAGGCGGCACTGGCGGCAGGTACCGGCCCCATGAGCGCGGTGGCCGGCGCCGTGGCTGAATATGTCTGCAGGGATCTGCTGGCTGAATATGAGGCCGGAGAGGTAATAGTCGAGAACGGTGGCGATATTTTCATGAAGCTGACGGCGCCAGTGACTGTGGCCGTTCATGCCGGCGCCTCACCCCTGTCGGAGAAGATCGCCATGCAGATAAAGCCTGAGGAGACACCGCTGGCGCTATGCTGCTCATCGGGTACCGTGGGCCACTCGCTCAGCTTCGGGATGGCAGACGCCTGCATGATAGCATGTCATTCGGGCGCCGGGGCTGATGCTTTTGCCACCGCCTTCTGCAACCAGGTCAAAAACGAAGGCCTGGTATATGAGGTGACGGAAAAAGCCCTCGGACAACCTCAGGTAATATCAGTGGTTATTATTGCCGGGGACAAACTGGGCATCGGCGGACAGATAGAAATCAGAATTATCTGAGCCAGGCTGCCGGAAACCTTATGGGCCAAACCACCGGAAGCCTCAGACCTTCTGAGGATAGCCGGTAATATTCCTTATCTGCTCATAAAGCGGCTGAAGGTGCCTGTACATCTTTGAATAGACCTTCTCGTAAAGCTGGTCGTAAATCTCAACATTCCCGGGTTCGGGCGAGAACTTTTCACCGGCACGTGTCATGGAGTCAACTGCCGCGGCATAGTCATCAAAGTATTTCATCCCTACGGCCGCGCAGATGGCTGCACCCAGTGACGAGGTCTCATAGGTATGAGGCCTGATGGCCTCCATGTTGAAAATATCGGCTGTCAGCTGCATTGCCTGCCTGCTCTGCGATCCGCCGCCCGAGACAACAACCCTGTTCACCGGCACCCCTGTTCGCTTTACCGTTCTCAGAAGACCCTCCTTCAGCGAATATGTCAGTCCTTCGAGAATGGCCCTGTAGACATGTGCCCTTGTGTGCACGTCACCGAATCCTATGATGGCCCCCTTGGCTTCAGTGCCGGGTACCTTGAGTCCGGGCGACCAGTAGGGCTGCAGTGTGAGGCCCATTGATCCGGCAGGCACCTCGTCAACCATGGCGTCAAAATAGGCCTCCGGATGGCTCCCGGTCTGCTCAGCCATCTGTATCTCCTTCAACCCGAACTCCTTCTTGAACCAGCTTATCATCCAGTAACCCCTGTAAATCTGCACCTCGGTGTTGTAAGAGTCAGGAATGGCACTCGGATAAGAGGGGAAGAAAGGAACAACCTCATGGTATTTCCGGTGGGTCGTCTGTACCGTGGCGGTGGTTCCATAGCTGAGGCATGCCACATCAGGGGTGATAACTCCCGAGCCAAGCACCTCACATGCCTTGTCGGCTGCGGCGGCAATAAGTGGCAGCCCCTGTGGAATGCCGGACTTCTCAGATGCCTCCTTGCTTATGTATCCCAGTATCTCAGAGGGCCTGACAAGCTTTGGAAGCTTTTCCCTCTCAATTGGAAACATCTTATAATTCATGTGGCTTTTGTCAGTCCACTGCTGCTTTTTATAGTCGAAAGGCAGATAAGCCACGGTGCAGCCCACCGAATCCGTATATTCATCCGTCAGTACCCAGGTAAGGTAAGCGGAGAGCAGCAGGAATTTGCTGGTTTTCTCCCATACCTCAGGCGTGTTCTGCATGATCCAGTTACATTCGCCCTGTTTGACGGTGTGTATCACCGCCTCCCTCATGCCCACCAGCCTCAGAGCCATCTGAGTCAGCCAGCCGGGATACCTGCCCACCGCGCAAAGCCGTTGGTCCAGCCATGATATTGCCGGTCGCAATGATTTGCCCTCACTGTCGAGGTTGATCAGGGTTGAACGCTGCGTGGTGATTGTCACAGCCTTTATCTGATCTTTGCTGTACTCCGTCTCCCTGAACAGTTTCTGAAGCGTCCCGAACATCCTGTCCCTGAAATATTCAGGGTACTGTTCAGCCCATCCCGGTGTTACGGAGAAGTATGGTTCGATCTCGGTTCTGGCCAGCTGCAGCACATTGCCCCGGAGGTCAATCAAAACCGCCCTGATCGACTGTGTGCCACAGTCGATTGTCAGTATAAGCTCTTCCAATGATTGCATAGTCTTTCTATAACAGCCCCAGCATACCGCCGGGATTCATGATATTGTTCGGATCAAGATGTCTCTTCACTGCCCTCATCAGCTCCATGGCGTTCCTTCCAAGGTGGCCTTCCATCCACGGGGCGAGCACCCTGCCCACACCGTGGTGGTGTGATATGGAGCCGCCGTTCTCAAGGATTGTATCAACCAGGCCGCTGTGAAACTGCAGGAAGTCCTTTCTCTCATTCCCCTTTTCCATCGGGGTGAGGAAAGTGAAATAGAGATTGGCTCCGTTTTCGTATACATGTGAGATGTGTATCATCATGAAAGCCTTCGGCCGGCGTCTTACATATTCATGCGCCGCCGTCCAGACCTTCAGCAGGTTCTCCCATGTTACCGCTGTCTCGAGGGTGTCTGACATGATGCCGAGATCCATCAGCGGATCGCGCAGGTAGGCGCTTGAGTATCGCTGGGCAAGCCATTTCCTGACGGGACCGGCTCCGATATACATACCCTTCCCGGCGCGCGCACTCTTTTTTATCTTCCCCATGACGAACCTGGCATAATCCTTCTCTCCCTCCACCGTGACAAACATCAGGCAGCGGCTGCCGGTCTTAAAGCCAAGCCTCTTCAGGAACCTGTCTGAGAAGGTGCCGTCGAACCCGCTTGTCCTGAAGGCAATGTCAGTCTCCTCCGGATCTGAGATCCTGAACAGGTGGGGCCGGCCGTATTCGCTCTGCATCATCCTTCGCATTGTCTCCACCGCCTGTTCAAACGATCTGAAGATGAAAGCGGCCAGGGTGGTGTTCTGAGGAGCATAGTTGAAGATATGCAGGGTGACCTCGGTTATCACCCCCAGTGTTCCCTCGGCACCTGCAAAGAGCCTGAACAGATCCCATCCCTGCGCCGTGCGCGGAAAGTCCCTGGTCTCTATCACTCCGGCAGGGGTGACTGCTCTCAGGGCCACAACCATGTCTTCAATCTTGCCATACCCCGTTGATGCCTGTCCCGCACCCCTGGCTGAGATCCATCCGCCGACGGTGGAATACTCAAACGACTGCGGGAAGTGGCCGCAAGTGTACCCGTGCCTGTTCAACTCCTCCTCCAGTGCGGGACCATACATGCCGGCCTGAACGGTGACAGTCTTGTTGACACTGTTTATCTTCAGGATCCTGTTGATATGCTTTGTCAGGTCAAGGGCTATACCGCCATGCGGGGCCCTCAGTGCTCCGGTGACTGATGACTGGCCCCCGGCAGGTATAACGGGTATCTTCTCCTCACTGCAGAAATCTACTATCTTAACCACCTCATCATGGCTGCGAGGGGAGACAACCGCGTCAGGAGGATCAGGCACATGGTTAAGCCTCAGGTCAAGAAGCTCTCCGTAGAATTTGCCGCAAGAGTACTGCACGCGGTGGAAATCGTCAGTCAGAACATTCTCCCCGCCCGATACACTTTTAAGGAATTCTGCCTGGGCCGGCTTGAGTAGGGATGGTTTTTCAAGTTTTACCTCCTCTGTTCCCGGAATATATTTTTCTCTGAAGTCGGAATCGGTGAGCCCGAACTTCTCCTTTATCAGAGTGACCATGTGGTGGCTGACCACCTCTTCTCTCTTGTCGCCCCATTTGAGGATATCACGGTAGCTCTTCTCTCTCTCCATACCCCTAATATAAAACAAATACCTTCATCATCAGCCCGATCTCCTCTTCTCTTCTTTTGTCGTCCCACCCAAGCATCTCTGCAGCCACTGAGGCGATTTTTTCCACTGTATCCCTGCCGGGATTTCCCAGAGTCCCGGTACCGGTTCTTCTCAGCATGATGTCCCTCAGGGTTTTGGCGCTCTCGTATCTTATGGCGTATACAACCTCCGCAAGTATTTCTCCATCGTGGCTTATGACTTCGGCAAAGCGGTTGTCATCCCTGGCAATCTGGAAGACGACCTTGCTCTCGGTGCCGTAGTTTCTGCTTACATACTCCACGGTGTTGCGGCTGAAATCCCTATAGTTGAGGTGCTGTCTGATCATGAACTGCCTCATGTCCCTGATCTCACAGCCCGACAGATACAGATTGTCAGATACCGAGTCGGAGAGAGTCCTGTCCAGCTTGGACGAGATCAGTCTCAGTACCTCCCGTGCAAGGCTCCTGCTGGTTGTATACTTGCCTCCCTCAACGGTGATCATCCCTTCGATCCCGTCTGTGGCATTATCATATACCTCGTACTTTCTCGAGGTCTCATAGGTGCCTTTGGTCTGGTCATCAACCAGCGGACGAAGGCCGCCATAGGCATGAATGATATCTGCACGAGAGATCTTCCGGCCGTAATTTTCATTTACATTGTCAATGACCTCATCAATACTCTCCGGTGAGACACGGTAATCATCAGGGTCACCGTGAAATTCCTTGTCAGTGGTGCCGATCAGCGAGTGGTCACGCCAGGGCATAATCATCATGTGTCCGCCATCTTTCTTCTGCAGCGAGACCACGTGGTTGCCTGCAATCTTCTTCGTGATTATGTGTATTCCCTCTGAACGCTTTACCTTAAGGGCCGGTGAATCCTTACCTGCCGCCATGTTGAGTATCTTGTCAGCCCATGTGCCGCCGCAGTTGATGATCAGCTCCCCGTGCACCTCCCTGGTCGCACCGGTGAAGGTATCCCTGACCCGGACGCCTGTTATCCTGTTGTCTTCGCCGAAAACAAACCCCTCCACGGGTGTGTAGTTCGAGACCCTGGCACCGTACTCGGCAGCTGACTTGATGAAAGCGAGGGTTAGTCTCTCGGGAAAGATGCTCTGGTAATCAAAGAAATAGAAGGCATTACGCAGGTCCTCCATCTTCAGGTTGGGTTCCAGCCTGGTGGTTTTCCTGAATGAGACAAGCTTGTGATTCTGCAGTCTCTTGCTCTTGTCCCATGTGTCCTTCTTGTCATATGACAGGGCATCATAGAGATACATGCCAACCAGCATCTTCCAGATATTCCCCTTCCACCTCCTGTACATCGGCATCAGGAATGGCAGTGAATAGACAAAATTGGGGGCGATGTTACCGAGGATCCTCCTCTCGCGCAGTGATTCGCGCACGAGCTTCAGCTCGCCGTTGGCCAGGTAGCGCAAACCACCGTGGATGAGCTTTGAGGTTGCTGCTGAGGTGGCGCCTCCGTAGTCCTCCTTCTCAAACAGCGCCACAGACAGGCCTCTTGTCGCGGCAATGTAAGCCACAGCCGCCCCGGTGATGCCGCCGCCGACTATGATCAGGTCAAATTTCTCTTTGTTCTCTTCTTCAATGAACCTTTTAAGCAGCATGGATGCAGGTGTTTTAAAGCGACCCTGTAAGTTACTTCAAAAACCTCAGAATACATAATGGGTCTCCCCGGGCAGCCGGATGGCTGCCCGGGGTTTACCCGGTATAATTATTCCCTGAAAATCCTGTATTTGGCTGAGACAATCATCAGCGCGGCAAGGAGCACGAACAGTCCGATATTGCCAACAAGGAAAGCGTAGTCCTTCATTGCCAGCAGGAAGAAGATAAAGACATACAGCAAGGTCAGCAGCCCGCTGATCAGGAGCACCATCCAGCCTTTCTTCAGAAGCGACGAGAAGAAGGCTGTCAGCAGACCTATAGTCGCTGCAGCTGAGATCAGGTAAGCCGGATTGAAGCCGATATGCTCACTCAGGGCCGTGAGAAGAGAAAAGAAAAGTATCAGCGCGAGGGCAACCAGCAGGTAATAAAAGATATGTATCCGCTGTGCCGATCTGAGCTCGATTATCAATAGCACAAGGAAGGTGAGGGCAATGAACAGCAATCCGTACTTGGCGCTGCGCTCAGCCTTGGTGTAATGGTCTGCCTCCATGATAAGGTCTACCCCAAAGGCGTCATCGGCGGGGGTATAGCTCTTGCCAGCCCACACCTGCGGGAAGCTCCTGTTAAGGTGAGTCACCGCCCAGCTGGCGGTGAAGCCGGTGTCAGTGACATCGCGTTCAGCAGGCAGGAAGTTGCCGGTGAATTTCGGGGCCTCCCACTCGGATTTCAGGTTCACCAGGGTGTTCCTTCCAACAGGAGAGAAAGCGAGGCTGCCGCTACCCTTCAGCCCGAGGCTGAGACTGAATTCGCCTTGAAAATCACTGCCCTTCGAAGGGTCGATCGCCACAGGGAACGAGATGCCCCTTTCGAAGAGGTCCTCCTGTCCTGCCCCTGGCATCGCTCCTATGACTTTTCCGCCGATTGCCAGCTCAGCCTTGTCGCTTATACCCTTGTTGTCTGAAACGCCCAGTGAGACATATGCCTTCTCCCACTGCCAGAGATAGTCGTTCAGGTGTTCGTATCCCGCCAGGGAGAAGCTGCCGGATATCTCCAGGTCTGAGTTGTATACCACGGTCTCGTAAATTCCCCGGTAACGGATCTCAGGCATAAGCATGCCGTTGACTTTGAGTTCGTCAGGCAGGATGTGCATAGTGGTTGTGACATACCTGCCGTCATCAGATATGACCTTTGAGCCGGGCACATTCAGCACCGGGCCTGTGACCGTCTGGGCAGAGGCCCACAGAGCTCCTATCTCTGTCCGGGCGGTCTCCGCGTTCCGCGAACGCTCGCGGATCACCTCCATGATCAAAACCAGCGGGATAAGCAGCATCACGCCCATAATTCCCAGCAGGACCATCTTGACGGTCAACGACTGGTACCATTTTTCCTGTGTTACATTTTCATTTTCCATTTCACCTTTTTATTAAAGTACTTTGTATTTCAAAGTTATAATTGCAAAAAAAAATTATTTTTTAATAAGTTCCTCCAGCGCCTGAAGGTGGCTCTTGAAGCTCTCCAATCCCTTTTCGGTAATGGTGTAGCTTGTATTTGGCTTGCGGTTTATGAAGCTCTTTTCCATTGTTATGTATTCCCCCTCTTCAAGGGCCCTGAGGTGGCTGGCAAGGTTACCGTCAGTCACCGCCAGCGTCTCCTTAAGTCCCTTGAAGTCCATGCGGGTGCTGACTGCCAGCACTGACATGATCCCCAGTCTGACCCGGCTCTCGAAAGCCTTGTTGAAATTTGCCAGGATCGTTTTCATCCCCTGTACCTGAGATGCATGAACAGGCCGTATGCTATGTGGATCACTCCGAAGCCAATGGCCCAGATGATTATTGTGTATTGAGGCAGCAACAGGCAGACGAGCCCGGTTGTAACCTCGAGCACTCCCAGCCAGTGGATCTCACCGAATGTGAATTTACCTGCACTTACCACAGCGAGTCCGTAGAATATCAGTGATGATGCGGCTGTTACGCTGGCAGGCACGGTACCTGCGGTCAGAAGGATAAAGAGTCCTCCGGTGCCCAGGGGTATCAGCAGGCTTGCCAGCATCCTGCGTGTCACCGGCGTCCATGCATTGTGTCCGCTCTTTCTGGCCTTAAGCGACGAAAAAAGGATTGCACCTGAGAAAGCAAGCACAAAAACCACTCCCATCTCGGCAAAGAGGGGCATTACAGAACGTAAACCGTCAGGACCGGCTGCAAGAGGCTTCAGGTACCAATCAGCCGGGACAGCACTTTTTGTGATTATCAGTTGGGCTACAATTGCCCCGGCAATTCCCAGAAATCCTGCAACTATGCCCGATAAACCGCTGAGAGACAGGAATCTTGACGACTCCTCCATTATCTTCCTGATGACCTGGATGTCTTCAAGATGCTGATCTGACTGGTTCATGATTCTATTTTGTAGTACTTTGTGGTGCAAAGTAAATAAATAATATAATAACAGCAAAATTTTTTACTGTTTTTTTTGACCAGGTCAACCTGAGGCAATTCACCCGCGGGCATTGACCCTGTATTTGCGCTGGCGCCTGCCCCGGTCACCGGCCTTTCCTATTTTTTGAAGAACCGGTACTCGTAGACCACCCCGTCAACAGGGTATTCGCCAATTTTAATTGAATCTGCTGAGGTCGACATTGCTCCCACAACACCCAGTCCGCCTGTTACATTGGAATAGACCAGGACAGGCTCCGAGAGGAAGTTATCCCTGGTCTGAATGTGCGCGGAGTACGACTGCAGGTAAAGGTAGAGATCCCTGCTGATGGAGTGGAGGCTGAAACTGGCATGATCAAACTCGTAATATTCAATATCCGGGTATCTGTATCCATACTGCAATGTCAGACTGTACTCTTTGCCGGATATCAGCTCGTCTGTGAACAGATAATAGGTGTTCTGCAGGTACATTCCGAAAATATCATCCTCCTGCCTGGGGGCTATAAGGGGCTCGGTGTATGCCCCGTAACTGATGTCGGTTTCCGTTACAACCACCGGCATTATGGGTGAGATAGGTTCTTCCTTGTCGCCGGTATAGATACCGCTGACTGACCTGGCTGAGAGCCTGTAAAAATTTTCAATGCCGGCCGGATCGCGGAACCTTAGCTTCACGATAATCTGCCTCTCACCCCATTCGTTTAGCACCGTACTCGTATCAATGCCGGTGACAGTCACGGGATCAGGCAGTCGCGCTTCTCCCGATGCTTTTCTCATCCCGTTAACCTCTGCCTCAATGCGGTATGTGCTCCCCTGAACAGGTCTGGTCACCTGTGACACATATTTCGAATAAGGGTTGGCAGGAGAATAATCAGGCGCCGGCTCAGCAGGGACATAGGTAAGCGTTTCTATGAACTCCCCGTCACGGAAGAGGCGTACCACGGCATCAGTGATCTGCCCCGGTTCATACCTCTCCTCAAAGACCGCATGGCTCTCAGCTACAGAGACTGTGATAAGGCTGTCAGGCTGCAGGATTGTGTAGATCACTGTCTTCGGCTCAGCATCCGAACCCTTGAACTCTATCACGCTCTCGCATGAGATGGATGAGAGTAACATGACCACCACAGCCGGAAGATATATTGTCAGTCTCTTGATCTCCACGGCTGTCAGAATTTAAATGAATATGAAACCGACGGGATTATCGGGAAGATGCTCACCTTCTTCAGAACCGGCCTGGTGTAGTAGAGCATTTCGCCGGGATGGTCAGGATCAGGTTCCGAATAATACTCCGAGCTCCAATAAATGAAGAACGGGTTCTGGCGTGAGTAGGCATTGTAGACTGAGAAGCTCCATGTACGCATCCCTCTCTTTTTCTGCTTGTGCAGGTTCACTCCCAGGTCAAGCCTGTGATATGAGGGTGTGCGGTAGTTGTTGCGGCCGGGATACTCGGTTATATTTGAATAATAGTAATCACCGCCCATGAAATCCTCAGGCGGATATTCATTGATACCCAGCGTTGCAGCATTGCCTGTACCGTAGACCCACACAAGCCCTGCATCAATCCTTTCACTGAAGGTATGTGTCAGGGCCACGCTTATGTCATGCCTCCGGTCATACTTGGCCGGGAAGACGTTCCCGAAATTAAGGTTCTCAAACTGACGCTCGGTCCACGCCAGCGTGTATCCAACCCATCCAGTGAACTTGCCGTAGCTCTTCTCTATCAGGAACTCAGCCCCGTAGGCCCATCCTCTGCCCTTCTCGACCTTCGCCTCCCATCCTGCTCCGGTGCCACCGAAGAATGCTCCCTCCTTGTACTCAATGAGGTTGTCCATCGTCTTGTAAAAGGCCTCAATGGTCATCTCCATCTGTCCCGGCAGCCTGAAACTGCTCCCGATGGCCACCTGGTGAGATATGGGTGGCTCGAACCTGCGTGTCACCGGTAGCCACAGGTCCGTGGGGAGGCTGATGGCCGAGGTGGTCAGCAGGTGTACGAACTGGGCCATCTTGCTGTAGGAGACCTTGAAAGAGAGGTCGTCCGTGGCAAGATAACGGATCGAGACCCGCGGCTGGAAAACGAAATAGCTTGTGTCCTGCACGTTGAAGAGCGACAGCCGGATACCGGCATTCATTTTTATGCGGGGGGTGATGTCAAAGTTGTCTTCAGCGTATGCAATGAATTCGCTGGCCCTGATCTTAACATCGCCGAAAGTGGTATCTATGCCCACATCCTCGTACATCGGATCATACCTGAATGTGGTCACACCGGGCTTGAAATTGTGCCAGGTGTATCCTGCCCCATACTTTACAGAGTGCTTTATGGAAGGATAATAATCAAAGTCGATCTTCGCTCCCACATCCTCGATACCGGAGAAATACCTGAAGTAATCAAACTCCTTCTCTTTGGTTGTGAGATTCTCCGCGGATGATTCAATGGTTACGTCAAAGTCGTACTTGCTGTATGTCAGCGTAGTGTTGCTGAAGAGCTTGTTGGTGAGAAGGTAGTTCCACCTGAGTGAGGTGATGATGTTTCCCCATCCCAGCCCGTAGCTGTCCTTGTATTCATACCTGTCATTGTTCTCATCATAGTATTCGGGCCTGCTGCTGTTCCTGGTGAAGGCCCTGTCACGCCCGAGGTATGAGCTGAGGTAAAGGCGGCTTCTGTCAGAGAACCTGTGGTTGATCTTGGCATTGAGATCGTAGAAATAATACCCCCCTGTGGTCCGCGAGTTCTTGTCGTCATTCAGCGCCAGGATGAGTGGCCGGGCCAGAACGTCATAGTAGGTGCGGCGTGCTGAGATGATGTATGAGGTCTTGTCTTTGATGATGGGACCTTCCAGCGACAGCTTTGAAGAGATCACCCCGATGGCGAAGTTGCCGTGAAACTCCTTCTGGTTGCCCTCCTTCATGCGTATGTCCACCACCGACGACAGGCGCTCGCCGTACCTCGCCGGGAAGCCTCCCTTGTAGAGCTGCACAGATTTTACGGCGTCAGGATTGAACACCGACATGAAGCCGAAGAGGTGACTGGCGTTGTACACCGGAACGCCGTCGAGCAGGAAGAGGTTCTGGTCAGGGCCTCCTCCCCTGACGTAAATGCCTGTCGAGCCTTCCGTGCCCGATTGTACCCCCGGGAGCAGCTGTATCACCTTAAGCACGTCGGCCTCGCCGAATATCACGGGCAGCTTGAGGAATTTCTCAACCGGTATATCTATCATGCTCATCTGGGGGCTCTCTATCTTCGACTGCCGGCCTGAGGCGGTGACGGTGACGGCGTCAATCTCACTTGATGACATCACAAGGCTGAAGTTCATCACTGTGTCGCGCATGAGGTTTAGTTCCACCGTTATGGGATCATAACCCAGGTATGAGACAATGATTACCGATTCCCCGCGCTGGAGCGCGAGGCTGTAAAAGCCGTAGTTGTTCGTGGTGGTACCGGCAAAGGATGCCTTTTCATAGACGGTGGCGTCTATCATGCGCTCACCGCTGCCGGCGTCGGTGACGTATCCGCTTACAGTTACCTTCTGCGCTGCTGCGGGTATGGCAACCACCATGAGTAAAATATACAGAGAGAGGGCGGTGCGCATAAGTGTCAGACTCCCGTGGCCTCCTTCAGGAATTTGCGGATGGCACGCTTCTCGTCGAACTCCAGCATGCCTGTCGGCAGCCGGATGATCCTGCCTGTTCTCAGCACAATCCGCACGAAGTTCTCATCTGCGCGGATCTCCTGGATATCTTCAATGCTCACCGTCACTCTGGCTGGACGGCTGTACCATCTGACCGTCAGCTTCCCACCCTCGACCGTCAGCCTGTTCACCAGTGTCCCGAAGTTAAGGCTTATAAATGCTCCGGCCAGCAGGAGCAGGGTCAGGACCTGGATCCAGAAACCCCAGGCAGACGTATCACCGGTTATGATTACAATGATAAGCATCACCAGTACGACAATGCCAAGCGCCCTGTAGATCTTTTCGTAGGTGGTATTTCGGAGCACGAGTTGTTTCATGACAAGGACTTAAACCACCGTAAAGATAATACATTGTGCCGGAAGTTGCTGCGGGTGTTGTGTTGCGGTGTCAGAAGCCGGTGCTTTCCTTCAGGAATTTGCGCACTGCCCTCCGTTTGTCGGGATCCATAAGTCTGACCGGCAGGCGGATGCTTTTGCCGCTTTTCAGTACAATACAGATGCGTCGCTTATCCTCCGTTATTGAGGTGATCTCATGAATGTGCACATGTTTTTTAAAGAGCTTGGTGTTCCAGCGGATGGTCAGGACGCCTGCATCGGAGGTCAGCCTGATGATCAGGATGCCGAAATGATTTGTGAAGAAGGAGAGCGCCACCAGGATGAATACAATGGCAAGGATCCAGAACATACCGCTTCGCGGGTTATAGGTGAATAGCTGGAGTCCTACTGCCAGCAGCAGAAGTCCTCCAAGGAAGCGAAACACAAATTCCGATGCCTTATCGCGCACCACAAGCTGGTTCATGTGCTGAATTATTATTATACCGATAAAGGTATAAAATTATTATGCCGCTGCAAAAGCTGCGCCTCGGCATTACTGTTGCGCCATGCCATCCTTCCCCTCCTCACGGGAGCCGGTGACTCTGAGCATGATCCATACGGCCACATATATTATCAGGATTACCGTGAAGATGGCGCCCATTCCCATGCCCATCATTTTCAGCGAGCTTATCAGATCTGTGTTCATCTCTTTCCCTCCTATATTAATCCTGCCATCAGTCCTATTATTACGCCTCCGGCTATCACCGAGGCTATCTGTCCCGCAACATTGGCACCCACGGCATGCATGAGCAGGTGGTTCTGCGGGTCAGCCTCCAGTCCCATGCGTTGCACCACCCTTGCCGACATGGGAAAGGCTGATATCCCTGCCGCGCCCACCATGGGGTTCATCTTTGTCTTGAGGAAGAGGTTCATGATCTTGGCGAAGGTCACCCCGGCGATGGTGTCGAAGATGAATGCCAGGAGGCCGAGGCCCATTATCATCATTGTCTGCACCGACACGAATAGATCGGCCCTCATGCTGGCGGCGATGGTGATGCCGAGCAGCAGTGTTATCAGATTGACCAGCTCCTTCTGGGCTGAATCCGACAGTGTCCCCAGCACACCGCACTCCCTGATGAGGTTACCGAACATCAGGAACCCTACCAGTGCTATTGATGCCGGGGCTACCAGTCCTGCTATCACCGTCACTGTTATGGGGAAGAGAATACGTGTCATTCTAGAAACACTTTTCGGGTTGTATTTCATTCTTATTTGCCGCTCCTTTTTCGTTGTGACAAGTTTAATGGCAAATGGTTGTATGATAGGCACCAGGGCCATGTATGAGTAGGCGGCGACGGCTATTGGTCCGATGTATTTGCTTTTGAGCACCTGTGACACCAGGATTGACGTTGGTCCGTCCGCTGCCCCTATTATTCCAATTGAAGCGGCGTCTTTCAGGTCGAATCCCAACAGCACTGCCGCGGTGACGGTAATGAAGATCCCGAACTGTGCTGCGGCGCCGAAGAGGAGCAGTCGCGGGTTGGAGAGCAGCGGTCCGAAGTCGATCATTGCTCCTATGCCGATGAAGAGCAGAATAGGCATTGCCTCTGAAGCCTCGATGCCCACGTCGAAGAGCCAGTCGATGATGCCGCTTACGTGGCCTATGCCCGGCAGGGTCTGGTCGAGGGCGCCTGACAGGGGCAGGTTGACCAGTATTGCTCCGAAGCCCATGGGGAGGAGTAGTGGCGGCTCGAGTTTTTTGGAGATGGCGAGGTAGATAAGGGTGGCTCCTATCACCCACATGAGTACCTGTTGCCAGGTTATCAGGGTAATGCTGTTGAATAGAAAATCCATTATCAGCTTGAGGTTAAATGAGTACGGGTACGGCCGGACTCATGCCGGCGTTCTCCCGTAAAAATAGGAAAATATTACCGTGGATGTTCCGGTCCTTTCCGGTTTTGTTTCAGTTGAAGGAGGAATGAGAGGCCGGACAATTGTGCAGTGATGGCTGTCAGTGTCATGCAGTTCTGCCGGCTGGACGAGTGTGCCTCAGGGCTTTTCGAAAATCTGCCCGGGAATCAGGAAAAATGCAACTGCGATAATAAGAAAAACCATGCACCTCAGGATAATGTTCCTGTAAAATGGATTCTTATCCCTGGCATTTTTGATCAGCGCCAGAATGATCATTATTACAGCGAGCACTATTCCGGAAGTCAGTAAAGTATCAGCCATCGGAAAGATGAGAATTGAGTACATAAATCCCATGGTGAGGTTAGAGAGGGCTATACCTGTTCCAATGGCAAGTGCAATTCTCCATGATCCAAGTCCTCTGTAGGAATCGGCTTTAAAGATGTTCCGGAATCCGATACCATTAAACAACGCAAATCCCAGGTAGAAGTAAAGCAGTCCCAGCGCCACAAAAAACAGTGATACAATCAGTGAGCTAAGCGGGACATT
>CAZHTG010000043.1:0-23003 GCA_964535795.1 uncultured Rikenella sp.
GGATTCTTTTCGAGAGACGCAAGTTCGCTGTCGCTAAGCTTAACCGCAAAGCCCTGAACAGCTACCGAATATACCTGCAGAGGTTCGCGGTCATAAATACCTGCCTTGGCAAGAATGGTTTTCGTAATGCCGGTCATGGCAACCTGGGCATCATCATAGCTCATCGCCTCTGACTTGACATAGCCAAAGTCGCCCTTCAGCAGAACAACATACTGGCCGGGGATAACCTCAAGTGAGGTCTTGATGTAATCATCTTCCTGGGCGAGGTTTTCAGGAGCTCTCTCGCATGCTCCGAGCAGCAACGCTGCCGCTGCAACACAAAGAAGAAGTCTTTTCATCTAAGATCAGGTTTAGGTTGAAGAAGAGTAAACTGACGACTAATTTACATAAAACCTGATCAAAATATTAAGAAACGTTAAACATTTTTATCAACCGACGCTTTTTCGCTGTGAACAACCAAAATATGAATCACAATTCAGGCAATAGGCAATAGGCAGTAGTGGGACTTTCGACTTTTGACTTTCAGGCTTTAATCCATGTACGGATACCGGAAGTCCGTGGCCGGCAGGAAGGTCTCCTTGATCGTCCGCGGTGAGGTCCACCTGATCAGGTTGAGACGGCCGCCGGCCTTGTCGTTGGTGCCCGATGCCCTGGCGCCGCCAAAGGGCTGCAGTCCTACCATAGCTCCCGTGGGCTTGTCATTGATGTAGAAGTTGCCCGCTGCAAAACGAAGCACCTGGCAGGCTTTGACCGTCGCCGGCCTGTCGTTTGAAAAAATGGAGCCTGTCAGCCCGTAAGGCGAGGTCTCATTGCAGAGATGAAGGGTCTCCTCGTACTTTTCGTCCTCGTAGATGTACAGTGTCACTACAGGGCCGAAGATCTCCTCCTTCATTGATATGAAGTCAGGATCTGTTGTAAGAATGATCGTGGGTTCAATGAACCAGCCCCGGCTCTTGTCACCGTTGCCTCCGTGAAAGATCTCACACGCGGGCGATGACTTCGCCTTCCCGATATATTTCATTATGTTGTCAAACGACTTCTCGTCAATGACCGCATTCATGAAGTTGCTGAAATCGGCAGGGTCACCCAGCTTTATCTCCGAGGCCTGCCTCTTCAGATGCACCGCTATCTCAGGCCAGAGCGACCTCGGGATATAAACCCTTGAGGAGGCGGAACACTTCTGTCCCTGGTATTCAAACGATCCCCGTATGATGGCTGTGGCTGCCTCCAGCGGGGCAGCCGAACTGTGTATCATGATGAAGTCCTTGCCGCCCGTCTCCCCCACAATCCGGGGATATGACCTGTATTTGTCAAGGTTTGCCGCCGCGGTTTTCCATAGTGAGTTGAAGGTGCCGTTTGAGCCGGTGAAATGTATTCCTCCGAGATCCCTGTGGTTCATCACCACCGAACTGATGACCGAGCCCTGGCCGGGCAGGAAGTTGATGACCCCGGCAGGCATACCTGCCTCCATGAAGACCTTCATCAGTATCCAGCTTGATAGCAGGGAGGTGGTGGCCGGCTTCCAGACCGTGGTGTTGCCCATGATTGCAACAGCCATGTTCAGGTTGGAGGCGATGGCAGTGAAGTTGAACGGGGTTATGGTATAGACAAAACCCTCCAGCGGCCTGTACTCAACCCTGTTCAGCTGGTCAGTGGCCGAGCGTGGCTGTTCCTGGTATATCTGTCCTGCGAAATAGGCATTGAACCTGAGAAAATCGATTGTCTCGCATGCAGCCTCCACCTCTGCCTGATGCACAGTCTTGCTTTGTCCGAGCATTGTGGCGGCGACAATGGTATAACGGTACTTTTTCGAAAGTAATTCAGCCGCTTTCAGCATTATCGAAGCTCTTTCTATCCATGACAGGGTCATCCATCCTTCCTTGGCGCTCATTGCAGCTCTGATGGCCTCTGAAGTCTCCTGTTCACCTGCCATATGATAGGTGGCGAGAAGATGGCCGTGGTCATGAGGCATGACAATCCTGCCCAGATTCCCGGTCTTTACAGGCTTCCCGCCTATGATCAATGGTATCTCTACTGTTTCGGATGAGAGTCTCTTAATCTCCTTATCAAGTTCAGCCCGTTCGAGACAGCCTGGCGCATAGCTCATTAAGGGCTCGTTTTCAGGATGCTGGATAGAGTAAATTGCATTATTCATAACAACAGTTTTTATTTTCAATCTCATGGTCACACTCCGATGGTTACCATCCGGTGACGAAATGGAAACAAAAACATGGGTTCTTTGTTCTTGAAAACTATTCGGGATCAACCGGGAGTCAGGAACGATCGACCTCTTTAAGAAGCAGATCCGTAGCAATTGCAATCATCTCGGGTTTTCCCAGCAGATATGCAATGTCATTGGGATTTATTACCGTGGAAGGTTCGGGATTCGGAGTAACAACCTCTCCGTGTTTTATGGCCACCATGGTGACTCCGCAGGTCTTTCTCAGGGCAGTCTCTGCTATGGTTTTGCCGGCGAAGACGGATTTTTCCCCAACCTTCACCGCGGCAATCTCAATATCAGGTATATCCTTAAGAAGCGAATACCCCCCCACCTTGCTCTTGTCCCTGAATATGCCGTAGTTGTCCGCCCTCGTTCTGGCTATTGCCCTTTCTATATCCATCCTGGGGAGAAGATATTTGCCCAGGATTCTCTCATAAAAGTCAATTGCGGTTTCAAACTCTTCCGGAATGACCTGGTTTGCTCCGAGTCGGTACAGCTCCTCGATATCGGTCACGTGTCTTGTCCGGACTATGATATGGGCATGTTTGTTCATTGCCCTGATATGTTCCACGATTGACATGGATGTTATCAGGTTTCCAACGGAAACAACGACCATTTCAGCTGTATGAACGTATGCCTGCCTCAGTACAGGCTCATAGGTCGCATCACCGAATACCACCAGGTGGCCTTTCTCCATCTCTGACCGGGCCTTGTCTGTGTCAAACACTACTGAGGTGAACGGCAGACCCATTGTATTGATCATTGCAGCCAGGTTAATCGCCCTGGAGTCCTTGCCGATCAGAACCACATGTTTGCTGATCTCCGGAATTTCCACCTGTCTGAGCGGGAAGAGACCGTTGACTAAAAATGGGGGCAATGGCAGCTTCAGGATGAGGTTGGCGAGCGGTTTGGAACCCTTTATCAGGAATGGCGAAAGGGCCATTGAGGTAATAGCCACCGCCAGGAAAAGCTGGAAGTGAGAGGGTTCTATGATTTCATTGGCAAGGCCCAATCCTGCAAGTATAAATGAGAATTCACCCACCTGTGCCAGGGAGAGGCCCACCACCACCGTTCCAAAGAAAGTGTGGCCAAGAGTGAAGGCGGTAAAACCGGCAATGACGGTTTTTAGCAGAATTACCAGCAGTACAGTTCCAAGAACAAGCCAGGGATGCTCGGCGACAAAGCCGAGATCAAGGAGCATGCCTATAGAGACGAAAAAGAAGCTTGTAAAGACATCCTTGAAGGGAATCAGGTTGCCGAAAGCGCTATGGCTGTACTCGGTGTCGGAGATCATCAGGCCGGCCAGGAATGCACCGAAGGCGAGTGACATGCCCAGCTCATGTGTGAGCATTGCCACTGCAAGGCAGATGAGCAGGAGACTCATCAGAAAGAGCTCCTGGCTCCTGGTCATGGCAATCAGGTGCAACAGCCACGGCATGATCCACCTCGTCCCGGCCCAGATGAATATCATTATGCCGATTGTCTTCAGTATCAGGAAGAGCAGATCATGTCCGACATCGGCGGTCTCTCCTCCGAGAATGGGAGTAAACAGCAGCAGAGGAATAAGGATAATATCCTGGAATATCAGGATCCCTACAATAGTTTTTCCGTAGTGAGTGGTTAGTTCCGAACGCTCCTGGAGCAGCTTCAGGACCACGGCAGTGCTGCTTAGGGCTGTAAGGAAACCCACAAAAACGGCCTCGGCCCAGTCAAATTTATAGACCCTGGCCACCAGCATCGTCACTCCGGCTGTAAGCAGAAGCTGCATGAATCCACCTAAAAAAACTATTTTACGGATTTTCAGAAGATGGTTAAGGGAAAACTCGAGGCCGATGGTGAACATAAGGAGGATCACGCCTATTTCGGCCATCACCTCCACGTTTTCCGGTGAGCTTATAAGCTTCAGGAGATAGGGCCCTGCAACAACACCGGTGATGAGATATCCTATGAGCGCAGGAACCTTTATCCGGGTAAAGATAAAATTCACAAATGTGGAGAGTGCAAAGATAATAACGATATCCTTGAGGACGCCCAGTTCCATTTCGTCAGTGCTGTTTAGGCACTAAAGATATGAAATCCCGGACAAAAAAATCCCGGCTGTTCAGACCGGGATCATGAAGAGTAAAAAAACACTGGTGCAGAAAATCCGAATTATTTAGTCATATAGCTTTCTGAGATTTCCCTCTTCAATATGCCAGGCAGACACTTCGGGGTCATGGTTCCGCAGCATCCATGTTGAGAGCGAGGTTCCCGGCACACACCTGACCTCCGTCCCTTCAGGAAGAGTGATGTCTATGTCGACCAGTGCGCCGTTCCATCTGCTGCCTGCCGGAAGTGAGAAGAATTCATCAAGATAAAGAGTATCACCCGAGAACCTCCAGTTGTATTCAACCGCCCTGGCGTTTGCCCGTGCTTCACTGTTTGAGTTGCTGCAGGCACGTTTATCGACAGAGATAAATCCCGTGCCGTTTTCGCTTCCGTAAATGTTCAGCTCTGGAGTTGCATGAATCCTGTCGGTCTTATTATTCAGGTAGAAAGTAAAGTGATCAACCGAGGCTGTTTCATCGTAAGATATCTCCGACAGTGTTGCTCCTGGCGCAATCCAGATAGTCTTTGGCGCCGGGTCAAGGCTGATCCTTTTTTCAACAAACTCCCTGTTGGAATAGACTGAGAGCTGAAGGCTGAGGAAGACTCCAAGCGCGCAAAGCGAAGCAACCCAGATTACGAAAACCACAATGTTCAGTACCCTGTAACGCTCCCTGATCCTGAAGATCATCTTGATTCCCAGCCAGGTGAGAGCGGCAAGCGGAATAAGAATGACCAGTGACGTGAGAATAAGAACCAGCCATACGGTATTGCTGTTCAGCACTAAGGCAAGAAGTGTATGCGTATTCATTAATTCCGGTTCCATCACCGAGGTGAGGAAGGGGGCGTTGCTGAAGAAGATCAGAAGCCCGAAGGTGAAAAGTAACAGGAAACCTGTAATTGTGAATATCCCGCCCAGAATTATTGCTATAACCCTTATTATTGCCGACATGAGTTTTCCGAATGCCCTGAAAAACTCAGAGAGCGCCTTCCCCACGCGTGCCGAAGGGCTGTTTGGATTATACATCGATTTACGATTGTATACATTGCCCCTTCCTGAGACGGTGCTGTCATCATAATAGTCTTCGGGTGCGCCCATGATGTTGATCATGTCATTCACCATCTCTCTCGAGACAAGGGTTGGGGGTTCGCTGCCGCCACCAAATATTTCGGCAATGCGGGCTTCAATGTCTGCGACTGTCTCTTCACCACCCTGTTCGGAGCTGAACCTGGCCGAAACGTGGCCAAGATAATGCTTCAGTATCTCCCAGGCCTCCTCGTCAATACGGAAAAGCTGCCCGGCAATGTTGATGTCAATTGTTTTCTTCATGGCTGCCTCTATTTCTTGTCACGTATCTGATTAACTGACCCTACCAGCTCCTCCCAGGCTTTGTCAAGCTCATTCAGGTAGATCTTTCCCAGTTCGGTAAGTTCATAGTATTTACGGGGAGGGCCCTGAGGCGATTCTTCCCATCTGTAACTGAGTAACCCCGCATTCTTCTGTCTTGTCAGAAGGGGGTAGAGTGTACCTTCAACGACTATCACCTCGGCCTTTTTAAGTTCATTGATGATGTCGACTGCGTAGCATGCATTCCTTGAGAGTACTGCCAGAATGCAATACTCAAGGATTCCCTTGCGCATCTGTGCTTTTGTGTTGTCCGTATTCATAGCATTTCCATTTTATCGCTTTATCCGCCAATGGCTTAAATCATAATTTCATTTTCTTTTTGACTGTCTCGAATTCATCCTTGACGGAATCCTTGATGTTCTCAATGGTCACCGGGTCACCCCTCATTTCAAGCTTCTGGGCCGTTGTTCTGGCTTCCGGCAATACTATCCACAGGATGAGATACAGTCCCAGTCCGAAACCGCCGGGCAGTATGAGGACTGCAAAGATTATCCTCATGATCAGCGGATCCCAGTCGAGGTAAGCCGATATCCCGGCGCAGACACCTCCGAAAACCCTCCTGTCCGGATCACGATACATACGTCGCTGCGACCGTGGCGGACGCTCCTCCGAAGTGCCGCTGCCACTGATGACCTCGGGTGATCCGAGTATAGCCATCACCTCCTCAACATCCTTCATCGTGATGACCTGCTTGTAGGAATTGAGCCTCATTCTGAACAACTCCGCTATCCTTCCCTCAATATCTGTCATGATCTCGGAAGCACTTGACTCTCCTGAAAACTCCTTTTCCAGGCTCTTCATGTACTGCCGGAGACGTTCGTAGGCATCCTCGTCCACGTTGAACGGGTATCCCCCCAGATTGACGTTAACCGTTACTTTCATAATCTTTTTAATAAGGTACCTGTTAATACATATTAGTTTTACAATGCAAATATATAAATAAAAAATAATACCATGCAATACATAGAACCAAAAAATTAAGAATATTTTTATTTTATGACATCTGAACCGGTTTTTTGATGGCGCGGGATAGACAGGAATCACTAACTTTATGCAAACAAATGACCATGAAAGCATACAACTGGGGAATTCTCGGCACAGGCAACATTGCCCACAAGTTTGCGAGGGCACTGATGCTGCTTGATAACGCACATCTTTATGCTGTAGGATCGCGCAATGGTGAGAAGGCTGCAGGTTTTGCATCCGAGTTCGGATTCACAAAACACTTCGGGAGTTACGAAGAGATGGTTGCTGACCCCGGGGTGGAGATAGTATACATATCCTCACCTCACACGTATCATCTTGAGCACACTCTGATGGCCCTGCAAAACGGGAAGCATGTCCTCTGCGAGAAGCCGATGTCGATAACCGCGGCGGAGGTTAAGGTGATGGCTGAGGAGGCCGGCCGGCAGGGACTCTTACTGATGGAGGCGCTCTGGCCTCCGTTTCAGCCCTCTTACCTCAAAGCCGATGAGATCCTGAAGAGTGGCAGGATGGGGAACCTTCTTCACATGAGGGGCAAATTTGCATTCCTGTCTCCGTATGACCCTGAACTCCGGACTTACAACCTGGAGTTGGGCGGAGGTGCTCTGCTTGACATAGGCATCTATCCCATAATGGATATCCTTAAGTACATGGGAGAGCCGGAATCAATAGTTGCGGCCGCCACACTCTCTCCGACCGGCGCCGACGAAAGCACCTCTGTTATCTTTAAGTTCAGTGACGGCCGGATGGCTGAAGCATACTGCTCGTTTGCAAACATGAGTGGGGTCTCAACCGAATTGAACTGCGAAAAGGGAAACCTGGTCCTTTCAAGGGGGCGTGACCGCAACCAGCATCTTCTGATAGAGTTCCCCGGCGACACTGACGACCGAATCTTCACTCCGCCGGCACAGGGCTACCAGTATGAGGCAATGGAGGTTATGAACTGTCTCGACAGGGGGCTGACAGAGAGTACCGTGGTTCCCCTGTCATTTACACTGACCCTTGCACGGATACTCGATACAGTCCGCATGAAGGCCGGTATCAGGTATCCCGGGCGGGACAAGTGATCGCGAACCACAGAGGCTGAATTATGGATGAAAGCGACGCTGCAACAGAAAAGAGACGATTGCTGCTAAGCATGCTTATCCCGTTCCTGGGTGTCAGCTTCATGTGGCTGGTAAAAATCACTGAAGTGCTCTTTGAGACTGACTTACACTTCCTCGGTATCTTTCCCCGCCAGGCGACATCACTCACGGGTATTGTTACCTCTCCTTTCATTCACTCCGGTTTCCGGCACCTCTTCAACAACACCATTCCGATTTTTATTCTGGGCACTGCACTATTTTACTTCTATTCACAGGTATCATTCAGGGTCCTTTTATGGATCATGATCCTGACCGGATTTGCCGTCTGGATAACGGGAAGGCCCGCCTGGCATATCGGGGCCAGCGGCATAGTATACGGCATGGCCTCCTTCCTGTTTGTCAGCGGCCTGATCAGGAGATATATACCGCTGATGGGGTTATCACTGCTGGTCGCTTTCATATATGGTGAAATGGTATGGGGCATTTTCCCGGGGTTCAGGATGGATATCTCCTGGGAGTCCCATATGCTCGGAGCGGCTGCCGGATTGCTGCTGGCCGTGTGGTATCGGGCTGAAGGACCCCAGAGGCCGGTTCCCTTCTACGAAAAGGAGGAGGGTGATGAGGATGACCAACCTGAAGAAAATGAGCGCCCGCCATCGTAGCAAGTGAATTAATTGCTATTTTTAAACCCGCTAAAACTAACCTAAAAGTCCAGTAATGTACGTCAGAACCGGAACTCCGGCATTTGATGAGCTCATTCCGCGAATCAACAGATTCCTCGAGCAGGATCTCCTTGAGTTAAATATTGACGGTGAAAAGATCAGGGGCTACAGATCGCCTGATGCAAGGTCGGTATGGATAAGAAACTATTCCGACATGATGAGGGCTCTTCGCTATTCCGAGGCTGATCTGAAGAGTGTTGTAAAGCATTTTGCCGACAACCAGTCGCGCAACGGACGCATCTTTGATTATTTCACAACATTCCCTGAAAAACTGCCCTGTGAGCGCGAGAACTGGACCAAGTATGTCAGGACCCCCGTTGAGGCTGATACCGAATTCAGGTTCATCAAGGCGGCATGGCTCGCATGGCAGGCCACTGGTGATGATGACTTCATAAGGCGACTGATTCCCACCTTCGAGAGAGCCCTGGGTTATGTCATGGAGGAGCGCTATTTTGACAAGGAGAAATTTCTCTTCCGCAGGCCCTATACCATTGACACATGGGATTTTGCCTACCATGCCGGGCACCATGACTGGCTGCAGTTCCAGATAGATGAGAATACCTTCTGGGGCTACTTCCACGGTGACAACAGCGGTTACTACGAGGCTTTCCATTTCATGTCATACTGGTATAACATGTTTGGAGACAAGGTTAAGTCGGCACAGTGGCGCGACCGTGCCCTTAAGCTTCGCAAAAGCCTTAACACAAACTGTTTCAACGGCTCGTTCTATACTCATTTTGTGAAGCAGACCCCCGTGACCATTGAAGGTGTCGATGAGGCCTCGCAGCTGAGCCTGAGCAACCCTGCCGCCATTAACAGGGGCGCGGCATCTCCGGGCATCGCCAATGCTATCATCAATGAATACATAAAGCGTCGCGAGACCACAACAGCCTTTGCAGAGTGGTTCTCCATCGACCCCCCGTTCCCGGCAGGCATCTTCGGTGACTACAAGCTGTCTCGCGGAGCCTACTGCAACGGAGGTATAATGCCTCTCACAGGCGGTGAGCTTGCAAGAGCCGCCCTCGAGTACGGCTTTGAGCAGTATGGCATTGACATACTGATGCGCTATTATGACCTGATCTCACGCAACGGCGAGACCTACCTGTGGTATTTTCCTGACGGGAAGCCTTCGACGGTGGAGACCAGCACCTCTCCGGAAGCAAAACCGACGGACGGATGGGGCTCGTCGGCAATGCTCTATGCCTTTGTGGAAGGCCTGGCCGGAGTACAGGATAAGGACAAGCTCTTCCGCAGGGTCCGCATCTGTCCCAAATGGATTGCCGCCGGAGTTGAACGCGCGGAAGTGCATATCGATTACAAGAGCTCCGGAGCCTTCGTGAAGTATCTCTACCGACAGACGGCCGACAAACTGACCCTGACCCTGACGGGAAGCTATGAGTATATACAGCTCTCCCTGCCCGTGCCGGGCAATTATGTGGCCGGCGACCTCACCATCGGGGGAAAGAAGAAGAAATACATCATGGCTACGATCAACCAGAGCAATTACCTGATTGCCGATGCCGATGTCAGCGGAGAGTGCGAGGTTGTCCTCAAACTGCGTAAGAAACCTATTGCCTGATTAAAGGTTATATATGAATTCAAAACCGGTAGCAGTAATTACAGGAGCCAGCAGGGGCATTGGCCGAGCCATTTCTCTTGCACTTGCTTCTGAAGGGTACGATATCGCCGCTGTCGCACGCACCCCTGACAGCGAATGCATGCTCTCCCTTCAGCCCGAGATAGAGAAACTTGGCGCAGAATTCTACCCTGTGGGCCTTGACGTTGCACACACAGACCTTCATGATGAGGCCATCTCAAGCATACTCAACCGATACGGCCGGATTGATATCCTGGTGAATAACGCCGGAATAGCACCGATAGAACGCAAAGACCTGCTTGACCTCGACGAGGAGACATATGACCGCGTCCTGGCTGTCAATCTCCGGGGTCCGGTATTCCTCGCACTCAGGGTTGCAAGGGAGATGATATGGATGAAGGACCAGGTAAAGGATTATAAGCCTTCAATCATGTTCGTTACATCATTCCTGGCATATACCTCTTTTACCCATGCTATTGATGTCTGCATCTCCAAGGCAGCTCTCAGCATGGCAGCCCTTGTCTTTGCCGACAGGCTGACTGAGGATGGTATAAATGTATATGAAATCAGGCCAGGACTTATACAAACCGAACTCACCTCCAGGAGCAAGGACAAGTATGACAGGCTGATCGCCGAGGGACTGATACCGCAGAAACGGTGGGGCACACCGGAAGATGTAGCGAAAGCCGTGGCTTCACTTGCCCGGGGCGACTGGTCATTCTCGGCCGGCACTGTATTCGAGGTCAGCGGCGGCATGAACATTCAAAGTTTCTGATAATCAGTATTTATTAACTTCTTTACTTTTTCCCGTATGCATTTATTCGACATATGTTGAACAAAATCCTCCTTCTGTGGGTTATAATTAAAACTTAACTCACAGAATGAAATGAAAAAAGAAGGATTAATAGCCCTCATGGCAATTTTTGCGGTCACACAGCTGGCTGCGCAGAAGAGATACGTTGCCGATCCTTCGGCAACGGTAGTAAAGTGGCATGGTGAAAAGATAGTCGGGTCAAGCCATAACGGCACAATTGATCTCAGGGAGGGATGGCTGACCACCGACGGCAAATCGGTCACAGGCGGTGAGTTCGTCGTTGACATGAACAGTATAAAGAATGAGGATGTAAAGGATGCCGGCAGCCGTGCAAAGCTGGAAGGCCACCTGAAATCTGATGATTTCTTTGGCGTTGAGAAATATCCTTTTTCAAAACTGGTTCTTGCAGGTGGCAGTCAATTCACTGATGGCAAGGCCATTGTAAAAGGAAGTCTCACAATCAAGGAGGCAACACACCCGGTCGAGTTCACCGTACAGGAATCCAGGTCAGGTGATCTTCTTACCTACACGGCAACCATCACCTTTGACCGTTCATTATACAATGTCAGGTTCGGGTCAGGCAAATTCTTCTCCAACCTTGGCGACAATGCCATAAGGGATGAGATAAAGCTTGATGTCAGCCTTGCAGTAAAATAAACTTTGACTCCGGAAGTTCACAGTTCAGGTCATAGGTTCTGCTCACAGTCATGCTGTGGTTGAACTATGACCTGATGGTCTTTATCAACTTCAGTGCCTTAAGGCCGAAAGAGGGATTCAGAAGCTTAATGTATCGGCGTTTGCCATTTCTATGAATGACAGGTAGATAAGCTTGGCAACATCTTCCATTATCTCCGGAGTGATGGCAGTCTCATCATCTCCCGGCAGGTGGTAAAATACGGGTTTGACGCCATCAGTGGTTGAGAGACTCATGGTCCGGAATCCGTCTGCCAGGAACACCAGTCCGTCGCTCCGCGGACGGCCGTAGAACGATCCACCTGAGGTTGAGACCCGCATAGGCCTGTGGATATACCTACTGTTGGCTGTTTTAAAATACTCCGTCAGCCCCGCGCAGGATGCCGATGCACTTACAGCCAGCCCGGTGCCGTTTCCAACCATGTCAAGATTAATGTATGTCACTGTATTCTCTTTTGGGAATATCGGGTTCTTTGTATAGAACTTGCTTCCCAGCAGGCCTACCTCTTCACCACCTATAAGGAGGAACATTATGGTCCGTTTTAGCTTTATGCCTGACGCTGCAAGGGCTTTGGCTGCGGCCAAAATGTCAATCACCCCGCTGGCATTGTCAAAACCGCCTGCAACGAGGAGCCCGCCGGCATTACCCACGGCGTCAAGGTGCCCGCCGATGATGATCACCTCATCTTTCAATACCGGGTCATTTCCTTCGATTATACCTACTACATTGCAGGTTTTGCCTTCGGGGTGGCGGGTGGTGTTTGCCTTCAAGGTCATTGTTTTTCCGGTGGCAAATGAAGCAGGTTTAAATGTTTTGTCTATCTGCCCAAGGAGAACCTTGTTGTCCTTCCCGAGGCCGGCAAACAGGTCGGCCAGCGGCTCCGGACCGATGCCGCAGACAATCATGTTTTCAATATATGAAATATTCGGGTTGGCGCTGTTACCGTCGATGTACAGCATCCCTGTCGCCCCGTGGGCGGCGGCGTTTTCGACCTTGTACTGGTGATAGCAGTATTTGACCCATTTTGAATACTCGGGATCACGAACATCCTTGAAAGGAACGTCCCGGTTCATCAATACTATTTTTCCCTTGACGTCAATGCCTTTGTAGTCGTCATAGTTAAGCTCGGGGGCGGAGGTTCCGTAGCCCACGTAAACGACTTCAGCCGTGACCTCACCGTTGCCGGAGTTCATCCCCGGGTAATAATCCACCGGCGCTTTATAACTCTTCATGATGACTGAGCCGTCTTTCTGAGTGATATGCAGTAACAGTGCCCCAATATCGTTTACAACGGTATAGGGATGATCAAACCACTGGAAGAAAGAGTCGTTGTCGCCGGCAGGTTTTATTCCCCATTCGCTCAGTCTGGCCGCTACCCATTCAGCTGCTGCAAGGTATTCAGGTGTCCCGGCCAGCCTCCCGTTGAATTCCGGAGCGCATAATTCCGCCATCCAGCCGGCTATCTCCTCACTGCTGACAGAGTGGAAATGTTTAAGCAGCAATTGCTCATCTGCATCCTGGGCATATGTTAAAAGGGAACAGGCAATCGCTGTTAACAGGATTGTAAGTCTTCTTAATCCTTTTCTCATTGTTTTTGTAATATAGGAACTGATAATACGATGTAAAAATAGTCTTTTAAGAGAGCTACTCAACAACAATTTCATCTGCAAAAATCCACGATGGCTGACCGGCCCCGCGGTGCCATTCGGGGCATTTCTTCAATGACCGGGCTGTAATTTTGAGTTTTGAGGCCTTCACGGGGGAAAATTCATACTCCATGTGGACGGGGGTGATATCCTGGTCGAAGCCGGTGGTTTCAAATTTCCGGGATGCCACTGTGACAAAGTCAGTTCCGTTTTCGGATGCCTCAATGATAACTTCAGAGGGGAGGAAGATCCATGATACATGATCACAGAGGAAATTCATGCTTATGGTGCTCACCTCGTCTGAGGGTTCAAGGGCAATTTCCATGATCATATCCTCGCCCTCATATCCGAGCCATCCTGAGGCGAAAGTCCTTTCTCCGAAAATGCCGTCAGCCATTGAGGCAGCGCCCATGCTTTCATATCGGGGATGGACAGGTGACAGCGAGTGGAAATCCTCCGGTCCGGCCTTGTTGTCCTTCACGCTCATGCTAACTATCCTGTTGATATGCTCACGGTATTCCGTTATCGAATAGCTATGTTCGCTGACGGTCGCTACGCCGCTCTTCTCACTGTTTCGTGTCACCCTGTCGAGCTCCCTCATCATATTCTCATTGATGACTTTGCCGGCCGGGGTGGTTTTCACAAAAGATAACGCGGTATCGCCGGCATTAAGGGCATAATCAAGCCATGCATAATCAACTGACATCCTGGCCCTTATTACCCTGTCAAGGTAAACGGGATCATCACCCGCTGCTTCCTCAGCCCGGTTCATGAGGTCATGGTATTTTGTCACAATTTCACGGGACAGGAATGACTTGAAATAATAGGAAGGTAATCCGTAAATGTCAAGGTTTTGCTTATCTGCCATCATCTTCAGACTGGCATGTGAAAGGTCAAAATATTCCCTGATGAATGGAGCTGCCTTGCCGTAATATGTGTCCATGAACCGGTTTATAAGTGAATCTCCGTTCAGGTACGGATCCCAGAGCAGTTTGGCAATATAATACTGTTTCAGTTCAGCAAGGTCAGACCATGAACTGCCGCTTCCCTGCTGGAACATCATAGGGATGTTCTGACTGTGGAAGAGTTGAATGTTGGGCTGCAGGACGTGAAAATTGGGGAAGGGGCAGAGATATGTGCGGAACTGAACTACATAGTCCCACATGAAAATATTATCCGTGAGGATGCTCCAATCCTTCAGATCCTTTACAAAACCGGCGCTACGCGGGTCATCTTCCAGTGGCATGCTCCGGTTACACTCTATTGAACAGAACATGACATTGACGTTTTCCGCTGGTTTGATGTTTACCGGCGCCTGTCTTGTGAACTGGTATGCGAGTGTAGATATCTGTTTATCAGGAAACTGTGAAGCTATTTTATTTGCCATCTCAATATAGGCTCCGGACACAGCTCCGTATTTCTCATACAGTTTCTTGCACCCGGGGCATTCGCAAAAATTAATACAATCATTCTGTGAGACGGACCAGTAGACCTTTCCGGGAGCCTCTGCCATCCGGACGGCAAGGTTTTCCGACAGGAGACGGATCACCTCAGGGTTGCTGAGGCACAGCTGGCCGTCCTGTATACGTCTTCCGTTTACGAGAGAAAAGTACTCAGGGTGGCTGCTGAAATATTCTGAAGGAGGCATCAGTTGCGGAAAGGTATGAACGAACATTCCCCATTCGCTGAAAGTGCTAAGTTTATTCCAGGCGGTAAACCCCGGTTTTTCCCTGTCAGGGAAGTGTGCCACCCTGAAGCTGAATGCCGGTTCATAGACTTTGTGATTAACCGGGACGCTGATTCCGGTTGCAGGAGGAACATAATCCTCCTTTTCAGTAAACCTCATGCATCCTGCATGTTCTTCAAGCATGGTATAGACAGCGTAGAGGTCTGCATTGCCGTTGTTTCCCGCCAGCACCAGGGTATCCTTGACCGATGAGATGATAAAGCCGTCCCGGCTAAGGGCATTTATCTCCCTGGTCAGTGTGTTTTCTGCCAGGCCGGATTTCCCGATGAATATGATTTTATTACCGGGTTTTGATGCGTCATGCAACGGAAGCGTTTTTCCCGTTATGCGAAGAAAGTACTTGTCCAGTTCCGATGCGGCTTTCAAAGTGAGCGAATCGGCACCTGTTCCTGTAATAATGGAATAGCTGTATTTCGGACTGAGAATAAAACTCTCACGCCGGCATGACGCGAAAAGCAGTACTAATACGGCGGCCGCAAGTGTTAGCGGAAAATTGAAGGGTAAAGTCAGGCGTTTCATATTCTCTCAGGTTTGCAGTATGCAACTTAAGAAAAAGAAAGTTTTCCTGAAAGAGGCTGACAGTCATTATTGTATTATTCGCAAATTATGACAAATATTGTGGTATAATGATCTACAGATGAGCAGCAACACTATTATCGGGTCACCGAAACGACTGGTGACCAAAGAATTTATCATCCCGTTTATCCTGGTGACAAGCCTCTTTTTCCTCTGGGGTGTTGCTCACAGTCTGCTTGATGTCCTTAACAAGCATTTTCAGGATATTCTTGGCATCACCAGGGCCAGGTCGGGGCTGGTTCAGGCGGCTCTCTACGGGGGTTATTTCGTGATGGCAATTCCGGCGGGGCTCTTCATGAACCGGCTGGGCTACAGGAAAGGCATTATAACCGGCTTGCTCTTATATGCCACCGGGGCTTTTCTTTTCTGGCCTGCCACGTTCATCCAGACATTTGAGTTCACACTTTTCTGCCTGTTCATCATCGCATGCGGCCTTACCTTTCTTGAGACGGCCGCCAATCCTTACTCAAGCGTTCTGGGTCCGAAGGAGACCTCCGAGCAGAGGCTGAACCTGTCACAGTCGTTCAACGGTCTGGGGTGGATCATCGGTCCGGCCCTGGGTGGTATGCTTATACTCGGAGCCGGAGGGGAGGCTTCAGGTAATAAGTTTTCGTCTATGGCATTGCCGTACATGCTTATAGGAGGAGTGGTGATGGTGGTGGCCTTAATGTTTGTCATCACCAGGATGCCTGACATACATGAGGGGGAGCATGACAGTCACGGCGACAGGGGTACTTTCGGCGGGCTGCTTAAGGTAAGGCATTTCCGGTATGCCGTCATTGCTCAGTTCCTTTATGTTGCTGCCCAGACCGGTATAAACAGCTTTTTCATCAATTACGTGGTGGAGACCATGCCCGGTTATTCCCCTGAGAAGGCGGCATACCTGCTTTCGCTGGGGTTCGTCTTCTTCATGTCAGGCCGGTTCATAGGGTCACTTTTCATGAGCTGGTTCAACCCGCGCGTGATGCTGGGGATATATGCCCTGGTAAATACGGCAGCCATGGCGCTTGTGATACTTGGACTCGGATGGCCGTCGCTCGTTGCTCTATATCTGAATTATTTCTGCATGTCGATAATGTTTCCGACCATTTTTGCGTTGGGATTAAAAGACCTCGGAGGCATGACCAAAAAGGGCTCTTCAGTGCTTGTTATGACCATTGTGGGCGGTGCGATATGTCCTGTTATCATGGGTCGTATTGCCGATGTGTCAGGGATGGCAACAGGGTTTGTGGTGCCCCTGGCATGCTTCGCCTTCATAGCCTGGTACGCCTTCTACAGGGCGAAGAGCGACATAAATTTACTAAATAAAGGGCATTCGCATGTTTAGAAATGAAACAATTTTAATCTCTTTTACGTTGCTGTTAGTTTCAGGTATCTGCTGCGGACAGAAGACATGGTGGGGGGAGTACTCGTTTTTTGCAGGCGGGGGCGACAATGAAATCTTCAGGTTTGTGGAGTTGGAAGGATCCGGTTCGGTGACCGGAAGGGGCATGTGGACGGCAGGCGCCGACCTCCGGAGACTGTTCGGCGATCACTTCAGCCTGGAGAGCGGGCTGTCATATTCGCACCAGTATTATTACACCAGTCCGGCGCCGGGAATACCCGGTGAGAATAGTCCTGGCAGCTTCGGGCTGCTTGCTGTACCTGTAACCGCCAGGCTCGATTTCCTTAAGTGGTTCTTTGCCGATGCCGGGGCTGTGCTGTCGCTGCAGACCGGTTTCTCCGGGGTTGACAATATGTCAGGATTGGGGGCTACGGTTGGGGCGGGATTCCAGTATAATTTCAGGTCTGATATCTATATCCGGGTCAGGGCTTATGCCGTCCAGTACGGACTGCTTCATTTCCCCCCGGAAGCTAACCCTCAGACATTGTACAATGGCGGGGTGACACTGGGGGTGGGGTACAGGTTCATACATCTGGGCAAATGCAATTGCCCCGATGACATCAGTCCGCGGAAGAGATTTCACTGATTTTCAGCACCTGATGCTATAAATTACTTTAAATCCTGACAGGTTTATTGGTCTTCAGCTACTTCAGCAATCAGGGCTTTTGCTTCGGCCCATTTCTCTTCGGGCATGCGTGCCCCTATCACCTCGATGACTTTTCCTGCCAGGATTGATCCGAACATTCCGCATTTGTCGAGGCTGAATCCGTTTGAGAAGCCGTAGAGGAATCCTGCTGAGTACAGGTCTCCTGCTCCGGTTGTATCAACGGCATTTACCTTCAGTGCATCCACTTTGATTACTTCATCGCCGCGTTTGATCCATGATCCGTCGGCACCGGTCTTAACGACTGCGATATGGCATTTTTGGGATATTTCGTTAAGTGCCTCCACGGGACCGAGGCCGGTGAAGGCGCGTGCCTCCTCCTCGTTTGCAAAGACGATATCGACATACTCTTTCACTATTCTCTGGAATTCAGGGAGCATGGCATTGACCACGTTGAAGCTGGCCAGGTCGAGGGCTACGCACATGCGGTTATCATTTGCCAGGCGGCAGGCCCGTTCCAGCAGTGGGAGGTTGAAGATGAGGTATCCCTCGAGGTAGAGGATATGGTATCCCTTGAAGTGATCGTTTGTCAGTTCTCCGGCCATCAGTTCCGTAGCTGCACCCAGGTGGGTGGCGAAGGTACGTTCGGAGTCGGGTGTCACCAGTGCCACGGCGGTGCCGGTGGGTGATTTGGGAGCGCGCATCAGCACGGGTGTGAGGCCGGCCTCGACCATATCTTTTTCGTAGAAGTTGCCCAGTTCATCGCGGCCCACTTTGCCAATGAAAGAGGAGTGTACTCCCATGAGGCCGAGGCCGTACATGGTATTTCCTGCCGAGCCGCCGGAGGCGAGGGTTTTTTTCAGGCCGTTTATAGCCTGTTTTATCTCACCCGAGCGGGTGGCGTCAACCATGGTCATGCTTCCTTTGGGGAGGCTGAAGCGGCTGAGGCAGGTCTCGTCAGGCACTATTGTCATCACATCGACAAGGGCGTTGCCGATGCCAATAATTTTCTTCATCAGGAAATTTTTGCCAAAGATATTGCTTAATTCGTTTAAAGCGGTTAATTTTGCGACTCTTAAAAAGAGAGATATAGTCCTCAGTAGCTCAGTTGGTCAGAGCACCTGACTGTTAATCAGGGGGTCCTAGGTTCAAGTCCTAGCTGGGGAGCGAAGCAAGTCAACCACTTACACGGATTTCGGGTAAGTGGTTTTTTCTTATGCGCCAGTTTTGGGCCAGGTTTTAGGTGAGATTGAGAAGATTTCACATCTTCTCAGGCAGTAAAGAATCCCTTGAAACTGCAATAATAGAACAATCTTAACTACTATCGCTTTATCTCAAACTGAAGGGGAATTGACTTTAGTTTAAATAAGAATTAACTTTGAAAGTGAAATACTTAATCCTCAGATGCCAAGCATTATTGAAGGATATAATTACGACATCTTTATCTCCTACCGCCAGAAAGACAATAAAGGTGACAAATGGGTGAGCAATTTTGTTGATACTCTTAAAACGGAATTGGATGCAACCTTCAAAGAAGATATTTCTGTTTATTTTGATGAAAATCCTCATGACCGCCTTCAGGAAACCCATAATGTTGACAAGAGCCTTGAAGGCAAACTGAAGTGTCTCATCTTCATCCCAATACTTTCCCAGACCTATTGTGATCCTAACAGTTATGCATGGCAATATGAATTTCTGGCATTTCTCAGGATGGCGGAACAGGATCGTTTTGGTAAAGACATTAATTTAAGAAGTGGTAATGTCGCTAGCAGAATACTTCCGATTCGGATACACGATCTTGAACCAGAAGATGTGAAACTGTTTGAAAAAGAGACAGAAAGTGTACTTCGGGCTTTGGACTTTGTATTCAGGACTTCATCAGGTGTAAGCAGACCTTTGAAGGCTAATGAGGACCACCCACAAGATAATCTTAACAAAACATTTTACAGCGACCAGATAAACAGGGTGGGCCACGCTATAAAGGAAATCATCCTTGGGATGCGGGCGGAGCCAGTTCATGAAATGAAAGAGAACGATAGGCTTGAAGAATCATTTAAAGAAATCAGGGAAGAAGAGAGAAGGATTGATGTGGGAAAGCCAGCTAAAACTGGTAGAGTCAAATTTCTAATCCCAACAACTGCTGTCGTACTATTAATAATTACTGGAATAATTGCTTATCCGAAACTATTGAAACGGGACACACTTGAGAAACTAAGATCATCTGGAGAGAAAATTTCAGTTGCTGTATTGCCATTTCAGAATATGACCAATGATACAATCTGGAATGTTTGGCAAGATGGGATTCAAAATGAGTTAATTACTTCTTTAACCAGCGCAAAAGAATTAAAAGTCCGACAAACAGAATCAATAAGCACTCTGATTCAAAGTAAAGGAATCACTAATTATGCTTCAATCACACCATCTGTTGCCAGAAATATCTCGCAAAAACTTGATGCTGATATTTTTATTTATGGCAGTATAAAGCAGGCAGGCCCTATAATACGGATAAATGCACAACTGATTGATTCTAAATCACAAGAAATCTTTAAGTCTTTTCAACTTGACGGGACAGAAGAGAAGATCTTAGATATCATCGATTCCCTTTCAGTCAAGTTAAGGGACTACATATTGATTTCAATATTGGAAAAAGACATAATAAAGGACTTTCGCCCTCTGATTTCAACCAGTTCATCTAAAGCTTATAGGTATTACCTGTATGGCAACCAGGCTTTTTATAAATATGATTACCCAACTTCAAGGGAGTGGTATAGAAAAGCCATAGATATCGATTCGGGTTTTACTGAAGCTATCAGAATGTTTATCTATACATATCATAATCAGGCTGATTTTGAAGAAAGTAAAAAATGGTGTCTCAGGTATTATCAAAAACGAGATCAAATGCCAGAACAGGAGAAGCTTTGGGCAGATATCATTTATTCCACATTGATTGAAACTCCGAATGAAGAAATAAAGTATTTAAAACTACTGATAGGATTTGACGATGAAATGCCTGTCCCACATTCCAATCTTGGTAATGCGTATCTTAAGCTTGGATTATATGATCTGGCGATTTCGGAATTTGAGAAGGAGTTAGAATTATATAAGAAGTGGGGTTCAAAACCAAGATGGAGTAAAAGCTATGTTTCTCTAGGTAATGCATACCATAAAATGGGGATGTACATGAAGGAGAAGGAACTTTACAGGAAAGCAGAACAGGATTTTCCTGATGATCCTGATATAATAGCAAATCAATCTGTTCATTCTTTTACCCAGGGAGATACTGTTGAAGCGAATCAGTATATCCAGAGGTATTTAGCCATTAGTAAAAAAAACGATGTATCTGATTCAATTATAAGGACAGACCTGGTTTGGATTTACAGTGAAGGAGGTGTATTGGATAAAGCAGAGTCAATTCTTCGTGAAGCTCTGTCATTCGAACCAGAAAATACAGATAGGCTGAATAATCTTGCTTACTTCCTCATTGATGAAGATCAAAATATAAGTGAAGGCATAAAACTCGTTGATAAGGCACTTGAATCAAGTCCTGAGAATTTTAACTACCTCCATACTAAAGGCTGGGGTCTATATAAATTGGGAAAATATCAAGAAGCTTTGGAAATTCTTCAGAAAAGCTGGGATATAAGAAGGGAGAAAGCGGTATATAATCATGCAGCATTCCTGCATCTCGAAGCAGCAAAAAAGGCTGTTGCCAGTCTGAAGGATAGTTGAATGTAAATAGGACTTTCCAAATTCCCATTGGCCCAGACCTTCGATCCTCCCCCGACCCTCATCAGACCCCATCCAACAGGGAGATCGTGTCTCTGGGGTCAGATATGATACCTTAAGCTGACCTGAGAAAGGGGGAGGTTGAGAATGGGTTTAAGACTATGGCCAGGTATTTTGGGGGCTAAGACATATTTTAATCGAATATTCTTAAAACTACGGCTGATCCATCCTTCCCTTTGTCCAGTCAACAATTACTTTAATCAGGTCATCCTTTACATTACCAAAACCGTGATTTGTATCAAAGACTTTTATACTGACCTTTTCTGATTTCACCTGTTTAAGACGCCTGTATAACGGAAGAACATTTTCTTCAATTGAGGCTGTATTGTCAAGCCAACCTGCAATAAATAAGATTTCCCGATCCTTGAGGTTTTCTGCATTCTTTACAAGATCGTAATAGTCAACATTAGCGATAACAGTATCAATGTAACGATGGAAAGATTCTGGATCGCCTTTTATTGGACCATTAGGACTGAATGCACCAGACACATTTTTTTCAAATGTATCACGATATCCCGAATCAACTTTCATTTTATTAAAATATACTGAAATATCAGATCCTCCAATCGATATGATCTTCCTGATTTCTGGATGGTACAGGGCTGCTGTGAGAGCAAATCCACCCCCAAGACTATGGCCGCATAAAACTATTTTTGAGGTATCGATATCAAATTGGTGAATTATCTTCTCCTGCTTAAGAAAGTTCACAGCAACGACAATATCGTGAATGCTATTTCTATTATTAAAAAATCCTTCGCTGCTAAAACTGCCCTGATAATTGAAAACCAGAATCTTAATTCCAGCGGCATTTAGTTTTTCAGCTAAACCAAGTGGACTTTGGTTGTTGCCTGGAAAACCGTGAACCAGAACCAAAGTCGGAGAATATTTGTCATTTGTGGCATAAAATAATGCATCCAGCTTATTGCCATTGCTTACCAGATCAACCTTCACGGGACCTGACTGAGACAATAAATTGAAAAAATGAGAAATCAATAAAGCGATTAGAATTAGGACTCTTCTAGCAGTTTTCATTTCAGGTACTTTTGATATTAATGCAAGTTACACCAGCAAAAAAGTAAAGTCAAGAAATTCGTAGTCACCTTTAGATACACTCATCGTGCAGACCAGGGGTTCGGGAATATGAGTTTTCTTTCCCTCTGATTTTCCTCATGGCAGATACCTCTTCAATCAGTTTGGAAGCAAGACCTCTAAAATGACTTTCCCATCATTTTGACGGGTTCTGTGGAAATTTCAGCAGATTGGACAGACCTTTGACTTTTCACATTCCCGTTAGCCCAAACCGACGTTCCTCCTACGGTCCTCCATCCCCCATCCAACATGGAGATCGGGTCTCTGGGGTCAGATTTGATACCTTAACCTGACCTGAGAAAAGGGAGGTTGAGGATGGTTTTCAAATATTGTCAAGGTATTTAGGGGACTAAAACAATCGTGACTGGCAAAATTCACTGTTTCATTATCACTTCTTCCGTCCAGCTTAAAACCTTCCACTCATTGGCAATTTTCTTGAGTATAAATTGCATACCTGCTGGGTCCATAATGAGTGTAGTGTCATTTTTTAATTTTACTTCCCATCGCGAATCAGCTGTATATAAAACGGTTGAAGCATCAAGAATAACATACTTCTCTTTG
>CAZHTG010000044.1:0-22068 GCA_964535795.1 uncultured Rikenella sp.
TGGAATCCACTTAACCTCCTCTGTTCCAGACTCATATGTCAGGCATCTTGTCAATACGAATAGATAATCGGAGAGTCGGTTGAGGTATTTGACTACATCCGGATCCACTTTTTCGGTTTCATTGAGGCGAAGAAGCGTGCGTTCTGCCCTCCGGCAGACGGTACGTGCGATATTGCATTGGGCGGCAGACGGATGGCCGCCGGGAAGGACGAAGGAGGTGAGTTTAGGAAGGCTGGCTTCCATTCTGTCTATAGATTTTTCAAGTTCCGAGGTATCATCAATGGTGATTCCCTCGGGCACTCTGGCAGTCGGGTGGGTGGCTATGACAGAGCAGCATGACATAAGCACAGACTGTATTGTGACCAGTTCATCTGTTGTGACGCAGGACTGATCTGCTGCCCTGAGCAGTCCGATCCAGGCAATAAGTTCATCTACGGTGCCGTATGCTTCAATGCGGGGGTGGTGCTTCGGGAGCCTTATACCACCTATGACGGATGTCTCTCCCCTGTCACCGGTTTTGGTATAGATCTTCATTGCGGGGAGTTGAATTTTTCTATTTTACCCGGACCTCTATGCGGTTTTCATTCACATAATCGGCTGACACTTCGCCGTCCATCAGTTTGATTATGCGGTGAGCATGGCGGGCAATGTCTTCCTCGTGGGTCACAACGATGACGGTATTACCGGCATCATGAATCTTGTCAAGCAGCCCCATGATGTCAGCTGAGGTCTTGCTGTCGAGGTTACCTGTTGGCTCGTCGGCAAGGATTATGGAGGGATCGTTTACCATAGCCCTGGCGATGGCTACTCTCTGGCGCTGTCCGCCTGACAGTTCATTGGGTTTATGGGTCATCCTGTCGGCCAGCCCCACCAGATCAAGCACCTTTTTGGCGTGTTCATCCCTTTCATGGCGCGGCACGCCGGCATAAATGAGGGGCAGGGTCACATTTTCGAGGGCGGTGTACCTGGGAAGAAGGTTAAATGTCTGGAAGACGAATCCTATCTCCTTATTGCGTATCTCTGCCAGCATGTCATCCTCCATTTTACTGACATCGGTGCCGTTGAGAATGTACTGTCCTTTTGTAGGTGTGTCGAGGCAGCCGAGGATATTCATCAGGGTTGATTTGCCCGATCCTGAAGGGCCCATGATGGCCACATACTCATTTCTCTTTATCTCAAGGGAGACTGAGCGCAGTGCTCTTACAATGACTGAGCCTATCTGGTAATTCTTTACGATCTCATGTATCTCTATGACCTTATCCATGCCTTTTTTATTAAAGTCCCGAAATTAGTTCAAATTACTCTATAAATATGTTATGATGCTGTTATTTTTTGTTAATGTCTGATGCGGTAGTGACCCGGAGTGAGGTTGTGCAGGCAGAACAGGATGCCGAAGCGGAGCGTTTCCATGGATGCCGGCGCGATGCCTGATACTGCAAGCTGCTGCCATGCTTCATGCATGTCGCGGCTCAGGTGAATATCGTCGGCCACGATGATCATCTCCTCCCCCATTGACCGTATTGATTCGGCGTACTGTTTCAGTGCCCTGCCCCTGTGGTTTCCGTCTATGAACGCCAGTGAGACGGTGGTCCCGCGTGTTTTGAGCAATTCGAGAGCCTCGCTGAATTCCATGTTTACAACATCGGTGTTTGCGGCGCCGTGTCTTAGGAGGTTGTCCCGGGCTATTCCGGCCAGTGCGGGGCAACCCTCCACTGTCACCACCCGTTTTTCAGGTGCTGCCATTGACAGCGCCAGTGTGCTTATCGCGAGTGATGTCCCGAGTTCCAGTATTACTGAATTGTCTGAAGCCTGCTCAGCGCTCTCCCGCTTTCGCGCGACTGCGTCGCTTCGCTCCTTGTGTGCCCTCCCGCTTTCGCGGGACTGCGTCGTTTCGCTCCTTGTGCGCCCTTCGCTCTGTGCAATTCGTGCCAGCAATTCCACCTGTCTCCGCGGCAAGGCAGTTGCAGAAGTGATACCGGATATGCTCCGCTCCTCACCCAGTCCCCTGGCTGGCCCGGCTCCCAGGTCGGTGACCCTTACCGTCCGCCTGTCAGCCAGCATCTCCTGCCGGAGACTCTCAACCTCAACAATGATATCCGCATCACTCTTTCCCCTTACCACATGTGTCAGAAAGTCAAAGACAAAAGGGCTGTGAACCCCATGTCCCGCCGAGCTGCGGGCAGTGAGCAGGTGTCTGAGGAAGGCAGTCGCGTGATAAAGGTTCATTTCTTCAGGCAGGCAATTTGAAAGCCGTTCAAATTTAACTATTTTCGGTGAGTATCTTTTTTGCATTTCCTGATGTCTGAACTGCTTGATAGTGAGATAAAATTTCTTCCGGGTGTAGGTCCGAAGAGAGCTGAGCTGCTCGAAGCGGAAGCGGGCATTCGCACCTTCGGCGACCTCATCTACTACTTCCCCTACAAGTATATTGACAAGACCCGTTATTACAAGGTCAGTGAGCTTGACACTGACATGCAGGTTGTACAGGTAAAGGGAAAGATTCGCCGCTTCTCAACCGAAGGTGGCGGACGGGGCGCACGGCTCACTGCAGATTTCTATGATGAAACAGGCATGGTCAAACTTGTGTGGTTCAAGGGGCACAAATGGGTTCTTAATGCCTATAAGATTGAAAAAGAGTACATTATATTCGGCAAACCGACGCTCTTCAGCGGTGCCTTCAATATAGTTCATCCCGAGGTGGAGGAGGTGGAAAAGAGGGAGACGAGGGTCTCTTCCGCTCTCGAGGCGCAGTACAGCACGACGGAAAAGATGAAGGACCACTTCCTTCATTCCAAGGCCATCGGCAAGCTTATGGCGACAGTATTTTCCCAACCCTCGCTTCGCTTTGCGGAGACCCTGCCTGATTCCATCACCGGGCAAATGAAGCTGATGAGCCTCTCCGACGCATTATTTCGCATCCATTTTCCCGACTCCAACCAGGACATTGAAAACGCCCGTTTCAGGCTCAAGTTCGAGGAGCTCTTCTATATCCAGCTCAACCTGTTGAGATATAAGGGCAGCAGGATGAAGAACACGCGCGGGTTCCATTTCTCCGTGGTTGGCGAGAGGCTCAATTCGTTTTACGCCAACAACCTGCCTTTTGCACTGACTGAGGCGCAGAAGCGGGTCATTCGTGAGATCAGGGCCGACCTGGGCAGCGGCCACCAGATGAACAGGCTTCTGCAGGGCGATGTGGGCAGCGGAAAGACTATGGTTGCGCTGATGAGCATGCTTATCGGAGCCGACAACGGTTTTCAGAGTTGCCTTATGGCACCGACGGAAGTTCTTGCCATACAGCACTTTAACTCTATCAGTAAATTTGTCCGCGGGATTGATGCTGAGGTGGCATTGCTGACCGGCTCGACGAAGCGGAAAGAGCGGACGCGGATTGAGCAGGGACTGCTTGAAGGGAGTATATCCATACTGATAGGGACGCATGCTCTTATTGAAGAGAATGTGAAGTATAAGAACCTGGGGCTGGTGATCATTGACGAGCAGCACCGGTTTGGTGTGGCGCAGAGGGCGAAACTGTGGCAGAAGAGCGACTGTCCGCCGCATGTGCTGGTGATGACGGCAACGCCCATCCCGCGTACGCTGGCGATGACGCTCTACGGTGATCTTGACGTTTCGGTCATTGATGAGATGCCTCCGGGGCGCAAGCCGGTGAAGACAATGAGCTTCACCGATGCCGAGCGTGAGAAGGTGTTTGGTTTCATGCGGAGGCAGATTGAGGACGGCAGGCAGATATACGTTGTCTACCCGCTCATCAGGGAATCCGAGACACTTGATTACAAGGATCTTGAAGACGGGCTGGAGAGCATGGCACGGGCCTTTCCCCCGCCGCAGTATTGTATAAGTGTGGTGCATGGGCGGATGACTTCGAAGGACAAGGAGATCTCGATGAGCCTGTTTCGCCGCGGCCAGGCGCAGATCATGGTTGCCACGACGGTCATAGAGGTGGGTCTTGACATCCCCAACGCCAGTGTGATGGTGATTGAGAGCGCTGAGCGGTTCGGACTCTCGCAACTGCACCAGTTGCGGGGGCGGGTGGGCCGCGGCGCCGACCAGTCGTACTGCATACTCATGACATCGCACAAGCGTTCCACGGAGGCCTCGGAGCGTATCAACACGATGATTGCCACCAACGATGGTTTTGAGATCGCCGAGGCCGACCTCCGCATGCGTGGTCCGGGTGATCTTGAGGGGACGCAGCAGAGCGGCATGGCCTTCGACCTGAAGATTGCCGATCTGGGCAAAGACGGGCAGATACTCAACCTCGCCCGCTCGCGGGCCGGGGAGATCCTCGGCGATGACCCGGAGCTGGCCCGGCAGGAGAACCAGGTGCTCAAGGCCACCCTGCGCAAGCTCTTTGGGAAGAAGTTTTCGTGGAGTGAGATAAGCTGAAGGTAAGGCAATAGGCAGAAATTAAAATTAAGAATTAAGAATTAAGAATTGATAATCAGAGGATTAGACTGAAGTACTGCAAGACCTTTTGACTTACAGACTTTAAGGACTTTATGGATTTTACGGACTTTCGACTTTACAGACTTTATGGACTTTATGGACTTCCCAAAATAATGACCATAGTCCTTTAATAATTCCCTGCAATTCGTTAAAATTGCCCCCGCAAGAAACTATTGATGCCGCAGGGAGAGACAATCACACACGAAGGGACGGTTTTAAGGGTGCCGGGTGACGGCACAGCCGAGGTTGAGATTATCACCGCCGAGGCCTGTGCGGGATGTCCTGGTAAGTCGGTATGCTCTCCCGGCAAGTCCGACACCAGGATCATAACCGTGAAAAGCAATGCCGCCATCAAGGCCGGCGACCGTGTCACGGTGGTGATGCAGCTGTCGCAGGGCTTCCGCGCGCTGGCAATAGGGTATATAATTCCCTTCACAGTGCTGATAGCGGTGTTTGTCATCACAACTATTGCCGGTGCCGGCGAGCTTGCATCGGCGTTGTTGTCGTTTGCAGCTTTAGGTCTTTACTACCTGGCCATATGGCTGCTGAGAGGCAAAATAGGAGAAAAATTTGAATTCAAAATAAAGGTCTGACAGATGAGTTCCACTGTTTTGTTGACGATCATTATGCTGAGTGCACTGGGGCTGCTTGCCGCGGTGATACTCTATTTTGTGGCGCAGAAGTTCAAGGTTGTTGAGGACCCGCGCATCGACCTGGTGAATGAGGCCCTTCCCGGCGCCAATTGCGGAGGATGCGGTTACACCGGCTGCCGCGCCTTTGCCGAGACACTCGTGAAATCGACCTCCTTTGAGGGACTGAACTGTCCTGTCGGAGGTGCTGATACAATGAGCAAGGTAGCCCTCATCCTCGACCGTCAGCCACTGGCTGTTGAGCCAACGGTAGCAGTGGTGCGTTGCAACGGTTCTCCCGATAACGCCACACGCACATCTTATTATGACGGAGCCGTCAGCTGTCGTGTTGCCCACTCGCTTTACGGAGGCACAACGGGATGCCAGTACGGGTGTCTGGGATGCGGCGATTGTGTTGTGGCGTGCAAGTTCGATGCCATGTATATGGATCCGGTGACAGAGCTGCCGGTGATAATCGATGACAAGTGCGTGGCCTGCGGGGCCTGTGTGAAGGCATGTCCGCGCAATATCATCGAGCTCCGCAAGCGAAACAAGAAAGACCGTAAGATATTTGTCTCATGTGTCAACAAGGACAAGGGCGGGCCTGCACGCAAAGCATGCAAGGTAGCGTGCATAGGATGCGGCAAGTGCGTAAAGGTATGTCCATATGACGCCATCACCATGGTTGACAACCTCGCCTTCATCGACTCGTACAAGTGCAAGCTTTGCCGAAAGTGTGCCCCTGAGTGTCCTACCGGAGCCATCCTCGAGATCGGTTTCCCGGTAAAGGAGGTGAAGCCTGCCGAGCCTGCTGAAGCAGAAACGAACTGATATTTGAATAACCTGATAAATTTCCTTAAACGTGTTCAAGACATTCCCGAAAGGCGGCATCCATCCGCCTGAGAACAAGCTGACGGCTGACAAGCCGATAGTTGTCCTTCCGGTACCTCCCCAGGTGACTGTACCCGTCTCACAGCATATCGGCGCTCCGGCGTCACCAATGATTGAGAAGGGTGCTTTAGTTAAGGCCGGACAGCTCATTGCGCAGGCAAAAGGATTTGTCTCCGCCAACATCCACTCGCCCGTCTCGGGCAAGGTCAGCAAGATTGACACCGTAATTGACACCACGGGCTACAAGCAGACGGCGGTAGTGATTGATGTCGAAGGGGATGAATGGGTTGAGACCATTGACCGCAGTGAGGTGCTTGTGAAAGAGATCACCATGACCCGCGAGCAGATCATCGAGCGTTGTCAGCAGAGCGGTCTGGTAGGATTGGGAGGCGCCACCTTCCCGACACATATAAAAATGACCGTTCCTGCAGGAAAGAAGTGTGATCTGGTCATCATCAACGGTGTGGAATGTGAGCCCTACCTCACCTCAGACCACAGGCTTATGCTTGAGAAGGGGGCCGAGGTCCTTACCGGTGCGGCCATCATAATGAAGGCCCTCGGCGTTGAGAAGGTTGTTGTAGGCATTGAGGCGAACAAGCCTGATGCCATCAGCCACCTGACGGAGCTGGCCAGTGATTTCAAGGGGATCACAATACAGCCTCTTAAGGTCAAGTACCCGCAGGGAGGTGAGAAACAGCTTATTAAAGCCTGTACGGGACGTGAAGTACCCTCGGGAGGCCTGCCTGTTGATGTAGGTGTTGTGGTTCAGAATGTGGGTACTGCCTTTGCTGTCTATGAGGCTGTTCAGAAGAACAAGCCCCTGATGGAGAGAGTAGTGACAGTGACCGGCAGATCGGTTAAGAATCCCGGCAACTTCCAGGTACGTATAGGAACCCCTGTGACGGCTCTTATAGAGGCTGCCGGTGGCATGCCTGATGACACCGGCAAGGTTGTCAACGGGGGCCCGATGATGGGCAAGGCGCTGGCGATGACTGATGTGCCTGTCACCAAGGGCACTTCGGGTATAATTCTTTTTCCATCAGCTGTCTCACGGCGTGCTGAGGTACTGCCCTGCATCAGGTGCGGTAAATGCTCATCGGCATGTGCCATGGGCCTTGAGCCGTGGCTGATCTCCGTGCTCTCAGAGAAGGCCATGTGGGAAAAGGCTGAGCAGGAGAAGATCACAGACTGCATGGAGTGCGGGGCATGTGCATACACCTGCCCGGCGAAGAGGCCGCTGCTTGACTACATCAGGCTGGGCAAATCAACGGTGATCCGCATGGCACGCGAACGTATTACGAAATAGCAAAGAAAACCTATGAATAACATCCTTAATGTCTCCCCCTCACCGCACCAGCAGAGTCCCGAGACAACGCGCAAGCTGATGTACGGAGTGGTGATCGCCCTTGCCCCTGCACTGGCAGCGTCAGTCTGGTACTTCGGCATGGGGGCAATAATCGTGACCCTCACCTCGGTGATCTCATGTGTCGCAGTTGAGTACCTGATACAGAAATATATCCTTAAGACCAAACCATCGGTGACAGATGGTTCTGCGGTTGTCACAGGGCTGCTGCTTGCATTCAATGTACCCTCGAACCTGCCGGTATACATTATAATCATTGGTGCAATCATCTCCATCGGAGTTGCCAAGATGACCTTTGGCGGGCTGGGCAGCAACCCTTTCAACCCGGCGCTGGTGGGAAGGGTCTTCCTGCTGATATCCTTCCCCGTGCAGATGACCAGCTGGCCAGTACCGTCTGGTTTTCAGACTGGATATCTCGATGCCGTCACGGGTGCCACTCCCCTCGGCATAATGACCGAAGGAGTGAAGGCCGGCGAGACCGTAGCGGCGCTGATGGAAAAAATTCCCTCCCACATGCAGCTCTTCTACGGTTATATGGGAGGCTCCATGGGTGAGGTTGCCGCCCTGGCGCTGATAATTGGCGGCATTTACATGATATGGAGGAAGATCATTACCTGGCATATCCCGGTATCGGTGCTTCTGACGGTAGCACTGTTTACCGGCATACTCTGGCTGGCTGATCCTACAAAATTTGCAGATCCCGGGTTCCATCTTCTGACCGGAGGCATTATGCTGGGTGCCATCTTCATGGCAACAGATTATGTCACATCGCCCATGACCCATAAAGGGATGATCATTTACGGAATAGGCATAGGTGTAATAACGGTGCTTATACGAACCTGGGGTGCCTATCCCGAGGGGGTATCGTTTGCCATATTGATTATGAACGCATTCGTACCGTTACTGAACATGTATATCAAACCTGCAAGGTTCGGAAAGGAGGTGAAGCATGGCTAAGCTGCAATCATCGCTGAGGAATATGGTTCTCTCGCTGACGTTGATTTCTGTGGGAGCCTCAGCGGGTCTGGGTTTCGTCTACGAGATGACAAAGGGGCCAATAGAGATCTCGATGCTGAACAAGAAGCTTGATGCCATCAAGCAGGTGGTGCCGGAGTTCACGAATAACCCTAACGACGAGATGTTCATGCTTGCCACGGGTGAAGGTGATTCACTTGAGGTCTACCCTGCAAAGAAGGGAGACGAGATAGTGGGGTATGCCATCAAGTCATACACCAACAACGGTTTCAGCGGTTACATAGGCTTTATGGTTGGATTCACCCCTGAAGGGGCGATATACAACATCAATATCCTCGAGCACAAGGAGACGCCGGGTCTGGGCACCAAGATGGTACCTGACGGCACCCCGGAGAAGCCCGAGTTCAAGGATCAGTTCAAAGGGAAGGATCCTTCGGTCTTCGCCCTGAAAGTTAAAAAGGACGGCGGTCCGGTTGATGCCATCACCGCTGCCACCATCAGTTCAAGAGCGTTCTGTGACGGTGTTCAGAGGGCATACAACACATTTGAGAAAGGAGGTCTGAAATGAACCAGGTAAAGAATTTCACCAAAGGCTTTTTAAAGGAGAATCCCATACTGGTGATGATCCTCGGAGCCTGTCCGACGCTGGCCACCACCTCGTCGATGATCAACGGTATTGGCATGGGCCTGGCCACCACGTTTGTGTTGCTCGGCTCGAATACGGTGATATCGCTTATGAAGAACGTGATCCCCGACAAGGTGCGTATCCCGGCATTCATTGTAGTGATTGCCACCTTTGTAACCATTGTTGACCTGGTTATGCAGGCGTATGTTCCATCGTTATACGAGACACTGGGGATTTTCATCCCGCTGATAGTTGTCAACTGTATAGTTCTGGGTCGTGCTGAGGCATTTGCCAGCAAGAATACTGTCTGGTCTTCCGTGGTTGACGGTGCCGGCATGGGGCTTGGTTTCACCGCGGCGCTGGGGGTGTTGGGTGCCATCAGGGAGATCCTTGGCGGGGGTGCTATAGGCGGGTTCAAGTTCATCTCCGGCGACGGCATACTGGTGTTCATACTTGCACCGGGAGCCTTCATAGCCCTGGGGTATCTGATAGCTGTGGTTAACAGGATCAATAAAGCATAGGGAGGAGAGTCATGGAATATATACTTCTGATCATATCGGCAATACTTGTCAACAACATCGTTCTGGCGCAGTTTCTGGGTGTCTGTCCTTTCCTTGGTGTCTCGAACAAGGTGAGCACATCTGTTGGCATGGCCGGTGCCGTCACATTCGTGATGGTGCTTGCCACGATGGTTACATATCTTATCTACACTTATGTACTTATCCCGCTGGGTCTCGGGTTCATGCAGACGATTGCCTACATACTTGTCATTGCAGCTCTCGTGCAGATGGTGGAGATCATCCTGAAGAAGATCAGTCAGCCGCTGTACCAGGCGCTGGGGATTTTCCTGCCGCTTATCACAACCAACTGTGCCGTGCTTGGCGTGGCCATTCTTGTCATCAAGAAGGATTACAACCTTGCCGAGGGCATTGTATACGGAGCTGCAACTGCCATAGGATTCGGGTTAGCGCTGGTGATACTTGCAGGTATACGCGAGCAGCTTGAGCTGGCGGATGTACCCTCAGGGATGAAGGGAGCGCCCATAGCGCTTGTCACCGCAGGCATCCTGGCGCTTGCGTTCATGGGTTTTGCAGGACTGGTTTAGGACGGACTGGGAAGATTCCGGAGATCGATGGCATAGCAGTTTTTGAGGTTTACCAGCTACGGCAAATCTCCATTCTTCTGAATCTTAAAGGATTTATAAACGAATTTGCCTGTTAAAAAATAGTCGTATGTGGCTGTACCCTTGGAGCCCGTGAAATTAAGTATTGCTTTCTTAAGCATTTTCGGTGCATAGCTATTCACCAGTGATGCCCGGCGCTCTGAGTCCAGTTCCAGGGAATGCAGAATATTTGATGAAATATCTCTTTCCTCTATCACTCTAAAGCCGGATTCATTCAGCAGTTTTAAGAGGTCCGGCCATTTATGACTGTCGCGGAAATCCGTAAAGAGGAAATATCCGTCCGGACGGAGGACACGGTGCACCTCTCTGAAAAAAGCGTTGACAGAGCTGTAACGGTGCGATGACTCTACATTGAGCAGAACATCGCATGAGTTATCCCTGAGAGGCAGGCTCTGAGCATTACCGGTGATGAAAGTAAGATTTGGGATTTGATGGATTCTATTTGAAAATGCCACAACACTTTTTTCAATGTCAATCCCTGTAGCAGATGCCGGCAGAAATTTTTTTGCAATATATGCAAGTCCTCCACCCCTACCGCTTCCTACCTCAACGATGTCCCTGTTCTGCAGGTCCGTCATATCAGCCATATGATGATACAGTTGTACAGGATAGCGGTTCTTTTCGTCCACCTCATCCAATGGAATCGACAGGCCGGGTTCAGAATATCCGTAATTCATAAATGTTAGCTGCTGATGCTTGTCCCATTTGTCGAGATACCGGTATAATGCTCTGAAAACCAATGAAGGAAATCGTATCATCGTCGCATCCAGTTATAGATATTCTAAAATACTTGCCTTGTATACTTTTTAGTATTTATGGCTAAGAACGAAGATTTCTGTAAATTTCTTAAATAGTCAGGATATTTCTACACATTATTGCATTTTAATTCGCGCATATTTTATTAAATTTATAAGTCTGTATTTTTTCTATTGTCAGCCTGTGAAAGTCATTCCGAAAACCTGTAAAGAATGCTTTCAATGTGACTGACGAGACGAAGGTTTTATTTTAACCTATAATTCCTGCCTTCCGGTATATGATTTGACGAGCATGTAGCAAGGATCGATTCATCCGGAATTTTTACGATAAAAGAGGACGAATCCCGTAAGGTTGTGCCAGGGACAGGGTAAGTAATAAATCTTCACGGAATTTTGCGAAATAAGAGGACAAATCCCGTAATCCTCTTCAGGGAACAGGGAATTATTCACTTCTTCAGTTGTTTACTGCAGATTCAAGTATTATTCCACGGAACAAGGTGCCTGAGTATTGTCAGCATGGTAATCCCACTTCCAGTCGCTACCCGTAAGTTCACTTCACCGGTAAAATATCTCCGTTCACCGATAAAATCTTTGAGTACCTGTCATCAAAGCGTAATTTTGCATGAACTTTTAAGATAAAGCCAATGAAAAGAACTATGCTGCTGATTGCCGCAATCCTGTCAGGCGTTACGGTAATGGCACAGGACAGTGCCACTCTTAAACTGAACCCGGAGAAGAACAAGGTGTATCGTTTAAAGTCTGTTTCAGAGCAGACTGTGTCTCAGACGGTAAACGGCAATCTGCAAAATGTGGATTCGAAGGTGGAGTACACCATGTCTGTGAAAATGATAGATATGACACCTGACCTTCTTGTAACTGAGATCCGCTTTGACACAATTGACACGGAGACCAATGCCATGGGCAAGATGGTAACTATCAGTTCAACCCTTGAAGGTGATATTAAATCATCAGAAACATCTGATATAATGTCATTTATTATGAACAGGTTAAGCCAGGCTTCCCTGTTTGTAAAAATGGATTTTACCGGTCGGCCAATTGAAATTATTAATTCAAAGATGGTTTCGGACATGGTCCTGAAAGATACCGGATTAATCTCTCTCACCGGGCCGATGGCAGAAGCGATAAAAGCGCAGATTGCAACGACTGTTAGCAACGAAAACCTGAAAACGATGATCGGGACTTTTACCTGGTGTCTTCCGGGCAGACAGGTTTCAACCGGGGATAAGTGGGATGTGACGCAGGAGATGAATGCCGGCGGGATGAACCTCGATATTATTACCACCTATCGACTGGATGCGATTGATGGTAATTTTGCAATGATTACTGCTGAATCACGTATCAAGGCATCCGACAATGCTGCTCCGATCCAGTCAGGAGGAGCTACTGTAACCTATGGTAATCTGAACGGATTGGGCAAATCGAATATGGTAATTGACATCAATACCGGTCTGATAGCTGAAGATAATGTGAAAACCAGGATTTCAGGGAACCTTGATGTGAGTGCTCCGGGATTCAGTATGCAGATACCCCTGGATATAAACGGAGAATCAAAAGTCAGTGCGCTTAAGTAGATTGAATTGGAATTAAATGAGAAAGATTATCATATTGCTTCTGCTGACTGTTTCAATTGCAGCACAGGCACAGAATATAAGGGGTAAGGTATGTTTCGAAGCCGACAGTACACCTGTGCAGTTTGCAACTGTGGCATTGCTGGCTCTTCCGGATTCAGCTCTTTTGACAGGGGTCATAACCCTGACAGACGGCGGCTATCTGCTTGAAAAAGTGAAACCGGGTAATTATTTTGTAAGAGTAAGCTTCGTCGGGTACACTCCTGACGGGAAGCCCGTCACTGTCTCTGAAGGTGCGGATGAGATTGCGGTGGATACAATTTTCCTGACCGAGACTACCACCCAGATGGGCGAGGTGACAGTGGTTGGTGAACGTCTGAAGGGTAAGGAAATGGTTGACAGGACTGTTTATTCCATTCCCGAGGTTGTATCAAAATCCTCGAGCAACGGGTATGACATCCTGAAGAAAATACCCCAGGTCAATGTCGATTTTCAGAATAATATCACTCTTAACGGAAGCAGCAACTTCATTATCCAGGTAGACGGGAGGCAGCGCGACAGTGAGTTCCTTGCCAGGATTCTGCCATCTGATATTCAGAGTATTGAGATAATAAGTAACCCTTCCGGCAAATATGAAGGAAATATCGACGGGGTTATAAGCATCATACTGAAGAAAGAAGCCAGGTATGGCATGAGCGGCAATATAGGTCTCAGTTTTAAGCCGTTCCACAAGATCACCAGCGTGGCTTCCGGGAGCCTCGACTATTCAATGGGGAAGATTACTTTTTATGTCACTGCGCTCTCCATCTACCAGGGGCTCAACATCACCTCGTCGAATGAAAGTCGTTTCCCCTCAATCGATTCAACTACCAATATGTACGGGCCCGGAGCAATTAAAGTATCCGTGCCATCAGTCAACAGCGGGTTTGACTACTATATAAACGACAAGAACAACCTGAGTTTCAACTTCAGTTACAAACCCGTAAACCAGGATGTGGATCTTTCAAGCAATACGACACTCTTCAAGTCCGGCAATCCGCTGAATACAGTCACATCACTGATTAACAGCAACCTGCACAGCGATGAGACTACATTCTCCCTCTTTTATAAAAGGACTTTCAAAAAGCCTGTAGAGGAACTCACGGCTGAGGTCAGTTATTATATGTTCAACTCTGCCGAGGAGAGTGATTTTACAAACAGCACTCATCCCTATAACAGTGATGAGGTGCTCAGTACATATTCCCGACTGGAAGATGACGTTAACCAGAGGAATTACGTCTCGACAAAAGTCGATTTTGTTTATCCGATCGGGATGAATACAAAGATTGAAGCCGGGCATCAGTTTTACTACCAGCAGCTGGGATATGATTTCAGGATTGATAACCAGACAGAAAGCAACCTGTTTGAGTATGCCGAGCTCAGGAACTCGGGCTACGCCGGGGTCACCTTCAACTTGAAAAAGTTCGGTTTCCAGACCATGTTAAGGGTTGAGAACAGCCATATAATGGCAGATTCGGTCTCCAGGCCCGATTACTCCTGTTTCCTGCCCTCAGCCAATCTCCAGTACAAGTTTTCGGCATCGCATAATCTGAAATTCACCTACAACAGGAGAATTAACCGTCCTGGAATCTATAATATGAATCCCTACAGGAAGATAGGCCAGAACTATGCAGTTACCCAGGGTAATCCTGATCTGAGGCCCGATTACCGTGACCGCCTGCAATTTACCTACACCTGGAACTTCGGCAGCAATTACTTCTCGCCGTACGTTTACAACGAGTTCTTTTCAGACAGGATTGGCAACCGTTACAGCCTGATTGAATCGCCTGTTGACGGGTCGCTGACAACCATTTCAAAGCCCTTCAACCTGATTAACGGTACTGAAACAGGTGGTGGCATCAATGCAATGTTATGGTATGTAAATATCAACGCAAGGGTTTTCAAGGGCCATTATTCAGAGTACGCCGAGCCCGGCTTTACCATTCCTGAAAGGGATTATTTTTCCTATGCGATCACCAGTTATGCATTTGCGAACCTTGACAAGAAAAAGAATTCCACCCTGTTTGTCTTCCTGAGTTATAACGGGGTGAATATCAACGCCCAGTCAAAGACCTACAGCATGCCTATATATGGTATTGGCGGCTCCCAGAAGGTGAAGGATCACAACTTCGGGATATTCTGGCTGCTCCCCTTCTCAAAAACGGTGAATTTCAGTCGTACTGAGACCGAAACACCCTATTACAAGGCCACGGATATTACCGGGATTGATATTGCAGGGTTTGTCCAGTTCCAATACTCCTACCGTTTCAACAAAGGGAAGAGCGTCAAGAAGCTCAACCGCAAGGTTGAAGTTGAGAGTGACAGCAAGAGCAGTGTGATTGGAGGATAATTATTCTGTGTGTAAGTAAGGACCATTAATACCTGTTCCCTGTAGATAAGGTGTTAATTGAAGATATCAGTCTCCGATAAGGTAAAAGCCGGCTCCACTTTCAGAATTTAACGGAACCAGAAGATTTGTATTCACTGGCTGCCCAACTCCCGTACGATTCACCAATCACGGGCTGGGCAGCTTTCAGGGTTCAGAATTTGGATCCCGACAGTGCCGCTTCCTCTGTTCAGTTTTTAAATCCGACCCTTTCAACTCCCCTGGTTCAGAATTTGGATCCCGGGTGTGCCACTGAAGCTGTACGGATTTGGAGCACGGATTTCTTAATTACTTCAATCCAATATACAAACCCCACTTTGCAACTTCTTGAACAATCAATCTGATACAGTGGTTTTACATTTACTATGATAAAATATCATAAAACTGATTCCCCGGATGCCATCGCCGAGCTGGTGATGGGTAGTGCACCGATCTCTTCATCCGGTGATATGCTTGACGTAATGAGTGAAGTCGGCTATCAGGGTTCTACGAAACTGATCGTTCATGCTGGTGACCTCAGCCCTGATTTTTTTGATCTCAGGACTGGTCTGGCAGGCGAGATCCTTCAGAAATTCTCCAACTACAGGATGCGGCTGGCCATCGTTGGTGACTTCTCGCACCTGACCAGTAAAAGCTGGCGTGATTTCATCCGTGAAAGCAACCGTGGCAGGACCGTCAGCTTCCTCCCTACCCTTGATGAAGCATTAACTGTTTTGGAAAAGTAGCTTTGCTTGTAAATGGAATCCGGATCCCTGCATAAGTCACCCGAATCTCTGAATATCTGGCACCGGGATTCGTATAACCGGGACCTGCATTCATCCATATGGGATCAGGATCCTGATGATTTTAATACCCTGATCTGTGGATAGGGCACCATCAGTTTCGTTGCTCTCCCCGGGTTTCCTCTCTTAAAACAACAAGAAAATGGCTGAAAAGAATTTTAACATTGCCGAGAAATTCCTGTTGATCGCTCACCATCCCGAAAAAGGGAGGTTTATGATCTCGCAGTTGTTCATCCAGTACGGCATTGCCGGGTCAATCCTGCTTGACATGACGCTTGAAGACCGCATCGATATAGCTGACAAAAAGCTTATCCTGAAGACGGCCAGGGATTCAGCAGACCCGATTATCAGCGAGGTTACAGTCCTCATGACACAGTCATCAAAATCCCGCAAGGCAGAATACTGGGTCAGGAGACTGGCAACACGCTACAATAAATTCAAATGGCAGATTTTACAGGGACTGGCAGATAAGAGGGTTTTGCGTATTGAGGAAAGGAAATTCCTCGGGTTAATCCCGTACAGGAAATCATTCCTGACGGAGAGCTATACCCGCATCAATCTTATCCGCCAGCTCAAAAACGAGATACTGGCTTACAGGGGCGCACCGGGTGATCTTACAGCCCTTGCCGGAATGGTAAAAGCCTGCAGGATGCAGAAGATCCTCTCGACTGACCGCGATGAACAAAAGCGGATAAGGGAGCAATTGAAAAAAATGCTCCGGGAGAGTCCCGTTTCTGATGCCGTTTCCCAGACCATAAGGCAGGTACAGGCGGCAATCACTGCAAGTGTGACAGCTGCCATTATTGCATCCACAGCCGGGAGGCGTTATTAAACCCGGATTCATTTTCCCATCTGACATAAGCGCGTATGAAGAAAGTTGCGGATTCCGATGCATTAAGAGACAGTGATTCAGGTTCAATGCGCGAAGCCGATTCCGGCAGTCTCCGGGATGGCTCTTCGGAGTCACAAGGGGACAATGATTCTGAGTCCATGCGTGGGAGCGCATCAGAGGATATGCGTGACAGCCCCTCCGAGAGCATGCGTGACAGCAGCTCGGAATCGCTTCGCGAGGGCAGTTCAGAATCGCTCAGGGAGGGATCATCAGACAGTATGCGTGAGTCCGATTCCGACTCCATGCGCAGTTTCGGGCCTTCAGCAGGTGACAGTGGAGCCGGCTGACATTGTGAGGGGAAGGGATTGTCAGGTATAAACCATGTACAGGCTGTCTTCCTGAATCAACAGATGAACAACCCTTTCTTCCTGATGTTTTACCATAGTTAATTGTACATCGGTATTTTGGCATGTCAACACCTTAACTATGAATTTAAGAGGAAAAAGATTCCACACTATTGATATAGCGGTTACCCGATGGATGTCGGCCAAAGGGTTGGTGCTGCTGCGTCTGAGCATCGGGATTATATTTTTCTGGTTTGGCTTCCTCAAGTATTTTGAAGGTCTCAGTCCTGCCGAGGATATTGCAGTCAGGACAATCAGTACCATGACCTTTGGATTGATAGGTGACAAGGTGATACTGTACGGTCTGGCCACATGGGAGGTGTTGATTGGTATCGGACTGATATTCAAAATTTTTATGCGGGAGACATTATTGTTGCTATATGTGCAGATGCTTGGAACCTTCATGCCAATATTTTTATTTCCCGGAGAGGTATTTCATATTTTTCCCATTTCATTTACCCTTGAGGGGCAGTATATAATCAAGAACATCGTTTTGCTAAGTGCCGGGATAGTTATTGGTGCAACAGTCAGGGGCGGCAGGCTGGTCCCGGAGGTCAGGGAGGCGGAATAGGAAGGGAGCCTTCTTCTGGTATTCATGCATCAGTCCATGATAATTGAAACTACCTCACGAATACTCCTTTATTAATGGCATTCTTCCGATTTTCTGTGCAGACCTTGAAGGTCCGTGGTTGCTGAAAACGCTTTAGTAATTATATTCAGAGAACTCCTGTCCAATTTCCGAAGCAGACCTTGCGCTTCCCGATTGTTGGCAAACGGTTTAGTTTTATTGCGAAATGACGCTTGTCCTATTCCCGAAGCAGACCATGCAGGTCCCCGGTTACTGACAAACGGTTTAGTAATTTCCATTGATAGGGCCCTCTTACGATTTTCCGCGTAGACCTTACGGGGCCTTTGTTGCTGCTTACTCTTTTTATCTCTCAGAAATATTTCCTGCCCCGCAGAAAAAACGACATGAACACTAAAATCGCTGCATATTATGATCACAGTAATTGTCGAAAGGGTTGTACACGACAGTGGAATGCGTGTCGCCCTCAAGTTCCCGTATGACAGGGACCTTGTTGAAGTTGTCAAAACACTGCCAGATTCCAGATGGAGTATCCGTTTACAGTGTTGGCATATTGCGGAGGTTGAAAATATCGAAGCAATACTTCTTGAGAAGCTCAGCCGCCATGCATTTGTTGACTATTCTGCTTTGCGAAGGAAGGACATTGCGGAGAGGATCAGAGACATCAGGAACAAACAGGAACGAAGGAGGATTGTAAGTAACCAGTCGCTTTATTCACCTACTACCAGGGAGTCAGGTCAGGCCATTGAAAGTGATACGGAGGCAACCAACGGGTCAGGGGATCAGTCACCGGAAAAAACCCCGGCAGCCACACCGGAAGAAGTAGTTGAATCAGGTCTTAGACCATCGGGTAAAATCCCGAAGGCAACGTCTGAAACTCTCCCGGAGGCTATCATGAATTTTTACTCCGGTCAAGCGCAGGAAGCATCCGGGGATATTGTCCATGGAACGGATCAGGAGACATCCTCTCACCCGGGACAGGTAAAGATCTCTGCTGCAGGCCGGAAGGATGGTCCGGGATCAATCCCGGTGCCAGACTCTAAAGATGACCTTGTAGTCGTCCCTGTAATAAGCCAGGTAGCGCCTGCGAAAACCATCCCGGATACTGCCCCGAAGTGCCTTCACCAAACACTTACGGGCAGTGACTCCGGTTTGATTCCCCGCAGTGATGGCGCAATCCCGGCTCTCGCTCCGGGCAATTTTACCATACTGAGCCGGCAGGCTGAAAACGACCTCACAAGGTATCGGGGATGGCTCGAGTCGCACAGGTATCCCCCTAACACTGTAAGGACATATACCACTATGATGGAGGCATTCCTGAAGTTCGTAGGCCCGAAGGAAGCCTCGGATTGTGATTCAAATGATCTGGTCAGGATGGTAAATGAATACATATTACCCCGGGGTCTCAGCTATTCATATCAGAATCAGCTGATAAGTGCCGTAAAGAAATACTACAAGGAGATATGCCTTGAAAAGATTGATCCGGGGTCTTTCACCCGGCCCCGTACCCGTCATAAGCTTCCCAACGTCCTGAGCAAGGAGGAGGTAAAGAGGATCATTGAAGCGCCGACGAATGAAAAGCACAGAGTCATGCTGAGCATTATTTACGGATGCGGCCTTAGGCGCAGTGAGGTCATCATGCTGGAGCCGGACGACATTGACCATGACCGTATGCTCTTGACTGTCAGACAGTCCAAAGGTTTCAAGGATCGGATTGTTCCTGTTTCGGCAAAACTGGTAGGGATGATTGACTCATATGTGGCGCGCTATCGACCGGTTCTTTATCTTTTTGAAGGGCAGCGTCAGGGCGACAGGTACAGTGCGACGAGTGTGGAGAAGGTCTTTAAGATGGCGTGTCAGAGGGCGGGGATAAAAAAGAAGATCACTCTTCACGGTTTACGGCACTCTTATGCCACCCATCTGTTGGAGGCAGGGACTGATTTGCGATACATACAGGAGTTATTAGGACACAAGAGCAGCAAAACGACGGAGATTTACACACATGTCACCGAGAAGAGCATTCAGAAGATCCGCACGCCATTTGATGATTTATAGTGACAGGTTTCGGGCAAGGGAGATATCCTGTTCTCGAAATGATCTTACCAGACAGCATTGATTCCCTTTAATGTATTCAAAGGGATAGTTAACGGTCATCCGATTCAGCAGCAGATCAGACCGATAAAAATGTTATACTTCAAAACCATGCAACACAAACTCATATCCATGAAATCTGACAGCACACATTTCTTCCCCATTTATCTCAGGATGTTCATTAAACCATCAAGCACCTTCGACCTTATCGTTGACCGGAAGAGTACGTTAAGGTTTGGATTTTTTGCACTACTTGTACCGATAATCGGTTACACTCTTTTTTACATCATGGCCTGGAATGCCGGCGGTTCTCCGTCGACCTTCAGTCCGTGGCTCGCCCTCCCGGTTGAGGAATACTTCCGGTATGATATTTTTCTGACTTTGCCTGGATACTATATGGCCTGGCTTGGTGCTTCCTGTACTGTATTCCTTATTTCGAGGCTGTTGAACGGGGTCGGTTCGTTTGAGAACATACTGGCAGTTATTGGATTTGGAATCGGAATTGCGACATGGAGTTCGATGTTGCATGATCTCACCGATGCCATTCTTTCGACACTTGGTATCATTAACATGAAGGAATATGAGAAGATGCTTAATGGGCAGACCTTCTGGAGATATTTGTTGCTGACCCTCTACACTATATACTTTTTCTGGTTCATGTATCTCTTTACAATTGGTATCAGGAAGGTGCAAAGGTTCGGATGGGTCAGGTCTGTGTTTCTGGCACTTATAGGGTTAGTTACATTCCAGGTCATCCTGTTTATATTCATCAGGTAGGGATCTTTCAGTGGAGCATCTGGCACAGTACTGGTTATCTTCTTCCGGAGAAGGTAAAATTTGGCAAGTTGCCGTAGTATGATGAAAAGAGGACCTGACTTACCTGCCCTGACAGCATCAGGTTTGAACAGGTCGGGGCAGAATAATCCAAATCAAGAAAGAAAGGACAGGACCAGATAAAAAAAAGCAGGACCGGGCCAGTTCGGATTGCGCCAGACCTGGCCGCACCAAATCAAGCCAAACAGGACGGGACCGTACCAGGCCAGACATAGCTGGGCTAAACCGGGTCAGACCAAATCAGGCCGGACCAAACCAGACCGGATTGCGCCACACCTGGCCGCACCAAATCAAGCCAAACAGGACGGGACCGTACCAGGCCAGACATAGCTGGGCTAAACCGGGTCAGACCAAATCAGGCCGGACCAAACCAAACCCGGGGAGTTATTGTCCCTCTTACTATACCGGCGATGTTTGAAATTCAAGGCAGTTCATGAGTTTACATGAGAATAAGTAATATTTTTATCAACAACGATTCGCATGCAAATGATCTTCTTTTTAACGAATCTGTTCCATTTTGTCTGGAAATCGTGTAAACAGGAAGATTTCGGGATAACCCCCAACAGTGGTTATCTGATTGATTGCGACTAACTCTTTTATCTAATTAACCGAACTTTAAAGCATTAATATTGGCGAATCACAAAGAATTAAGCAATTTGTAAAAACAATTATTCAATCAGATAAAAATAATTTCACACAGGAACGACTTAATACAATCATATAGTGAAACTTAAGTTAAAGATTATTCTAGTGATTTTCCTGATCAGTTCTCCGGGCTGGTCTCAGGGAGATACTGACAGTTCAGGGGTATTGAGAGTACTAACTTTCAACATTTATCATGGAGCGACAATGAATGGTGATTTTGATCTCGATTACATTGCCAGGGTTATTCGCGACGCTGATCCCGATCTGGTTGCTTTGCAGGAAGTTGACTTCCTCACGAGGAGGGCCAGGGGTTACGATTTAGCCACTGAGCTGGGGTGGAGGCTCAGGATGGCACCAATTTTTGCGAGGGCGATGCATTATGATGGTGGCGAGTATGGTGAAGCGATACTTTCCAAGTACAGTTTTGTAACGGCAAGGAATGTTTCCCTACCGTTTACTGGTGACCGTGAGCCCCGGGCGGCGGTGGAGGTTGTCACGGTATTGCCTTCGGGTGATACTATTGCATTTATAGGTACGCATCTTGATCATTTGGCTGATGATACAGACAGGATATTGCAGGTCAGGAAGATAAACGAAGTGTTTGTCAGAGGCAGATATCCTGCGATACTGGCTGGTGATTTGAATGCTGTTCCCGGGAGTGTTCCGATCAGGATTCTTGAGGAGGAATGGGGTAGTTCATACGACAGGGATTTCCCTGCTCCCACCTACCCTTCAGGAGTACCTGTTAAGAAGATTGATTATGTTATGTTTCATCCCGCGGGGCGGTGGGAGGTTTTCTCCACGGAGGTTATTCAGGATTCTGTTGCATCTGATCACTGTGCTTACCTGGTAGTTCTGGAGTTGAAGTAATTCAAGAGCAGAGTCAGATCAAGTAGATCCGAACCCTCTATTTCAACCCGATATAACAATCACCCCCTCCTCCACAATAACTCCCATTTCATCCAAATATGCATACCTTTACTACACATATAAAC
>CAZHTG010000045.1:0-6128 GCA_964535795.1 uncultured Rikenella sp.
CTCCGAAGCCACCTCCGTTCTGCACCTGTATCACCCTTACCTTTTCCGTGGGCAGGCCAAGTATCTCCGATACAGCCTTCCTGTCGACGTAGGCACCCTGTCCCTGGCTGTAGAGCCTGATGCCGTCATCTTCGGGCATGGCAATCGCCGTTTCGGTTTCGAGGAAGGCATGTTCTATACGCTGGGTCTCATATACCCCGGCGGCCACCCAGGCTGCCTCGCTGAATGCCTTAACGGGATCGCCGGCATTGATGCTCGACGTCTCCAGCACGTTGGAGCGGCCGCTGTGGACCTCAATACTGTCAGGTCTGGCAGCCATATGCATATCAGTCACGGCATCAAGAACCCGGTAGTCAATCTTTATCAGTGGTGCCGCAGCCCGTGCCTTCGCCTCCGTCTCTGCCACCACGCCGGCCAGAACATCACCAAGGCAGTGGGTTGTCTCACCTTCGGCCACCATCAGTGGCCAGTCGCGGAAGATGAGTCCTGTTTTAGGCTCACCCGGAATATCTGCTGCGGTGAGGATCCTTATCACCCCCGGGGCATTCAGGGCTTCCGAGACGTCTATCCTGACAACGGTGGCGCGCGGATGGTCACTGAAGCGCAGTGCTCCGTGAACCATACCTTCGATCTGCATGTCATCAACGAAATCCCTTGCACCCAGTGCCGTTTCGGCGGCCATATATTTAGGGTAGGGCTCGCCTACCGTTGCCGAGGGCATGGCATTTGCTGCCGGAGGCCTGGCATCAGGTGCCGGTTCCCCGGTCAATTCGGCAAAGGCAGCTAAAACGGCATCAACTATCTTCACATATCCCGTACAACGGCACAGGTTAGGAGAGAGGGCTTTAATGATCTCAGCACGTGAAGGTGCCGGGTTAACATTATACAGAGCCTTAGCCCTCATGATCATCCCCGGGGAGCAGAAACCGCACTGCACGGCGCCCCTATGTGCAAAACTCCTGCTGATCACCTCCCTGAACCTGTCAGGCAATCCTTCGGTGGTGACAATCTCAGCCCCATCGAGGCTTTTCATCTTTGTCCGGCACGCCATACGCGCCTTGCCGTTTATCTCCACGGTGCATGCGCCGCAGACGCCCTGGCCGGAGCAGCCGTCTTTTGCAGAGGTGATCCTGTTCTCTATCCTGAGGTGATCAAGAAGCGACTCCTCCGGGTCACCCTCAAAGCTTCTCCGTACGCCGTTAAGGGTATAGGTGATCATTGCACAAGCCTTGCCAGGTTATCTATCGTAGGGTAAACCGATGCGGGCATCCTGATCAGTGAGGAGACTGCCGCAGAATCCTTAAGCCCTCCCCCGGTGAGCAGAACGACATTTGAGGAGCCGGATGTGATACGGCCATTACTGTGGTATGAAAGGAATCCGGCAAATGCTGCCGCTGCCGCCGGTTCCGCGAAGAGCCCGGTGTTCACGGCCAACATCTTCGAAGCATTCATGATGGCATCATCGGTGACAGTCTGTGTCTCGCCGCTGTACTCCCTGAGGAACTGCCGTGCCATATGGAAGTTCCTCGGTATGTCTACTGAGATGGAATCTGCCACAGTGGCGGAGGGCAAGATGCTGAATACATCCTGCGATATATTCCTTACCAGGTTGTCACTCAATTCCGACTGCACGGCAACGATGACGGGCATTCTTTCAATAATTCCCAGGCGAAGGAGATCCTCAAATCCCTTGTAGATACCTGCCAGTATCACGCCGTCACCAGCCGGGATGAAAATCCTGTCCGGCACCCGGCTGTCAAGCTGTTCAAACAGTTCAAACGATGCTGTCTTTTTCCCTTCAATGGTAAGCGGATTGAAGGCGGTGTTACGGTTATACCACCCGAACGTCTCCGTGGCCTTAACGCTCAGGTCAAATGCCTCATCATAGGTTCCTTTAACAGGCACTATCGTTGCGCCGTACATGACAATCTGGGTCAGTTTGGCCTGCGGTGCCGTCTCGGGAACAACTATCACCGCTCTCTGGTGCTGCGAGGCGCATATGCCCGCAAGCGATGAGCCCGCATTGCCTGTGGATGCGGTTATAATGGTTCGAAGCTGGCTCTCAACGGCATATGCCGATACCAGCGCAGAGGCCCTGTCCTTGAATGACCAGGTGGGATTCTGCGAGTCATCCTTGAGGTATAGAGAAAAGGGCAAAAATTTGCCGTCAAACTCTCTGAACTGGTATAAGGGAGTGTTTCCCACTCTCAGCGGAGGAAGGGATGCAAGGCTGTCGACAGGCATAAGATCGATGAAGCCTTTCTCCTTCAGGCCGGCGAAGCCGGAAACTGTATTCCGGATTGCCTCATAGTCATAGAGTGTCTTCAACACCCCGCGCGGAGGAACATCGGGGAGCTGTCCGGTGCTGCACGAGGGGCAGAGATACATCGTCGTGCCACTGTCGTATTCCCTGCCGCAGTCGGTGCACCTGTATATGAATTTGCTCTTATCCATCTCCTTCCAGGTGCTGTTCAGAGTGTCTCCAGTAGTCCGGTCCTGGCGTTGAACTCATTGATCAGCTCATCCCATCGTTCTGTCTGATGGAACATAGTGTTCCAAACACCCCTGTCATACCAGAGCTGGTTAAGCTCTTCGACATCTTTTCCCTGCTGTTCGATCCAGGTGTAGTATTTCAGGTTGTGGATAGCCTTTCTCTCCCTGTATGAGAGCTCCTTCATGTTGTCACATCTGGCTCCCATAAGGCACTGTTCGAAGTCTCTCACGGCCTGCAGGGAGTCATATTCTCCTCTCTGGTTCCTTAGTTCATCTACCCTTGACCTGTACATTTCCGCGGAGTCGGTTGCTATAGTGATGATGACATCATCAGCCGTCATCTCAAAGTACCTTGCTGTCTTGATTGCCGAGAGGAGGTTTGCGATGCCCGAGATGCCTATCAGCGGGAGGTTACGCACAACGTCGCCCTCAACACCCAGCGCTGCCAGGTAATCTCCTCCTTTTTTCTCATTGAAGAGCCGCAGGAGCCTCATGCAGTCCTCATCATCAATGGCGGTCACCACGTCAGTGTTTCTGACGTTATGAATCCACGGCACATGCTTATCTCCGATGCCTTCAATCCTGTGGCCGCCAAAGCCGTTCATCAGAAGGGTGGGACACTGGAGTGCCTCGGAGGCTACCACCCTGATACCGGGTATTATCGTCCTGAGGTAATCACCTGCCGCTATAGTACCTGCTGACCCGGTTGCAGAGACATAAGCGGCCAGTGTGCTGCGGTCATTCTTTACGGAGTTATAAACCTCCTCGATGGCTTGTCCTGTAACGTTATAGTGCCAGGCACCGTTGCCAAACTCATCAAACTGGTTGAAGATTATGCAATCGGGGCGTGTCCTGCGTATCTCCCAGCATTTATCGTAAATCTCCTTGACATTCGATTCGCAACCCGGTGTGGCGATCACCTCTGAGCCTATCTCATCGCGCAGCCAGGTAAAGCGCTCGCTGCTCATCTCCTCAGGTAATATCGCCACTGATTCGGTGCCCATAAGCTTGGAGTCAAAGGCGCCGCCCCTGCAATAGTTACCTGTCGAGGGCCATACTGCCTTATGCCATGTAGGGTCAAAGCCGCCCGTGATAATTCTCGGGGTGAGGCATCCGTATGCCGCCCCTACCTTGTGGGCTCCCGTAGGGAACCATTTACCGGCGAGGAGGATGATTCGGGCATCCACTCCCGTAATCTTCCGCGGCAACTCAATGAAGTTGACCCCGCCGAAGAGGCCGCCCCTGTCAACAGGCTCATTCTTCCATGTTATACGGAACAGGTTCAGGGGGTTGATATCCCATAGCCCCACCTCCTTCAGCTTCCATCTGATCTTATCGGGGATGAGTTCCGGGTGCCTCTGCTGTTCGAAGGTTGGAAGGATAATACCCCTCTCCCTGAAACGGCTGACAGCATTCTCCAGCGCTGTCTCACTGGTAATCTTATCAATAGGATGGATCATTTATCCTTGGGTTTTAGTCGGATCAACAATGCAAGATAATCAATATGCAGCTATTAATCCATGCCCTCTGTCATGCATGGAGCAGGCTCTCCGCTCCCTGCAAAAGCACGGCCATCTCAGCTGCTTTTTGGAAATGAGCCTCCTTTATGCAGGGAGTCAGAAACTTGACTTCGGTAAGCCTGAAGTTTTTCCTGTCAAAGGTCGCCGAAACGAAATCTGTCTCATAGATATATTTATCAGCTATCTCAGTCATGGTTGCGAAACTTCCCTTACGTTTATGGATAAGGTTTTTTCTGCCTCTCAGCACTGTGAGGAAGTATCCCTCTTCAGCTTCATTGAAGGATTTTGTGGTGAGCCAGAATTTCGGTTTTTCAAGGTAGGGAGCTCCGGAGGTGGGACAGAATGTTTTGCAGTTACCGCACTCGTTGCAGAAGTTTGCAATGTGGAGTATCTGGTATAGCTGCCTGATCTCAAAGACAGAGTCCTCTTCAAATTCAATGTTGCCATCCTCTTTTTTCACAGCCTTCTGCAGCATATGGCTGAACGGGGTCACCCGGCAGGTGCGGTTGGCGAAGTTGGGGCAGACAGTCGTACAGATGCTGCATATCTCATCACACCAGAGACATCGTCCGGCCTCTTCAGTCATAGTCTTGCCATCCTGTTCCGGACTCAAAAGGCTGAAAGTACGCCTCTCCTCTTCCGTGGGTTCGGCAGGGGGCCTTGAATGGATCCGGACGGCCCTTTTTACCATCAGTTCACTGTATGAGAGGTCTCTTTTAAGTTCCGGTTTATTAGTACTGAAGATGATACCGGCGTCATGCATTATCTGTCCGGCAGCTTTCCTGCCGTCGCCAATGGCATTTATTGCGGTTGATGCTCCGCGCATGGCATCGCCTCCCGTGTATACGCCTTTTATGAGGGTACGGTAAGGGCTGTCGCCCACCGAGAGCTCATCACGGCCGGCGATCTCAATGTCTGTCATCTGTCCGATTGCCGCGATGACGGTATCGCAGGCTATTTCAAAATCACTTCCGCCGACTTTTACCGGGGCGGGTCTGCCGCTGCTGTCAACACCCTTCAGCTCCATCCTGCTGCAGGTAAGTCCTGCAACTTTACCATCCCTTGCAACGATCTTCTCCGGTGCCGTAAGTTCCATGATGGTTATCTCTTCCTTCATCACCTCCCTTATCTCCCCCTGGTCGGCGGGCATCTCGTTCACGGTGCGCCGGTAGACAACTGTCACGCTGCCCTCCCTGCCAACGATGCGGTGTGCCGTGCGGGCCGCATCCATGGCGGTATTGCCTCCTCCGATGATGACAACATTTCTGCCGATGCCCGTCTCTGTTCCCGCCCTTGCCCGGAAGAGAAACTGCAGCGGATCGATGACCCCCGATGCACCTGTGCCCTCTATGTTGAGAGGCGTTGAGAGCTGTGCCCCGGGCCCGATGAATATAAAGGGATAGTCGTCTTTAAGCGACGCAAATTTTTGTTTGTCAATCCGGCTGTTGAAGGTGATATTGACTCCCAGACTGGTGATGCGGCTGATATCTTTTTCAACGGCTTCGTCGGTCAGCCTGAAGCCGGGGATGGCATACTGTACCATACCGCCGGCCTTTGGTCTGGCCTCATACACGTCGACTTTGAAGCCTGCCATCCTCAGGTAATACGCACATGACAGTCCTGCGGGCCCGGCTCCGATGACTGCTGCCTTCAGACCGTTTTCCGGTGCCGGCTTCAGGGTGATTTCATCGTGGCCTGAGATAAATCGTTTGACTTCCCGTATCTGAAGCGGATCGTCATAGTTTATCCGGGTGCACTTCGTCTGGCACAGGTGATCGCATACCATGCCGGTGACGGAGGGGAAAGGATTGGTCCTGAGGATTACCCCGAAGGCTTTGTCAGTTTCGCCCTGTGAGGTGTGCCACAGGTAATCGGGTATATCCTGCCGCGTGGCGCAGGCATCAATGCATGGCGCCGCTATGCAGTCGAACATGTCAAGCTCCCTTCCCGACTTGATGTCAGGCGGCCTGATATACTCCCTGCGGCAGGCGGATGATGATGTTACGGTCTGGCTGTATGAAGCCAGGTTTTTCAGCGCTGCAGCATTGCGTTCAGTCAGGCCGGTCATATTCAGGTCAGCCGGCATGGCTGAATTCAGGTCAGTCAGCGCGGCCG
>CAZHTG010000045.1:6228-21876 GCA_964535795.1 uncultured Rikenella sp.
CCGGTCATATTCAGGTCAGCCGGCATGGCTGAATTCAGGTCAGTCAGCGCGGCCGTAAGGACAATGAAGTCATTGATATTTTCTGCATTATGCTTCCTGAGTCCGGCATTCAGCTCGCTGAAGTACTGGTTCAACCGCATGTAGCCTCCGGGCCTGAGAAGGTCACTGCATGCGGTGACGGTCGTGAAGCCGCATGCAATGAGTGTAGATATGTTAAAGGCATCGGCCCCGGCAGAGAATGATAGCAAAAGTTCACCGCGGAACTTTTCCTGGAGCTTCCTGGCCAGGTTCACGGATATAGGGTGAAGAGCACGCCCGCTCATATACATCGTATGCACATCCTTTCCGAATACCTCCCTGTTGTTGATTGACTCAAGCGTGTTTGTAAGTTTAAGCCCGAACTGAAGACCTTTCTCAGCGGCAAGGGAACGGAGTGATCTGATTATCCTTACGGCATCATCATATTTCAGGTCATGTTCAAAGGCCTCATCCGGGACAATAGTATTAAAATGCAGCTTTTCATTAAGTATTTCCCTCAGCATCTCAGGCCCCAGGAGTGTCGGGTTCAGCTTGACAAGAGTGTGGAGATTCCGTTCCGCAATCAGATACCGGGCGATTGATTCTATCTCATCCGGAGGACATCCGTGCATCGTAGAAAGGGTGATGTTGCCGGAGATACGACAGGGGATCTCAGTCTCAACGGCTTCTGGAAATATATCCATGATCTCTTCAACCCTTGCATTCAGTTCAGCGCTGCAGTCGGTCATCCTGTCAAGGAACCACTGCACATTCTCCTGCATGATACCCTGGAGATCGTACCCGACACTCATGTTGAACACGGTTCCGGGGGTTTCGTCCCATCCGAACCTCCTGTTCAGTATATGAATGATTATCCATGCGTTAAGGTACTCATCGAAGCTCTCTTTTATCCTAAGTTCCTGGGACCATTCGCAGTTATAGCCCTCGTCCTGCATGTCGATGCAGGGTTTGGAAACCTCAATATCGTCGAGTGTCTGGACTGTTTTAAGTTCGATATAGCGCGCGCCGGTCAACCATGCTGCGACAATATTCTGTGCCATCTGTGTATGTGGTCCGGCAGCAACACCTGCGGGCGATTGGAGAGGATGTCCGAAGATTTCTGTACGCAGCGCCCTGTTCCTGCCCGGGACAAAAAACAGCTCCTCCGGTATCCCGAAGATTGTGCCTTCATTGCTGAACTCCTTAAAAATCAGTTTCAGCAGTTGAGCCAGGGGGATGGGAGAAAACTTTCCGGACATTATTTCATTTTTTGTCATACAATCTCATCAGGACCTTCTCAGGTGTCAGCGGTGCATCGAAGTCAGGCTTCCATGCGGGGTTGAAAGACCTGATAGCATTGTGCAGAGCGAAATATGCTCCGATACCGTAAATGAACGGCGGTTCGCCAATAGCCTTTGATTTCAGGAGGGCCGGTCCCGGTCCTTCCGTCTCCAGTGCCCGGAATTCAAGGATCCCGGGGGCGGAGTATATATCGGGTACCTTGTAGGTCGAGAGGCTGTCGGTAAGCATCTTCCCTTCGCTGTTGAAGAGCACCTCCTCCATCGTCATCCATCCGATTCCCTGCATGACACCTCCCTCCATCTGACCCCTGTCGATGGCCGGATTAAGGCTGTTCCCAAAGTCGTGCACAATGAGCACCCTGTCGATATTGTAAATCCCCCTGAGGCAGTCGAGCACCACCGTGACGACCGCAGTGCCCCAGACATGATATGCAAAAGGATGGCCCTTCTCCTTCGATTTATCAAAGAAGATCACCGGGGTTGCATAGTGGCCGTATTCGGTCAGGGAGACCCTCCTGAGAAAGGCTTCACGCACAAGTTTTTCCCATGTTATGTCTGTCGGTGTTTCATTCATAAAGATATTTTCTTCACGCAATACAACCTCTCCGGGACTGCATCCGAGCATTTCTCCGGCAACTTCCCTGAGACTGGATTTAAGCTTGTTACATGCTATCAGCAGTGCATTTCCGTTCAGGTCGGCACCGGTGCTGGCGGCTGTGGGTGACGTGTTCGCCACCCGCGTTGTGTTTGTTGTTTCGATCTTTACTCTTGTCTGATCTACGGAAAACAGACCCGCAGCAACCTGTGCCAGCTTGACGTTGACACCCTGTCCCATCTCCACCGCCCCGGTGCTTATGCCTATGCTGCCGTCCTGGTAGATGTGAACCAGTGCGCGGGCATGGTTCATTGATGTGTTGGTGAAGGAGATACCGAAACAGACAGGCATCAGGGCCATGCCCTTTCGGTAAAGCGTGTTCCTGCCGTTGAATTCTGCTATTTCCTTTTCAATCTGCTCAATCTTAAATTCCCTGTCGAGTTCCTCAAAGCACTTCCCGATGTTCACATCCATGGCCACCTGGCCGTACTGGAACACATCATTATCTTTAAGGAAGTTGGCCTGCTGGATGATACGGGCCGGGACCTTCATTTCTTCAGATGCCTTTGCTATGGCGGCTTCAATCACGAACATACCCTGGGGTGCCCCGAAGCCCCTGAAGGCGGTGTTGGGGGGCAGGTTGGTCCGGCAGCTGTGAACGGTGACCTCGGTGTTCGGAATGAAATAGGCGTTGGTTGAGTGGAACAGGGTGCGTTCCATGATTGCCGGCGAGAGGTCTGCAGCGGCCCCGCCGTTCTGGTATAGCACGGCACTGTAAGCCCTTATCATGTAATCCTTTGTCAGCCCTATCCGGAAATCGGCACTGTAGGGGTGACGCTTCCCCGTCATTCGCATATCGTCGCCACGACTGAGGGTGATCTTCACCGGACGCTGCAGCATCGATGATGAGAGGGCAGCCATTACCGCCACGAAGGTGGCCTGATCCTCCTTGCCGCCGAAGGCTCCGCCCAGTCGCGCCACATCCACCTCCACACGGTTCATGGGGAGTGCGAGGACCCTGGCGGCGATCCTCTGCACGAGCGTCGGGCTCTGCGTTGATGAGTGTATCCTGATTGAACCGTTATCGGCCGGGTAGGAGTAGGCTCCCTGCGTCTCGAGATACAGATGCTCCTGTGCACCGCAGTCGGCCCTGCCTTCCACTATGTAGTCGCATTCGCTCCATGCGGCTGCCGCATTGCCCATCCTGAAGGTGCGCGACGGGATGAGGAGATGCCCCTTCTCCGCTGCCATGCGGGGATCAGTGACGGGCTCCAGCTCGTCGACAGTGATTTTGATCAGTCTCGCAGCTTTCCTTGCATTATGCTCATTGTCAGCAATAACCAGGGCTACGGGCTGGCCGCGGTAATGAACTTCACCCTCAGCAAAGAGGGTCTCGTCAGGGATAATCCCGCCGATATCGTTTTTCCCGGGGATATCACTGTGAGTAAAAATCCTGTGAACACCCTGTGAGGTGAGAGCCCCGGAAAGGTCAATATCTTCTATTTTCCCGTGAGCTGAGGGGGAGCCGAAAATGACACCGTAAAGAGTGTTCTTCAGAACCGGTATGTCATCGAGGTACTGTGATCTCCCGGTTGAATGGTTTACTGCATCCGGGTTGCTCATAACTGGTCAATGCTAAGATTTATCCTTTCAGGGAACAGCTTCAGGAAGTGGGCAAAAAGAAGCTGACGCAGGAGCAGCCTCTTGTACCCTGCACTGCCCCTGGCATCGCTTATGGGAGAAACCTCTTCCTGCATTATTTCGTTAGCCTGCAGCACGATCTCTGCAGAGATGTGCCTGCCCGTCAGAAAGCCGCATGTTTTTGCAAGGTACAGAGGTACCGGGCTCACGCCGCCGGCTGAGAGATGGCATTCAGCGATGGTGTCTCCGGTCATGCGGAGATGTATTGCGCTGTTCACACTGGCTATGTCGAGGTGAGTCCTGCGGCTTACCTTCTCAAAGCTGAACAATGCCGGTTCAGTATGATATTCGAACGAGACATCCTTTATGAATTCCTCCGGGGTGAGGTTAAGTTTTTTGTATCCCAGGAAGAGGTTCTGCAGGGGGAGAGTCCTGATTTTTTGATCACCCTCAATAGTCACCCCGGCATTGAGGGCCAGCAGCATGACGGAGATGTCTCCTATGGGTGAGGCGTTGACGATGTTTCCGGCAATGGTGGCCATGTTCCTTACGGGTTCGGATGCAATGAGCCGGATGTAAGAGGAGATCTCCGGAATATATTGTTTAAGTTCTGCAGATTCACCTGCTTCGCTGATCGTCACTGAGGCACCGATAATACATCTTCCGCCTTCGACTTTTACTCCCTTTAGATCTTTTCTTTCACTTAGAGTGAATGTTTCCGATTCCGCAAGTGCGTCAGGCTTTTGCACCATCAGGTCTGTGCCCCCGGCAATTCTCAGCCTCATACCGTGTTTCTCCGGGTGTCCCGGGGGAGCCGGGGGTTTGGGGAGATCCGGGGGTTGCGGGATTTCCGTGGGAGCCGTGGGAGCCTGGGGTTCCGGCTTTTCCGGGATTTCCGGGATTTCCGGGATTGAAGGTATTGCCGCCAGTCTTTCCGGTATTGTCATGAAGTATTCAGGAAGCTGTTTTCGCTCAACAAGCCATCTTACAGGGTCTGTTATCTCCTTGTCAGCCAAAGATGCCGCAATGGCTTCTGCCGCTCTTTCGATCGATTTGTAACCAGTGCATCTGCATATGTTGCCGCCTGTGGCTTCAATTGCAGATTCCCTCGTTGTTTTCCTGCCTGCAGCGCTTTCGGCCACGAGTGACATTACTATACCTGGGGTGCAGAATCCGCACTGGATGGCTCCGTTGTCAACCATTGCATGCTGCACGTTGGACAGATGACCTGTGCTGATCCCCTCTATGGTAATAATATGTTTTCCATGCACATTGCAGAGCGGTACCAGACATGAGACGACGCTCCTGTAGGTGACCGCGGTGCCTGTCAATGTCCCGGCAAGGACCGTACACGCTCCGCAGTCGCCCTCACGGCACCCGGTTTTGGTGCCGGTAAGCCCCATGTCATACCTTATGAAATCGAGCAGCGATGACCCTGAGGGCTTATCGGTGCTGATCTGCTCATTATTCAGTATGAATGTAACCATACACAAATATACTTCAAACGGGATTTATTATAACTTTGATTTCCCTCATATAAGTCGGTATCATGGAAAATATCTATCAGAAAATCAATGAGCTCTCAGAGAAATACAGCGATTATACGGCAAAGAACCTTGCGAAGCTTGTTAAGATCAAATCTTTAACCGCTCACGAAAAAGATGTGCAGCTTGAACTGAAGCGCCAGATGGAGGAGGCGGGTTTTGATGAGGTTTTCATCGACGGACTGGGCAATGTCATTGGAAGGATAGGCAGCGGGAAGAAGATACTGGCTATTGACGGCCATATGGACACGGTTGACCTTGGCGCTGCCCGGAACTGGAGCTTTGATCCGCTTGGCGGAGAGATACGCGAGGGCTTTGTACACGGTCGTGGCTCTGTTGACCAGAAGGGCGGACCGGCAGCCTTTGTTACAGCCGGGAGGATACTGAAGGAACTCGGTTTTGACAGGGACCTTACTGTTTACTTTACCGGCACCGTGATGGAGGAGGACTGCGACGGTTTGTGCTGGAAGTATATTATAGAAGAGGATAAGATAAGGCCTGACCTGGTGGTCCTGACCGAACCAACGAACCTGGGCCTGTACCGTGGTCAGAGAGGAAGGATGGAGATGCAGGTCCATTTCCATGGCAGGTCGTCCCACGGCTCTGCCCCGGAACGGGGGGTGAACGCCATATACATGGCCTCACGTGCAGCCCTGGAGATTGAGAAGCTCAACGAGAGGCTTGCCCCGGATGACTTTCTGGGCAAGGGCAGTATAACCGTGACCGAGATCATCTCCGAGAGCCCGTCGCTCTGCGCCGTGTCGGATTATGCAAGGATACATCTCGACAGGCGATTGACGACAGGGGATACCAGCGAGAGCGCCGTCAGGGAGATCGAGGAGATTGTCAAAGGGATGAATGCGAAGGTTGAACTGCTGTCCTATTCTGAGAAGGCCTATACGGGACTGGAGTATGGCATGGACAGATACTATCCTACCTGGACTTTGCCGGAAGACCATGAAGGGGTGCAGAGTGGAATAAAGGCCTTCACCGGCCTCTTTGGAAGAAGACCGGTGGTTGACAAATGGACCTTCTCGACAAACGGCATCATGACATGCGGTGTATACGGCATACCAACCATCGGTTTTGGACCGGGGAATGAGGTGCTGGCCCATGCTCCGGATGAAAAGGTGCCGGTAAGTGATCTTGTGGCGGCTTCAGCATTTTATGCTGCCCTGGTTTTAGAGATAGCCGGGTAACCAAACAGGCGATTGAACAGTTAATGGTGAAATATGAGCAAGGATAAGAAACAGGCGGATCTGGAAGGGAAGATTGATGGCATAAAGCATCTGAGACCCTCATTGCACGGACATGATTTCCTTCTTACATGGGAGAAGAGCGAAGAAGACATGAAGACTGTGCTCGAGGTTGCCTCGGTATTGAAGGAGATGCGTGCGGCCAACATTTCGCCGAGGCTATTTGATTCAGGACTGGCAATCTCGAATTTTCGTGATAACTCAACTCGCACCCGTTTCTCATTTGCCTCTGCCAGCAACCTGCTGGGACTTGCCGTGCAGGATCTTGATGAGGAGAAGTCGCAGATAGCCCACGGTGAGACGGTGCGGGAGACTGCAAACATGATATCGTTCATGTCAGATTTCATAGGGATACGTGATGACATCTTCCTCGGAGAGGGGAACAAATATATGCGCGAGGTTGGCGATGCCCTCGACGAGGGATTTGAAAAGGGAGTACTGCCTGTACGCCCGGGAATAGTAAACCTTCAGTGCGACATGGACCATCCCACACAGTCAATGGCCGACCTGATGCATCTGATTTCTGTTTTTGGCTCGACTGAAAACCTGAGAGGAAAGAAGCTGGTGATGAGCTGGGCTTATTCGCCAAGCTACGGAAAGCCCATGTCGGTTCCTCAGGGGATAATCGCGCTTATGTCACGTTTCGGGATGAATATCGAGCTTGCTTATCCGGAAGGGTATAATCTTATTCCGGAGATAGTTGACCTTGCTGAAAAGAACGCACTTGCCAGCGGAGGCTTGTTCCGGGTCAGCCACTCTATGGAGGAGGCAATGAGGGATGCTGATATCGTTTATCCGAAGAGCTGGGCGCCCTATCATATAATGCAACAGAGGACGGAGCTATTACAGAAAAGTGACAGGAGCGGGTTGAAGGAGCTGGAACAGGTTTGCCTTGCCAATAATGCTAAATTCAAAGACTGGGAATTTGATGATGATAAGCTGAAACTGACCAGGAACGGCAGTGCCCTTTATATGCACTGCCTGCCGGCTGACATCAGCGGAGTGTCATGTGAAAGGGGTGAGGTCAGCGCGTCAGCCTTTGAACGGTACAGGATTGAGACATACCGGGAGGCGGGATTTAAGCCATACGTCATTGCGGCCATGATGCTTACAAACAGGTTTGAGAATCCGGGTGAGATACTTTCGGAGATAATGCTCCGGAACCGCAGGCGGGTCGGAATTAGCTGAAGTAACAGATTGTAAAGATGCTTGCAAAAGTGATTCCTGCAGATATCTAATCAGATGTGCGGAACAGGTAGCCGCCGGGATTTGTACCAGGGACCAGCCTGCCATTTTCAATCACCACTTTTCCACCCCTGATTACATATTCCGCCTGGCCTCTTACAGGAATACCCTCATAAATATTTATATCACAATTCATGTGGTGACTCTTCACCGAGATGATACTCTCAGGCTGCGGGTTCCAGATCACAATGTCAGCATCTGAACCTACCGTCAAAGAACCTTTTCGAGAGGATATACCAAATATCTCAGCAGGCGTGGAGGCACTCAGGTTAACCATCTGGTTAAAATTTAACCGTTTAGTTAATAATCCATATGTATATAGCAGTGATAGCCGGTGCTCAACACCACCTGCTCCGCCCGGGATCTTCCTGAAGTCATCCTTGCCGGCCCTCTTCTGTGCAATGGTAAACGGACAGTGGTCGGTGCCTACGGAACTCAGTGTTCCGTCGGCAAGGGCATCCCAGAGAGCATTGTTGTCATGATTTGTTCTGAGGGGAGGACTCATGACATACGGAGCGGTCTGCCCGAATGTTCCTACATATTTTATGTCGTCCAGTATGAGGTACTGGGGACAGGTCTCTCCAAACACGGTCTGTCCTTTCGCACGGGCCAGTCTGATATGCAGAAGTGATTCCCCTGATGAGACGTGAACTATATAAAGCGGGCAGTCTGCTTTTGCTGCCAGCCCAATAGCCTTTTTCACGGCTGCAGCTTCCAGGTGTGAAGGTCTTGATAGGGCATGGTAGATGGGACTGGTGTGATTGTCGTAGTAATATTTGTCCCTTAGTTTTTCAATCTTATCTCCCTCCTCGCAGTGCATGGTGACAATGCCGCCGGCTTTCCCCACAGTCGTCATTACTTTAAGAAGATCTGCATCGTCAAGGCCTATTGTCTTTTTGTAAGCCATGTATACCTTGAATGAAGTAACCCCCATTCTGATGCATTCACTGATCTCTTCGGAAGTGCTTTTTCTCCATTCAACGGGAGAGACATGGAAGGAGTAATCTGTCAATGAGTTTTCAGCCTCGCGCATTCTCTTCTCCAGGGCGTGCGGAAGAGATTCTCCCCTGTCTGGTGTGACAAAATCGATGATGGTAGTTGTTCCGCCAAAGAGTGCTGCACGGCTTCCGGTAAGGAAGTCGTCCGAGGAATAACCGGCAGCGGTGGGAAGGTGCATGTGTACATGAGGATCAACACCGCCGGGAAGGATATACATCCCCGTGGCGTCAATCACCGTGCCTGCCTCCGAATCTCCCTTGAAATGTCCGATAAGGGAGATCCTCTCCTCTTCGGTCAGCAGATCTGCCTGCATGGTACCTGCAGAATTGACAACTGTGCCGTTTTTGATAAGTATACTCATACTGGATTTGCAGGGTATTGCTACCGTAAAGTAATGAAATTTATAGCGAAGTGGGATGTACAATTACACCCAAACCAATATAGGGTAATATTATTAACAGGTAAAAAAAGGTACATTTACATGACAATTCCATTCAGGCCGATCTATGCACACAAAGACGAAGGTATATATCTCTCTGCTCACGGCGTTTCTCATGCTTGTTTTTTTGACCGGCTGTCAGAAGGAACCTCAGATGACAAAGGAGGAGTATGTTCTGCATGTCGTTGAGCAGGTAAGGTCTGACAGTCTTGAGTCGTACGTCAGGTGGATGGAGGGAATGGGAACGCGGTTTGCCCTGGCAGACAACCGGAGGGAGGTAGCCGTGCGGATCAGAAACCGGTTCATTGCCTTTGGGTACCCTACGGCCAGGCTTGATTCATTCTACCTGACGAGAACATTCCGGGAGATAACCTATTCACAATGGCAATACAATGTAGTTGCATCCCTGGAGGGAAGGGAGAATGACAGCATCAGCGTTATAGGCGCTCATTATGACAATTATTCGGCGGACAGTGATCCTTTTACACTTGCGCCCGGTGCCAATGACAATGCATCCGGTGTTGCTGCATTATTGGAGATTGCCCGTATCATCAGGAAAGAGAGGTTTCGGCCGAAGCATACGATCAGGTTTGTAGCCTTTGCTGCCGAAGAGCTGGGGCTTCATGGCAGCCTGTACCAGGCCGGTGAAGACGCGGCTGCAGGCAGCAAGATAGCGATGATGATCAATTATGACATGATATCCTATATTGCAGACCCGTCAGCAACTCCATGGCTTGTCAATATAATACACTATGACAATTCAGTGGCTCTCAGGAACGAAGCGGCGGAGTTATGTGCGGTCAACAGCACCCTGGCCTCCTATTCGGACAACACAAGCTATAACCGGAGCGACAGTTACGCATATTACGTGAACGGCTTCAAGGCTCTTTTCTTTCATCAGAGTGACATCGAGACCACTTATCACACATCCGGTGACCGGGTTTCGGTGGGCAATTTTGATTACTGCAGGGAAATTGTGAAAGCCTCCTTCGCGCTGGTGGTTGATAAAAACTACTGAAGGTAGTGGCAAATACTTGATTCGATCCTGGTTTGCCCGCATCCTCAAGGATACCTGTCGCAGATCTGCGGTCATGAACCTGACTTATCATTTCAATAGCTTTTTGCATCAGATCTAATCGATTTCCTGATGTATACCCAATGCCCCGAACTGTCAATACTGCTGACTATAGTTACCAGGCCAATCGGATTATCGTTTGGCTTGAAGGTGAATTTGCCCGCATGCTCAGTCGTCCATGGGTCCCAGTAGAGGGTTGGATCAAGTAAAGGATCACCGGCACCACGGGCAATTCTTAAGGTTACCGGTTCTGCCGGCTTACGGGGCATTTCGACCGGCACTACCACTGATCCTGCAGGTAGTGAGAGGCCTGCCAGATCGCCGTTAACGCTATAAAAGCCTACTATCCCGGAGTAGATGGCGTTACCGTGAATAATGAGCCTGTCAATAACATCTATGCTATGAATCCTGTCGGGAGGCAGCGCCAGCAGTTCGTTCAGGTCAGTGAATGGGATGCCGTCGAGAACGAATAGCGGATCGTACTGGTCGGGGAGCGGCGGGTCGGAGAATATCTTCAGTGAATATCTCCCCCTGTTGTTTCGAACCAAAACCCTGGGTACAACCTCGTAGATCACTTCCCTGATATTGGTAAGTTTTATATAACGGTCGACAACGACCCTGTAGGGGGGAGTCCCATAAAATGCTTTTTTCTCTTCCTGGGTTACCTCTGAGGACGGGGTCACAAGCGTGTCGCCATAGTATATATCACACAGCTGGCGGTTCAGGTCAGCCTCTTTTACATAGTCAATCTCATCGGGGGAGAGGGTAAATCTCCTGACGGGTATGCCGGAGATATTATCTTCCCGGCCGGGATCAATAACCAGTTTTGACCCTTCCGGCATCTGCCGGTCGGGTGCAACAATAAGGATGTGTGGCCCGGAAATATTGGGCAGGGGCAGGTGAAACCTACCCGAACTGAATGTAAATCCTCCAATAAAAGTATTGTTAGTAAGTACTGTGGCAGACACCGGGAGATACGGGAGAGGTTTGCCTTCACCATTGAGGCAAATACCCGAAAGTACCGACCCGCGTGATTCCGGCATAAAGCTGTAGCGTCTTTCCCTCTCGTCGATAATAAGCCGGCTGTTGTACAGAGGCCCTCTGGGAGTGTCTGCATCTTCCCTGTAGAATGATGTCGCACACTCATCGGGGTAAGAGGAGGTTATCAGCCACCCTTCCCTGGCATCCCTGCCGGCAGGGATGGAATAATCTGCCTGCCACCCCGGAACTCCGGGAATATAGAGGTCGTGAATATCAAGCGGACAATCACTGGTAACGAGTTTAGATATCAGGCCAGCCTTCCCATTTCCCTGGCCTGTGTTGTAGCTGACTTCCAGGGTTGAGGGATCACCGGGAGGAGACCCTATATCCAGTTGCTGGTAGTCGCCTATCGGGTCGCCGTTAAAGAAGAGTCTTGTATAGAGAATTTCGTTCTCACCCGAGAGCAGAGAGAGCTGGTAGAGACCGTTATCCAGGTCGTATGTCGGCACTGAGAAATGTACTGCACCCTGTTCTACAATTGCCGAGTCGCAAAGGTACCAGGTATAGTTCCGGTGGATCAGCATCCTGGTTGTGGCGGCATTCAGGCCCCTGCCCGTGACGTTCAGTCTGCCCGCAGTTTTACTGAATGTGAACCGGGTGTTGCCCTCCTCATCACCTGCGGTTGCCACCATCAGTGTGACTACCTCTCCATCTGCCTGAGGTGCAACCCTGTACCGGTGTCCCTCCGCATGCTCCAACTCGACAATTCCCCAGCCGGTAGGATCGGTTTTGAGAATGGCAACAGTATCACCTTTCTGGTCCAGCAGAGGAGCCACATAGCGCATGCCGGCTCCCGAAGCGTCTGCCACAAACAGGGCGCAACGGTTGAGGCCGGGAAGAAGCCTCCTGTTTTCCGGGGTAAGTGAAATCATCCTGCTGTTATCGGTGGCTGCCGGTAGAGAACTGATTATTGCGGGGTTGACAACTTTCAGAGGGAGGTAGCTCTGTGTAAGATCGGGGCGGTTACGCATCCAGTTGGTATAGGCACGCAGGTAATACCATCCGCTGGCTGTCCCGTCCGGGATCGTTATTCTGTTTGAAGTACGGCTATCTTCAAGCAGGTACTCACCATGGGAAACACTGTTACCGGCTGAATCAAGCAATTCAACCCTGAGCACCCGGCTCAGCCTGGACGGTGTCCAGTTGTCTGACTCAAGAATGATGGCGGAAAAGGGGATCTTATCCCCCGGGAGGTATATCTGCCTGTCGGTTGTAATCCATGCAGTCTCGGTAAATAGTGGCCCATCAAAATAGTTACCCTGCGATATCGACTCCCGGGGCAAAAGAACAAGTAACAGGATGAGTGCCACGGCGCCAGGCGGGTAATAAGGATTCAATATTCTCAATTTCCGTTTCATATTATTCCCAGAATGGTGGTCTGGTGATTGTTCCTCCCCTCAACCTGCAATCATAACATTGCTGCTGCAGTGTTGTAGCATACTTATCCACCTCCATTTCGGATACAAAGATGTTTGGTGGCAGCAACTCCCAGGAGATCCCATCTGGCCCTATAGGGATCAGTGAACATTTAAAGGAACGAATTTCGAATTCTGTCGGCCTGTCGGCAAATACCCTTGTGCGTGATACTCCTGCCACTTCAAAGACTCCGCCTGCCTCGGTCCCGGGATCGGAGATACACTTTATATTTCCCCTTGTCCTGAACGGCTGAGTTTCGTAAAGACCACCGGAAGCATCGGTCATCTTCTTTAGGTCATACCAGAACTCATATGCTGACTTGGGGATGGATAACTGCACCACGTTAAGACTGTACCTGATCGTCAACTGGTCGCCAAACTGCGATACGAAGTTCAGTGCTGCGTCGGCAACCCTGTTGCCCTCCATTCCGTATGAGTCAGCAATAAATATTCCGGGGATTTCCAGACTCTTCCAGCAGAACCTGTAGTCCGGACCGAGATAGTTTACAACAGAACTACCTGTCCAGACTAAATCGCCGGGAAATGGAACCGAGTAGTTGTAAGTGGCATCGAGAAGCCATCTCAAATAAACGGGCTTATCATTACTGCTGCTGGCATTTGCATAAAACTTCAGTCCGTGCTCCCATTGTCCGAATTCTGACACCTTCGTGTATTCGGCCCTGAAGGTCACACTGTCAATGGGAGCGGGGGGTACATATGGCTCAAAACCGGATGCATAGACTTTCTGATCACCGGTCACTACCAGCAGCCTGTATTTTTTCCCCTGTTCCGCGATTACAGGTACTCCTGATGTTGTGTAGACACCGGGGGTTGTCTCCATAAAAGGGAATGATGTTCCGTCGTCGCACTCCACTGATACTGCGGCGCCGGTCTCAGATTTGTAGTCTCTTTCACGGCTAAGGGGGATGCTCCTGGAGATGGTAACCTTTGGCACCATGGTGGGGTCGTCGTAGATAATACCCTCGATCATCAGCATCTCATCATAGCCAGAGGTTTCAGGCGTATATGGTTCCACGCAGGAAAACAGCCCGGCAATGATAAGCAGGAGTATAGCGACCCTATTCAACCGCATAATTTCCAAGTTTTATGTTGTAGCTGACAGTGAAGATTGGTACGCCATATATCGACTGCTTAAAGCCCTTTATCTGACCCTCTTCATTCTTGAAGTAAATGGAGTATGCATTTCTCCGTCCGGTAGCATTATAGACTGCAAACATCCACGACCCGTGGGCAAGTTTTTTCTTAATCAGGTTCCCCTCGATGTTGAGTGAGGCGTCAATCCTGAAGTAATCGGGTATCCTGAACTCATTGCGGTAGGAGTAGCTCACCGCCTCGACGCCGTTTATGTAGAAGAGGCCTGTAGGATAGGTGATCGGTCTGCCTGAGTTATAAACCAGGTTTGAGGCCAGGCTCACCCGCCTTGATATCCTGAAAGATCCTACAAGGTTAATTGCATGCGGCTTATCGTAGTTGGAAGCATAGGTCCTGCCACGGTTAATCTGACCCCAGAGGTATTCACTGTCTACCGTAATAAGAGAGCGGGACCATGTGTAGCTTATCCAGCCTGTAAGCCGGCCCGCATTCCTCCTGACAAGGAATTCAGCCCCGTATGAGTTCTGCCGCCCCTGCAGAATGGCCGTCTCAATAAGAGGATTGGTCGTCAGCTCGGCGCCGTCCTTATACTCCACTACATGGCGTGTATTTTTGAAATAAACCTCGGCTGAGGTTTCAAGAGCCCTGCTGTTGATATTCTTGTAGATACCGAGACTTACCTGGTCGGCAACCGGAGGCCTGATATGCGAATCGACCATCTTCCACCTGTCGGTGGGAGAGATGGCCACGGTATTTGACAGCATGAAGAGATACTGTCTCATCCTGTTGAAGCTGACTTTAACGGAAAGGTCGGGTGCCAGCTCGCGGTTAAGCGAGAGGCGGTATTCGGGACCGTTGTAATTGACTATCCTTTTACCTTTGCCATAGTGGGTTGTGTCAATTATATTAACGGCCTCCAGCGGCAATGCCGGGGCATAGGAATATACCTCCCTGGGCCCCAGGTAGTCGAAGAAGCTGTACCTGAACCCGGTATAGAGAGTCAGCCTGTCATTTATCCTGTATTCATCAGAAATGAAGAGGGCATATTCGGCTCCCTTCTCCTTACCGAAGTCAAGTTCGGTCACAAATGACCACGGAGAAGCGGGGATATACCTGCCCTGATTGAGATTGTGGAGGATAAAGTTACCTCCCGCCACTATTGTATGGTCAGCATATTTAAAACCGGTGAGCCTGGCTTTTATCTCGTTATGGCTTAGGGAGAATTCATGCTCATAGGCTTGAGAAACATAAGTCAGGTTATCCTGAAAGTTGGTATACCTGCTGAGGATGGCGGCAACATCTATCTTCCATCCTTCAGGCAACTGCCTGTCGTACTGAATTGAAGCACCCTGGTTGCTGTACCTGTAGTTGCTGTTGCCCGCCAGGTTGAACCTGTCGTTGCTCATATAACCGAAAATCTGGAGCGAACTCCTGCTGTCAGGCATTATATGTATGCCCGTCATCAGATCGTTGAACGAGGCATTGCTCTCCCTCAGTTCCCTGTCGTCGAGCCTGTCCAGTATCCAGTCGGAATAGGTGGTCCGCACCCCGGCAATTACCGAGGCCTTATCCTTTACCAGGGGCACCTCAAACAGGAGTGACCCGGTAACAGGGCTGATTGCTCCCCTGGCTCCGAACCTTTTCTTATTGCCCTTACGTGTGGAAAATTCGAAGATCGAGGCGAGCCTGCCACCGTACTCAACCGGGAAATTACTTTTGTAGAGGTTGAAATCGCTGATCATATCAGGATTGAACGCCGAAAAGAATCCGAACAGGTGACCGGTATTGTAGACAGGTATTTCGTTAAGGAGAAACAGGTTCTGGTCGGAAGAGGATCCCCTGACGTTAAATCCTGCTGAGCCCTCTCCAACGGTCTGCACACCGGGCATCATATTGGCTACCTTGAGAAGATCCCGCTCACCCATGACCACAGGTATGGTCTTGATCTCTTTTACGGCAAGTTGCT
>CAZHTG010000046.1:0-13184 GCA_964535795.1 uncultured Rikenella sp.
TCACCTTGCGCTGCAGGGCTTCAAGAGCCTTATAGAAGAGGTATTTATGGTCGAAGGCCATTTCCATATCCCTGATCATGGAGACCGGAAACCAGGAGACGTTCCTGTCTTTCAGCCTGAGCGTTACTTTGGTGTTATCGATAAGCGCGAGGTAAGCTATGGTGACTATCCGGTCGGAAAATCCCTTATTGATATAATCAAGCCAGGTCTTGTCCCTGGGAGAGGAGACACGGTCAAGCTGACCGAAAGCTCCGAACTGTTCAAGGAAGATGTTATCGAGCCCGGTAAGCCCTTTAAGGATCCGTCCTGCAGCGCTGTCAAGGTCTTCATCCTCAAATATGTGATACCCCGCCAGGGTGTGGTCCTTGAAGATCACCTCCCCGCTCTGTTCATCCCTGAGTTCCCGCTCGACCAGCAGAACATTCAGTTTTTCAAAGTCAAACCCGAATACTACACAGTCGACCGAAATGTTGGGAATAATCTTGTGGGCTATCATTTAATAATACCGGGCAAGTGATAAAATGACTTAGTGTACAAAGTATGATATCAAAGATATTGCAAATAAACCATACGACCAACAGGGTATACGATAAAAGCAGGGAAAAAATTTTCACTGATGATTGTAAGGAGACGTATTGTTATGTATATTGGCAACATGGCTGGCTTCATACGGATGTATTATGCATGTGGCAGGACCGGTATCCGGATTTGCCAGGGTTATTAACGGGCTATGTGTACTAAATACACTAAGCAGATTACTTTTTGGCGAAAAGGCAACAGCTGTTATCAAATTATTACAATGAAGAGGCAAAATAGTCTCAATACCACCTTTCCAGGATCGAATACGGCTAAAAACCTAAAATTGTACAGCAAAGGGTATCTCAGATTTAATTATTATATTGAGATATACTTTGTATTTTTATTTTTCTTGTAACCATATACAATGAAGAGTGAGTTAAGAGCATTTCCATCCGGCCTGTTAAACATTATTATGTATGCCCTGGCAGCTTCCAGGGGCATGAAGTATGGGGCAGAGCACGGCCGCAGTGAGATAATTCTGAATAGCGGACTACCACCGGGAATTCGCGTTGACAGTCAATTGATAACTAAGAAATTAATAATTAAATAACACAGGGTTATGAAGAAGATAAGAGCAATTATTGCACTTGTGACGTTCCTGGGCATTATGGCACTTACATGCCAGTCGTGCTCCACCGAACCTTACGAAAGAACCGATAACGGTGTTCTGGTGCGCCTAAACGGGAAGTCCGACTTCCCGGGGCAGGCTCTAAGGCTGCAGGTAATAAATGAAAGGATCATCAGGGTAACATCAGTACCCTCTGGTGAATTCCCTCAGACTGTCAGTCTTATCACAGTACCCCGGGCTGCCGGAGAGACAGAGTTTACAATCGAAAAGGGTGAAGGACAGATAACCCTGGCTACCAAATCGCTCAGCGCCGAGGTATCCCTGAAGACCGGCGAGGTTGTCTTCACTGACACCGATGGTACAATCTATCTGGCGGAACAGAGCGGCGGAGGAAGGTCATTCACGCCGGTGACGGTCAGCGGAGAGAGCTGTTACGTGATCAGGCAGCAGTTTGAATCAAACCCCGATGAGGCCATCTACGGACTCGGAGCCAACCAAACCTCATTCATGAACCTGAAAGGCAAGGATGCAGACCTCTTCCAGTACAACACCCTGGCCGTGGTTCCTTTCATAATCTCGAATCAAAACTACGGCATCCTTTGGGATAACAACTCCAGGACAAAATTCGGTGACATACGTGAATGGAACGAGCTCTCCGCACTGAAGCTCTATGACAAAAACGGTAATGAGGGCGGACTGGCGGCAGTTTACGCTGACCGGAGAACAGGGAAAAAAGTTCATGTGATCCGGAGTGAAGAGGAGATCAATTACCAGTTCATTCCTGATCTTGTGAAATTTCCGGAAGGGTTTAACCTCGGAGAGGGTATGGTGACATGGGAGGGTGAATTTGAGTCAGACACATCAGGGGAACATAAGTTCATGTTTAATTCTGCCGGCTATGCAAAGCTCTGGATTGACGGTAAGATGATATTCGACCGCTGGCGCCAGTGCTGGAATGCATCCTCGAACTACTTTACAATGAACCTGGAACAGGGGAAGCGCTATCCCCTCAAGATAGAATGGATTCCTGACGGAGGCGAGTCGTTCATCACCCTGAAGTACCTTACTCCCCTCGATGAGGAGGAGCAGCAGAGGATATCATTCTGGTCGGAGGTGGCTGACCGTATCGACTATTACTTCATCAGCGGCGAGAGCATGGATGAGGTGATCAGCGGTTACCGCACCGTGACAGGGAAGGCGCCTGTGATGCCTAAGTGGTCCATGGGCTTCTGGCAGAGCCGTCAGCGTTACACAACCCAGGAGGAGGTGCTGGGAGTAGTGCGGGAATACCGCAAACGCAGGATACCATTTGACAATATAGTGCTCGACTGGCAGTACTGGCCCATAGACAAATGGGGAGATCATCAGTTTGACTCCATCCGTTTTCCGGAGCCGGACGTCATGATCAGTACCCTCCATAACGATCTGAACGCAAACATCATGATCTCGGTATGGCCCAAGTACTACGTCGGTACTGAAAACTACGAGGCCATGAACAGCAAGGGATGGCTTTACAAGCGTAATGTGGAGAAGGGGCAGAAGGACTGGATCGGGTATGTTTCGACCTTCTACGACGCCTTCAACGGTGACGCCCGCAAGGCCTTCTGGGACCAGATAAACACCTCGCTCTACAGCAAAGGCATTGATGCATGGTGGCTTGATGCCACCGAGCCGGACATATGCTCAAACCTGCCCATGGATGAGCGAAAGGCACTCATGCATCCCACAGCGCTCGGCTCTGCCGACAGGTACTTCAATGCCTATTCGCTCGTCCAGGCACAGGGCGTCTTTGAGGGTCAGCAGGCTGCAGATCCCGGCAACAGGGTCTTCATCCTGACAAGATCGGCTTTCGCAGGACTGCAGAGGTATTCGGCTGCCAACTGGAGCGGTGACATCGCCGCAAGGTGGCATGATATGGCAGCGCAGATACCGTGCGGACTCAATTTCTGCATGTCAGGCATACCTTACTGGACGATGGACATCGGGGGCTTTTCGGTTGAGAGCCGGTTTTATAATCCATCGCCGGCAGATCTTGACGAGTGGCGTGAGCTCATGACACGCTGGCACCAGTACGGGGCTTTTGTTCCCCTCTTCAGGTCGCACGGTGAGTTCCCCTTCAGGGAGATATATAATACCGCCCCGGAAAACCATCCTGCCTATAAGACCATGGTTGAGTACAATAAACTGAGATACAGACTCATGCCATACATCTATTCCCTTGCAGGACACTCGTGGCTTGATGATTATACGATGATGAGGGGCTTGGCAATGGATTTCAGCCTTGACACAAAGGTCTTCGATATAACTGACCAGTACATGTTCGGTCCGTCGCTGATGGTAAATCCCGTTACCGAATACAGGGCCCGCTCAAGGAAGGTGTACCTGCCTGCTGCCTACGGCTGGTATGATATGCGCTCCGGAAGATACTATGAGGGAGGAGAGGTGATAGAGGCGGATGCCCCGTATGATTATATGCCGGTCTTCGTCAGGGAGGGATCGGTGATTCCCTTCGGGCCCGAGATGCAATATGCCTCGGAGAAACCTGCTGATCCGCTCACCATCTACGTCTATGCAGGTTCTGACGGCAGCTTCGTGCTTTATGAAGATGAAGGCGATAACTACAATTATGAGAGCGGTGCCTATACACTCATACCCTTCACCTGGAGTGAGGCAGACAATACACTAACGGTTGGCGCCAGAACGGGTGAGTTCTCCGGGATGCTGCAGAACCGCACCTTCGGAGTAGTCAGGGTGTCCGGGGAGAAAGCCGTGAAGCTCGATTTTAACAGGGCTCCTGATGTTACAATCAGCTACACCGGTGAGGAGATCACGGTTAAACTGCCGAAATAACCATGCTAACACAGAACAAATAGGAACGAAATAAGAATTGTATAACATGATCAAGAGATTGTTACTTATTGCTGCGGCAGCTTTGCTCACTATCAGTACATGCCACTCGCAGAGCATCGCACTGGCTGAGTGGAAGTTTCTTACCGGAGACAAGCCTGAGTATATTGACTCGGCAATAAATGATTACTGGTGGAATGACATCTCACCACTGGAATTGTGGGAAGCACAGGGGTTCCCGGGCTATGACGGGTTTGCCTGGTACAGGGTGAAGGTTGTGGTACCTCCCTCAATGAAGAAAAATGCCGTTAAGTATGACGGGCTCATACTCAATCTTGGAAAGATCGATGACTCTGATGTTACATTCTTCAACGGACATGTTATAGGCAGTACCGGGAAGATGCCTCCTGATTATTCGGGTGCCTATGACGTGCCGCGGTCATACCGGATACCCCCGGAGATTGTACAGTGGGGCAGAAAGAACACCATCGCCGTCAGGGTCTATGATGCCGGTGGGGGCGGCGGCCTCTATGGAGGCCCGGTAGAGCTGACAAACAGGGGCAATCCTGATCTGCTTACCCTGGGCACGGAACTCGGGGAAGGGGATATGATCATTACGGGGGCTCCGGATGCAGAGATACCGGTCACTCTTAAGAACGAGTTCAGGAAGAAATACCGGGGTGCCCTCGTACTTAAGCTCACCACTGACTTCGGAGAGGAGTTTGCCTCAAAGTACCAGGAGGTGGCAGTAAGGAAGAACAGCATCGGCCGATTCACATTCACTGTTAAGGATCTCAGGCCGGGCTTCTATAAGGCCAATATCTTACTTGAGAGCAAGATGGGCAACAAGAAGCATAGTTTCAATTTTGGCTATGAGCCGGAGAAAATTGTTTCGCCTGCCGACCCGCAACCGGATTTCGCTGAGTTCTGGCAGCGGGCAAAGGCGGAACTGGCAAAAGTTGAACCGCATTACAAAATGATACGCATTGACAGCCTGTGCACTGATACGAAGAGTGTCTACCTGGTGGAGATGCGCTCGCTGGGCAATGCCCTTATCAGGGGATGGTACCAGGTGCCTGTCAAGCCGGGTACTTATCCTGCCGTCATGCTGGTGCAGGGCTACAGCTCAACCATAGTCCCCTCATATGTCAATTACGGAGATGATATCATTGGCTTCGGACTAAATATCCGCGGCCACGGCAACAGCAGGGATGATGTTGATCCGGGATTCCCCGGATACATCCTCTACAACCTCCACGACAAGGAGAAATACATCTACAGGGGTGCATACATGGACTGTGTCAGAGCTGTCGATTTCCTATGCTCACGGCCCGAGGTCGACAAGTCACGTATTGCAGTCGAGGGAGCCAGCCAGGGCGGTGCACTCACCTTTGCCACCGCAGCGCTCAGTAATGACCGTATAGCGGTATGCGCTCCGCAGGTGCCTTTCCTCTCCGACTTCAGGGATTATTTCAGGGTGGCAACCTGGCCCGGCAACGAGTTCGTCGACCTTGTTGAGAATCAGAAAAAGCTGACATGGGATCAGACATTTTACACTCTCAGCTATTTCGACATAAAAAACCTTGCTCATATGATAAAGGCGCCGATGATTATGGGGGTGGGGCTGATGGATGACGTCTGCCCGCCGCACATTAATTTTGCGGCCTATAACCTTGTCACGGCTGAGAAGAAGTATATCGTTTATCCGAAGGCGGGCCACGGACTGCCGGGGGATTTCAACCGTGCAAAAATGGATTGGATAAGAACCAGGTTTGGATTATAGTAATCTAAATTTTATAGTTATGTCGGGAAGAACAACTATTCGGGGCCTGCTGCCCCTGGCACTCTTTGTCGTGGCTGTCATCAGTGCTTGCTCCAGGCCTGAGCCACGCGAACGGACAAGCTTCAATGAAGGCTGGAAATTTTCCCTGGCTGCCGGAGGGGAAGAATGGCAGGGCAGTATTGACGACAGCGGGTGGAGGGTTCTTGACCTGCCTCACGACTGGAGCATTGAGGGGGAGTTCAGCGATACTAACCCTTCCTCCCCGGGCGGAGGTGCCCTGCCGGGAGGCATCGGTTGGTACCGTAAGACATTCAGGGTAAGTGATTCCGGGAAGGATAAACTCATCTACATCGAGTTTGACGGGGTCTATAAAAACAGCGACGTCTGGATAAACGGAAACTACCTCGGAAGGAGGCCTTACGGATACTCCTCATTCAGGTATGAGCTTACACCTTATCTCCTCTACGGTGAGGTGGATAATGTAATTGCAGTCAGGGTTGACAACTCTAAGCAACCAAACTCGCGCTGGTACTCCGGGTCAGGCATCTATCGCAACGTATGGCTCGAAAAAACTGCTGCGATCGCCGTAGATCACTGGGGAACATTCGTCACCTCTCCTGAGGTGAGTGGTGATGAGGCCCTGCTGAGGGTTATTACACAGGTAAAGAACGGGTCAGGCTCCGTGGCGGACGTCAGGCTTGAAACAGCCGTTTATGATGCGGCCAACCGCCGGGTGGCATCTTCAGGCACTGACCCTTTAAAACTTAACGGATCTGTCACTGCTGTGACGCAGGAGCTGACAGTCAGAGAACCCGAGCTCTGGTCAGTTGAAAGGCCATACCTTTACCGCGTTGTCACAGAGGTATATTCCGGGAACACGCTTACAGACAAATATGAGACTCTTACCGGCATCCGGTCTTTTGCCTTTGACAGTGAAAAGGGCTTCTTCCTGAACGGTAAGTCGTTGAAAATACTAGGCGTTTGCAACCATCATGACCTGGGCTGCCTGGGTGCTGCCGTCAACACCCGCGCAATAGAACGCCAGCTCGAAATCCTGAAGGATATGGGCTGCAATGCCATCCGTACATCCCATAATCCGCCGGCTCCGGAGCTTCTTGACCTGTGTGACCGCATGGGCTTCATCGTGATGGACGAGGCATTTGACATGTGGAAGGTCAGCAAGACCGTTTACGACTACCATCTCGACTTCGACGAGTGGCATAAAAAAGACCTGGAAGCAATGGTCCGGCGAGACCGCAATCACCCCTCTGTCTTCATCTGGAGCATAGGGAACGAGGTCGTGGAACAATGGCAGAGAGATGGCAGCGGTGAGTTGATCGCCACTGAACTGGCAGGCATCGCAAGGGCCCTTGATGACACCAGGCCGGTAACCGCAGCATGCAACGACCCTGTTCCTCATAACCCGGTCATTGCCTCCGGCGCACTGGACCTGATTGGATTTAACTATCGTGACACACTCTGGACACGCTTTCCGGCAGCCTTTCCGGGCGGGAAGTTCATTGGCGCCGAGACCAATTCGGCACTGGCCACGCGGGGGAGTTATGACATGCCGTCCGATATCGTACGTCGCTGGCCTGTTAGATGGGATCTGCCCTTCATGGATGGCAATGCTGACCTGACATGCTCATCGTATGACAATTGCTCGGCACCCTGGGGCACAACCCACCGTGATGCCTGGAGACTGATGAAAGCCAATGATTTCCTGTCAGGCATGTTTATATGGACAGGTTTTGACTACCTGGGAGAACCGACCCCCTACTCGTGGCCTGCCCGAAGCTCCTATTTCGGGATAATTGACCTTGCCGGCTTCCCTAAAGATGCTTACTGGTTTTACCAGAGCGTCTGGACTGACAAGCCCGTGCTGCATCTCTTCCCTCACTGGAACTGGAATCCGGGTCAGGAGGTTGATGTATGGGCCTATACTAACTGTGAAGAGGTGGAGCTTTTCCTTAACGATGTCTCCCTGGGCAAAAAGTCAATGGGAGATGATGACCTTAACCTGGTGTGGAGTGTTCAGCATGAGGCCGGAACACTGACGGCCGTAGGTTACAGCGGCGGCAGAGAGACCATGAGGAGCGAGGTCAGAACGGCCGGAGAGCCTGCTGCCATAGTCCTTTCAGCAGACAGGTCTGAGATAAGCGCCGACGGGCACGATCTCTCATTTGTCACCGTATCAGTTGTTGATAAGGACAATATACCTGTTCCGTATGCAGATAACCTGGTGCAATTCTCTGTTGAGGGTCCAGGTTTTATTGCCGGTGTCGATAACGGCAGCCAGACCAGCATGGAGCCTTTCAAGGCTGATTGCCGCAAGGCTTTCAATGGCAAGTGCCTGGTGGTGCTGCAGTCGGGAAAGGAAAAGGGAGTGATTGCCTTAAAGGCATCGTCGGCAGGATTGGCCGGTGCAGCCTGTACCGTAAGGGTCAGATGAAGATGCCGGTTGCCCGGCAGAGCCGGACGGCGACGTCTGTACCGCAAGATTCAGATGAACAACCTTGTTCGTTAGATTACAGTTTGATTATTTTTACAACGATCTTATAAAATTGCACAATGAGAAGAGTATTTACCGGACTGTTGCTGATAATGGTCCTTGCAGGCTGCGGAAGGAGCCACCGGTTTGATTTTGTCACCGTCACTGACGGCATTTTTGAGGTGGGCGGAGAACCGTACTTTTACATCGGTGCAAACTACTGGTATGGTGCCATCCTTGGCAGTAAGGGCGAGTATGGCGACAGGGAGCGGCTGATCAGGGAGCTTGATCACATGAAGAGCATCGGAATTGATAACCTGCGAGTCCTGGCAGGAGCCGAGGGTCCTGACAATGAACCTTTCCGTGTTACACCTGCACTTATCACATCCCCCGGAGAATTTAATGACGACCTGCTTGACGGTCTAGATTTCCTGCTGGCTGAGATGAAAAAAAGAGGCATGCATGCAATTCTTTACCTGAACAATGCGTGGGACTGGAGCGGGGGATTCTCACAGTACCTGAACTGGAATGGCTACGGGCCTATACCTTATCCGAATGTGCCGCCCAACACATGGCCTCAGTTCATGAGCTTCTCGGGGCAGTTCCACTCGTGTGAACCATGCATTGCAATGTTCGAGGATCATATCCGGTTCATAGTGGGCCGCACAAACAGCTACACAGGCTTGAAATACACCGATGATCCCGTGATCATGACATGGGAGATTGCCAATGAGCCGAGAGCCTTTTCCGAGGCCAGTATTCCCGCCTTCGAAGCTATGATTAAACGTATTGCGGTACTGCTGAAGGAGCTTGATCAAAATCACCTTGTCACCACAGGCACTGAAGGCCGCCATGGATGCGAGCAGTCGATGGAGCTGTTCGAGCGCATCCATGCCGACCCGAACATCGACTACCTGACCATGCATATATGGCCGAAGAACTGGGGATGGCTCGATATCACCGATATTGCCGGGACCCTCGGATCAGCCATTGAGAAGACGAACCGTTACATGGATGATCACCTAACGGTGGCTGAGAAACTCGGCAAGCCTATAGTGCTTGAGGAGTTCGGCCTGCCGCGTGACAGCCACGGCTTCTCTCCGGAGGAACCAACTCTTAGTCGAGATGCCTACTACAGGAACGCCTTTGAGCAGGTCGTTGACCATGCCGGGAGGCGCGGACCACTTGTTGGATGCAACATATGGGCTTACTCGGGCGAGGGGAGAGCCGCTGAAGGCCGCATCCACTGGCAGCCGGGCGACGAATACCTCGGTGACCCGCCACAGGAGGAGCAGGGGCTGAACTCGGTGTTTGACACCGATACTACAATTGAACTTATCGCTGTTTATAGCGGGAGACTGAAGCAAATACTTAATAAATAATCGAATCATGCAGAAAATTATCATTCTGACCGCAGCCGTCATGCTGCTTACCGCCTGTCCTTCTGATAAGGAGTTGAGACCCGGCCCTGCTGACCCTGCAGCCGCCACTGAGACTGTAAACATGCTGACCGGACTTAAGGCAGCGACAGAGCGGGGGATAATGTTCGGGCACCAGGATGACCTCTCCTACGGGATAGACTGGATCTACCCGGACGGCGAATCAGACGTGAAGAGGGTCTCCGGAGACTACCCCGCTGTCTGCGGGATGGATCTCGGCGATATCGAACACAGGGCACCGGTGAACCTCGACTCTGTACCATTTGACCATATGAAGATTTTTGTCAGCGAGATATGGTCACGCGGAGGGGTGATAACCTTCAGCTGGCACGTAGATAACCCGCTGACCGGGGGCGATTCGTGGGATGTCTCCTCCGACAGGGTGGTGGCATCTGTTCTCCCAGGCGGTGAGAGTCATGAGAAATTCAAGGGGTGGCTTGACAACCTGGCTGAGTTCCTTGGCTCACTCAGGGATGAGAACGGCGTTGCCATCCCGGTCATCTTCCGTCCCTGGCACGAGCATACCGGAAGCTGGTTCTGGTGGGGACAGAAGCTCTGTACAGATGAAGAGTTCGTCACTCTATGGCGGTTCACCTTCGATTACCTGTGCGGTGAGAAGAATCTCCATAACCTCCTGTTCGCCTACTCAAGCTCCGGAGACATATCGGATAAGGAAAAGTACCTGGCCCGTTATCCGGGAGACGGGTATGTTGACCTGATGGGATTCGATTATTACCAGATGCCACAGGCCGGAAACCAGTCGTTTGTCAGAGAGGTTGACAGGGTGCTGGGAATTGTGACCGCCGCTGCAGCGGAGCATGGCAAGCTTGCAGCCCTGACTGAGGCAGGTTATGAAGGGATACCGGACTCCGCCTGGTGGACGGGCACCCTGTGGCCGGCCGTGAAGAATCATAATATTTCCTACCTGCTGGTCTGGCGCAATGCCCATAACAAACCGGGACATTTCTATGCACCCTGGCCGGGGCATATAAGTGAAAAGGATTTTATCAACTTCCATAATCTGCCCGAAACACTCTTCCAGAATGATGTGACTGAGATGGGGCTATACGAATAAGGATTTATCTGAACGACAGTGATATGAATGATTTTAGATTACGCCTTGAAAGGCTTATTGATGATCACGAGGCTCTGATCAAACAAAAGAACAGGAAGAGAGAACCGGGTAACGGTATCTTTGACAGGTATGAGTTCCCGGTGCTCACCGGAAGCCATGCGCCACTGGCCTGGCGGTATGATCTGAACCATGCCACCAATCCTCACCTGATGGAACGCTTCGGCATCAATGCAGCCTTCAACGCCGGTGCTATTAAGCACAGTGGCAAATACCTGCTAATGGCGAGGGTTGAGGGTCATGACCGCAAGTCGTTCTTCGCTGTGGCCGAGAGCCCTAACGGCATTGACAACTTCCGTTTCTGGGAGCGCCCGGTCACCATGCCTGAGACGGAAGATCCTGACATCAATGTCTATGACATGAGGCTTACCAGCCATGAAGACGGATGGATCTATGGTCTGTTCTGTACCGAGAGGAAGGATCCGAAGGCTATGCCGGGCGACCTTTCGTCGGCTGTGGCAGCTGCCGGCATAGCACGGACGCATGACCTCGTGACCTGGGAGCGGCTGCCAGACCTCATTTCGCCAAGCCAGCAGCGCAACGTTGTGCTTCATAATGAGTTTGTCGATGGCATGTATGCTCTCTATACCCGGCCCCAGGATGGCTTCATCGACGCCGGCAGCGGCGGGGGGATAGGCTGGGCGCTGGTGAAGGATATCACCCATGCAGAAATAATACCGGGTGATGAGAAGATCATCAACTTCCGTCACTATCATACCATCAAGGAGGTGAAAAACGGAGAGGGGCCTCACCCGATAAAGACACCGGAGGGATGGCTTCACCTGGCACACGGGGTGAGAGGGTGTGCTGCAGGACTGCGCTATGTACTTTATCTATACATGACCGCATTCGATGATCCGGCAAGAGTGATTGCTGAACCGGGAGGTTACTTCATGGCCCCGGAGGGTGAGGAACGCATCGGAGATGTATCCAACGTGCTCTTCTCAAACGGTTGGATAGCCGATGACGACGGTACTGTCTATATCTATTACGCATCGTCTGACACCAGGATGCATGTGGCGGTATCGACGGTTGACAAACTGATCGACTACTGCGTCAATACACCTCCTGACGGATTTCGCTCTGCGTCATCAGTGGAGTCATTGAACCGTATCATAACGCGCAATAAGGAGTTCCTGAAGAGATGATCCTTAAACCGGAACGAATGCTGGCGGAGATGAGGGTTGGGGCCATGGAGGAGCTGACCCGCAATATCCTGCCGTACTGGATCAGGCGTATGCCCGATGACAGACAGGGGGGATTCTTCGGCAGGATTGACGGCCATGATAACGTAATTGATGATGCGCCTAAGGGTGCCATACTCAATGCCCGGATCCTATGGAGTTTTTCTGCCGCTTACATCACGGTGAAGGATCCGGTCTTCCTGGAGATGGCGTATCGGGCATATGATTATATCTGCCGTCACTTTTTTGACGGCAGGCACGGTGGAACCTACTGGAGCCTGACGGCAGGCGGCGAACCGCTGGAGACAAAAAAGCAGATCTACTCGATTGCATTTTTTATCTATGCACTCAGCTGGTATCATATGGCCACAAGCGATAAGGAGCCTCTTGACCGGGCAGTGGAGCTCTTCAAACTGATAGAGGAGCACAGCTTTGACATGGATTTCAACGGCTATTATGAGGCTTTTGACCGTGAATGGGGTGAGCTGGCTGACCTTCGGTTAAGTGAGAAGGATGAGAATGAGAAGAAGACGATGAATACCCACCTTCACATCCTCGAGGCTTACACCAGCCTGTACAGCATTTGGCCTGATGAGCGGCTCAGGAAGCAGCTCAGCAATCTGGTAGACATATTTGCTGAAAAGATTGTTGATGCTGAGACGGGTCATCTGAGGCTCTTCTTTGATGAAAGGTGGAATTGCCGTTCGACGATTGTGTCATACGGTCATGACATCGAGGCATCGTGGCTCCTGCATGAGGCTGCCTCGGCGCTTGGTGAGCAGGAAAGCGTAAAGGGAACTGTATTGAGGATAGCCGCGGCGGCACATGAGGGACTTGCAGATGATGGCAGCCTTTTTTATGAGCGTGATGATGCAAAGGGGCACTTCGACCGCGACAGGCACTGGTGGGTGCAGTCGGAGGCGGTGGTGGGGTTCCTCAATGCCTGGGAGCTCAGCAGCGACACCACCTGGCTGGAGCTGTCCTCGGGGGCGTTTGAATATATACGGACACGGCTTACAGACAGTGTCAACGGCGAATGGTACTGGAGCATCCGTGCCGACGGCTCCGTAAACCGTGACGATGACAAGGCCGGATTCTGGAAATGCCCGTATCACAATACCCGGATGTGCCTTGAGCTGATCAATTTCTTGGCCGTAGCCC
>CAZHTG010000046.1:13284-21708 GCA_964535795.1 uncultured Rikenella sp.
GCGTTGATTGAACGCCTCGGCAAGTATCATCACTTTGGCAATCCCGGATTCCATTGGATCATACCGGTGATTGATAAGCTTTACAGGGTAAATGTGACGGAGCAGATGGTTGATGCCGAGCCGCAGGAGATCATCACCAATGACAACCTGAATGCCAGCGTTGACGCGCAGGTTTATTTCAGGGTCAAGGCTGATGAGGAGAGCGTCAAGGGCTCTATTTACAATGTTGCCAACTTCAGGTATCAGATTGTCAACCTCGCACGAACCACCTTGCGTAACATCATCGGAACCATGACACTGAAGTCGGCCAACAGTGAGCGCGGCAAGATCAACGCCGAGCTGTACAACACCCTGCACACTGAGACCCAGGGATGGGGAATTGAGATCGTACGTACCGAGCTCAAGCAGATCGATCCGCCGAAGGATGTGCAGGAGACAATGAACAAGGTCGTCAAGGCCGAGAATGAGAAGATTGCAGCCATAGACATGGCTTCAGCAACCGAGACTGTTGCTGACGGTGTAAAGAGGGCCAAGATCAAGGAGGCTGAAGGGGCAAAGCAGGCTAAGATTCTTGAGGCAGAGGGAGAGGCTGAGTTCATCAGGCTGGTGAATGAGTCCGCTGAGAGGTATTTTGTGGGCAATGCTCAGCTCTTAAGGAAGCTGCAGGCACTGGAGACCTCGCTGCAGGGTAACACGAAGATAGTTGTTCCGGGCGGCAGCGACCTGGTGAATGTCATCGGTGACATGGCCGGTATTGCTCCGTTGCCCGGAAAGAAATAGTCGCTGTCCTCAATCAAACATAGTGGTTGCCCTTGTAGTGAGAATCGCCGGCATGATTAGCCATATTTATCCGGACGCGTAGGAAATTTTTCAAGTAACTGATAAATAGTTAAATAATAAATTGATATTGAGAGCTTAAACTAGGTTTCTAGAGATGCTTTCTTTATATTTGTGTCAAACAGCACCTCTAAAAACTAAAGGTGTCCCAGATAACTAACCTAAACTCCAAATGCCTATGAACTATTTCACCCAACCTGAACTCCAATTCAAAGCAGTAAAATGTATACCATTTAGCTGCTGCCTTAAATGAAGCGCATTAAGCGAAAATTTTTTTTAAAAATTTCATTAAGTTAACCCTAAAACTTAAGAGTATGACAATTAAAACCAAAGAGTGGTTCTTATTGTTAGGATCAAAAAGAGGTTATTTTCCTCGAATAAAACTAACAATTGTTCTTCTCATGCTGGCAGCCTTCACCTTTGCAGGTGTATCGGCCGTACCGCCGGCAGATCTGCAACAAAAGACAGTTACCGGGGTGATCCTCGATAACGAAGGTCAGCCTCTGGCCGCTGCCAGTGTTTTTGAAATGGGTACTACCAACGGTCAGCTTGCCGGCGCCGATGGTTCCTATTCAATAACGGTGGCATCAGACAACTCTGTACTGGTCTTCTCATTTATCGGCTACACCAGCCAGGAAATAACAGTAGGTGCACAGACGGTCATCAATGTGACGCTCTTGCCTATCGTCTCTGAACTGGATGAAGTAGTTGTCGTGGGTTACTCAACCCAGGTAAGAAGGAATGTGTCGGGCTCGGTATCATCAGTCACAGCAAACCAGCTGACCGTCTCCACAGCTCCCACGGCCATTAGCCGTATCCAGGGACAGGCCTCCGGGGTCACGGTGACTGTTGCCAACAGGCCCGGTGGTGATGCCACCATCCGTGTGCGCGGTATTGGTACCATCAACGACTCCAACCCGTTGTACATCATTGACGGGATACCGGCCTCTCCCGGCAACAACCTGAATCCGAATGATATCGAGTCGATGACAATCCTCAAGGATGCCTCATCATCCGCTATCTACGGTACCCGTGGTGCCAACGGTGTTGTCATCATTACAACCAAGAGGGGTAAGTCGAACCAGAAACCCATGGTAGAAGTGAGTGTCAGAACAGGTATTACGCAGGCCTCAACCCATTATGACCTGCTGAACACGACTGAATATGCTGAAGCAGTATGGCTTGCACGTGAACATAACGGCACTACAGCTGCTCACGCTCAGTATGGCTCGGGATCAAGCCCGGTGATTCCTGATTACATCCTGCCTGCCGGCGCAATGGAAGGGAACCCCGCCGTCAATCCTGACCTGTATAGTTTCCCTGACTACCAGATATATAAAGCCAACAAGGAGGGTACCGACTGGTTTAAGGAGATGACCCGTAACGGTGTCGTCCAGGAGTATGATATTTCTGTCAGAGGTGGCGGACAGGATGCATCCTATGCCTTCTCAGGGAACTACCTTGATGAGGACGGATACCTGATCAACACCAACTTCAAGAGATATACCTTCAGGCTTAACTCAGATGCCAAGGTTAACGACTGGCTGAGGTTCGGAGAGACCCTTCAGGGCATATTCATCAATGAGCATGGTAACTTTACTGACAACGACGAGGCGTCACCGATCTCTTACACATACCGCTCTCAGGCAATCATCCCGGTCTATGATATCAGCGGTGTCAACTTCGCCGGTTCAAGGGCCCCCGAAATGGGTAACAGCGAGAACGGTGTGGCTATACTTTACCGTTCAAGGAACAATAACGGCAAATGGACCAGGGCACTTGGAAGCTTCTATGCCGAACTGACACCCATAAAAGGACTGGTTATCAAGAGTCTGATGGGTTACAACTACGGTCAGTGGAACTACAGGGGTTTCACCATCCCCAACTTTGAACACTCAGAACCCAATAAGGTAAATGGCCACAACGTTTCCACAAACAATTCGCTTCAGTGGAACTTTACCAATACTGCAATCTATAATTTCACGGTTGCGGATAACCATAAGTTCAACGTGCTGGTTGGTAGTGAAGCTATTGAAAACAAATATGAAGAGGCCAATGCCAGCCGAAGCCAGTATTTCTCGGAAGATCCTGATTACATGTGGCTGAACTCCGGTGAGATCAACAAGGACAACAACGGCTATGGCTCAGAGTGGTCGCTCTTCTCGTTATTCGGAAGGCTCAACTATGACTTCATGGGCAGGTACCTTGTTGAGGCTACCTTCCGCCGCGACGGCTCTTCCCGCTTCAGCGCTGCCAATCGCTACAGTAACTTCCCCGCCTTCTCTCTCGGTTGGGGTATCTCTGAAGAGAGCTTTATGGCTGGTACAAGGTCATGGCTCGATTTCCTTAAGTTAAGGCTAGGCGTGGGCTTTTCAGGTAATGACCGCATCGGTAACTATAACTCTTATACCACCTATGCTTCTGATAAATACCGGGCTGGCTATGCAATTGACGGCTCAAACACATCGGCCGCCAGCGGCTTCTATCCTTCAAGCCTCGGTAACGAGGATGTGACATGGGAAACTACCAGGACGATCGACGGCGGTTTGGATGCTTTGTTCCTTAACAGCAGGTTAAGCCTGACTCTTGACGTCTGGAGAAGAGACACAAAAGATATGCTCTACCAGCTTCCCATTCCTAATGTGCTGGGTCGCGCCAACCCGCCTTTCATCAATATCGGTGAAATGAAAAATACCGGGTTCGACTTAGATCTTGGATACAAGAGTGAGGCCATGGGCGGGAAGCTCATGTACAGTGCCAAACTAACCCTCTCGCATTACAAAAACGAGATCATAAAGCTCTCGGAAGATGTGAACGAGTTTGTCGTCACCGGAAATCTCCGCCAGGTAGACTACTCGCGCTACCAGGTAGGAACTGCATTTCCTGAGTTCTACGGATACGAAGTTGAAGGCATCTTCCAGACTGCTGCGGAAGCTGCAGCCCATCCGGTATTTGAAGGCACCGACTACAATCAGGCCGGCCATTACAAATACAAGAACCAGCTGACCATCGACTCTGACGGTGACGGCATAATGGATCAGGCAGATAATGTTATCAACTCGGATGATAGGGTATATATCGGCAACCCGCATCCTGATCTGACCGGCGGGCTCAACCTCGATATCGCATATGGGGGATTTGACCTGAACGTGTTCTTCTACGGCAGCTACGGCAATGACATCATTAACTATGTAAGGCGCTGGATCGACTATGGCCAGTTCAACTGCAACTTCAGTAAGGATGCCCTCTATAACTCATGGGGCAGCCCATATCTTGACGACAACGCTGACGCAACCCTGCCCAAGCTTGACCAGAATGACAAGTCACAGGTAGCCAGTTCAGCTCTTGTTGAAGACGGTTCGTTCCTGAGACTTAAGAACGTCAGGCTGGGCTATACCCTGCCTGCTTCTGTTCTTAGCCGGTTCCAGGTACAGAGTGTCAGACTCTATGCCCAGGTAACTAACCTGTTCACCCTTACGAAGTACAGCGGACTCGATCCGGAACTTAACTCATCGGGAAGTTACATGGGCCTTGATCGGGGAGCATGGCCAACGCCGCGGCAGTTCATGTTTGGCCTTACCATTGGCTTATAACGCGTTGCAATTCATAAATTAAAGACATATGAAGATGAAAAACCTATCTATATTATTTGCCGCACTGCTTGTGTTGGTAATAATAAATTCGTGCTCAGACGATTTCCTTGATAAAAAGCCACTGGGCTCAACCTCAGAGAATGTATTCTATTCCGCAAAGGGTATAGATGCATTGCTGATTGGTACCTATGCCATAGTGAAAGGCAGTTATTTGTGGGACGTATCATGGGGGGCATCGATCCAGAACTGGACCTATGGCTCTGCAGCATCTGACGATGCATATAAGGGCTCCGAGATAACTGACCAGATTCCTGTCAATGATATTGAACGATGGTCTGTGATACCTTCCAATAACTATCCTGCAGATAAATGGAGGCTTAACATTGGCCATGGCGTTGTCCGTGCCAACAAGACCCTGAAAGTTATCAATATTACCGAGGCAGAAGGTAATATTACGGCAGCTCAGGCCAACAGCTTCAGGGCTGAAGCCCGGTTCCTCAGAGGCCTCTTTTACTTTGAGTCTTGGCTGGTATTCGGCGACTATATACCTCTGTTAACTGAAGATACAGAGGATCCTGCAGCCGTTTCAAATGAGAATGACCCGGGTGCTGTTCTTGCCTTTATTATCAATGACTTTAAGTATGCATGGGAGAACCTGCCTGAAACCCAGGCACTGGTTGGCAAACCGACCAAGTATGCTGCCATGGGAATTGCTGCAAGGGCTTACATGCAGGACCTGAAGTATGCTGAGGCCAAACCTCTTCTTGAGAATATCATTCTCAGCGGTAAATATTCATTAATGCCCAATTTTATTGATAATTTCGAAATCGTCACCAATAACAACCAGGAATCGATCTTCGAGATACAGGCAGCCGTGAATGATATCAACGAGTCATTGAACGCTGAAATGGGTATCGGTCTTAACTGGCCTCACGGTGGTGACATAGGTATGTGCTGCGGATTCCATCAGCCATCACAGAACCTGGTGAACGCCTATAAGGTTGACCCCGTCACCGGACTGCCGCTCTTTACTACATTCAATAACGTTGACCTGAAGAATGATGCAGGGATCACCTCTGACCAGGCGTTCGTCCCGGCGACAGATCCGGTAGACCCGCGTCTTGATTTTACTGTTGGACGAAGGGGTATCCCATACAAGGATTGGGGTATCAACCGTGGAAGCAACTGGATCCGCAAACAGTCTGAAGGCGGTCCTTACATGCCTGCTGCAAAGCCATTCTTCAACAAGAGCGAGCGTTATTCACTGTCCACCACAACCGGATGGCAGACGGGTATCAATGCCAACAACTACAGGTACCTGCGTTACAGCCATATCCTCCTGTGGAGGGCTGAGATAGCTGCTTTTGAAAATGATCTTGTTACTGCCCGCACTTATGTCAACCAGATCCGTGACAGGGCTGACAACAAGGTTGTTATGGGCAAGGTGCTGATCACAACGCTCCCCACCTCGGCATATCCGTGGGGCCCGGGAACCACTGACGCAGACTACATGGACGGAACAACCGGCCCTTATGTTGACTGGACACAGCCGGCCGCCAACTACTTGGTTGGTCTCTATGAACCTTTTACCAACAAAGAGGAGGCAATGAGAGCTGTACAATGGGAGCAGAGGCTTGAGTTTGCCACTGAGGGCAGGCGTTTCTTCGACCTGAGGCGCTGGGATAACCTGCCGGCAGGAATGAGGGTTGACATGGTTCAGACTCTCAATGACTTTGCTCAGGGAGACCTGAGGGTCAGGGAGTTTATGCGCGGTGCCGTCTTTACAGAAAAAGACAAGTATATGCCTGTGCCTGAGGGTCAGTTAAACCTGCAGCCCGGCGTCCTGGTTCAGAACCCGGATTACCTTTAAAAATAGTGGAAGGCTATTAAATCCTTGATGAAAATAAAGGGTGTCTCGTTATTTTGAGACACCCTTTTTTTTACCCGGGATAAACGAACACGGGAAAAGGCTTACTAGATTAGTTATTCCAGGAGTTATTGCGTGGCGTAAACCTTAGGTATCCTTGACAGCTCACCGTTGACATACCTGTACTGAACCGTATCCCGGCACTCCTGGCAGCCGTAACCCGGAGCGTCCTGCATCACGGTTGAGACCACTGCAGTTATCCTCCGGTCTGATATAGCCTCTATGCTCAATATGTTGGTCAGCGTGGCTGCAATGACAAATTCAGAAGGAGACTGCAGCAGAACAAGGTACTCTATCCCGGCCAGCGACTGCCCGCTTAGTGAATATACAGGCATTACGGCATCCTTACGGCGGTCATTATCAATAAGCCCGGTGACAACCATGGAAGGATCGAGCACAAAACCCTTTCCTTCGCCTTTTATTGTGATCATCCCGCCGGCAATTGTATCGACCTCTGCATTATTTACATGGCTCATGAGCTGATTCTTCATGAACCTGACAGCTTTTTCCGCAGTCTTCCCCTCGGCTCTTTTCCCGGTTACACCACCTCTGTCAGAGCTGCATGCTGCAACAATCAGAAAACCAACAATCAGAACAGTTAATATACGCATAGCACATTCTCCTATTTTCACCGGAAGGAAGCCCTGCATCGCCGCAATTTTTTCATAAACAGTTCAGAGGCCCTGCGGCACTTCTTAATTATTGGTAAGGATTCCTTTCAACCGATAAAGTTACATTTATGAATCAGCTATCAAAAGTAACGCATTTTTTTTGCTATTGACTTCTGTCCCCTCCCTGCCGGTCTTAATCAATGGAATATTCAAAGGCGTTACCAAGGGTTGAGAGAGAGCGAATACTACCGTGTATTTTGTTAAGCGAACCTGGCAGCAGGGATTACCTTAGGTCGACGTCAACGGCGAGGAGGAGAAGGTTTATTAGCAAATTTTATTAACTTTGCAGCTTCGGAGGGAGGGCGTTTGTGTCCGGCCGGGAAAACAGGGTCGATTGTCAGCCAGTTGGCGGATGGCATCGGTCTGTAAAACCGGGTATCTCCTTCGCCAGGGCTTCGGAGATCAGTGACGGCGGTTCGAACCGAGAGAGCGAAGCGAAGGAGCTCGCGAGGCGAACGAAGTGAGACGAGCAATCCGACACCGGAAGGTTTTTTGAGATATTGAGCCAAATGAAGATAATGGTCGGTTGGCCGAGTGGCTAGGCATCGGTCTGCAAAACCGGGTACGGCGGTTCGAATCCGCCACCGACCTCAACCCCATAATAACCCCTTGATAATCAAGGGGTTATTTTTATTATGAGACAGTTTCTGGGGCAAATCAGGATAATTAATTAATTGCTATTTTTAATAGTAATACACGAAAAGATTCAGATGGTTTCTTAAAGATTGATTTCTGTTGGACTTGTTTAATCAAGTAATGGACAACCTAATCTTTAATGCAACGGACAGAAAATCCATTCTCCTTATAGTTAGATGACCTAAAAGCTTTGGTGTCATCGTGGTAAAAAATTGTGCTATAAGCCCAATCTGCAGGAACCTCTGTAGTAGACCAATAGTAGCCCATCTCTCCTAATCCAATATTAACGAATGTACCTAAAGCTGAACGGTAGCTTCCCGGAAGGGCAGCAAAACCACTTATGTTTGTTGCTCCCGTGTTTGGACTCTTCCAGTGGGAGAATCCATCCTCTTTAAGGTTGCCGCCTGCAAGATTTTCTCCACCCTCGTGATTTATTAATGTTGACCATTCTTCATCGCTTGGAACATGCCAGCCTTTAGGACATAATTTGTTATTATTCGCTGCATACCAATTATATAAAGCACCATAATCACTTTTGTATGTTGCCTCATTATTGTCATACCAGCAAAAACCCATTGTATTTAAATTTTCCCACTCTGCAGCGTCTGTTACCAAAGGAATCTGTGTGCCATCATTGAGTTTGGTTGTTTTTAGGTTTTCAACAAGCCAAACCTGAGTACCAATGGTTACAGAAGTATAAGTATTACCATCCCCATCTTTAATAATAGCGGGGTCATTGTCATCACTTTTTTTACAACTG
>CAZHTG010000047.1:0-20151 GCA_964535795.1 uncultured Rikenella sp.
TGAGGCTTAATACAATGGGAGTCACCAGGGTATTTTCCTACACCCTGGCCGAGGGTGCCGGGGTAACTCCCGAACAGGTGAGAAAGGATTTTTCCGAGTATGGAATAAGGGGGAACAGAAGGGGAGGTTATATCACCGGATCACTACTGCGTGAGATGGAGGCTCTCTTCAACCGTGACAGGATAAGCAACGTGATCCTGGTGGGTATGGGCAACCTGGGACAGGCTCTGTCGAAATACGGGCAATTTATTCAGCGGGGTGTCAACATTGTTGCTACATTCGATATTGATCCCTACAAGCAGAAGTCAAGGGTTGACAGTAATGTCTATCCTCCCGGTCGACTTCAGGAGATCATAGACAGGTTCAGGGTCAAGATTGCCATCATAGCCGTTCCTGACATCTCAGCCCAGGAGGTGTGCAATGAGCTTGTGAACATGGGAATCCGGGGAATAGTAAATTTCTCTCCCGTGCTGCTTAAAGTTCCCGTATACGTGGTTGTAAACAACGTGAACCTGAGTGATGAGATAGAAAGTGTAATCCTGTCTGTTTACCGAATGAAGGAAGAACAGTCACTATTCCTGTAGCACCAGTGGAAACCGGGTATGAGATACTTATCAGCGGACTTGTGCAGGGTGTGGGATTCCGCCCCTTCATCTACAGGCTTGCCTCCGGATACTCTCTGAAGGGAGAGGTTGTCAACAGAACCGGTGGTGTGACGGTGACCGTTCAGTGTGACCGGGAGACGGTGGATCGGTTCATTGCTGATATACGGGCTCATGCCCCCCCGGCAGCAAATATCAAATCAGTGGAGGTCAGGAAGAGAGAGATAGGGAGTTTCAGTAACTTCACCATCACCCCCAGTATTGATAATGAAGAGAGCATTACGGAAGTGAGCCCTGACATCGCTGTATGTGATGAGTGTCTTGCTGATCTTCTTTCCGATCCGGGGCGTATTGATTATCCTTTTATCAACTGCACAAACTGCGGTCCCCGTTTCACCATCATAAAGGCTCTTCCATATGACAGGGCCGCCACAACCATGGCTCCCTTCGCGATGTGTCCAGGGTGTTCGGCGGAATACCATGATATGTCTGACCGGCGGTTCCATGCCCAGCCGGTGGCCTGCAACAGCTGCGGGCCGACATACACACTCAAAGCTGGCGATTTTGTTGTTACCGGCATAGCTGATATTTTACGTTTCCTCTCTGATCGTCTTGACGCAGGTGGCAGTGTCGCCATAAAATCGACAGGCGGGTATAACCTGATGTGCGATGCACTTAATGAAGAGGCTGTCTCGGCTCTCAGGCAGAGAAAGCAGCGCGATACCAAGCCCTTTGCTGTCATGTTCAGGGATATGGATGCCCTGAATGAATACTGCCTCGCCGGGAAGGAGGATGAGATGTCGCTGCTCTCATGGCGCAGGCCCATACTCATATTAAATCAGAGAATGCCGCTGGCGCCATCGGTGAACAGCGGCCTGAACACGATCGGCGCGATGCTGCCGCACATGCCGCTGCACCACCTTCTTTTCCGGGCCATAAGCACGCCTGCGATAATACTGACCAGCGGTAACCTGAGTGACGAACCAATACTAACGGATGACATGCAGGCCGAAAGGGATCTCATGCCAGTCACCGGCTGCGTTGTTAGTTATAACAGGGAGATAAGCAACCGTGCTGATGACTCCGTGGTAAGGGTTATCGGAGGCAAGGTGAGCCTGATCCGCAGGGCCAGGGGTTATGCCCCTCAGCCCGTTGAGCTGAACAGAGTTGCTGAAGGGATTTTTGCGGCAGGGGCGGAGCAGAAGAACAGCCTCTGCATCGGCAAAGGCTCCCAGGCCTTTATGAGCCAGTACATCGGCGACATAAAGAATGTGGCCACATACGATTTTTATCAGGAGACATACAGGCTCTTCTCCTCACTCTTCAGGTTCACTCCTTCATCCGTCGTCTGCGATATGCATCCCGATTACCTCTCGGGCAAATTCGCAGAGGAGCTGGCAGAGCGATTCGGTCTGCCTCTGATGAGGGTCCAGCATCACCATGCCCACGCGGCATCGGTGATGGCTGAGCATGGACTGACCGGAAAGGTCATCGCGGTGATAATGGATGGGACAGGCTACGGTACTGACGGCAATATATGGGGAAGCGAGTTCATGACAGCCACTGCAGGGGATTTTGAGCGATACACTCACTTCGACTATTTCATGATGCCGGGAGGCGATGCTGCCGTTGATGAGCCCTGGAGGATGGCTCTCTCCTGTCTCTTCAGTTATTTTGGCAGCGACTATGACTTCATTTCGGAAAAACTTTTCCGGTCAATCGATGAGAAAAAACTGTCTGTCGTCAGGGAGATGCTTGTACATGGCATCAATTCGCCTCTGACGTGCGGAGCCGGGCGTATTTTTGATGCAGTGTCGGCATTGCTCATGCTCTGCACCAGGGCCTCCTTCGATTCCGAGGCCCCCATGAGGCTCGAATCAGCCATAAGCACTATCACCGATGATTTTTACCCTTTTACAATCAGCGACACGGTCTGCCTGAGGGATACTTTTCAGGAGATAATCAGGGATACTGGAAAGTCAGATATTTCCAGGATTGCAGCAAAGTTTCACAATACAATGGCACAGATAATAGTAACCATATGCATTAAGATAAGGAAGGAGACAGGACTGAAGGAGGTCGTTCTGTCGGGAGGGGTTTTCCAGAACAGGTATCTGCTTGAGAAATCTTTGTATCTTTTATCCATGAACAAATTCACGGTTTACACCAATCACCTTGTCCCGGCAAACGACGGTGGCATATCTCTCGGACAGCTGCTGACGGCGGCGGAAAGGAGAGGTGTATGTGCCTGAGTCTTCCTGCCAGGGTTATTGCCATTGAGGGTGACATGGCGAAGGTTTCTGTGGGAGGAGCACTCTTCAGGGCTGGACTGCAGATGGTTGATGACGTCTCGGTGGGCGATTATGTTTTGCTTCATGCCGGCTTTGCCATCGAGAAGCTGAAGGAGGAGGATGCGCTCGAGACGCTCCGGCTGCTGCAGGAGATGGATGATACTATGGTCGAATGATCCGGAAATGAAATACGTGGACGAATTCAGGAACAGGAGGCATATTGCCGGGCTGGCAGAGCTGATAGTGAAGGAGGCAACGCGTGATTACACCTTCATGGAGGTCTGCGGGGGTCATACTGCCGCCATACACCGGTTTGGCATACCCTCACTGCTGCCCCCGCAGGTAAGGCTCATCTCCGGGCCGGGCTGTCCTGTCTGCGTCACTTCGGCCCGGTATATAGACACCCTGACAGCCCTCGCCTCAGGCGGGGACATGACCGTTGCCCTCTTCGGCGACCTGATGAGGGTGCCGGGCACGCTAATCACCCCGGGAGAAGCAAAGGCAGCCGGAGCTGATATCAGGGTGGTGCTGTCGGCTCATGAGGCGCTGGAGCTGGCCCGTATAAACCCGGATAGAAAGGTAGTTTTTTCAGCAATCGGGTTTGAGACCACAGCTCCCGGCACTGCGGTGACCGTGATGCAGGCTGACAGGGAGAGAATTGACAATTTTTTCGTGCTGAACGCTCACAAGGTAATGCCGCCGGCAATGGAGGTGATATTAAGGGAGGGCACCCGGATCGACGGCTTCATCTGTCCGGGTCATGTGGCTGTCATTACCGGCTCATCGGCATTTGAATTTATTCCGCGAAAACATGGGCTGGCATGCGTTGTCACAGGTTTTGAGCCGACGGACATACTGTCAGCCGTGCTGATGCTCATCAGGCAGGTGAACAACAGCAGTCCGTCAGTGGAGATTCAGTACAGGAGGGCAGTGTCAGTTGCCGGCAACGTAAGGGCGCAGGGTTATATGAATGAAGTTTTTGAGCCTGCAGATGTAGAGTGGCGGGGCCTGGGCGTCATACCATTTAGCGGACTGAGGCTGCGTCACACCTGGCGGCGTTTTGACGCCGCGGTTTTTCCGGTCGACCTGCCTGAGTCCGCAGCCGCAAACGGATGCATCTGTGGAGATATTCTCAGAGGCGTAAGCAGGCCGCCCGACTGTTCGCTCTTTGCAACGGTATGCACGCCTGACCGTCCGGAAGGGGCCTGCATGGTGTCAGATGAAGGATCATGCAATACATGGTACAAATACCACAGTCATGAGTGAAAAGATTACACTGAGCCATGGCAGTGGCGGCAGGCAGGCACAGGCACTCATACGTGACCACTTTGCAGCACGGTTTGGTATGACAGGTCCCATGACTGACTCGGCACTGCTTGCTGTTCCGTCACCCCTGATAGCCTTCACTACCGATTCATACGTCATTGATCCGCTCTTTTTCCCGGGCGGCAACATTGGGAAGCTGGCAGTATGCGGCACGGTAAATGACCTTGCAGTGTCAGGGGCCCTGCCAAAGTACCTGTCAGCAGCATTCATTATAGAGGAGGGATTTGAAATTGATCAGCTTGCCCTGATAGTATCCTCGATGGCTGATGAGGCAGAGACCGCAGGCGTAAGGATTGTCACTGGCGATACCAAGGTGGTGGAGAAGGGCAAGTGCGACGGGATTTTCATAAACACTGCGGGTGTGGGAGTGCTCAGCGAAGAACTTAAGCATATCAGCAGCGGGTCATCTGTAAAGGAGGGCGACAGGCTGATCATAAACGGTCCGCCAGGTGATCACGCCGTGACGATACTCGCCTCACGCCGGAACCTCTCTTTTGACACACCCATGACCTCTGACTGTGCCTCGCTGAACCATCTGATAGGAAAGGTGGTTGAGAGGCCCGCTGCAGTTCATTTCATGAGAGACCTTACCAGGGGAGGCCTTGCAGCCGTCCTGAACGAGCTTGCCGGAATGACCAGGTGCGGCATCACCCTTGATGAATCGTCCGTACCCGTTGAGGAAGCCGTCAGGGGATTGTGTGAGATACTCGGGTTTGATCCGCTTACCCTGGCCAGTGAAGGGAGAATACTGATAGTCGCCGCCGCTGACGAGGCGGAAGCGATTGTTGACAGGATGCTTACAGATCCCCAGGGCCGAGGTGCTGCGATAATAGGTGAGATAACCGGCGGAATAGCAGGCAGGGTCATCCTGAATAGTACAACAGGTGGCAGCAGGTTTCTGGAAATGCCTTCAGGACAGCTGCTGCCAAGGATTTGCTGAGGAGAATGCCATGCACGAGATGAGAATAGCAGAAGACCTGGCCACAATGGTTGCAGGATATGCCGCGGAAGCAGGACTGACAAAGGTTGAAAGGGTTAACGTCAGCTTCGGGCAGTATATTCAGATCGTTCCTGATCTGTTTCTAACTGCCTTCAGTGAGGCAGCAAGGGATACGGTGGCATCAGGTGCTGAAGTCGATATAGAGATCATTCCGGCAGAATTGAGGTGCCTTGGCTGCGGATCCGCATACAGGCCTGCCGGGGATCTTAATGCCTGCAGCATATGCGGCTCAGAAGAGATTGCCCTGATACACGGAAAGGAGTTGTTCGTAAAAAGTATAGAAGGAAGATAATCATGGAAATAAAAATTATGAAAAACATTCTGGACAGGAACCAGAATAAGGCTGAGGAGGTTCGCAGCATGTTAAAGGCCAGGAATGTAATGATGATAAACATTATCAGTTCACCGGGTGCCGGAAAAACCACATTGCTTGAACGAACCTGCGAAGCAATGTCAGGGGAGGTGAGCATCGGCGTGATTGAGGGGGATGTCACCACAGACCGTGATGCGCAGCGGCTGAAGAAGTATAATATCCCGATTGTCGCAATCAACACCGAAGGGGGATGTCACCTTGATTCGCACAGTATCTCCAAAGCCATTGAACACTTTGATCTTGATGCCCTTGACCTGCTCATCGTCGAGAACGTGGGCAACCTTATATGTCCTTCGCAGTTTGACCTGGGTGAGACTTTCAAGCTGGCGGTAGTCAGCACTACGGAGGGAGATGACAAGCCTGCCAAATATCCCATGCTCTTCAGTGCGGCAAGGGCTGTCATCCTGAATAAAACTGACCTGATCCCGTACACTAACTTCAGCATGGATTCATTCATGGCCGATATGGCCGCCATCAATCCACGTATCACCATAATCAAGACCTCTGCAATCAGGGGAGAGGGTATGGAGGAGTGGTTCGGATGGCTCCGGATGCAGCTTGAGGGGTTCTCTGTCGGTTGATTCTTTCGATCTGTCAGCGTTACCGATTACTTCCATTCAGGCCTTAAATATTCATAAACATGATTTAAGTAAGGTTTTCGAATGAGTATTGTTATTAATTTCACAGCCGAAAAATCAAGCTGGATTTTAATTGTAAACAACTAAATACTTAAAAACCAATAGAAATGTATCACACTGGTAACATGGTGAAGGAGCTGGCGGAGAAACACGGCCGCAAGAGAGAGAGCCTGATGCCCATCCTTCAGGAAATTGTTAAGAAGCACAACTACCTTACTGATGATGCGATGGTGGCAGTTGCCGCTGAGCTCGATATCTCTGCAGCAGAGGTATACGGGACGGCATCATTTTATACCTTCCTTGACACACAGGAGAGGGGCAAGAATGTAATCAGGGTCTGCAAGACCATTACCTGCTCGATGAAGGGGAAGAATGACATTATAAGCACACTTGAAGATATTCTGAAGATTAAAGTTGGTGAGACCACTCCCGACAATATGTTCACGCTGCTTGAGACCAACTGCATAGGATGGTGTCACAAGGCTCCCGCAATACTGATCAATGACATGCCGTACACTGATCTGACGCCGGAGACAGTTATAGATGTGGTTAAAGGTTACATGCGCTAAAGAGAGGGAGGCACTGAAATGAAAAACAAAGGACTTACAAAGGTTGACCTTATATTCGAAAGTATAGATGTCAGGAAGGTTATGAAGAAAGCCTTCGAGATGACCAGTGACGAGATAATTGAACAGATACTCGAATCGGGACTGAAAGGACGCGGAGGCGCCGGGTTTCCGACAGGGCTGAAGTGGAAATACACTGCCGCTGAGAAAGATCCTGATAAATTTATTGTCTGTAATGCTGATGAGGGAGAACCCGGTACTTTCAAAGACCGGGAGATACTTGACAAGGCAGCTTCAAAGGTTTATGCAGGCATGGCAATAGCAGGTAAGGCAATGGGCGCCAGGAAAGGATTTATTTACCTGCGTGGTGAGTACAGATTCCTGCTTCCGCAGCTTTATGTAGAGCTTCATAAATTTCACAAGCTTATCAATGAGATAGGCTACGATTTCAGTATTGAATACCGTATGGGCAGCGGTGCCTACATTTGCGGTGAAGAGAGTGCCCTGTTTGAGTCGATTGAGGGCTTCCGCGGTGAACCCCGCAACAAGCCGCCCTATCCAACCGTAAGCGGATTATTCTCAAAGCCAACTTCCATAAACAATGTTGAGACCCTTGTCACTGCGGTGATGATTGTTGAGAAGGGCGCCCAGGAGTATGTCAAGCTGGGAACGAAGGACTCGCGCGGGTCAAAGGTGTTCTCGATATCAGGTGACACTCCCATTCCTGGTATTTTTGAGCTTGAGCTGGGGATGACCGTTCAGGAGTTTGTGAATGAATTCGGAGACGGCGACACCAAGGCAGTACAGGTAGGAGGGGCATCGGGCTTCTGCGTTCCACGCAAGAAATTCGGTGAGACCATAATCGGGTTTGAGGGGGTTCCTACAGGCGGTTCAATGAAGCTGTTCAATAGCTCGCGCTCGATGTACAACGTTCTGCACAACTACCTGGAGTTCTTTACCGAAGAGTCATGCGGCCAGTGCACACCGTGCCGTGTGGGTTGCCAGCAACTGCTGTTGGGTATCGAGACGGTAAAGAAGGGTGATTCCAAATCAACTTACCTTAATGAGCTTGTCAAGCTCGCCGATACGATGAAGGTGGCATCAAAATGCGGCCTCGGTCAGTCGGTGGGTAATGCCTTCAAATCAATTGTGGAGAATTTCAAGGAAGAGATTATATATTAACATTAGTATAGAATATTATGGTAACTCTTAAGATAAATGAACATGAGATAAAGGTAGCGGAAGGAACCACCGTTCTCGAAGCTGCCAAGAAGCTGAGCATAAACATTCCGACGCTCTGCAACCACCAGGACCTGTGCGTGGCGGGCAACTGCCGCGTATGCGTCGTTGAGCAGAAAGGTGCCCGTACTCTCATCGCAGCCTGTGCCATGCCCGTTTCGGAAGGCATGGAGATACACACCAACTCGCTCAAGGTGAGGAATGCGCGGAAGCACATCGTTGAACTGCTTTTGTCAGAACACAGGGCTGACTGCACCAAGTGCTACAAGAACCAGAAGTGTGAGCTGCAGACACTGGCTAACGAATATTCTTTTGGTGAGCATATCTTCCTTGACCTTGTTGAGGACCATTCATATATTGTAGACAGGTCATCACCTGCTTTCCTCAAGGACGACAGCAAGTGCATCAGGTGCCAGCGCTGCGTGCGCACATGCGCCCAGCTTCAGCATGTCTCTGCCATCGCAGTGGCAAACAAGGGCTCGCACATGAAAATTTCCTCATTCCATGACAGGCCTATGAGCCACGTCGTCTGCACCAACTGCGGCCAGTGCGTCAACCGCTGCCCGACGGGCGCCCTGACGGAAAAGACCTATATTGACCAGGTCTGGGATGCCATCTATGATCCGGACAAGCATGTTGTTGTACAGACTGCTCCGGCAGTAAGAGTGGCACTGGGTGAAGACCTGGGATATGATCCGGGTGAGCGGGTGACCGGCAAGATGGTTACCGCACTCCGTCAGCTTGGCTTTGATTCGGTGCTTGACACCGACTTCACTGCCGACCTTACCATCATCGAAGAGGGAACAGAACTCCTCACCAGGCTTAAGAAGGTGCTGGTTGAAGGCGACAAGACCCTTGCCCTGCCTATGTTCACATCATGTTCGCCGGGTTGGATAAAATTCATTGAGCACAAGTACCCTAATATGCTTCCCAATCTCTCAACCTGCAAATCGCCGCAGCAGATGTTCGGGGCACTGGCCAAGACATTCTATGCAGATAAACGCAAGATTGACCCCTCAAAGATTGTCTCTGTCTCCATAATGCCATGTACGGCGAAGAAATTTGAAGCTGACAGGCCTGAGATGAGATCAAGCGGGTACAAGGACATTGACTTCGTTCTTACCACTCGTGAGCTTGCTGTTATGATCAAGCAGGCGGGCATCAATTTCCTGAATCTTGAGGATGATCATTATGACTCAATCATGGGAACCTCTACCGGTGCAGCTGTGATTTTCGGAGCCACCGGCGGTGTCATGGAGGCAGCCCTGCGTACTGCGTATGAGATTGTGACCGGCAGGGCAGTTCCGTTCAAGAACCTGAATATCATGCCCGTACGTGGTATGGAAGGAGTGAAGGAAGCAACCATAAAGATTGAAGGCACTACAGAAGAGTGGAGATTCCTTGAAGGAGCAGAACTTAAGGTGGCCATTGCCCATGGCCTGGTCAATGCAAATAAAATTGCAAAGGCAGTCAGCACCGGCAAGGCATCATATCACTTCATCGAGATCATGGCCTGCCCGGGCGGATGTCTCGGAGGCGGAGGTCAGCCTATTCCCACGAGCCCAGAAATAAGGAAGAAGCGCATGGAAGCAATCTACTCGGAAGATATGCATATGGACCTGAGGAAGTCGCACGATAACCCCGAAATAAAAGCCATTTACGAGGAGTTTCTTGAGAAACCCAACGGCCATAAATCGCACGAACTCCTGCATACCCATTACATTCAACGCGAATCATATTAGAAATAATACCGTTCTAATTACCGCAGAGACGCAGAATGCTGCGTCTCTGTGTGTTTTACAACCCTGCCAGGGTCAGCACGGACGGCATGGCATGACCAAAAAATCTCCATTTCCTGTTTTTTAACAACTATGCATTGCAGCTTTTAAGTTTTTTACCACCTTTAACCTCTTGAAAATATTTCAAAGGTAATTTTCTTAAAATATGAGCGGATTTGATTTTTCCAAAAGGGATTCGTTTGGCTCCAGGTTGGGAGTAATAATGGCAGCTGCAGGTTCTGCCGTAGGTCTTGGCAACATCTGGAGGTTTCCCTATATCCTGGGAGAGAACGGCGGAGGGGCCTTCCTTATAATATACCTTGTTATTGTCTTTTCGATAGGCATTCCGGTCATGATGTCGGAGCTGGTGATCGGGCGCAGGACCCAGCGCAACCCCGTGGGGGCATTCAGGATGCTTTCATCACGCCGGCCGTGGTATCTTGTAGGTATGATGGGCATAGTGGCTGCTTTTATGATACTGGCCTTCTATACGGCCGTAGCCGGCTGGACACTGGAGTATATTTACCAGACGCTCAAGGGAGGCTTTGTGGGGAAGAGCTCGGCAGAGCTATCGGGGATGTTCGAGTCATTCAGGAGTGAATCACTCAGGCCGGCCCTCTGGTTTTCGGTCTTCATGCTGGCCACTTCTGCCATTGTGCTGGGCGGAGTGCGCAAGGGCATAGAAAAGTCGACAAAAATACTTATGCCGCTGCTGTTAGTGCTGCTTGTGTTCATGTGCATCAAATCGCTCACCCTTCCGGGAGCGGGCAAAGGAGTGGAATTTCTTTTCCGCCCGGACTTTTCCAAGATAACCGGCACGACAGTGCTGATGGCTCTGGGTCAGGCATTCTTCTCACTTAGCATAGGGATGGGAACACTGATAACATACGGCTCCTATATCCCGAAGGATAACAAGCTGGGAAGCACTGCAGTGCAGGTCTCAATGATTGACCTGCTTATTGCTGTTCTGGCTGGTATAGCCATATTCCCGGCAGTCTTTGCATTCGGCATTTCACCCTCTTCAGGGGAGTCGCTTACTTTTATAGTCCTGCCCAGTATATTTCAGCAGATGACGGGAGGCATGATATTCGCTTTTTCATTCTTTTTTCTGCTGGCAATAGCCGCACTCACTTCTACAATCTCCGTACTGGAAGTGATAGTGGCCTATTTTTCCGAACAGCTTAACGTGAGCAGGCGTATTGCAATCATCATCGCCACTGCATCTATGTTCATACTTGGGCTGTCAGCCTCACTGTCGTGGGGTATGATGAGCGATGTAAAACTCTTCGGACTCAATATTTTTGACCTCTTTAATTATACAACAGCCAACATTCTGTTACCCCTTGGAGGGTTGCTCATCGTCGCCTTTCTGGGGTGGTTCTTCCCGGGACGTGACACAAAGGACGAGCTCTCAAACGGCGGTACTATTCGTCTTAGGTATTACAGCCTTTACAGGTTCGCCATCAGGTTCCTGGCTCCTCTTGCCATTGCCCTGGTGTTTCTCAACGGCCTGGGATTGCTTAAATTTTAATCACAAAGTTCACCGGTATGCATGGAGTAAATAATTTTCTTGTAAATCTTGACGGGTATCTCGGGGGGCATCCCTGGTTCATGGTATTACTTATCGGAACTGGAGTCTTTTTCACTATCTATCTTGGTTTTCCCCAGATAAGGTATTTTCGTCATGCCATCAGGATCACCAGTGGCAAGTATGATCACTCGCATGATGTCGGTGACACTTCTCACTTTCAGTCGCTTGCCACCGCCCTCTCGGGCACGGTAGGTACCGGCAACATAGCCGGAGTGGCCCTGGCGATACACCTTGGCGGTCCGGCGGCGCTCTTCTGGATGCTTGTCACTGCTGCAATAGGAATGTGTACGAAGATGGTTGAAGTATCTATCTCGCACAAATACAGGGATATTCTTCCTGACGGGACTGTCTCCGGCGGCCCCATGTACTATATGAAGAAGAGGCTGAACATTAAGACCAGAAGCGGGAAAATCATCAGGACGGGTGCCATCATGGGAGCCTTTTTTGCCGGTGCCACCATTCTCAGTTCCTTTGGCACGGGAAGCCTTCCCCAGATTAACAGCATCTCAAATTCGGTCTTTGCCTCTTTCGGCATTAAGCATATCATTACGGGTGCCATTCTTGCAGTACTGCTTGCAATGGTAATCATCGGCGGGATAAAAAGGATCGCAAAGGTCACATCGGTACTGGTACCCTTCATGGCGCTTCTTTACCTTGTAGGGGCACTTCTCGTAATCTTTTCGCATCCTGAAAACATTCTTTCATCCTTCGCATCAATATTTGCCGATGCCTTCACCGGTTCGGCTGCGGCCGGAGGCTTCCTCGGCGCCTCATTTGCCTTTGCCATGAACAGGGGTGTCAACAGGGGGCTCTTCTCGAATGAATCAGGGCAGGGGTCAGCACCCATAGCTCACTCCGCTGCCCGTGCCCCGGAACCTGTTTCCGAGGGTATGGTTGCACTGCTCGAACCCTTCATTGACACTATATGCATCTGCACTCTGACGGGGCTGGTGGTGCTTGCTTCAGGCGCATGGAACACCAAGACTGACAACCAGTTCCAGACGACTGACATGCAGATTATCACCGGTACATATGATGACGGCAACAGCGCTGATGTTGAGAAACTGAGCAAACATCTAAGGGGAGATGAGTTCCTGGGTCTCTATAACGGCAAACTTGCCATAGAGAATGGGCAGATCACCACCGCGGGTATCTCAGTTATCCACGCAAGATCGCTGGCCGAGAATATCAGGTTTATATCCGGCAAGGATCCCTACACGGGAGAACTTGATGTCACAGATGGAAAGCTTGCCAGCATGACCACCATGACTGTCCGGGGTGAATCGCTGATTCACAGTGCACCCCTGACCACCTTTGCCTTCAGCCGAAGCATCCTGAAAGGCTGGGGTTCTTACATTGTGACCTTCTCCCTGCTGCTGTTTGCCTTTTCGACGGCAATCTCCTGGTCATATTACGGTGACAGGGCGACAACCTACCTTTTCGGGCCAAAGTATGTTATATTCTACAGGTTTGTATATGTTGCAGGCTTCTTCATAGCATCATTCACTGATACAACCATTATCTGGTCGCTGTCATACGTGGCCATTGTGCTGATGGCAGTGCCCAACCTGGTGGGTATCCTTATACTCAGGAAAGAGGTTAAGCAGAACGTGAAGGAGTACTGGCAGACATTCTCAAAACAGTATCCCGGCGAGAAGATCTCTGAGAAAATGTCAAAGAGATTTGTTGACTAGCCTCCGGTTGCAGGCGGTTTGGGGTATGCTGACTGATCACTCCCTGTCGGGCATCGGAGGGTAGAGATCCTCAACCCTTACAGCCGGCCGGTCTTCGGTAGTTATCTCAGCTATCACCTCGTCTCCCCGGTTCCTGAAGTAGATTATAAATGCAAGTATAGGCATGACCGGGGTTATAAGTGATGTCATCAGCGAGCTAAGTCCTATGTAAAGTGGATTACGGCTCATTTCCAGCATCGTAACGGCCTCTTCCGGGTTGGCAATTGACTTGATGAATGACCCGGTAAACGGCAGTATTGTTATTGCTCCTATGACCAGGGAGGCAACGATCAATATTAGTAATATAACGATTACCCATCCCATATTGGGCCAGAGGTGACTGTGGGCAAGTCTGAAAGACCGGTCGACGACTTTAACGGGGTTTCGGCTCTCGACAAGTGTCAGAGGCAGGGCAAAGAGCATCACCGTGGCGATATAGAATATGGCAAAGAATGCAGGCAGAACCAGGAGGATCAGTCCGATTACCGTCAGTACCACAGCGATTACAGTGAAAATGATCATTACTGCCAGGTAAGGGAAGAGTGCGACAAGACTCTTTTTCACCAGTTCGGGTAGAAATTCGGTCCTGCCCATTGGCTTCTCAAGCACCCAGGCATGCAGCAGCACCCCGAAAACCAATGACACGAGCATCATCAGTGCATAGGGTCCGGCCATACCTTTCATAATCTCAAGCATCTCGTCCGGATCAGTTGTTCCCTGCAGTGCCGTCAGGTCCAGTCCTGCTGTGAGGAGAGACGAGATCAGTGCCAGGACCACGGAAATAATGTACAGCCCGATGAAGTACTTTTTGTAAAATGACCACAGCCTGGTCATGGCGCTGTCAAGGTCTGCAGCTCCTGCGAGGGGATGATTTTGATAGTTGTTCATTGCAGCATTAATCAGGATTATATTGACTTAAGACATGGCAAAGTTAATGAAAAATCAGTTGAGAATTTCGAGCATCTCCTTCACGTCAAGCTCACCGAAGGGATTGTTTGAGTCGATAAATGCTCCGGCCAGCTTTGATTTCCTCTCCTGCAGCCGTTGTATCTTTTCCTCTATTGTATCACCCGAGATATAACGGTGGACAAAGACTCTCTTTTCCTGTCCTATGCGGTGAGCCCTGCTCAGGGCTTGTATCTCCGATGCAGGGTTCCACCAGGGGTCAAGTATGAAGACATAGTCAGCCTCGGTCAGGTTTAGTCCCACACCTCCGGCCTTGAGTGAGATAAGGAAGACTTTTTTATGGTCGACGTTCCTGAAGCTGTCAATGACTTTCTCACGCTCGCGGGTCGAGCCTGTAAGCATGGCATAACCGATGCCGTTCTTCTCGAGCCAGCCGGGGAAGAGTTCAAGATGTTTCACGAAGGAGGAAAAGATAAGGATCTTGTGTCCTTCAGATATGACACTCTCAATATTGTATGTCACCGTATCAAACTTGCCTGATCCTCCTCTGTATGTTTCGTCTGTCATGACGGGGTGATTGGCCAGCTGTCTTAACCGCATCAGTCCCTGCAGAACCATTATGGCTGACTTTTCTATACCGACGGCTTCAATGTTCTCAAGGATGCTGTTGCGTACGGCCGATTTCTCTCTCTCATAGACAACAGCCTGTTCCTCTGACATATCGCAGTGTATCACCTGCTCGGTCACCGGAGGGAGCTCCCTGACAACCATCTCCTTGGTGCGTCTCATTATGAAGGGCTGAATTATCTTCCGCAGCCTGTTCTCCTTCTCCTCCTCGAAATTCTTTTCGATAGGCCTTGCGAACTCACGCCTGAAGAAGGTCAGTGAGCCAAGGAGTCCGGGATTAACGAAACTCAACTGAGTCCAAAGATCAGTGAGTGAGTTTTCAACGGGCGTCCCGGAGAGGACTATGCGGTGATCTGCCCTGAGCCGTGTTACAGCCCTGTAGATATTGGAGGATGGGTTTTTTATATGCTGACTCTCATCGAGAACGACATAAAAGAATTTCATGGAAATGAGGAATTCAATATCCTGTCTTACCGTATGGTAGCTTGATATGATAATGTCATAGCCTGTGAAGTGTGATGCCGTTCTGTGCCTTCCTGCGCCGTGATGTATCAGGGTCTTCATTGAAGGGCAGAATTTCCTGATCTCGTTGTACCAGTTATGGCAGAGTGAAGCAGGGACGATTACCAGTGATGTTGCCCGTGCTCTTCCTTCACCGGAAAGCGTCATCTGAGGACCGGACTCTCTTTCAGGGTCGCCGGGTTTTTGTTCCTTGTTCCACAGCAGCAGGGCAAGTGTCTGGAGTGTCTTGCCCAGGCCCATGTCATCGGCGAGGCAGCCCCCCAGGTTGTTCGACTGCAGATACCAGAGCCAGCTTAATCCCTCTAACTGGTAGGGGCGAAGCTCTGCTTTCAGCCCTTGCGGAGCAGCAAGGAGGGGCAGTTCCCGGGGTATTGACAGCTTTCCCAGTTTATGACATATATCGCAGTCGTCTGCCGATACCACATCGCTGATTATTCCAAAATGCTGTTTGTGCAGCAAGAGGTTATCATCGTTGTCCTTTCCCATTTCAAAGAGGCCCCGGTAGCGGGCAAACCACTCCTCCGGAAGCACGGCCACTGTGCCGTCAGGCAGAACATAATCGCGGATACCGTCGAGGATATTTCGCCTGAACCTGGTAAACGGGATTGTGAATGGGCCTATCTGCACAACAGCCTTAAGGTCAAACCAGTCGTTTATCAGCTGGTGACTCAGTTTTATCTCCACCGGAACGAGACTGTATGGCTGGTCAAGACTGCCTGTTCGAATCATGAAACCTGCATCTTCAAGCCTGCTCCTGTTATATGCGATGGCCTCTATCAGGTCATAGAGAGCCTTGCCATTCTCCTCCCTGGCACCCGGGGTCATGAAGCTGATGCCGTCTTCAGTGAACATCCCGGCTTCATCAAGGGCGTTTAAGCATCCTTTTTCCCATGACTGATCGCGCTCCTTCCTGGTAAAGATGAATTTCCCCCTCTCATTGCTGAAGGAGGTGAAGTGCCTCAGATCATCAGGGTAGAAGATATCTTTATTATCATACCGGAATTTCAGGATTGCCGCCGGGATACCTGAAATGTTCTCCTCGACGGTGAGAAAAGCCTGCTTTGCCGGTTCGGAATGTTCAAGTGTGAATCCCGTTCCCGTTACTTTGTGGGTGTTGATGACTGACAGGACGAACGTGCTGAAGTATTTCTCTTCGGTTGCTCGCGGAATACTGATTTTTTCACGTGTAAGGAACGGCTTCATCTTGGCTCCCTCGATGTCCGAAATAAAGTGGATGGTGTGACCGAGGCGGATAACGCACGGTTTGTTTGAAAGTATCTCTACGACTGAATTGCGAAGGTCAAGAGGCTGACCGGCAGATTCGACAAGCAGGCTGTAGCTGCTTCCCTCATGACTGCGGTCGAACCTGAATACCGGCGTCCCCTCAGCCGGTTCAATCGACAGCCTGTCTTCAGGATGGAGAGTGGTTATTCTCGTCTTCTGGAGGTAAAGAGGGATCTCCTCACTGAGTGCAATGTGCAGGCAGTGATGGATCCTCGATTCAATATATGGCTTGATGAGCTTCTCAAACTCCCGGTCGGTAACGTTGTCGATGAATTCCCTTACACTGCGCTGTTTCGAAAAGAGCTTGTGCAGGTTTCGGTCAGAGTACTCATTCAACAGCCTTACAGCTTCCCTCTCATCGTTGTCAAGTCCTGAGAGCGTCACCGAATCGGGGAATGGCGACAGTGACTCCGCCAGGGTGTAATATTCACGACCGGGCAGTCTCTCCAGAATATATGGCATAAGCACAGGGCCCCATCGTCGGTGCTGGGTCAGAATAAGTGCAAAAAGCCTTTCACGCTCTTTGTTGCCGGGCGACTGCATAGACTGAAAAAAATGAATCTGCAATTTTGACATTCCACACGTAAAATCAAAGCATTATGGCGAAATAATTATTATTCGTCATACTGCGGCGGTTGGGTCAACTTCCCTGAAGGCTTGTTTCAGGCTCACAGGTAAAGAATATTTTAATATCTTTCCGTTCTTGAATTGGATCGCAGACAGATATGAAACCCGCATGTTCCGAATACACGTGCACACATGTAATTATTTCATTAATAGGCGGGTTCCGTCATACAGTTAAGATGAATCAGAAATTATGATGAAAAGGATACTTGTAATCAGTTTATTGTCGTGTTTTACTTTCCTGGTTTCAGCACAGGTAACTCCTCTCTCGTCAGGATGGAAGGCGAAGAAGGCTTCGGAGGTGGATGCTGACGGGCGCCAGCTGACAGCTGAGGATCCTGATCTCACCGGCTGGCTTAACGCCACGGTGCCGGGCACGGTGCTGACAACGCTGGTGAAAAACGGGCTGATGCCCGATCCATGGTACGGCATGAATAACGAGATGATTCCGGATATCTGGAATGAGGGACGAGATTACTATACCTATTGGTTTTTTACGAGGTTCTCTGCCGAATCAATCGACTCTGCAAAGCAGGTGTGGCTCAACTTCAGGGGCATTAACTACAGGGCTGAGATATACCTTAATGGCGAACGCCTCAATGACGCTGCCCATGAGGGAATGTTCCTCCGTCAAAAATATAATATTACCCGGCTGCTGAAGCGGCAGGGCAATAACCGGCTGGCAGTAAGGGTTGAGCCTCCGCTTCACCCCGGCAATCCCAACGGCGGACAGGGAGGCGACGGCACGATAGGCCATGATGTGACGATGCAATTCACGGCAGGATGGGACTGGATACAGCCGGTCAGGGACCGTAACACCGGCATCTGGGATGAGGTTACCATAGAGGTTACAGGGGATATTGACATACGTGACGGATTTGCCAGGACACGTGTGCCGGGTCCGCGCCTGCCGGGTGAACTGCAGGACCCTGCATTCGTCACCTTCTCCGTCGAACTGGAAAATCCAACTGACAGGCTGGTCGAGGGAGAGGTTGCCCTTTCATTCATGGGTTCCACGGATAAGAAGAAGATGAAGATCGAGCCTCGTTCGACGGTAACCATGACTTTCCCGGAGAAGAAGCAGACAGACCCCAGGATCTGGTGGCCCAACGGAATCGGGCAGCCATCACTCTACCCTGCAGTTATAACTTTTCATGACAGGAAGGGAAACACTCTTGACCGGGAGGATCTGATGTTCGGCTTCAGGGAGACGGGAAGCTTCTTTGACGATAGCCTCGGTGCGCGTGTATTCACAATAAACGGTCAGAAGCTTTTCATCAGGGGTGCAAACTGGATCGCATCAGACGGTATGCTTCGTCTCAAGCCGGAACGATATGACGCTGAGGTGAGAATGCATGCCGAAATGAATATGAACATGATCAGGGTCTGGGGAGGATCAATAACCGAAAGGCCGGAGTTTTATGATGCCTGCGACAGGCATGGTATCCTGGTGTGGCAGGACCTGTGGATCACAGGCGATTGCAACGGAAGGTGGCCCGATACCCTGCTTAAGGCTGAGTCACAGGAGATTCGCCGTATGTATCCGGATGATGATTCCCTTTTCCTGAGGTCAGTAGCTGACCAGGTGAAGATGCTGCGCAATCACCCTTCACTGTATCTGATCTGCGGAGGAAACGAGTTTCCGCCGGAACCGGAGCTTGATACCCTGATAAGAAAAACCCTTGCTGAGATTGACGGGACGAGGCTTTACTTCAGCGAATCCACGTCGCCGGAGATCCTCACAAACAACATCGGCGGCACAGCTGACGGCCCCTATAATGTCAGGGAGCCGCTCTGGTTCTTCACGACGAAATGGCACCCGTTCAATCCCGAAATTGGATCGGTAGGTCTTCCGAATATTGAATCGCTTGAGAAGATGATGGATGAAAAGGACCTTATCGTGCCTCAGGGGAAAGAGGTCAATGAGGTATGGAGATATCACAAGTACATGGGTTACGGCGGTCAGATAGAAAAAATGGGAGAGCCGGCAGACCTGAAGGACTTTGTGACAAAGGCGCAGATCGTTAATTACGAACAGTACCGGTCGCTGGTTGAAGGGCATTACTCTCACATGTGGGACTGGTACTCAGGATTCCTTGTATGGAAGAGTCAGAATCCGTGGCCGGCCCTCAAGGGTCAGTTTTACGACTGGTACCTCGATCAAAATGCAGGATTCTACGGGTTTAAGCACGGAGCCGCTCCGCTGCATCTCCAGTTCAATCCGGCCGACTCGGCCATCTATGCCATCAATGCCACACCAAAGGAGCGCAAGGGGTTGAGGCTTGATGCAGTACTGACTGATGCAGCCGGCAGGGAGATATGGAAAAAATCCCAGGAATCAGTATTGCCACCCAACAGTGTAACCAGGATCTGGAGTGCTGACCTGCCTGGTGCGCCGTCAAAGGTGCAGTTTCTCAGGCTCCGTATCACCTATGTCTCAACCGGTCTGCCCATTGATGACAACATCTGCTGGTTTCCATACAATGGTGACGGCAGTGAGCTTATGTCCCTTGCAGGCGCGAAGGTGGTAGGGCAGATGATGAAGAGCAACAAAGGCAAGTACACCGTAGACCTGGCCAACAGCGGTGCTGTGGCTGCATTTTTTGTCCGCATGAAGGTCATCCGCGCCTCCGATAGTGAGATTGTGACTCCGGTCTTCTTTGATGATAACTATATTGTGCTTATGCCCGGGGAGAAGAAGAGCATTGAGGTTGATGTAACCATGCTTGAGGAAGATGACAGGAACACTCCGCTGCTGCTGCATCTCGAGGGCGTCAACCTCCCGGGGCAGACGATCAGGCTGTAAAAGTCGAAAGTCTGTAAAGTCAAAAGTCCGTAAAGTCCGTAAAGTATGAAGGATTTGCGATTTGCGATTTGCGATTAAATCGACAATCGAAAATCTGAAATCGAAAATTATACTATTGCCTATTGCCTCCCCTGCAATCTGGCTGCTTCGCTGTAATGATCCACCGGGTCATTACTAAACGCTCGCCCCTCTATTGCCTAAATTGACTGAGGACTATCCGGTCCTGCTTATCTCTTCCAGTCTTG
>CAZHTG010000048.1:0-19178 GCA_964535795.1 uncultured Rikenella sp.
AGTCAATAATCCCAGGAACAGGATGACGATTTTCTTCATGATTTCAGTTTTTAGGTGTTATTATGTATCTTGAATAATCCTTTTGACAATGAATACATTATCAAATTTAAACCAGAAATCAATTAATGTCAAATTTAATTCAGCTCCCGGAGCGCTTCGATTTAGTCAGATAGATTGACATGTCATGAGGGCAACTTAGTCTGATCTTCCCGCGAAAGAGTAACATCAGACATAGCATCAAAACTCTTTCTCCTCTTCATGAAGTAGTAGAAGAGGTAAGGCACGTGCATCACAAAGTTTATAAGGCCCCAGTAATAGACCGCCTTATCGCTGGCGAAGGCCGATGAATCCATGATGGGTGTAAAGATGTCATAGGTGGCACGGATAAGGATATGCACTGCCAGGGTGTAAGCCCGTGCCTGCACGTACAGCTCCGGGCGGCGCTTGATGAGCGGGTATATCTCGGCTGCCAGCAGGATACAGAGGGAGCTCGCGGCATAACCCGGGTTCTCGGCATAGACAAAGGCGATATTCCATGTGGTGTAGAGGAAGTTCCACATCGGATCGGTATATGCCAGCATGTCAAATGGCTTCCCCTTGGAGAAGGCCCAGCCGTCGCGCCTGCCTTTCGACTTGAACAGGGGGATGGTGACAATGAGGATTAAGCCTGAGATGCCGTTGAAGTAATTACCCAGCGCAAGGTCTTTAATGGAAGCCTCCAGGATATTCAGTCCCAGCACCACATAAAGAGCCCACAGGACCCAGTTCTTCCGGAAGAATTCCCAGAACCGGGCCCGCACATCGGCATGGGCCAGTCGCCCTAATCCCAGAATCAATGCGGTAGGAATGAGCACTGAGAATGTCTTCACCCACCGGAACCAGCCATCAAGCTGTTCAAACCATAATGGGAAGGTGAAGAGAGCCAGGATCCAGAAAATGGCCGAAACCTTGTAGTACTTGCGCATCAGTTCTACCAGGATCAGCAGGATGCCTATGTATAAAGGCATGGAGACGAGGTACTGCCAGAGCGGGATATCCATAACGAGTAATTTTATAATAAAGATAAGTTCATTTATTGGATACGCTCACATGAGTCATTTCCGTGTGAAATGATCACATAAGGCTCAGAAGAGTTTTGCCAATTGCATCACGCAGTTTCGGGGCCACCTGAACCTCATCAGCATATTCTTTCCATTGATGCACAATCGCGTTTATTTCATCAATAATATAAGAAGCTTTTTTGAGCCGGATTGAATCACCTATAACCAGTAAATCTGCCTTCGTGATATCTTTCCGTTTACCATTGATGCTGAGTGAATGCTGGCTGACCCACTCGCTGCCCGGCCGGTAAGCGTGGCACAGGTCATAAGCCGGAGCCAGTTCCCATTTGCCACCCTCTCTCAGTAAAAACGAAAAGTTCTTTGTGTGATCATCGCAATTCCGGGCAATCACATTGAAAACCATTCTCCTGAACATCTGCTCCGCATCGGCATAGGTCAGTTTCAGCTCCCGCATGCACTGGAAGAGCTGCTCATAGCTGAAACTGCTGACCAGGTTGTAATCGAAATGCTTCAGGGCACAGAAGGTTTGCACATGATGCTTTGTTTCTCCGCCCTCGCGGTCAAAGCGCCTGGTCATGAAGTGCGCCCTGCCGTTTTCTTCCAGAAGCCGTGAAGGCATCATCTCAATACCACAGGCTTTTGCCATATTGTAATACGCCATTTCCACCCTGCCATAACCTCGACTGACCCCTAACTGAACATCGCTGACACCATCGAGCTTGATCAGCCAGTGTTCAAATCCTTTGAGCGCTTTGGTCTGGCCTGATCTGACCTCCCCGGTTTTTCCATTCCAGGCTATCACTGCCTTGGGACGGGCACCTCCGGCCGAGGTGCCGATTTTCAGAATCTCCGAAAGAGCCTGCTCTTCGTCTTTTTTGAGATTCGCAGCGAAGGCCTCGCGCTGGCTCAGTATTTTCCTGGCAGTGGCTACCAGGCTGTCGATTTCTATTGAAAATGGCCGTATATATTCCTTGAGTACCGGCGGTTCAAATTCCATAGCTCCCATGCCACGGGTGCCGATAAAACAGAGCATCTCCACCGGGTTCATGCTTTCCTGCGGCCGACCCTGCTGCGCCAGCCAGAGGTTGATCAGCTGGTTACCATATCTGTCGGGCAGGGCATCAGCCAGTAACCCGGGCAGACCCCTGAAGGTGTCGAATTCTGCGTTTCTCTCTTTTCTCAGTTCGGGAAAAGCATATACTCTTTCGGAACCTGCCACAGGCATTTTCAGGGGAGACAGGTCCCAGCCAAGCTGCCTGAACGCCGGGTCATATTCAAAGGTGGCATATCCCGTTGTTTCATCCCATGCTACTGCTCCTGCCAGCTTTCCCCAGATCTTTACTTCTGCCACATTCATGACTTACCAGCCTTTTCCTTCTGATGATTCTTCCTGTTTCAGGGATCTGCCACCTGCCCGTTTTCGTTTTTCTTTCTGAAGCCTGACCAGCGCCAAAGGACTCAGGGTTTCCCTGACTTCAAAAACATTCATGATATTCAACTGATCCAACACCCTCAACACCCGTATAAGAGTGGTAACGGTGACTGTTTCTCCCCGCTCCAGCAGGCTCAGGGTAGAGCGACTGATGCCGGCTGCTGTTGCCAGTTCATCCTGCGTTCTGTTTTGCCCCATGCGGTGATGCCTCACAAATGCGCCGATATGCGCAGTCAAAGCCTTATCGCTTCTGGATGACCATTCATTGAATGAAATATCAGTCATAAAGTTCTAATTATGCTATTAGTGAATGATAAATCATACAAATATAAACATATTCTTATTAATATCCAAGGTTTGAATGAAAAAATCGTTCATTAAGTATAGTTTTTTACTTAACGTCAGGTTGTCAGACGTCCTGATCCATAAATTAACCCATTATTAATCCTGCCTGTCGCTGCTGTTCTGACAGATCATGTTGTATCCAGGAAAATCAATCTGATATCCTTGTGCCGGCAGAAGAGATATGGCTTAGAATTTGGTCTGTAATAATTATTCCGTCATACCCATCATCATTCCACCGAGGTAGGGGATAAGCCATATGGCCCAGACGATGAGGCTGTAGCGGTGAAACTGCCTGCGTAGTTTTTCATTCCCGCGTCTCACGGTGTATGTTGCCCATATGGCGTGTATCAGCATGAGCCATATGGCTATCTGGCCGGTGAGGGTATGAAGGTCAAGGATGTTAAAGGGGTCATCTGACAGCCGGCCCATCGCCAGGGTGCCGGAGACGTCGAATGCCAGCCCGGTCCAGAAGGCCACCACGTGCCATCCCTTAAGGTATTTTGAGATACGCTCAGCCCATACCCCGACAGAATAAAAGACCAAAGCAAGGGTAATCAGGAAGATAGATAGGAATTGAAGCATGTGTGGTATTATTAATTCATCTACTATGATAATTCAGGTGATAGCAAGGCAGCCTGTTTTGGTGACTGATCAAAGGTCAAGAAAAAAACAAAAGCCAAATGCATCAATTCAGTCTTTTTTAAATCAAATCATTGAAAATTTGCACTGTCCTCATATCCAATAAAAGTCACACACTATTAACAGAATTGATGAGGCGATCAGAAAACGGGCCACCAGCCAAGCGAGCTCTGTCCCAGGTAAGCCGGTCCGCATAAACCTGATGAAAAAGACAGGGGTATCGTATGGCTCACTTCCGGAGAAACTTCTTACAATGAGCAAGCAGATGAGCAATGATTAAAAAAGAATAGGATCTTGTTAATGATGGGTTAATCTCCTCCGGCAAGGCAGTCCGTATTGGCAATTTTGTCTACATTTCATCGGACAGTAAAAAGATCAGTCATGAAACCTATGAAATTAGCTTTGATGGTTGCATTGCTCCTTATGGGTATATCAACCACCTTCTCGCAGGAGTTATTTGATGCCCTGAAGAATAATGACCTTCCAAAAGTAAAGACTCTTATAACAGACAATCACCAGCTGCTCAACTCCAGGGATGAGTCGGGCAACACACCGCTGCACCTGGCTGTCAGGCAGAAACAAAATGAAACAGTATCATTTCTGCTCAGTGAAGGCGCTGATGTCAATGGCAGGAATACCAACCAGCTTACCCCTTTGCATATCTCTTCATCAGTGGGAAATCCTGAAATTACATGGTTGCTTCTGGAAAAAGGTGCTGATGTCGGGCTTGCCGATTACCAATTGCATACACCACTTCATTATGCCGCTGCGAACGGTTTCAGTGAAGTAGCTGAGTTACTTGTAATGAGCGGGGCTCCCCTGGAGGTAAAAAACAGCTACGGCCGCACTCCCCTGTTGCTTTGCGCCAGGGAACGGGGCACCCCTGAAATTGCCCGATTGTTAATTGATGCAGGAGCAGATGTGAATGTGAAAGACAAGTTTGAATCTACCCCCCTCGAACTGGCAGCATGGCGAGGCTATAAAGAGATCATTGGCCTGCTGATTGAACATGGTGCAGAGATTCCTGTCACAGGCCACCAGGCAAGAATCATACTGATTTCCGCCTGCCAGAAAGGCCTTTATGATCTTTTCAGGACACAGGTTAAGAAAGGCATTGACATTACCATCCCCAATAATGCTCAGGGCACCCTTATGCATGATGCCGCCATCGGAGGGTCACCCGAAATCGTTGAGGCGCTCATTGAGAAAGGGCTGAAGATGGATTCGAAGGACAAATATGGCTGGACACCGCTGCATTATGCGGCAATGAATGATCGCGTCAATGTCATTCAGACACTCCTGGACAAAGGTGCAGAAATTAATGCAAGGAACCTGATGGGGCAGACAGCTTTCAACGTGGCTGATGAGTTCGGCCAGGAACAGGCGAAGGAATTCCTGGTTACGAATGGTGCTGATCAGGAGCCGATGCAGTTCCCGGTGATGGAGGGAGATTACCTTGGTCAGACACCTCCCGGGGATACTCCGGTGATCTTTGCCCAGGGTATAATTTCTTCCCTATGGGGATTGCACAGCAGCCTGGCTTTTTCGCCTGACGGCAAGGAGGTTTACTGGGTGCCGATGATTGATGTGCCAGGTCAGCCATATTCCAGGAGTAATATTCATTTAATGAAGAAAGCCGGCAACAGATGGGAACCCCCGCAGATAGCTTCCTTCAGCGGCCTTGAAGGAGTCTCTGACGGAGAACCTTTCTTCTCGCATGACGGTAACAGGATATACTTTAACTCATCACGTCCCAATCCCGAACAGGATAACAGGAAGAAAGAGAATATCTGGTACGTCGACAGGACAGAGTCAGGATGGAGTGATCCGAAGCCTGTAAGCCAGGTAATTAACCGGATGGATATGCACTGGCAGTTCTCAGTTGACAAAAAGGGGAACATCTATTTTGCCTCAGATAATGCAGGTGGTTTCGGCATGCAGGATATTTACAGCTCTGCCTTTAAGGACGGGGAGTACGGAGCTCCCGAAAACCTCGGTGTAACTGTCAATAGTGCGGAGAATGAGATGACACCTTTCATATCGCCGGACGGAGATTATCTTATTTATTGCCGCGGGACGGAGTTGCTCATCAGCTTCCGCAACGCAGACGGCACATGGAGTGAGTCAAAAATCATGGGCAGTCCTGTTAATACGGGCTTTGAACTCTGCCCGCTGGTGACGCCTGACGGGAAATACCTTGTCTTTTTAAGTGGTCGCGAGGGAGAGAGTCATCCCTTCTGGGTCTCTGCCAGGGTTTTGAAAGACTTATAATCTTACCAGTCTCAGTAAGCCTTGTTGAAGCCTGTTCTGACTAAAACACATCCAGATCGTGGCCAACCACAACTTTTCATTTATATCTGATGTGTTTGCGTTATGTGCCCTGGTGTGAAGGGACGGGTGCATGTATTTTCTCTGCAATATCTCTATTTTTTTTCAACAGAGGTGTCCTTATGGCCTGTGATAGGATTTTTCGAATGATTCTTCTTTATTGTCTCTATTCGTATCAGGCATTGTTAAGTCAGGGTTATAACAACGTTTCCTGTTTTTTGTCCTGTCTCAACATACTTATAGGCTTCAACAATATTGTCTATATGCCAGGACCTGTCCATCAGTGGCTTAAACTTGCCTGACTCTACCAGTTCCTTCAGGAAAACTACATCCTCTTTTTTAATGGAAGGCAGGGGAAACAGAACTTTCTTGCCACCAAACACCGGGGTTAAAAGAGCCAGAAATATATTTTCACCGTTTTTCCCGAGTTCAGTTGAAATGTAGATTCCATGTTTTTTCAATAGTGGCCTGCACTTCCCGAAAGAACTTTTCCCTACAGCATCAAAAATAAAATCAAATTTCTGATCGGTTTTGGTATAGTCCCGGGTCAGGTAATCAATTACCTGATCAGCACCCAGTGATTTGACTGCTTCGACATTTTGAGTACTGCATACCGCAGTAACTTTTGGGCCAAAATATTTTACCAGTTGGACAGCGGCTGATCCTATTGCACCGGAGGCACCGTAGATCATAACATCCTGTCCGCTTTTGATTTTGGCTGCCCTGATATCGCACAGGGCATAATGTGCCCCTTCTGTTATTGGTGCTGCCTGCTCAAAGGTCACACCGTCGGGCATCGTGGTAATGGCATCTGTTTCTGCAATGGTCATATATTCGGCATGTGCTCCAAACTTTGTGTCGTTATATCCAAATACCTTATCCCCGATATTAAACAGTGTGACATCTTTGCCAACTGCCTCAATTACTCCGGCAAATTCGTTACCAAGAATTCCGATTTTTGGCTTGAATAGTCCACTGAAGAACCTGGAAACAAAGTACTGGGCACTGCGGAATCCGCAGTCAGTACGGTTTACTGTTGCAGCATAGACCTTCACCAATACCTCACCGGATCCAGGTGATGGTCTGTCAACCTCCGTTAATTTGACGACTTCCGGAGGTCCATATTTTTTATATACAGCTGCTTTCATTTGATGGTATTTATAACGTTCCCTTCCATTACTTGTTCAGAATACTCTTAAGCAACCGAACCTGCCCGGTCTGTTGTTGTCTCGTTTCCGGGCTGCTTCGATTTAATTATTTCGACGGCCTTGTACAGGATCACGATCTCCAGCAGTTCGGCGGGAATCAGCATTATATGTCCGACGAATGCCAGTATGATGGTAAGGAAGAAGCAGGCGGCGAATATTTCAAAGATGCCTGCGACTATCGGAACGCTTCCGAATGATCTTTGAAGCTTGATCAGGGATATGCCAAAGAGGATACCTATCCCTCCGAAGGTGAGGGCCTGGGCCCCGAGGATGAATTCCCGCTCGATTGAATCATAAAAGAGCGAAGCGATATCATATGAGATTATCAGGAACACGCCAAAAATCAGGACATACGACATGATTTTCAGGAGGTAGTTCCTGAACATGTGGCCGACAACGATAAAACCCCGCTGGAAGTAAAAGAAAGAGATGAGGACTGCTACCTTGATGCAGATATATACCGGTATGCTGAAGATCATCTGGTTCTCTTTGAACCGGAAATATTCAGCCGCAGCTTCGAGGAATCCGAGAATGAAATAGACCAGTCCGAAAAGCCAGGCGATATTAAGCTGTTTAATAAGAAAGGTGCCTGGCCGGTCGGGGTCGATATCAAAAAGGAAAGTATCCTTCAGCCATTCAGAGAAACTCTTTCTGTCAGCGTCGTTATCCGATATTTTGCTCAGGTCGTAATCGAGTGCCGCCAGGATTGTCCTGACAGTAAAGCTCCTTGGGGTTACTTCACCTGCCTCTATTCGCTGCAGGGTCCGTACGCTTATATTACATTTGTCTACAAGTTCTTCCTGTGTGAGTCCTTTTCCTTTTCTGAGTTCAGTGATCTTTCTGCCTAATTCCGGTTGTTTCATTTCGGTGAATTTAAATCTTCATCAATATTACGACTGAAAAACCGATGCAGAAAATATTTTGACGGTACTTTACCCGTCATTTACCCGTCATTTATTCTGCGACTGTAAATGTTAAGACGCAGGAGCTATTAGATCTTCCTGACCAGCTTGCCGCCAATGTTGAAACCTGTGACTTTGCCTTTGTCATCAATTACAAACTTCTGGTCACCCTCAAACTCCCTGACAAAAAAGTCAACTTCGGATGTGAAGTACATATTCACCCAGAAACCGGGGTAAGGACTTATCAGCAGTTTCCGGCCTTCCTTTTTGATCGTATAAACCCCGCCTCCTGCCTGGTACTTTCCGATGTACCTTTCGAGAACCGTTTCATCAACGTCAACCACGGTCTTCAGCACCGGTTTGTAATAGTCCTTCCATCCGTATACAGTGGCAACACTGTTGGCCACCTCGGAGGCGAGGGAGCCGTTGTCTGAGTTTGTCATGATAACCATTCCGTTACCGCTGATTACATCGCCGACATAATAACATGTAAAGCCTTCATTGGCTCCGCCATGGGAGAAATAGTAACTCGAATCATTTTTACTGATAAACACACCGAGGGCTGCAGCCTCAATAACAGGTTTAAGTCGCAGTTTAGTGAACTCCTGTGCCAGCACCTTAACAGACTTACCGTTGTATGATAAAGCGGTTTCTATTATGTACTTGCTCAGGTCGGCGGGGTTGGTCCACAGGCCTGCCGGTGCCTGTTCAGGATAGATATGATATTTACCTTCTATCGGCGTGCCGTCCGCCTTGTAACCCGTGGCAAGCAGGCTGCTGTCTGCTGCGGCAGGCGGCTGCGTAAAGAAACTGCCTGTCATGCCCATGGGATCAAGAACAGTCTTCTTCATATATTCATCATAGGGCTGTTGTGTGACATCCGTTACTATCAGCTGGGTGATAGTTGTCCCCCCGCCTGAGTATATCGCCTGAACTCCGGGCTCGGTGAACGAACGGACTGCCTCCGTGTTGGCCGGTCTCTGTCCGTCAAGGATCTGCATCACTGTTGGAATGCTGTCTCCCCTGGCATACCCGGGGAAACCATGGATTGTCAGTCCTGCAGTGTGACTCAACAGAGCACTGACAGTTATTGGTTTATTCTTTGAAACGGTGTCATACGGAAATTTCCACGATGTGAGGTACCTGTTGATATCCATATCCAGATCTATCTTCCCGTCCTGTGCCAGCTTCATCACACCCACGGCGTTAATCGACTTGCTGATCGATGCCGCCTGGAACAGGGTTTTCTCCGTCACCGGGCGTTGTTCAGACACATCAGCCCAGCCGTAGCTTTTTACCCAATCAAGCTTGAAATCGTGCACTACTGCAATGCTGACACCCATGATATTATGGAGTCTCATCCGCTCTTCCAGATTCCAGATTGTATCATGCTGCGTGCGCACCCAGTCTGCCAGGTTGTTCTCAACCTGCCTGATACGTTCTTCTGTCTCAGGAGAATACTTTATTTGTTTGGGCGACTGGCAACCTGTGATCAGGAGGACAAGGGAAAGAGCGGAAAGTACGAAATGGAGATTGCGTTTCATTGGAGACATCATTTGAAATAAAGGTAAGGATTAAAAGGGAGTAATGTAAATTACTTTCCGTACTTCGAGAGCAAATAATCAATTGTTGTTTTCATCAGTCGCCTGAGGGCATCCTGGTTGATGTCAGAGAGTCTTTTGACATAGATGCAGGCTGCGCCCTTTTTGAATTTCCCCAGGTCTGCGAGGAGGTGCTCATGTTCAGGGGCACCTGTGTATACATACAGTGAGATTGCGGCTTTCCGTGGTGAGAATCCAATCAGTGGCCAATCGCCCTCCTGGCTGCTTCTCTCTGATTTGTAATGGTAGCTTCCGAATCCTATGATGGATGCTCCCCACATCTTCGGCTCGAAGCCGGTGAATTCGCGCATAAGTTTCAGCAGTTCGAAGCTGTCTTTACGTTTTTGTTCCGTATCGGCAAATGAATTGATGAAGTTGCTGACATCCGCGTCTGTCTGTTTTGTTTTCAGTTCTGCCATAGAGGGTATGTTTCTACCAATAAGGAATATACGCTGAAAAAGTTCATTATACTCACGGTTATGTGCGATTTCTTACATTGGGCTGCTTTTGTATCATAACTCCCGGGAAAATACATGAGTATGGCATAATTACCGGATGATATTCTCTATGGGCAACAGGGGGGAGTCAAACCCGAGCATTGCACTGATCAGCCTGAAATGGGTGAATTGACCCGGAATATCAATTGTGATCCTTTCGGCTTCAATAATGCCGTCAAACAACAGCCTCTCCCTCATTGTGCCGGCATCGGATTGGAATTCCTCGGCGTGGCGGCCGGCTGGTAAAAGGAAAACAGAAGGTTGATGACCCAATCAGGCTAAAGGAGACTCTTGAGTCGATGATCAGATCCCTGTGGAAATAGCATACCTGGCCAGTTTATACCGTTTGCTGGCAGGATAGGAAAAAGACAGGTAAAATTTTAAAAAGGGGTATTTATTGCATGTTAATTGGTTCCAGGTAGTTAGTATTAACAATATTGAGCAGAAGAAATTTCATTCATAGAATCAATATGCAATTTCAACCTTGAATCCTTCAGTTGTTTCACTATTATCTGAGTGAAGGCAATCAGCATTTCCAACAAACAGGTACTTTGCACCGGAAGGTACAGTTATTTTAACGGCTTCTTCTTCAATTCCAAAATCTTCTGAAATATCAGGGGTCAGATTACCTGACCAAGTATTATCGGTTACCCTTTCTTCACCCGCATCTATTGCATCAATAACACGGTTCAATTCTGATATCCCAAGAAGCTGAGCAGAAGCGGAAAACACACCGATGGCATCAAGCGTCGGGTCACCGCAGTCAAAGATGGCCGGCAGCTGACTAATCCCCGCGGCAGCGTACACTGTCAGGGACGAGATTAAAATGATGTCCGGAAATACCTTATCCCCGACAGGAACAGCGCCAGGCCGATGCCCATGTAAATGACCGACAAATATTCCCTTGGGATGGCGGAGTGACGCAGGATGACCCCCAGTGTGATCATGACGACTATAAGGAGCCAGCTCTTCCAGGAGATGAATGAGAAGACACATGACCTGGCAGGCAATCGCGCTATGCGTTCAAGGTTCCTGTCTGCCACCTTCAGGAATCCGAAATGGTGGATCACCAGTGCTGCAATGAGGCCTGAGAGATAAAATTGCAATGCATTGCCGTTATAGACCCACAGCCATTCCAGTGCCATAACGATCAGCATTATTCCCACCAGCCACCACATGACCCCGGCAATCACCGGTAACATCCGCCTGGGTATTGAAGGTGTGTACTTCTCTTTAAATTTTGTCATGGCTCTTTGTTTTAAGTTCTGTAATCTCTGCAATGGCTTTCATCCACAACCGGCTGTCGTTCAGACTCTCCGCCATGACAAGCTCTTCTCCTCCCGCCTGCGCGAACAGGCTTTTGTACTCATGTCCGATCTCAACCAACGTCTCCAGGCAATCGGCCGTAAATGAAGGAGCTATGACCAGAACCCTCTTTTTATTTCCGGATGCCAGCTGCGTCAGAACCTGGTCGGTGAAGGGCGAGAGCCAGTTCCGGGTGAGCCTCGACTGAAAGGCGGTGGAGTAGCTTCCTTCAGACAGACCCAGCCGTGAGGCGACAAGCCGGGTGGTCTCATAACAGGTGGCCCTGTAGCAATACTTGCCGTGATCCGGCATGCTGTCGGTGCAGGTGCAGTCGTTGCATGAGATACCGGGATGAACCTTCCCAACCTGACTTAACGGAAGGCCATGGAAGGAAAACAGGATATGATCAAATTTTCCCGGGTTATACTGCTTAATGTTTTCAGTCCACGCCTCAATAAATGAGGGATGAGAATAATACTGGCTTATGAACTTTATCATGGGCATTACATTCAGGCCGGATGCAAGTTTCATCACCAGCTCATGAACAGATCCGGTTGTTGATGAGGCATAATGCGGGTACATCGGGAAGACGATTATCTCATCGTAACCTTTCACGGCAATCTTCTCGAAGGTCTTTTCAAGTGAGGGATTGCCATAGCGCATGGCGCCGGTGACATCGCAACTCTCTCCCAGCATCTCCCGGAGTCCGGAAACAAGTTTTTGAAGATTTGTCAGCAGTGGAGACCCTTCGTCTGTCAACAGCCTCCGGTACAGCGCTGCAGAACGAGGTGCCCTGAACGGAACAATAATAAGATTGACAAGTATCTTCCTGGCCATCCAGGGGATGTCAATCACCCTCCTGTCATTGAGGAATGCCGTAAGGAATCTCCTTACATCCATTACGGCGGGACTGTCGGGTGTGCCGGTATTAACCAGTATCAGCGCTTTTCTGCCCATCATGCACCTGTTAACATGTCAGCTAAATGCTTTGCCTGTTTCACCCTGTCAGCCATACCGATACCATCCCTGATATTCCCGGCAAGGATCAGTCCCGGGTACTTGGCTTCGATGCCTCTGATGCATTCAAGTCTTTCCCCGGTGGATATTTCGTACTGTGGAATAGCTTTCTCATACCTGAATATTCTGAGCAGGTCGGGAGTGTCGGTGGTGTGGAGCGTCATCCTGATCTCATTCAGGGCGATCTTTATGATCTCATCATCACTTCCGGCAAGTAGTTCCCTGTTCCTTGTCCCCCCGAGAAATACTGACAGCAGCGCACCGCCTTCAGGCGCCCTTCCCTCAAAGATAGCCGAGGGGAAGAGTATGCCCAGGATTTGCCTCTTCTCCGCGGAGGGCACCAGGCCCCCGAAGGCATCGAGCGGGAAGCCGTTCCACTTTTTATAACCTGCAGCCACCTGTGCTACCCCGGCATACTCAAGCCTTATGACAGGGGCAAGATCTTCTTGCGGCACAAAGGGCAGGATCTCAGGCAGGTTATAGCCTCCGGCTGTAGAAACGAGAGTCGGACATTCAAGATTATGCTCCTGCCCGGCGGAATCTCTGAATGAGACTGAAAACCCATTCCCGTTGCAGCCTGTTTTCAAGGCTGTGACCCCGCACCTGATCCGCTCACTTCCGATCTCCGTCTCCAATGCAGCAATGAGACTCCCCAGTCCGCCCCTTGCAGAGAACACCTCTTTGGTGGCCTTCTTTTCGTCTTCGCTCTTATACTCTCTGCTCTTTTTTATTGAACCTTTGATAAAGCTGCCGTAGTTCTGTTCAAGAGCATAGAGTTTTGGCAGGGCATACCGGGTCACCAGCCGCGAGGGGTCCCCGGCATAGATTCCCGAGATGAACGGGTCAACGGCATAATCGAGGAAACTCTTGCCCATTCGTCTTTTCACCATATCGGCAACTGACTCGTCAGGGTCAGTCCCGGGTTTCCTGAACGGCTCCCCGAGTATCCTGAATTTGTCTTTCAGGGTGAAGAGCGGTGTTGTTACAGCGGAGATGAGCCCGGAAGGTATCGGCTGCCACCGGCCGTTCTTCAGTATGTAGCGCTTTTTTGCACCGCTGTTGCCCGTCTCAGGGGTGAAGCGGCCACTGAGCTCCTCAAAAAGGAGGGCGGTCTCCTTATTCGACAGCACCCCGGTGTTAGGACCTGATTCGAAGATAAACCCCTCCTCTGAGTGTGTCTGAATGACACCGCCTGTCCTGGCCGCCTTCTCAAGCACAAGTGGCCGTCGTCCGTTCTTCTTCAGGTGGTAGGCCAGGGAGAGGCCTGTAAGGCCGGCTCCGATAATAATTATGTCCGCTGTCTCTGTCTTCATCGGTTAAACTGTTTTGGAGTATGTCTGAAGGGCCTCCCTGTAATCCCTGTCGAGCGATGCCGCCACGTTACGGATGAAAAAGGAACCGGTATCGGTGACCTTGACCTCATCACCAGTATAAGTGATCAAACCGTCCGATTCAAGCTCACGCAGTTGACTCTCATCGATTCTGACGGCCTGCCGCAGGGTATCCTCAGGCACATTGCAGGAGGATGCCGTCTCTGAGAAGCTGACCCTTTTGTTGCACATCAGGTCATTGATCACCTGTTTTGCCAGCTTCTGTCCGGGAGAGAGACTATACCCTCTTTCAACGGGCAATATCCCTCTTTGGGTCATGGATATATATTCATCGATCTCCTTGATGTTCTGCGAATACCCACCTTCAAGCTGGCTTATGGCGGTAATACCGAAGGCATATACCTGGCCTGTCGTTTTCCTTGTACAGTATCCCTGGAAATTACGGTGGAGGGTGCCTGATGTGAAGGCCGACCAGAGGTCGTCAGAGGGCAGCACAAAATGATCAAGTCCGACAGGCTGATAGCCGGCGCGGGTCATAATATCGTTCGCCGAAAGGAACATATCTGTTTTCTCTCCGGCACCGGGAAGCCCCCGTTTTTCAAGGATGGCCTGGTGTTTCTTTACCCAGGGCACATGGGCATAAGAAAAGGTGACCAGCCTGTCAGGCTTCATCGCGGCGGCCATACGGATTGTGTCTGAGAAGGACTCCACTCTCTGGCCCGGGAGTCCGTAGATGAAATCAAAATTAACACCTATATTTTTGTTGACTGATTTTATGTGGCCGAGCAGTTCTGCCGGGGGGATTGACGGAGGTCTCCTGTTTACCAGTCGGAGCACTTCGCTGTTGAAGTCCTGAATCCCGAAACTCATCCTGTTGAACCCGGCAGAGATGAGGTTGTCAATATAGTTGAGGTCAAGCGATGCGGGATCGCATTCAATGGCAATCTCCGGTTCCCGGATGAACATGAACTCGGAACGGAGCAGGTCGTTGATGCTCTCCAGATACGGGAAGTCGACGGCGTTGGGCGTGCCGCCACCGTAATGAACCTGTGAGACGGCTCTTTTTTTGTCAATATATTGCGAAACCAGCCTTATCTCCCTTTTCAGCGCCTCGAAGTACGGACCGACGAGAGACCCGTCACCTATGTGGCATGAGTTGCATCCGCAGTAGAAGCAGATCCTTTTACAGAAGGGGACATGGATATATATGGCAATGTTTTCAGGTTTCCTGCCGTTGGAATCGCGTACCATTCCAATGAAATCGCTCTCCGAAAAAGCGGTCTGAAAATGGTTTGCAGGTGGATAGCTCGTATACCTGGGTACAGGAACATTATATTTATTCAGCAGTGCTTCAGTTATATTCATCTGGTCTCTTTTTGGGCAATGCGTAAACGAGTGTACCCATTGCAGTTAAACATAGCAGGATTTCAATGCCGAAGAGATTTGTATAGCCGACAAGATCTCCTAGTTTACCGCTCATCACGGCTATAATGAGGCTGCTCAGGTGAGTTATCACGATCTGCACGGTGAAGTCGGTTCCCTCACGCCCCTTGCGCACAATATCCATGGCGGTGGTGTAGATTGCAACGGTTGACAATCCGTATGAGCCCCACAGCAGCGCTATCCCGGCATATATTGCCGGAACCGGGGGAACCGAGAAGCTCATAATCCAGAACCAGGTTGCAGTCACAGTACTCACTGCAAGGAAAAGGTACATGGAGAGTCTCCTGCCAATCTTTTTGATTATCCATCCTCCCGCAAAGGCTGAAAGTGCTGCCACGGAAGTGCCAAAAATACCTGACATAACGCCTATCTGCTTTACGTTGTATCCGAGGTCGACCAGATAAGGCTTGAGCAGTGTCAGAATCCCAATTATTCCGGAATAGTAGAAGATGAGGATAAGCACCCTCTTATGTTTACCTTTTTCGGCAAAGAAGCGCCAGATCTCAGCAAGTGTGATCCTGGTTTCTGGATTTACATCATAAGACACCGGTCTGCGGTAGGCCAGCATCGGCGCTATGGCGAAGATCACGAAAACAGCCAGCAGCGCCAGCAGGTTGGTCCATCCGAAATAATGGTATGCGATCAGCAGTACGCCGGTACCGAAGAGTGTACCCACGAAACTCCCGGCCGACTGCATGCTGTTGCCAATGCTTCTTTCGGAGGGCTTCAGGAGCCGGATGGCAAAGATATCGACGGCAATATCCTGGGTGGCGGATGCGATGAACGCCACCACCATCAGGACAATGATCAGTTTGAAATCAGTCTGAAGATCGAACAGTCCTATGCCCAGAATTACTGCAGCATAAAATAGCTCCGAGACAATAATTGTGACCCTGGAATGCCTGGCAGACTTTGAGATGTTGTCTATCAGCGGGGCCCAGAGAAATTTCAAAATCCAGGGCAGTTTGACCAGTTGCAGCAACCCGATGGATTCGAGTGAGTAGTTCTCCTGTCTCATGATCACAGGTATCACCGTTGAGAAGAAGCTCATCGGGATAGACTGGGCAATGTACAGGCTGAACAGTACCGGGAACTTGGTCCAGTTTTTTTCTCGCACTGCTTAGAATTTTAATGACATGTTGACGCCGGCCTGGGCAGGCTTCCCGGGTTGCATATATTTATTACCAAGGGCTTCAAAATAGAAGGCAGTGTAATCGGTGTTCAGGATGTTCCTGACCCAGATGTCAAACTGGAGTTTTCCATTTATGAATGACAACTTGCCGTCAACCAGGCCATAGAATGTCTGTTTATGTGAGTTCTCCTCATCCCAGAAGATCTCCCCGTTGCTCCTGCAGAGGAGATTCACCCGTATATTATCAACCAACCTGGAATTTTTTATGCTGAAGCTTCTGGCGGCGTTCACGGCCAGGGTATGCCGGGGAACATACGGCAGGAAGTTACCGTTGTAGTTTAGCTCATCATTTACGACATGTGAAAGGAATGTTGCATGTGTGTATCCGTATGAGATACTGAACTCATATCCCTTATTCAGTGATGCCCTCAGGGATATTTCCGCTCCCTTGCTTACAGAGTGGCCAGCATTCTTCAGCATCGAGCCTCTGCCGCTCGGCACGGTCTGGTATATCTGCTGGTTCCTCCAGTCGATGTAGAACAAGGCTGCATCGGCATACAGGGCATTCTTTACCAGGGTGGTTTTGAGGCCGATCTCATAGTTCCAGCTGAATTCAGGATCAAAGGTCAGGTCTTCCGGACGCTCGAAGGTCGAGTTGAATCCCCCGGTTTTATATCCCCGTGCAACCACCGCATAGACGCTGTGCCTGTTCATCTTATATGTGAGTGCAAACCGCGGAATGATCTCCAGCGAATTCAGTGCCGGGTAGACGGTGTCAGCGATAAGGGAGTAGTTTCCGTTGAGGGTCCTGTCGTAAGTAAAATTAAGAAAATCCCTCTCCGAATCGAGCCTCAGGCCAGCTGTGAGCGTCAGCCCGCGGACAAGGAAGTCGGTCAGGGTCGACTGATGGAAGAGTGCAAATCCGCTGATCTTATGATCATAGGTTTTCAGGTAGTCCATATTTGACCTGTAGACATTCACAGCAACGGCATTGTCGAAAGCCTGGTGAAAAGCGTATCCCCCGAAGAGCCACCTGAATCTTTTATCCTGACCTGACCTGGCAATAACCTCCTGCGAGATCATATGCTGCTTCTGTTCCTGGTTGATATAATATAGAGAGTCAGGGGTAAAATCCTGGTCAATACCCTGAAGATCATCGAGATACTGATAAGATGTTGTTGCCGATATTTCAACCCCGGTGCCGGAATAGTTTATCAGCAGTGCATCTGAAAACATGTTCCTGTTATAAAGGCTTCCCTGGTTGTAATTTATCTCTTCAGCCCGGCCCAGCTCATCATTGTAGATGGCATAAGGATAACCGCCCTGCCTGCTGATCTCTGCTCCGGCAATATTTTCGAAAGTCAGCTGAGGAGTCAGCTCGTAAATTAACCTGTTGCGAAGGCCCCAGGAGTTCAGTTTGTCGACCTTCGTGCCTGAATAAACATTGGTATAGAACCCGTCATTATGCAGATAGTTCATTGCACCTGAATATGCAAGTTTACTGTTCGCCCTGCCATAATGACCTCCGGTGACCGAGTATGTACCGTAGGTTCCTGCGGAGAGGCTGATGTTAGATCCGTTGTAATCAAGAGGAGAGGTTGTGATGATGTTTACAATCCCGCCCATGGTATTCCTGCCGAAGAGGGTTCCCTGGGGACCGCGGAGGACCTCAATACGTTTAATATCGAAAAAATCGAAGTTGAAGGATGCCTTTTCAAAGTATGGGACATGATCAACATATAAGCCTACTGAGGGTGAATTGATTCTGGAGCCAATGCCTCTGATGTAGACCGGAGATGTCAGTTTTGATCCATAGTCAGGCATGAAAAAGTTAGGTATGGCTGCAGTCGCATCCTTGAGCGATTTTATCTCATTGTCCGATATGAGGGTCTCGCCGATGACCGATACTGAGGCCGGCAGGCTCCTGAAGGTTACATTATCTTTTGAGGCTTTTATTACGATCTCACTGAGCTCACCCACAAGATATATGCTGGTATCAGGTTCAACTGAGCTCTGCTGGGCATTCATCCGAACGGTCAATACGGTAAGGATCAATACAATATATAGGTATAATCTCATTTCTGCTGGAATTATGGTTAGTGACAACAAACAGGGTGGCAGAGAAGGTTCTCCGCACCCGGATCCGCGGTTATCAAAAAGTGATTACGCTAACCCGGAAAATCTAAGCCATTGCTGCAGCAGGAGGGGGGCGGGCGAAACAGGAGAGAAGATGAGTATCAGGAACGATATCTTCCGGTGGAATTTTTATAACCATGCACAGGTGCCGGTCGACAGACCGCCAGTCATCAGTGTCTGCCAGGAAGGGATCGGTGATGTCATCTGTCGGGCCGGTGAAAACGGGAGTTGCACCGCTTAAGGAAGATTCCCCTGGTTCTGTGAATATGCGCACCTCGGGGTTACCTGTCCTATAGTCCCCGGCTGTTTTGGTGAGTGCATGGCTGCCAAAGAGGAGCATATATGCAAACGCCAGCAGCGGGAGCAGCAGGCCGGGTGCAATAGTACCAAATGGCAGGAACATCTTTTTCAGTTTGCGGCAAATATAAACAAATAATGATGCTAACCCGGGAACTGTTATATTAATCACAATAGTTTTCCGAAAGCCTGTCTGCCGGATTCATAAAATCAACAGAATTAATTGCGTAGCAGTGCATGGGGAGGGTCCTGCACAGGGACTTTTTTCCTTAATTATTTACCGGATGATGTTTTCTATGGGCAACATAGGAGCGTCAAACACGAGCATCGCATTGATCAGCCTGAAATGGGTGAATTGACTGAGAGTGTCAATTGTGATCCTTTCGGCTTTTATTATGCCGTCAAGCAATAACCTCTCACGCATTGTGCCACATAACAGCGGCGTGTCAGGCGTCACCCACTGGTGCCCGTCCGCGCTGTTGCCGCCTGTTGCGTAGAAGTTGT
>CAZHTG010000049.1:0-18289 GCA_964535795.1 uncultured Rikenella sp.
CTAACCAAAAAACTGTAGATTATGGGAATTGTTAAAGAATTCAAGGAGTTTGCCGTCAAGGGCAACATGCTCGACATGGCCGTAGGTATCATAATCGGCGTCGCCTTCGGCAAGATCATCACATCACTTGTAAATGACGTGCTTATGCCACCGCTGGGCATGTTGCTCGGAAAGGTCGATTTCACGAACCTTAAGGCTGTCCTGCAGAAGGGCACGGAGGCTGTGATGGAAGGAACCACCGAAATTCAGCCTGCCATCAGCGAAGTTTCAATCAATTACGGAATGTTCATTCAGAACATCATTGACTTTCTGATCGTCGCCTTATGTATTTTCCTGGTGATTAAAGCAATGAACAGCCTCAAGAAGAAGGAAGAGGTTGCTCCGGTCGCTCCTCCTCCTCCTCCTCCGAGTGAAGAGGTTCTTCTTCTGAAGGAGATACGTGATCTTCTGAAAAAATAATATGACAATTTCTTCGTTGTAATGGAAATTGTATGCAATTTTGCAGACAATTATATTATGGCAAGAATTAAGAAATATTACTGGTGGCGCAGGCTCTTCCCTGACAGGGGTTAATCCGGTGCCTTTATCAGATATCTAACAACAAGGGCTGCAGTCTTCGACTGCGGCCTTTTGTATATACGGAATAAAAAAGATAAAGAGGGTGTCATTTTGAGACACCCCCCTTTTTTCTCCGGAAAAATTAACAGAACCTGTACCTGAAAGATTATTGGATGTAAAAATTGTACTCGTAGGACAAACCTTTTTCACGCAACCACCTGCGAAGTGCTTTGGCAATCTTTCTTTTCCGGAGCAGGACAATTCCTATCTCTTCCGCTGTTATCTGATAATATGGCTTCATTTCTGTTCCCCGTGTGATGGTTTTACAACCGTTCACGACTTATTTTCAGGACTAATTTAAGTCCGGAACAGCCAATTGCCAAGCTTGTTTTGATATACGTAAGCCAGGTGTTGACCAACAATGCCTATCCTTGGACATGGAAGGTGCCGGTCAGCAGTTCAGGATGTCTAGTTAAAATCAACCAGGTATCTGTAAAGTTCGCTGTCGGTTGACAGGATAATCGTAGTTGTAGAGTCAAAGGTCATGCGAAAGGCCTCCATCGATTTCATGAAGCCGTACAGGCTTCTGGCGGACGATGACTTGTCATAGGCGCTGGCATAGATGGCTGCCGCTTTGGCATCAGCACGGCCGCGAATCTCTTCTGCTGTGCGGAAAGCCTCCGACTGGATGGTCTTCAGGTCACGCTCTTTCTCTCCGTTTATCTTAGAGGCTTCACCCTGGCCTTCCGACCTGAACCGTTCGGCAATTCGGAAGCGTTCGCTCTTCATCCTCTCATATATCTGTGTCCGCACCTCCTCAACATAGTTAAGCCGCTTTATCCTGACATCAAGTATCACTATCCCCAGGTCCTTAACCTTGTCATTGGAAGAGATCAGGATCATCTTTTCAATGGCAAGTCTTCCGGTCTCAATGTCCGAAAGTGTATCACCTGCCTCTTCACCTATCAGTCCTGATGAGGTCGGGGTCCTGTTTACCGAACGCACTATCTCTTCCAGGTTATGTCCTGCTATGTAATCTCGCGTCTCACCATCGAGGATGTCTGCAAGCCTCGACTGGGCTCCTCTCTCATCGGTCAGTCTCTTGAAGAACTGAAGAGGATCTGTTATCTGCCAGCGTGCGTAGGCATCAACGAAGATGAATTTCTTATCCTTGGTAGGAACCTGGTTTGGATCACCGTCCCATTCCATGTAGCGCTTTTCGAAATAATTGGTCTTCTGAATGAAAGGCGCTTTCACCTTCAGTCCGGGCGTAATTTTTGGCTTTCCGACAGGTTTGCCAAACTGGGTTATCACTACCTGTTCCGTCTCCCTGACCATGTATACGCATTCGAGAATAAGCAGGAGCGCAACTGCCAGTATGGAGACCACTACTATTGTTCTGGTATTTTTCGGGGACATCTGTTACTTGTTTGAAGTGAGTTGCATCTGCAGAAGGGGCAACACGTTGTTCCCGCTTTCATCGGTAATGATCTTATGTCCCAGCCTGGGGATAACCTCCTCCATGGTCTCAAGATAAATCCTTCTCTTGGTCACCTCGGGAGCCTTGACATATTCGAAATAGAGGGCATTGAATCGTGCAGATTCGCCGAGTGCATTGTTCACCCTCTCGGTGGCATAACCCTCTGCGCGCTGAATGGTCTCTTCAGCCTGACCCTTTGCCTTGGGGATAACCTTATTGTATTCAGACCGTGCCTGGTTTATCAGTGTCTCCCTCTCCTGCTGGGCCTGGTTGACATCATTGAAGGCATCCTTGACGGGGTCAGGAGGGTTGACATCCTGGAGCACCACCTGTTCAATCCTTATTCCGAGGGAATACTCCGTGCACAATGCCTGGATCTTCTGGTGTACGCTCATGGCGATTTCAGCTCTTCCTACCGTCAGCACTTCGTTAACCGTGCGGTCGCCGACTATCTCACGCATTGATGCTTCAGATATGTCCCTGAGCGTTGTCACCGGCTCCCTGACCCTGAAAAGATAGCTGAAAGGATCTTCAATCCGGTATTGAACTATCCATTCTACGTCAGCGAGGTTCAGATCACCTGTGAGCATGAGGGATTCATCTGCCGTGCCCACCTTGGAATATTCCGACTTTATCCCGGGTTGGGTGGTGCGGAAGCCAAACTCCTCCTTCTGCTGACGTTCTACTGCGACCTTGTAGAGACGCTCTACGATCGGGATTTTAAGGTTCAGCCCCGGTTCCACCTTTCGCACATACTTTCCGAAGCGTGTAATTATACCAACCTCTTCTGGTCCGATCTGGAAAAGTGATGTGGCAAGGAGAAGGAGCACTGCAAGGGCTGTCACGAGGTATTTCACCATGAGCCTGTATTTCTCCATCCAGGCCTGGAAGCTTGATTTTCTGTAGTAAGTTTCTGCCAATTTCTGAGGAATTATTCTGAAACAATTTTTATGAGTTTTCCTGCCTTCACCTGGTCATTTAGTTCCATGTTATTCAGCAGCGCCAGTTCATTCATCATCTCCTGGCTGACGCCGTAGGAGGAGAAGGCATTGGCCAGGGTCCCGGCACGCTGAACCGCTTTCACATTGACTCTTTTAGGCTTGACATTCAGCCTGTAAGGGTCGGTCAGTTTAGCAAATGTCTTCATCGATGATTCCATGATTGCGGCGTAATTCGGGAAGTCCGCTTCGGTTGCCACACTGTGGAACACATAATACAACTGTCCGTATTCAATGATGTATGAGAGTACAGCAGTGACACTGACAGCACCAGTCGACTGGTCCTTACTCTCCTGCTTTGAAAGGGCTACAATTGCAGGCATGCCATTGACGGTTCTTCTCTCTGTCCGCTGCAGTTTCAGTCCGTACTGTGCCACGGTTGAGTCTGCAGCTGCCTGCAGCGACTTCTGGTTTGAGAGGGTAAACAGTATCAGTGCCTTACCGTCAGCAGGCTGTACTGTAACATGCGTGGGTGCATTGGTGAGAGTCCAGCCAACCGGATATGAAAACTTAAACTTCAGCTCCGGATGAAAGAAGGTATTGTCGTCGGTATAGCCCTGTTTGGGATCCTCTCCGTAAACTATACCGTCAATAAGCTTCAGGTATGAGTCGCCGTTAACCTTGTATAATGGCAGGTCCAGACTGTCCTGCCATGCCCTGGAGTCTCTGAGGACTGCATTTTGGCGGTCACCCGGATCAGGATGGGTTGAGAGGAATGTTGGAACACCGCCCTGAGATGAGGCCATATTCATCTTGTTGAGCACCTGAAAGAAGTCGGCCATCCTGGTCGCGTCATATGCCATTTTTGTGGCATATTCAGAACCGAGGGCATCAGCTTCACGTTCGTTGTCACGGCTGAAGCTGAGAAAGAGCAGCTCCATGCCCTGCATGGCATACTGGGCATAATTGGCGAACTTCTCGGAGGCTATCATGCCGCCGATCAGAAGCAAGGTCCCAAGCTGTTGTCTTGACATCTGGCTGACGGAGTGACGAGCCGTAATGTGGCCCATCTCATGGCCGATAACCCCCATCAGCTCAGCTTCATTATTAAACTGGGCAAGAATTCCCCGGGTAAGGTAAATGAAACCGCCGGGCACGGCAAAGGCATTCACCACGGGGGAGTCCACTACCTTTACATGGTACTCAAGGTTAGGGCGATGCGAGATCTTACCCATCTCATTGCCCCTGGCCTGAACGAATGCCTGCAGCTCAGAGTCATCATACAACCCGAACGTTGAAAGGACCTGGGGATCATAAGATATGCCGAGAGCAATTTCCTGGGCTTCAGACATAAACATTAGCTGCCTCTTCCCGGTGACGGGGTTAACCGCGCAGGAAATGACTACCAGCAGCGCTCCTGCCAGTATCGCGACATTCAGAAAGATTCTCTTTGTTTTCATTTGTCCTGATTTATAGTATCAAAGTCCGGCTGGGGCGTTTCAGGCACTTCAAATTTAGCAAATTTTCAGATCAAAAACAAAGGCCGCGCTTTGAAGCACGGCCTTTATTCAGCTCATCTTATACCAAATCAGGCGGTTATTTTTTTGTCAGCTCAAAATTCCTGACTGTTTTGTTCCCCGCAATGATATTAACCCCGTCAAAACGGACGGTATCATACCCATCTTTTGTGGCTGAGATTGAATAGGTTCCTGCAGGAATTCCGATGATTGCATAGAAACCCAGGGTGTCGGCAAAGGCTGTTGCCACGACGGTATCCTGCTCGAGCCAGATGGTGGCTTCCTTTACCTTCACGTCAGCGGTGTCAGTCACCATCCCCTCAATGCGTCCTGCAGTAGTCAGGTTAGCCGCCCTGATTACCGGTTTGAATATGAATCCGTTGTTGTTGTGCATGTTGCCTCTCAGAACGAATGACCGTGAGAGGTCAACATCAAGAAGCAGTTCAGAGGTGAGTCCTTCGGCAACCTCCAGGTATGGATATATCTTGATTTTTATTCCTGTCTGGCTCCCGCTGGGTACCTTCACTCTGTAAGGATCATCATAATCCCTGAGTTTAAGTCCGGCCTCATCAACATAGAGCCTTACCATGTCATATTCCCCTGCCGGTATATCCATTTCAAGGAGTGTTTCGGTAATCCCGTTCCTGAGGTCTATGAGGTCAATGGTAACGGTATCATTCGAAAGGGTTACGAAAGGATACCCGTCGCTTATGCCGTCGCCAACTTTCTTTATCTCAACCCTGGTTATTGTAACCGTGGCTGATTCTATGGCGCTGATATCAAACGGGGCGTCGGTTACCTTTATTACCACTTTTCCGTCACCATCGCCCGGACTTCTGGTCTCGTTGCATGCTCCCATTGTAAGGATGAATGCTGCCGTCAACACGATTATTGCGATTCTTTTCATATTGTAAATGTTTTATGGTTTGTATTCTGACGACGCAAGAAAAAGAATGAAGATGAAGTTTTGATGAATTTTATCTCCGGATGATCCTGATCCGGAACGGGCGTCTGCGTTTGGCGGCTCTTTCATAATCTATTTCATCCTCCCTGAAAATGTCAATCAGCCGGTCAAAGAAGGTTTTATCCCTGAAGTCGGGGCATTCAAGTGCCCCGGCAAGTTCAGGAGGGAGTTCCGGGAAGGGTTTGTTGATTATCTGCATCAGCGCGGGGTCTGACTCCGCCTTCTTCAGTGTCAGGGCCACAAGCGGCAGGGCAAGGGCACTGCCTGAGCCGTTGCTGCCGCTGTTGAAGTGTATTGCAGGAGAGGAAGCTCCCACCCTGCTGACGATCACAAGGCCGGGGTTAAATGCGGCAAACCAGGCGTCGGCATAGTTCTGTGAGGTGCCCGTCTTACCGGCGAGAGGGACTTTCACGCCATAGACACTGTACACTGAGGAGCCGGTACCCTCCCTGATGGCCTTCTGCATCATTTCACTCATGAGAAGGGCTGATCTTTCTGACAATACCCGTTCACCCACGGCAGGAGGAGGGTTCTGCCACAGAAGCCTGCCATCAGGGGCCATGATCGACTCAATATAGCGTGGAGTGACCATGAGCCCGCCATTGGCGAATGAGGCATAGGCCAGCGCCACCTCGAGGATGCTCGCTTCGGCTGTGCCCATGGCCAGAGAAGGTGTATCAACCAGGGGAAATGAAAACCCCATCTTTTTCCACAACCTGTCAACCTGGTCAAAGCCGATCAGCATGAAGAGACTGAATGTAGGGATATTCATCGATTGAGCCAGGGCACCTGCAAGAGAATACTTGCCTCCGTATGAGTGGTTATAGTTCTCAGGGCTCCAGTCGTTGAAGCCTGACAGTGTCACTGAGTCATTGTCGAGGTAGCGGCATGGATCCATTCCCTCTTCCAGGGCTGCCGCAAAGATGAAGGGCTTGAAGACCGAGGCGAGTTGTCTCCGCGCCAGTATCTGATCATAAGGCTGCGTGCGGAAGTCGATTCCTCCGGCCCAGGCCCTTACAGCACCGGTTACCGGATCAAGGGCAAGCAGACCTGCGTGCAGCGTGGTCATCATCTGCCTCAGACTGTCAGGGATCTCCTTCAGGGCCCTCTTGCCCGATGAGGTGCGGTACTGGTCGTCTAGCCTTTTCTGCATCTTTGACAGATGGGCCGCAAAGGCCTGGCTGGCAGACTGCTGCAATGTGAGGCTCAGTGTGGTGTTGATTATAAGTCCGTCCCTTTCAATATCCCAGCTGCTGCCCCGATGCCATGTGATCTCACTGAGAATGCGGTCTGCCTCGTTCCTTACCTGTACCATGAAATAGTCTGCCGGACCAGAAAGATCGGCCTTATTGTAGTTGAGCTTAAGCGGCAGGGCAGAGAGGGAATCGGTCACCTTCTTCTCAAGATAACCGTATTTTTCCATTTGTTTCAGAACCACGTTCCTTCTGTTAAGGGCGTTGACAGGATAGAGACGCGGATTGAAGGAGGTGTTAGCCTTAAGCATACCTACAAGGATGGCTGCCTCCTCGATATTGAGGTCAGCCGTCTTTTTACTGAAATACCTTTGTGATGCAGACTCTGTTCCATAAAGATTCTCGCCGAAGGAGACGGTGTTCAGGTAGAGGATCAGTATCTCTTCCTTGGAATAGACTTTTTCAATTCTCCGCGCCAGAAGCGCCTCCCTGGTCTTGTTCAGAAAAAGCGGGAGAATAAGGTAATCTTTCCTGCCGTACATGTTTTTCGCCAGCTGCTGCGTGAGGGTGCTTCCACCTCCTGAACTACTGTCGTTAAAGAGGATGGTTTTGAAAAGGACCCTGAAAAGAGACCTCGAATCGATACCGGAATGTTCGTAGAAACGGGTATCTTCGGTTGCCACCAGCGCTTCGGTCAGGTGACGGGGTACCTGGTCCGAAGATACCTCTGTCCTGTTCTCGGAGTAGAATTTGCCGATAAGCTCCCCCTCAGCTGACAGAACAACGGAAGCAGCAGCGTTCTTGTAATTCAGAAGATCCTTCTTGCCCGGTAGTCTGCCCAGGATGCCCGCGTAGACTAAGGAAATGAAAAAAAGCGGGATGAAGACAATAACTCCGGATGCTGCAATAACTATTTTCCATCTCTTCCTCATCCGCGGGAGTCCCTCCTGTTGTTTAAACAGATCATCATCTCAATTCTTTGAACCTGTCCGGCTGTGAAAAAACCCAGTCGGAAAATGTGTAAATTTAACTTAAATTGGGGGTGAAATTCAAAAAATACTTTCATCTGTTCAAAACCTCTCTTGCCTGATGGAACCGGAAAGTAAAATTCTTTACAGGATACATGTCACCGGATTGGTTCAGGGTGTGGGCTTCCGGTGGAGTGCAGCCCGGGAGGCCTGGAGCAGGGACATTACCGGTTACGTGAAGAATCTCCCTGACGGAAGCGTCTATATCGAAGCCGAGGGTACCAGGGAGCAGCTTGCAGGCTTTGCCGCCTGGTGCCGGAAGGGACCGGGGGTAGGATTTGTCGATTCTGCAAAGGTAACCGAGCATCCGCCGGCGGATTACAGGGAATTCCGCATTGAACACTGATTTTACCGGCACCTGAAGGGCTCCGGCGCCTTGCAGGCGGGGCTGTGAACCTTCCCTGCTCCGGACAAAAAACCTCCTGAACGATTTAGTTGACTTGTGATTTTTTTTTGCATATCTTCGTTTTTCGTCCGTTAGTCAAAGAGTGTCATGTGAACATCAAAATAGCTTAGGTGTTAATATAAACAGTCAATAACTTTGTCATGTTAATTTCCGTGTATCGGATATTGTTTATGAATGGTGGCACAGAAATTGAGTGAAGAAGGATATTGAAAAGAATACAGAAAAAGTAGTGATCGGTTTGAATTCAGACGTAGTCAGAGACCAGTCTATCATCAAGGTAAGCCCCAGGAAATTGTCAATAAGGGACAGCGGGCTTATGCATCTATTTGATGAGCTGGATATTGAAGTGCGTCAGAGCCTGATAGACTATCTTGACCGCCTCGGCCTTATAAGGGAGTCGGGTATGCTGGTTATTCCTTCATCACGTCACTATTTCTATGACGCAGAGGATATGAGGGGAATACAGACGGTTATTACCCTGAGGCAGCTTAACCATGTCAGGGAAATACGTGATTTTCTCAAACAGATAAAGGAGCTTCTTCCCAATAACAGTAATTTCATTGGTTGTTTTGTAGACAACAAGTCTCAGAGCGGTTTTTCGGATAAATACAGCAACCTGCCCAGGCAGGTGTCAGAAAAGGCTGAGGCCTATGAGAATGGCATTGAGTCGAGGATACCCTTCATTAACAGGATGTACAGTTTCATTGACTCGAAGACAAACAGGTACCTGACAAAGAGGGCTGTTACCAGTCTTCTCAAGGAGGTTGGCCTGGAGCTCGTTGGCATGATGGAGCTGAACGGACTTACCTATTTCCACACACAGAAGAACAAGCCGGCTGCCTAGGTGCCCGGCGTTTTACGCCCCCTTTTATTTTATGCTTACAGTTCTATGGTTTCCATGAACCAGCCGTCAACGTTGTAATCACTTTTCAGGCTTTTAATTACGTACATAGCTGTCCCGTCCTTATTGACGAAAATAAAACGAGGGGTGGTTTCATACATGCTGCCGGTCCCGGCCAGATTCAGCCAGACAGGCAATACATTATAGGTCTTTATCTTATTGAGGCTTGTTGTATTGAACTGTTCTATCAGGGAGGAGTTTCCGGTCTGCCAATAGTAATTGGATGAGCTTACAAAAACACTGCTGATGGAGGGACATTCATCAAGAGCATAGATGTAAGCTAACTCCGAATCGATATTCCCGTAAACCGGAGGTGAAGAAGGATGAAACTGGCCATCGTATGCAGGAAGGGTATAGACATTCCCGTAAGCTGCATAAAGCCTGGCGCCGTCCTTCGAAAGCCAGAAATGGCCAATTGATTCGTGGTATTGGGCTACTGCATCTTTGGCCTGTCCGGCATTAAGGTCAAAAATCAGCAGACTGGAGGGGCTGAGACCTAACTGGGAACCAGCCATGAAAGGTTTACCGGGGACCTTTCTGATGACAGTTTTTTCATATATTGAGGTTGCAGTGGCGCTGGTGACCACCTCCCCGGTACTGAGGTTAAGGTTTCGAAGCATAACCCACTGATCTGAGACAGGTGTGATATAGCACCACCCGTTTTCCCCGTATGCAATATCAAAAGGAATGCAGTCTATTCCGTATTCTGCGGTTATCTCGCCCTTATCGACATCTACATAAGCAACTGAAGCAACCGAGAATCCCATCACTGCTTTATGCCCGTCCTCCGAAAAACTAATGCAGCTGGGAGTTTTGTCCAGGGGAATTGTATCATTCTCCCCAGAGACCGTATTGAAAAGAAGCAGCTGATTGGGCGATTTGGTGCAGATGGCCATAATTCCCGAATCGTGGTGAAATTCTGCATCTGTCAGGATGCTGGTGACCTGACTCAGTTCAGGAGTAATAAGTGCTCCTTCCGATACGTTCACTAACAGAGTATGAACACCATTTATTGGCAGTGCAGCAGAGTAACTTATGCCAGGTGTCAGCTTTCCCGGTATCAGCATCAATGAAATGGTCTGGGATACTCCTGGACCCAGTTCTCCGGAAGTTTCAGTCATTGACAGCCAGTCGGGTTTGACTATTTCCCAGACAAGGAGGCCCTGACCTATATTACGGATCGTGAGCGTCTGAGGGTATGCTGATTCAAAAACAATGACATGAGGAGAATATTCCAGGACAGGCTTTCCATAATTTGTATAGCGCACAGGTATGGAGATCTTGCCAAAATCCTCCACATCCAGAACTATTGACCCGTTATAAACCTGATACCAATCAGACAGGTAGTCAGGATTCAAACCGAACGTCAGCAATACCTGACCATCCTGTATACTACCATACGCTGATTCAAATGACAGCCACCTTGGTTGAATGAATACGGTGAAATCGTAATCTTTATCGACGGGAATCTGAACTGAAGCTATGAAAGTTACATTATTATTTGTCAGAAACAAGGTGTCTGAAACACTGTACCAATCTGCTTTGTTTTCTTCCAGATACTTATTACTGCATGACGTTGCTGCAATAAGCAGGATAATTCCCGATATAAGTGCCGCTCTGTTCATTTTTGCCACAGATAAAACCGTAATCCTAAAGAAAGTTCGAATCTCGACAGGTTTTCGTAGTTCTCTTTTTCAAGGGAGAGGGTCTCTGTTTCTGACCCATCAGTCATCTTTACTTTCTTGAGTATTGAACTGAAAGATGACAGTTCAGTGCCGACTGACAAGCCTGGTCTGATTTGGTATTCAAGTCCGACGCTTCCATCCATACCGAAGGATTTTCCTGTAATCAGGATATTCCCGTAAAATAGTCTTGCCTCATCCCTGTAGTATGACAACCCGGCCGCATAGGTACAGTAAACCATGAACCTTTGCCCGGTTCCAAGGTTTTGACCGTAGAATAATGAGACTCCTGCAAAATTCACATAGATTTGTTCCTGAAATTCAGAGAAGAAGATAATCTCACCCTCCTGTGGGTCAAAATAGCCCTCTGTCCGGCCTGAGGTATCAAAGAATTTATATCTGATCCCTAATCCGATGCCTGGTTTTAACATCCACGTAACATCCCCGCTTCCATAAATCCCTTTTTTTAGATGCTTGTAGTATTCTTCTGCCTGATCTTGCGGTATACCCCAGCTCACCATCTGGGCCACCGCTGATTCGGTGCTGCCGTACAGGTAACCTCCTCCTCCGTTGATCCCGATGCGTATTTTATGAAACGAAGCGGGTTGAAGTATTGTATTAGTTGCCGACTGGTTTAATCCGGGTGAAACAGTATAATTTGAAATCCCTGAAAGCGGAAGCCTGCCTTCAGACCTGACACCCATAGTTGTGAGTTCAAAAAAAATATCTGACCTGGTCACTTTGGTGATCCTGCAGTCAATGGTATCATTACTCAGAGTGATGATAAGGTCCTGAGAGATCCCTTTTAGCGTAAAAGCAAACATGAATACTGTCAGTAGCAGAATCCTATTCATCTCGTTAGACATTTACTGATTAACAGACTTTATCAGCCATTGCACATGTAATCAAAATTATACAAATTTTTCAAAAAAATAGCTTTAATACGCACCGGTATTTTGTTTTGCCTTATCTGCCGGGCCCGTTTATATTTATTAATTCAATAGTCCAGTAATCATAGCCATAGGATCCGAGCGGTTTTTCTATTACATATAATGTTGAACCTGTTGTTTCTGCAAAGATAAAATGAGGACTCATCTCAAACGGGAAATAGAGTCCGTCAATCGAGAGCTTATAAAGCGGAGACAAATTGAAGGAGTTAACCCTGTTGAGACTATTGGGGTCATACTGATCAATAACAGAATAATATCCTTTTGCGAATGAGTAATCTCCGCAGGCGGCAAAAATGTTTCCGGTTGCCGGACAATCTTCAAATGCGATAACTGAATTTAAATCTGACTCTAATCTGCCAATAAGCTGTGGAGGTGTGGAGTGGAACTGACCGTCATACTCCGGCAGGGCGTATACATATCTCGAAACACCTGTGAAAATCCTGTTCCCATCATGTGATATCCAGAACTCTCCCACAGGCATATGATAAAAGGTAACATCTTCGGCAGCAATTCCGCGCGTAACATCAATTATCAGCATGCAACTTGGATCAGTGTCGATCCGGGATCCGACAAGAAATGGTTTCCCCGGTATTTTCTTAATTATTGTTTTACCATGGAATATGAAGTCGTTCCTTGTGATTATCAATTCCCGAGTGTTAAGATTCAGGTTACGCAAGCGAACAAAATTGTCTGAAAGAGGATTTATATAGCACCATCCGTTTTCCCCCAATACAATATCATAAGGAATACAATCGAGGTCGTAGTCGGCTATAATCTCCCGGTTGTTAAGGTCAAGGTAACTGACCGCCGGAATCGAATAGCCAACCACTGCCTTTTGCCCATCCTCTGACAGGCTTACGCAGGCAGGCGGGAAATTCAGCCGTATACTGTCTTTGCTGCCTGAAAAAGTATTGAAAATGAGTATTTGATCGGGTGATTTGGTACAGATTGCCATTATTCCGGAATCGTGGTGATATTCGGCATCAATTACTTTCCCGTTGATTCTGTTGACATCAGGGGGTGGGGGATCAGGTGTTGTAACAATTACATCCAGCACATAGTCTCCCAAAACCGAGTTACTTCTAATCAGTATGTTACCTGTCAGATCCGACCCGGGAGCAGCCAGGTCAGGGTAAAAGTGTACCCCTATCCCAATCGAACTGCCGGATGTAAGGTATCCCGATTTGTCAGAGACTGTCAGCCAGGGAGGAGTGGCTACAATCTCCCACAGGAGCATTCCTTCAGTTGTGTTGGCTATTCTAAATGAATTGTAAGTAGTTGAAATAATATTGAGCTCGGGGGGGAAGCACTGAAGTGTGGGATTTCCATAATTCATATAATATACCATTATGCTCACAACCCCGAAATCTTCTATATCAAGGATTAATTGAGAATAGGAACCATTGGCAGGAGAGGGGGTGTAATCCTTCACTATGCTGAATGACAAAGGAATTCTCCCGTTAATGACTTTCCCGTGCAGTGAATTGAATGAAAGCCACTTCGGATGCTGGAAAATAGTAAATTCCGAATCTATGTTCTCCGGCAGATCAATGGAAGCCACTACATCATTGTGATAGCTGGTCAGAAACAGACTGTCAGAATATCCCATGTAATACCATTCGACTTCATTCCTTGCCAGAAAATCATCACTGCAGGTTGTTACAACAAGCATTAATGAAATTATTATAGGGAAATATATTGAACGTTTCATTTCTCCCACAGGTAAAATTTGATTCCTAAAGAGAGGTCAATCCTTGACAAATTCTCATACCTTTCTTCCGGCAAATCAATCTTCAGGGTATATATACCGTCTGTTGCAACTATTTTTTTTATCACAGCATTGAAGCCTGACAGACCGGCTCCGACTGACATATGGCGATTAATGAAAAATTCAAACCCCACGGTTCCCTCCATTCCGAAGTTCTTGCCTGTTGAGATTGAGTTTACGTGATAATAATAATACTCATACTCCTGTCTGTAGATTGCTGGCCCGAAGGAACCATTGCAATAAACGTAGAATCTCTTCTGTTTGTCCAGGCTTTCCCTGTAAAGGAGTTCAACTCCAATAAAATTAACGTATACTCTTTTTTTAAAGGTCAGGTAAACAATATCAGGACCGGGGAATTGATCAACAAAACCTTCAATACTGGCAGAAGAGTTTACAAACTTATATTGTACCCCAACCCCCAATCCTGAACTAAAAAGCCAGACAATGTCAGCATTTGCCAGGATTCCGGATCGGAGCCTGGCGATAAGCGATTCTGCTAGATCTTGTTCCATACTGGGCAAAACTATTTCTGAAAGAGTTTCATCCATTATCTTCAGATTGTATCCTGCCCCGCCACTCAACCCGAGGCGCAAACCGGAATACCTGTCTGATAAAACAGGCCTGTATTTGGCTGTTGAACCTTTTACTGCCGAAACTGAAAAACTCTGAACCTCTGAAAGAGGGAACCTGTTCGTTGACCTGATACTTACAGGGGATGTACTGTAAAAGATATTACTTATGGTAACCCTTAATATCTCGCAGTCAATTGTATCATTGCTAAATGTGATAATCCTGTCCTGCCCTGGCAGGCTGGTGACTAATCCGGCAAGGATAAATGCAAGCAGCAGATTCCTTTTCATAAATAAGTACTATACTGTAATACAGACCTGATGATGCCGTGGCATCTTAAGTCAAAGATAAAAGAAATTCAGATTTCTCCAAATGACTTTGGCTGTGCTTTTTAGAATTAGGCAGTGAGAGCACGTTAAATTTCAGCAAAAAAAAGAGGTGCAGCACCCCGCACCTCCTGACAGAATTAAAAAACAGAATTTTGAATAACAGATACTATTTCAATCTTCCCGGCGTCTCCGCGGGGTATGCTTTCTGATTTGAACCACCGGGAAGACTGATCGCCTTCTCAGGGTTTACCAGGTACGCAAGATATGGTGTCGGGATAAAGAAGAAATTAAATCCGTATTAAATTCCGATTAAAATCTGCCGGAAGACGCCGGATTCATGCTTGCCTGGGCTGAATCTGCCCTGATTCACCATGGGTGACCCAGGGTTATAACCCTGCTGAGTTTAACCAACCTGAAATCTACCCGGGTGGCGCCGGCGGAAGTGATATGGTTATTTCCGTGCCAAGGCCAGGTTTTGAAACGACTGTAATCTCCCCCTGGTGTATATCGATGATTTTTTTTGCCAGTGAAAGGCCAATACCGTGACCCTTGATTTTCCCGTCCACAGTGCCCCTGTAAAAAGGTTCAAAGATCTGCCCGATTTCGGCCTCAGCGATTCCCGGCCCCCTGTCTTTAAATTTGATTGACAACCTGTTGCCAGAGTAACTCAGGTCTGCGTCAACCGATTTGTCAGGGGAGTATTTGCAGCCGTTTTCCATTATGTTCGTTACCGCTGACCGCAGAAGCTGGTCATCACCCAGAACCATCATGTTCTCCATGTCAGAGATGGTTTCATCAAGGGATATGTTTACAGTATAACCGTGTCCGTATTTCAACACCTCATCACGTGACTGCCAGAGGATTTCATCAATCCTGACCTCCCGGAAACCGGTTTTTGCACTTTCGGAACTTGCATGTGCCATCAGCAGTAGCCTGTCTATGAGCCTGTTGAGGTTCTTGATGTCTTCAAGTACTGCAACAGTAGCATCGCGATATTCTTCTGTCGTGCGCTTTTTCATCAGCAGCACATCAAGCTGTCCCGTTATTGCCGTCAGCGGAGTACGGAGTTCGTGCGATGCGTTCGAGATAAAGTCCTTCTGAACTGCAAAGGCTGTCTCGAGCCTTTCAAGCATCAGGTTGAAAGTGTGGGCCAGGTGGGCTAGTTCATCCCTTCCATTACCCTCATCAAGCCGCAGATTAAGACTTGTAATAGATATATCCTCAACCCTCTCAACAACCCTTGAGATAGGAGAGAAGGCTCTTGCCGCAAAAAGCCATCCTGCCGGATAATAAAGAAGCAGGAAGATCCCGTTCAGCAGCAGAAGCACCATCCTGAGGTTCTTCTGCTTATCGAATCCAAAGATATCCCTTGCCGCTGACAGAACCACGAACCTGTCTTCTTTCTCGGCGAAAAGCAAGCCCATCAGCTCATATCTGCCGCTGCGTGTCCTGACCTTGCCTTCAAGCCTTACTTTGTCGAGGAGCGATTCATCATATAAAATGACATTGCGGGTATCAGTGGTATAGACTACATTGTTATTATTATCAATGATTATTATTTTTTCATCGGGCAGGCTGACCGGGTTATCCTCTTCGATCTTGCTTAACAGCTCCGCATCAATCTCCTCAACCTCAATCAGCAACCTGGCGGTACTGTTTGCCCTGCTCTCAAGCCTCTGGAAGAAATCGTCATACCTGTACCTGGCCGCAAGAAAATATACGGTCAGGGAAAAAAGGACCAGTATTATTCCTGCCATCAGGAAGAACTGCAGTGTAAGTTTCTGGCGTATTTTCATTACTGGTCAGTGAAGATATAACCCAGGCCAATCCGGGTGTGGATCAATTTGGGTTCAAAATCCCTGTCGATCTTTTTCCGGAGGATATTGACATAAACCTCAACAACGTTTGTGCCGGTGTCATATGTTATCTCCCAGACCTTCTCCGATATGTCAACCCGCGAGAGGACTCTCCCCCTGTTACGCATAAAGAATTCAAGAAGGGCAAATTCCTTGGCAGTAAGTTCAATCACACGGCCTCCGCGTATTGCTACCATCCTGCGGAGATCAAGTTCAAGATCCGCCACCTTCAGTGATTCCTGTTGCTTAGATGCCGGGGTTTTTCTTTTTAGCAATGATTTGATCCTTGCCAGTAATTCGGGGAAATCAAAGGGCTTGACAAGGTAGTCGTCGGCACCGGCATCAAACCCGGTAACCTTGTCGGCCGTGGTGCCAAGAGCGGTCAGCATCAGGACAGGAAGATCCGGATTCCCTGATTTTATGCCTTTGCATACCTCGATTCCGCTTTTTCCAGGGATAACCAGATCTAGGATAACCAGGTCGATGCCAGGCTCCAAAGCCGCTTTTTCTCCGGACAGCCCGTCATATGCCACCTCCGTCTCATAGCCTTTCTCTTCAAGCCCTTCCTTGATGAAGGAGGCTACCCTGGGTTCATCTTCTATTATCAGGATTTTCATTTGGGGTACCGGTTTGCTTTTCTGCTATTTTATATTTTATCTTAGTATAAAATTAATCCAGATGAACAAAAATAGGAAAACTATTTCAAGAAGGCATTTTATAGAGTCGTCTGCTGCAGGCTTTGCCGGAGTTATGATTCTGCCATCCCTCAGCTGCGGCAGGACAGGACAGGGCAGTAAAACATCCGGCCTCGTCAGGCTCGGCTTCATAGGGCTGGGCCAGCAGGCAATGTACCTGCTTAATGGCTTCATGCGGATACCTGATGTGGAGGTACTGGCTGGCTGTGATGTGTACGGCATAAAACGGAAACGGTTCGAGAACCGGGTCAATGAATATTATGCAGGAGCCGGTAAAAAGATAAAGGCGGCGTCATTTGAAAAGTATGATGACCTGCTTGAAAGAAAGGATATTGACGCTGTTGTCATTGCTGTTCCGGATCATGCACATGCAATGATCGCCATAGCTGCGCTGAAGGCAGGCAAGGATGTCTATCTTGAGAAGCCTATGACTTTCACCATTTATGAAGGCCAGCAGCTACGCACCACTGTCCGTGAAACAGGAAAGATACTGGGTGTAGGCAGCCAGCAGCGTTCCGACCCGAATTTTCAGCATGCCGTCAGGCTTGTTCAGACAGGCGCCATCGGCACTGTCACAACAATTAATGCCTATGTGGGCGCTCCCCCCTCACCTTATAACCTTCCTGAAGAACCGCTTCCGGCGGATCTAAACTGGGATCTCTGGCTCGGGCCGTTGCCTGCAAACATACATTACAATAATGAGCTGAATCCTCCTATTTCGCTTGATCCGCCAATAGACGAGAAATTCTGGGGTGGCTGGCGATGGTACAAGGAGACGGGCGGCGGCTTCACGACCGACTGGGGTGCACATATGTTCGACGTTGCACAGTGGGGCATGGGAATGGACGGAAGCGGGCCGGTGGAGATTTCTCCCATCGGTGATGGTTCTGAATTTATTAAATGGAAATATGCCAGCGGGGTTGTCATGACCTCTGAACCCTTCAATGAAAAGAGGACCAGGGGGGTCAGATTCAACGGCGACAAGGGATGGCTGGAGATCTCACGGGAGCATTTTGCCTCGTCCGACCCGGACCAGGTACCTCCACCACCTGCAGCCTCTGCCGACGAAGGGCCATATGAAACGAAGATTCCACACCTGACCGACTTTATCGAAGCGGTCCGGAAACGTAAAGACCCGGTTGTGCCGGTTGAGACCGGCCACAGCAGTTGTACAGTATGCACACTGGGCAATATTGCCGTTGAGCTTGGAAGGACCATCAGATGGGATCCCTCATCTGAAACATTTGTTGACGATGCAGACGGCGCAGCAGCAAAGCTCCTGCATTACGATTACAGGAAACCCTGGAAGCTTATTTGATTATTCCTTCCTGTTTGCGTCAAAACAACGTCTATTCAACCGGTGGCAGGAACAGCGCATTGAAGAGCAGCTTGTATGCTCCCTGTGTCGATGCCCTGAACTGAGGGTTGAAACTGTAGAGAACAAGCTGTCCCTT
>CAZHTG010000050.1:0-17409 GCA_964535795.1 uncultured Rikenella sp.
TGCCTGACATTAATATGCTGCAGAATATTATCTTTGACGGCATTATTTTGAACAACCCGACTATTTTTGTCAGCAAACAACTCAATTATGAAGAACCATACCACATCAGCCACTATCAGAACCGGATTAATTCTCCTCCTGGCAATATTCCCGCTTCTTGCCACCGGACAGATAATAAAGGATATTGATCCGGACGGTCCGGGATACGCCGAAAACTGCACCAGCATCATGGTAGGCAGGCTGGCTTCGACCGACGGCTCGGTCATGACCTCGCATACATGCGACGGCAGATACCGCACCTGGCTCGAGGTTGTTCCCGCCATGAAGTTCGAAAGGGATACGGTACACCATGTCTACTGGGGCACCCTCTTCACCGAGGCTGCCTGGGATATGACCAACGTAACTCACAAGGGAGAAATCCCTGAAGTTAAATCGACCTATGCTTTTCTGAGCACGGCATACCCGTGCCTCAACGAGAAACAGCTGGCCATTGGCGAAACCACCATCTACGGACGCAGGGAACTCATCAATACAGATGGTCTGTTTCTCATCGAGGAACTTGAGAAGATTGCCCTTCAGCGCTGCACAACAGCCCGGCAGGCCATTGCATTGATCGGATCGCTGGCTGAGCAGTACGGTTACGGTGACATGGCAGAGTGCATCACCATAGCAGACCCGAAAGAGGTGTGGCAGCTTGAGATAGCCGGGTCAGGCCCGGGCAAACCCTCCTCACTGTGGGTAGCACAGAGAATCCCCGATGACCATGTGGGCATCGCCGCCAACATACCGAGGATATCTGACGTGAAATTCAATGACCCTGACCACTTCATGACCTCAACGGACCTGCGCAAGAAGGCGAAGGAACTGGGCTACTGGGACGGCAAGGAGCCCTTCAAATTCTATAAGGTTATTGGCACAGGCAAACCCTACGCAATCAGGGAGTTCTTCGTGCTCAACACTCTGGCACCTGAACTGGGCCTCACCATGGAGATGGATGAACTTCCCTTCTCCGTCAAACCTAAGAAGAAACTGTCGGCCAGCGACGTGATGGCCTTCTTCCGCGAGACATATGAGGGTACGCCCTATGACATGACAAAAAACCTGATGGTACGGGTCACTCGCAAGGATGATGCGGGCAACGAGGTGACTGACACCGTAAAGTCTCCCATCGCCTTCAACTGGATGAGCACTGACATGCGTAACCTGGTCAATGAGCTCAGACCCGGTACCATCGAGAGGCAGCGGACGATAGCCATTGCGGGGTGCTCCTACTCGCACGTCATACAGTGCCGCGACTGGCTGCCTGAAGAGGTAGGTGCCGTGGCATGGTTCTCATTTGACAACCCTGGACAGAGTCCGCGCATACCCATTTTCTCAGGTACCATGTCGCTGCCTGAGAGCTTCCGCATATGCGGTCAGCACCGCTACCGCGAGGATGCAGCAATCTGGGCCTTCCGCGAAGCTAACAGGCTCTCTACGGTGAACTGGGAGCGGGGCCGCAAACTCATCGAACCTGCCGTTGCAGAACTGGAACAGAAGGCACTGAGCGAGATGCCGGCACTGGAAGAGAGGGTAAAAACTCTTGTAAAGGAAGGAAAGAATGACGAAGCCAAAAAGGCAGTTACAGAGTATACAAACTCCTTTGCCTTCGCTTCAATGACGCGCTGGCAGGAGATGAAAAGAACCCTCTGGCAGATGTTCGGAAGAGGCTTCTGAAAAAAAATCAAACCAGACGATGAACATTCCCTTAGTAGGAATGTTATGGTTGCAAGGCTAACTTCGGACATGGCAACAGGACTATCCTCAATATTGGAAAAGAAGGAATACGACCGTTCAGATATCCTGGCCATGCTGCAATGCAGTGAGGAAGAGGCTCCTCTTCTTTTCCGCACGGCATCAGCCGTCAGAGACAGGTACATTGGCAATAATGTCTATCTCAGGGGTCTCATAGAATACTCGAACATCTGCGGCAAAAATTGCCTCTACTGCGGTATCAGGCGCGAAAATCACAAAGTCGACAGATATGCCCTTACCAACGATGAAGTCATAGAGGCGGCCATGACCGCGTACAGGCTCAACTTCGGCTCTATAGCCATCCAATCAGGAGAGAATCCATCCAGCTCATATGTTGACAACATGGAGGAGCTCATCCGCACCATCAGGAAACTTACCGGAGGAAAACTGGGGATAACTCTCTCACTGGGTGAGCAGACCAGGGAGACCTACCAGCGATGGTTTGATGCAGGAGCCCACAGGTACCTGCTTCGTATAGAAGCCGCCAGCGAGGCACTCTACCGGAGGGTACACCCTGATGACGATATGCACAGGTACCACCGGAGACTTGAATGTCTGAAAATAATACAGGAGACGGGATACCAGACCGGCACGGGAGTGATGGTGGGCCTTCCCTACCAGACGATGAGTCACCTGGCAGACGATATAATTTTCATGCGCGATTTTGATATCGACATGTGCGGTATGGGACCCTTTATTGAACACTCTGACACACCTCTGGGTGCCAGGGGTACAGACAATCTCTTCATCAAGGAGCGTTTTAATCTGACTCTCAGGATGATAGCTATAGCAAGGATCATCATGAAGGATATCAACATAGTAGCCTCCACAGCCATGCAGACCATTGATACCGCAGGACGTGAGAAGGCTATAGCATGCGGCGCAAATGTGGTGATGCCCAACCTCACTCCGTCAAGTTACAGGAATGGATACAGGATTTATGAGGGCAAACCAGGCTACAGTGAAATAAATGACACCAACATCAGCGGCCTCAATTTTAATCTCATACCGGGAACAACCCTTGCGCTCGGTATCTGGGGAGACACACCCCACTACAGCAGAAGGATGTCCAGAATCTGATATGCTGCATAACAAACCTGCGACGTAACAACCGATCCCATTTTTTCCGAAATTGCTGAACATTTTCAAACCTGACATGATGAAAAGAACCCTCCTTTCATCAGTGACACTTCTTGTTTCACTGATGATCAATGCGCAGCCCGGCCTCAACTATTACCTGCCTTCAGACATTGAATACAATACGGCAATTCCCTCACCCTCATCCGTTATTGGCCATGAGGTAGGCGAATGGCATGTTACCCATGACAAGCTGGTGGGTTATATGAAGGTTCTTGACAGGATATCGGAAAGGGCTGTGTGGGAGGAGTACGGAAAAAGCTGGGAGGGAAGGCCGCTGGGGCAGCTGATAATCACATCTGAAGTGAACATGAAAAGGCTTGAGGAGATAAGGCTGGAACACCTCCGGCTCTCGGACCCGGCAGTTTCAAAAGGGGTCACCACCGGCAACATGCCACTGGTCATCAAGCTGGGATACGGGGTGCATGGCAACGAGTCAAGTGCCCAGAACGCATCCCTGCTTACTGCATATTATCTTGTTGCCGGACAGGGACCAGCGATTGATGAAATACTGACCAACAGCGTTATCCTGATCGACCCGTCGCTCAACCCTGACGGCCTGCAGCGTCACTCAACATGGGTCAACATGTACAGGGGGATGACCCTTACCACCGATCCTTCAGCGCGCGAGTTCAGCGAAGCCTGGCCCGGTGGCAGAACCAACCACTACTGGTTTGACCTGAACCGTGACTACATAATGCTCCAGCAGCCTGAGACCGTCGGTCGTGTTGAGGCCTTCTTCCGCTGGATGCCAAACATCAATACTGACCACCATGAGATGGGCGCCAACTCCACCTTTTTCTTCCAGCCTGGCGTACAGTCACGTAATAACCCGATAGTCCCTCCGATAAACCAGGAGCTGACGGCTATGATCGGGAAATACCATGCAAGATACCTTGACAGCATCGGAAGCCTCTATTATACGGAGGAGAGCTTTGACGACTTTTACCTTGGCAAAGGATCATCCTATCCCGACATTCACGGCTCAATAGGAATACTTTTTGAACAGGCCGGTGTGAAAGGCCATCTGCGTGAGGTGCCGGGAGGAGTGCTCTCGTTCCCGTTTGCCATCAGAAACCAGTTCACGGTAAGCCTCTCGACCATTGAGGCCGGTATTGATATGAGGTCGCAGTTGCTGAACATGCAGCGCGACTTCTACCTCTCAGCCATAAGTGAAGCAGAGGCCTCCTCTGTGAAGGGTTATATCTTCAGAACAGGTGATGACAGGAGTGCAGCGGGGAAGTTCATTGAGAACCTTCTGAGGCATAAGATAGAGATCTACAGGAGCGGACGGAGTATCACAAAAAATGGCATGACCTTCAGCAGCACTGACAGCTATTTTGTTCCCCTTAAACAGAAGGAATACCGCTTTGTAAGGAGCCTCTTCGAACCCGTCTCCCGATTTGCCGACACCGTCTTCTATGATATCTCCACCTGGGTTATGCCTATGGCATTCAATCTTAGCTACACTGCGCTTACAGGTTCCGAGGTTGCCGGCATGACCGGAGAGAGGGTGACAGAGCCTCCTCTGCCACACGGCAATGTGACAGGAGATGAAAGACCCTATGCATGGCTCTTTGAGTGGAGTGACTCTTACGCTCCTCGTGCCCTTAATATGATACAGAGTGCCGGGCTGACCGCAAGAGTATCAGCCAGGCCAATCACCGTTTCCACTGGTGGTAAGGAGAAAAAATTCGGTTATGGAACAATCATGGTCCACTCTCCCGAAAACCACCGGACTGATGAGGAGATGGCAGCCATAATGAAAGGGGTTGCGGATGAGTGCGGCATCACCATCCATGGTGTATCCACAGGACTGACTCCAACAGGCATTGACCTGGGCAGCAATGACTTCATTCCTCTTGCCAGGCCTTCGGTGATGCTGCTGGTTGATGAGGGCATTCCTTCCGATGATGCGGGAGAGATATGGCAACTTCTTGATGTGCGGTACGGTATGCAGGTCACCCTGATGCCTGCGTCCAGGCTGGCATCAGCCAGTCTTTCGAGGTACAATGTCATTATCGTTGCAGGAAATCCCTCCATGTCCCAGGTGGTTATTGACCGGATCAGGGAGTGGAACCGTACCGGCGGGATAATTATCGCCTCCAAGGGTGGCAACAGGTGGCTTGCAGGCAACGGTTTTGCGGAGATAGAGTACATTGAGAATGCCTCTGTTCCGGCCAGTGCCGAACGCAGGTATGCCGACAGGCAGGCCGACAGGGCTCTGCATATGATTCCCGGCTCTATATTCCTGACAAGGATTGATGTGACACACCCGCTCTGCTACGGATACTCCGGTGAATACCTGCCGGTATTCAAGAGTGACGCCACAGCAGTGAAGCTGACCGGCAACACTAACAACTCCCCTGTAAGATATGCCTCAACACCTCTCCTGAGCGGTTACTGTTCAAATGAAAACCTGACGAGGATAAGCAACAGTGTCTTTGCCAGTGTGCACCCCGGACCGGGGAGGGTGATCTCGATCTATGACGAGACGAACTTCAGGGCAGTCTGGTTCGGCACTTCAAGGATTCTTGCCAATGCCGTCTTCTTCGGACAGACGCTCAGGCAGGAAAGCAGATACGGCCAATAGCTATCTCCTCGATCTCACGCAGAGCTTTTTCGAGAGATGCATACTGCGTTCTGTCGCCAGCCAGCTCAAGGATAATAAGTCCTGCCGGTTCGCCGAAGTACACTTCATTCACTCCCAGCCTTGTCCTGATGACACAGCCGTAGGTAGTCAGCAGGGCCTGAACAAGTATTCCCAGGCCGTCACGGCGCGGTACCAGTGCACCGAGCAGCGTAACGCCGTTGCATTCCGCCGGGGCATCGGAGGTGCCGTGAGAGAAAAGCATCTCCTTCACAAAGATGCCCTCTATCCCTTTAAGTTTCTCCGCCAGCTCCTCACAGTCGTCAGTTAGCCCTGCAAGATGAATGATCATAAATCCCTCACGGCTGCAGACCTCGTTGCTAAGCTCGTGGAAACCAAGGCGTGTGCTTATGACACTGCCGTGATCCGAGAGGGCCTTCTGAACCAGCCCTGCCTCCTTGATCCTGTCTGTGATCTTAATTCCGATTACCCTGACCATAATGCATTAGTTTAGTAGTAAAGGTCACGCTCACCGTTCCTGATACGGTCAATCTTCTTCCTGATGCTCTCTTTCATCCCATCATCCAGGTCGGCCATGTTCTTCTCAATGGCCCTCCATCCCTTCTCTGCAAGTTCAGGAGATGCATAGTCAACGATATATTCTGACAGTGTCAGCATTGCGTTGGGCGTGCAATAACGCTTAATGAACCCCGGCACGGAGAACTCCATGAAATGCTCACCGGTGCGTCCCAGCCTGTAGCAGGCGGTGCAGAATGAGGGTATATAATCGTTGTCGATCAATTCGTCAATGACATCGGCAAGCGATCTCTCATCATTTATCTTGAACTGCTCACGGTTAAGGTTCTGTTCCTCGTTCTTTGAAGCGGAGTAACCTCCGAGCTCAAGCTTTGTTCCGCCGTCAATCTGTGACACTCCGAAGGCCATCGCCTCTTGTCGCACATCAGCTGTCTCGCGTGCCGTAAGGATCAGCCCGGTATAGGGCACAGCCAGGCGCAAGATGGCTATCAGCTTCTTGAAATTGTCATCGCTGACATAATATTTACCGTTCAGGTTAAGCATGGAAGCATCCTTGATCCTCGGGAACGAGATAGTGTGCGGACCCACATTATAGCAGGCCTCGAGGTGGTTTGTATGCCTGACAAGTCCCATCACCTCGAACCTCCAGTCGTACAGGCCGAACAGGGCTCCGATACCAACGTCGTCTATACCGGCCTCCTGTGCCCTGTCGAGGGCGGTAAGCCTCCAGTTGTAATCGCTTTTCTTACCGCCGAGGTGGTACAGTTTGTATGCATCCGGGTCATAAGTCTCCTGGAATATCTGGTAAGTGCCGATGCCTGCGCGGCCCACCGTGCGGAATCCGTCAATGTCGAGCGGGGCAGCATTGATGTTTACCCTGCGGATCTCTCCGCGATCTTTCTTTATCCCGTAAACCAGTCTGACGGTATGGGCAATAAATTCAGGGTTATACTCCGGGTGCTCTCCGTATACCAGTATCAGTCTCTTCTGGCCGTTATCCTCCAGTGCTTCAACCTCGGCAGTGACTTCAAGGTCGCTGAGAGTCTTTCGTTTTGCCTCCTTGTTTGTTACCCTGAAGCCGCAGTACTGGCAGTTGTTGCTGCATTTGTTACCGATATACAGAGGGGCAAACAGTACTATCCGGTTGCCGTATACCTTTTTCTTAAGCTCGCGTGCGCCGGCCTTGATCTCCTCAACCAGATCGTCGTCAGCGGCGTTGATGAGAACCGCCGTCTCGGCAAGGGTGAGACGCTCCTTTGAGAGTGATTTTGCGATCAGTTCCCTGACCCTTACCTTATCAGCTTTAGAATTATTCAATATCGACCATATCTCGGACGGGTCTATGAAAGGCTCCATCCGGCGGTCGGGTATACTCAGTTTTTCTGGATTGAATTTCATTATCCTACTTATTAAATTCCTTCCCCTCGGATTAACATGCAAAGATAGGGTTTTTAAGACCGGGTTGTCCTTAATAGCCTCAGAAAATAAGCTCCTGCATCTCCCTTACACCCATTGAAAGAAGCGTTGCGGCAGGAACATCAGCGCGTGATGCATCAAGCCGTTTATGAAAGAAGAGCGTCATTCGTTTTCCCGGTATATCATCCTCATACTTTTCCAGGTGGAGAAATATCTCAGGTAGCAAAGCACCATTGTCTGCTATATAAACCATCCCCCTCGAATAGAATGTTTCTGCAGCGCACGATACGGCGTATAGTCCCGGCGGCGGGACCAGTTTTGTCACATCGGTGACCGGGATCCTGATGAGGGGCACATCCGGGTTTAAGCCCGGGTCTTCCCTGACAGCCGTGCCTATTACCAGGTAAAAATGATCGAGATAGGCATTGGCGCGCTGTATATATCCTTCTGCAAGCGCCTGCCTGATGCGGGTTGAGCTGACTGTTTCGTTCTGCACCTCCTGCATCGGTATCTCTTCCGCCTCAAAGCCATATTTACCCCTCCACTCCCACAGAGTCCTGTAATCGCCCTCCTGGTTAAACCCGAAGTGGTGGTTATGGCCCACCACTATCACCTTTGCCTTCAGGACACCGCAGAGGATATCCCTGACAAACTCCTCGCCGGTGATACGCGAGAAATCACGGGTAAACTCAATGACAATAATGTTGTCGAGTCCGGCCTTACGAAGCAGCTCGATCTTCTCCTCCTGCGAGCAGATCAGCTTCAGCCCCTTGCCGGCAGACTCCGGATAGAGCACCACCCTTGGGTGGGGATGGAAGGTGATGAGTACACTCTCTCCTCCATGATCAGATGCCAGCTTCTTCAGTCGCCTTATAATTGTCCTGTGCCCGATGTGCACTCCGTCAAAGGTACCTGTTGTCACGACAGGCGAACTGATCACCGCTGCCTCCTCAAAGCTTTTGAAAATCCTCATTTACAGGCCGGTTACTTGTTCTCCTTGACAAAATAGGCAACCTTTTCGATTGATGTTATCATGTCAAACTCCTCGAGGTATACATTGTCAGGGACATTCAGAGGCACCGTTGTGAAGTTCATTATCCCCTTTATACCGTTGCTTACCAGCATCGTCGCCACCGTTACTGCCTGGTCAGTTGGTACGGCGAGTACGGCAATCGATATATCCAGTTCACCCTTGAGCCTCTTGATCTGATCAAGGTGAAAGCACTTCACTCCCGCCACCACCTTGTCGACCTTCTGCGAGTCGACATCAAAGGCGGCAACCACATTCATGTTGGTTCGTTTTCCCCTGAAGTAGCCGGTGATGGCACGACCCAGGTTACCCATTCCGATTATGGCAACATTGAGTCCGCTGGGGGCGTCAATTATTGAGCCTATGGTCCTGATCAGTTCTCTCACGTCATAGCCTTTTCGCATGACGCTTCCGTAACCGATAAGCATGAGGTCTCGCCTGACCTGAACTGCAGTTATATGCAGCAGGGCAGCCAGCTCATGAGAAAAGACATAATTGCGGTTTGCCGCAAGCGAGGCAGACAAGGCCCGCCTGTACTGACTCAGACGTTCTACGGTCTTTCCGGGAAGTGTTTTCATAATTCACTCTTTATATTAGTTACCTGAAGCATTGGAATTGTCACAGTAAATACCGATCCCCTATCGGGTATACTCTCCACGTTAATGACCCCGTGATAGAGCTCCACTACCTTCCTGACAATGGAGAGGCCCAGACCGCTGCCGCTTATATTGCGGGTCTTGTCATTCTTTATACGCGAGAACTCTTCGAAAAGCATTTCCTTCTCTGAAGCATTAATCCCGATGCCGGTGTCAGCAACAGAGAGGGTGAACTCATTGTCATTGCAATCGACGGTTATGGTCACCGTTCCGCCTGTTTTGTTGTATTTAACTGCATTCGAAACCAGGTTGTTCATAATAATCTCAAAATCATTGGGATCGGCCCATATTGTCTCGCATCCCCTGATATCGGTCACAAAATGGATATCTTTGTGTATTGCGTACGGACTGACGGTAACCACGGCCATGGAGACCAGTTCCCTGAGGTTGACATTCTGCATCTTTTCCATCTGTCTTTCAAAACTTACCTTCGTGAAGTCGAGAAGGTCCATGATCAGGTGCCGCATGCTGTCAATCCGCTGCAACGATCTCTCAATGGCTGATGCGTAGTCATCAAGTGAATCTCCCAGTTGCCTCTCCTGCATCATCTTCAGGTAACCCTCGATGGCATTCAGTGGCGCCTTCATCTCATGGGAGAGAACGGAAAGGAACTGGAACCTTACTTTTTTTCCCTCCACCTTCAGCTTGTGGGTTATCCTCCTCAGGTACTGCTGCTTGGTGATCTGTTCTATGGAAGCCTTCAGCTCCTGCGGGGTGAACGGCTTGGGGATGAAATCTATGGCGCCGTCGTTGTGTGCTCTTACAGCCACGTCAATAGATGCGTATGAGGTTATCATGGCCACAACGATGTCATAGTTCTTTTTCCGGACATATTCCAGAACCTCCACCCCCTGTATCCCGGGCAGCTTGTTGTCAAGCAAAAGGATATCAGGCATATCACGGTCAATAATCTCTATCCCCTCCTCACCCGTGGCTGCCTCAAGAATATTGAAGGTATAGTCCTCATCCATGAATGGATAAGTCACGTGAAAGTTCCCGAGTATCCTGGCTACGCCTGACCTGATGCCGGGTTCATCATCAACGACAAGAATTTTAAGCTGTGCCATTCTATATCTTCAGTAGTTTTTTTATTTCCAGTTCAAGCTGTTCGGGTCTCACTCCTTTCTCAAGGTACAGGTCAGCCCGTATCCAGTCACGGTCCTGGCCGCTGTTCAGTCCGAAGGTGATCCCTGTCTCCCTTGACACTGCTGTGGCAAGTATGACCGGTACATCGGGGTATCTTCTCTTAAGCTTGTAGCAGAGTACAAAGCCGCTGTCATCACTCTCCATCATCAGGTCGAAGACGGCGATGTCAGGCTTTATCTTCGCGATGACCTGCTCTGCCTCCGCCTGGCTCTCAACAGCCACCACCTCATAGCCCGCCTTGCGAAGGAAGAAAGCTACCTGGAAGAGATAGTCGGGGTCATCGTCAGCAAGAAGTACAGTATATATTTTACTGCTCATATTTTATGTTTGTTAATTTAATATTTTTCGCTTTCATGCGCACCTGCGGTACTTTGTTTACTCGGGCCTCCTGGGAAGTATTATTTTAAAGGTAGTCCCGGTTGGTCCATTGGCCGGGTCACTGTTTGTCTCTACCGTGATCTGACCCTTGTGCATCTTCACAATGCCGTATGTGGTCGCCAGTCCCAGTCCGGTTCCCTTACCAATCCCCTTTGTAGTAAAGAAGGGTTCGAAGATCTTCGGTTTATCTTCCTCCCTGATGCCTGTGCCGGTGTCAGAGACGATAAAGACAACATCACTGACGGTATCCTCAAGGGAGATTGTCAGCTTACCTCCGCCGGACATTGCATCGATGGCGTTTCTGAAGAGGTTGGTGAGCACCTGGGTCATCTGCTCCGAGTCTATTGCAGCGTCAGGGCTTGTTGTACGATCGTCAATAACTGCCGTGATATTTTCAGGAAAAACCACGCCTCCGATACTGTTTTCCGTCAGCTTTCTGATATCGATATACTGGTGGTTCACCTGGTTCTTTCGGGCAAAGTTAAGCAGTCCGCCAACGATCTTCTTGCAGCGTGCCGCCTGTTCAACGATAAGCTGGATATCCTCCCGTACCGGATCATCCGGTTTGCACTCGTCGAGGAGTATATTGCTGTACATGATCACCACTCCCAGCGGGTTATTAAGCTCATGGGCTATCCCTGCGGAGAGCTGGCCCATGTGAGCAAGCTTCTCCGACTGTTTGAGGGCGTTCTGCATGGTGGTGAGCTTGGCGTTGGAGAGCGCCAGGTCCTGCACTGACCTGTGAAGCTTGTCAATTGTATAGGGGAGGCACATCTCCTCCTCTGCCAGTCCCTTTACTATGGCCACTGCATGGTCTACACATGTTTCATATCCGCAGGCTCCGCAGTCGAGATGATCCTTGGCCGTCAGTTTGCCCATAGATGACAGTACGTTTTTCACCTCATCATCTTCGGGTATGTCGCGCCTCATATCCTCTGGCCGGAAGCGGGCGGAGAGGTCAAGTTTATCATAGATATTGAGATTGTTCCTCCAGTCATCCATATCGAGGTCAGACATCTTCTGCTGTGCGTAGGTGCTTACCAGTGCCCTCCTGTTGTACTGTTTTCCTCCCTTGCTCATCCCCGGCCCCATGATGCATCCCTCGCAGCAGAGCAGCTCGAGGTGCTGTCCGCCTATCATCCCCTCCTCGAACTCCTTGATGGCCTCCTGGAAGTCTATCCTACCCTCGGCTGCAATAATATTCCCTGTTATGGCATCATCATTGACCCCGGCTGTCTGAAGCAGGCCCCTTGTTACGGGGAATATCGCACCGCGGCCTCCCAGGGGTGGATCGAACTCCAAGGGGAGGGCGGTCTCAGGAGTGATGCCTGAGGATTCGAACATCTCGCGCAGCTCAAGGAATGTTATTGCGACATCCACCTCGGGATTCTCCGACTTCTTTGCAACACAGGGTCCGATGAATACCACTGACAGGTCATCACCGTGCTTTTTCCGCATCACCCTTGTCATTGCCACCATGGGTGAGACAACCGGGATAAGATTCCGGGTAAGGTCAGGATGATAGAACCTGATGAATGATACTATTGCCGGGCAGTCTGATGAGATATAGTTTTCTGCTCCGGCCTCGTTTATCAGGTTGCGGTACCGGTGTGCCACAAGATCGGCGCCAAATGATACCTCAACCACATAATCAAAGCCCAGCGCCCTGATCATGCCCACGACCTTTTTGTGGTCAGTAACGTCGTGGAACTCTGCCGGAAAGCTTGGGGCCACCAGTGCAGCCTTCTTCCCGGGTTTCCCGAGCACCTTCATCACCGTGTCAACGGTGTTTACAAACACCTTGGCTCCCTGGCTGCATACCTTGGTGCAGTTGCCACAAGCTACGCACCTTTCGGTTATCACCTCCGCCTGTCCTCCTACGATGCGTATGGCACGCGCCGGGCACTCCCTGACACAGGTGTAACAGGTACGGCAAAGCTCTTTTATAGTATATACCAGCATGATCTTATCTCTTAAAGCAATACATCGCGCTTGCTGTAATGTGTGTGGAAGAGCTTTTTATCAGCGAGTTCCGGGCACTGATCAAATACATTCCCGTACAACCCTGCCACCGTGGAAGACTGTTCCGGCCCGCGAACTGCCTCCTGATCGTCGGTCTGCCATATGAACCTCGTTCGCTGCCTCACTGCCTCCCTTGATCCGGCAGGGAGCATCCCTCCTCCGTTCACGCATCCGCCGGGGCAGGCCATGACCTCAACAAGGTCATAGCTTGCGCCTCCGTCAAGCATCTGCCTCAATTTTTCAAGGCCCTTCAGCCCGTCCACCACAGCTACTGACCAGGTTACTCCCCCGGTTGTCATCACAGCCTCACGGAAGGTTCCTGTGCTTCGCAGCTTCTTCACTGCCGACCTGTCACACTCCTTCTCTCCTGCCCTGACAGCGATGGCTCGCAGGACAGACTCTGTGATGCCGCCCGCGGCCTCGGCAAGGAGTGATGCGGAGCTGCGGAGGGCCATGGGCTCATCCGCAGGCTCCGGATCGATGTTCGTCATATCAATCCCGTAAAGTATGATCAGCCTGGACAGCTCCCTGACCGTAAGGACGGTGTCTATGTCACTGATCCCTTTCCTCGTCATGCTGTCACGGCGTGCCTCGAACTTCATTGCCGTGCAGGGGGTCACAGATACGGTATAGACGCGTGATCTGTCATCTGACACCGGGACTACGGATTTGATGATAGCCCCGGATATCTGCTGCGGAGTCTTGAGAGTCGACAGCAGTGGAATCAGTTCAGGTGTGAACTGTTCGCAGTATTTGACCCACGCCGGACATGCCGGGACGATGAGAGGTTTCCTGCTGGCCTTATCCTTTAAGTCAATCAGAGTATCAGCAAGCTCGGTGATCAGGATATCCGTCCCTGCTCCTGAGAGGAACACTTTATCAAAGCCAGTCTTCCTGAGTGCGGCATTCATGAGCCTGTCGAAATCGCGGTTGTATTTTACACCCATCTCCGCGGCAAGCGCGGAAGGTACCAGCGGTGAGTACTGTATCACCCTGATGACGTCTTTCTTACTGAGCTGCTCCTGGACCTCCGAGAGATAGTGTTTCTCATGAAGGGCTCCGGTGGGGCAGACAAGCACGCACTGGCCGCAGTGGATACAGCTTGAGAAGTTGAAGTCGCGGTCCATTGCAGGGCCCACATGGGTATAGCGTCCCCTGCCGATGAAGTCAATCGAGGTGGCGGTGACCACCTCCTCACAGACCCTGAGACAGCGGCCGCACAGGATGCACTTCGACAACTCCCTGACAATGGCGGGGCTCGACTGGTCGCGCCGGGGCTTGATCTTGCTTCCGCGAATGCGTCTCTCCCTCACCTGCATCTCATCCGACAGCCGCTGCAACTCGCAGTCGAGGTTGCGGTCGCAGTAGAGGCAGTCGTCAGGATGGTTCGAGAGAAGAAGCTCAACAATCGTTTTTCTGGCCTTGATAACACGCGGTGAGTGTGTCCTGATCTTCATCCATTCCTCCACCGGTGCCGAACAGGCGGTGACCAGCCTGTCGCGACCCTCGACTTCCACGACGCACATGCGGCAGGCGCCTGTCGGTGTGAACTCCGCCATCCTGCAGAGCGTGGGGATCATGATTCCGTTACGGTTAAGGGCTGAGAGGATGGTCTCTCCCTTCTCCGCCTTTATGCTCTTGTTATTTACTTCTATTGTGAACTGCATGGCTTATTTTACCGTTACGGCGCTGAACTTACATACATCATAGCATATTCCGCAGCCGATACATTTGTCTTCAACGATGAAGAATGGCTGCAGTCTTGTTCCATAGATGGCGTTGACCGGGCATTTGGCAGCACAGACCGTACAGCCCGTACATTTATCAACATCAATACTGAATGTCCTGAGTCCGCGGCATACATTGGCCCGGCAGCGCCTGTCAAAGATATGCTCCTCGAACTCCTCACGGTAATTGGTCATGGCGCTGATGAACGGATTGGGCGCCGTCTGCCCCAGTCCGCACAGCGAGGTGTCCTTCATTACCGAGGCTATCGTCTCAAGCTGCATCACTCCCTTGAACCTTTCGAGGGTGGCGTTGGAGTCTTCGGTATTGGGCTTGCGGATAATATTCTCGAGTATCTCCAGCATTCTCCCCGTGCCCTCGCGGCACGGTATGCACTTGCCGCAGCTCTCCTTGTGGATGAACTCCATGTAATACCTCACGAAATCGACCATGCAGGTGGTCTCGTCAATGATTATGAGCCCTCCCGAACCCATAGCTATACCATTCTCCCTAAGCACGTCAAAGTCGACAGGCAGTTCCAGGTTCTGTTCTGTGATGAATGTTCCTGAAGGTCCTCCTATCTGCAGTGCCTTGAATGCCCTGCCTTCCCTGATGCCGTCGGCGATGCCTTCGACGATGGTTCTGAAGGGAGTACCCATCTCCACCTCAATCAGACCTGTATAACGGCCTCTGCCACCCAGGGCAAAGAGCTTTGTTCCCTTGCTGCCGGTGGTGCCCATGGAGCGGAACCACTCCGGACCGTGAGACATGATGAGAGGCACGTTCATCAGGGTCTCTACGTTGTTTATCACGGTGGGCTTACCATAAAGGCCGCTTGTGGTCGGATAGGGGGGCTTCAGCTCCGGCATGCCGCGCTTGCCCTCGAGGCTGGCTATCAGCGCCGTCTCCTCACCGCATACAAACGCACCTGCTTCCTCCCTGATAACTATGTCAAGATTGAATCCGCTGGAGAGGATGTTATGGCCGATAATACCGTAATCACGTGCCGACTCGAGTGCTATCCTGAGTCGTGCCAGTGGATGGGGTGATCCGGTCTTCAGGTAAATCACCGCATTCGATGCTCCTATGGCATATGATGCAATGCATATCCCCTCTATCAGTCTGTGGGGGTCTCCCTCGAGCACCGACCTGTCAGCATAAGAGCCCGGGTCGCTCTCCTTGGCATTGCATACAAGGTACCTGTTGTCTGAGGCTGAGTTAAGGGCATACTTCCATTTCAGCCCGGTGATGAATCCGCCACCGCTCCTTCCCCGCAGGCCGCTTCTTTCAACGATGTCACATGCCTCTTCATGGGTGTAGTTGCGTATTGTCTTCAGGAAAGCCCTGTAGCCGCCGCGTGCAATGTATTCCTCTATGCTTTCGGGGTCATAGCAACCGCAGTTACCCAGTACAACTCTCTTCTGAAGCCTGAAGAAAGGAAGCTCATCCATGAAAGGGATCTCATGCCAGGCTTCGAACCCGGTTGATCCGGTCTGAGCCACCAGATCTTCCTCAGGCATGTCGTTATGGAAAACACCGTTGAGCAGCGGTTCAATCTTATCCTCAGTTATATTCCTGAATATCAATTTGTTTTTTCCGGGCAGATGGACGCACACCATTGGTTCGAAGGCAGCCGGTCCATGGCAGCCTGTCATCACGACAAGCCCCCTGATATTCATTTCATTCAGGTACAGTTCTGCTGCCGCGGCGCTCCTGGTGCTTCCCGCTATCAGTGCAGCTGAGCCCGATGCAACATAGATGACAGGCACCGATGGCTTGTCACGTCGTATTTCGGCGAGCCGTTTTTCGGTGGCAGCCGGCAGGGTGTCCGAACCATGCATCAGAACCTCCCTGACCAGGAATTCCCTGGTATTACCTTCGCTCTTCTCTTTCATTTCAGGTCAGCCAGTGCTTTGAGTTTTGTAATCATTTCAGGGATATCCTCCGGCCGCACATGCGTATGATATGTGTCACCGATGCATATAATGGGACCCTCATTGCATCCGCCCATGCAAGCCGTCAGTTCATAGCTGAACCTGCCGTCGCGCGTCGTTTGCCCGGGTTCAATGCCCAGGGCATCGCGGACTGCTGCTATGACCGGTGTTGAACCGTTGATGAAGCATGAGGTACCGTTGCAGACCCTCATGTGTACTTTTCCGGCCGGGAAAAACCTGAAACGATCGTAGAAGGTTGCCAGGCCGAATATCTTTGTGGTGGACATGCGAAGGAAGCTGCCGATACGAATTATCGCATTTTCTGACAGATAGCCCTCTGCCTCCTGTACATCCTGCAGGATGGGTATGAGGTTCTCGTGGCTCCCCTCGCTGTAGCGACTCAGAATTTCATCTATCTTGCTCATTTTAAAAATGATCTATACCGCGTAGCAGTTAAAGTATTGTAGGCCAAAGTTATCCTCCGGTTCATACCGCGTAGCGGTTAAAGTATTGTAGGCCAAAGTTATCCTCCGGTTCATACCGCGTAGCGGTTAAAGTATTGTAGGCCGACGTTACTACAGCAAAACTACTTATTTTTATTGTTATTTCAAAAACATTGTTATTTTATTAACAATTAATCACTGAAATTGAGTGGAGTTTTTCGTAAGCGAATGATATTTGTTGTACTTTTGAGTAAATATGAAATTTACGAGGGCTGTTGGGACAATCGTACGAAATTGAAATATGCCTTGGAAGTTCCTGTTTTTCAAGAGGTAACAGGGAGGTAGTGCAGGTTCTGAGAGATTATCTGAGGAAGAATCACCTCGATGACAAGGTAGTGTTGCGCGGAGCACGTTGTATGAACCGTTGCAGCGAGGGACCATTTATCATTATCAACGGAAAGATGTTTTCACAGATAGGTGTGCAGGATATAGAAAAGATCCTCGGGAAGGAGCTGCTATAATCCGTGATCCGAACTTAATGCATTTATTATGAACATTCCCGATCAGGTTATTTACATAAATGAGGATAAGTGCCGCAACT
>CAZHTG010000051.1:0-8178 GCA_964535795.1 uncultured Rikenella sp.
CTGCCAGCCCGGGTCGCTGAATGCCAAAATAATAGAGGAAAGTGCTGTCCTGCCTGAAGTGATAGGTATTATCAGTGTAATTCATTGGCGACTCATCGTTGCCAATCAACAGGATTAATCCTTTACCAACTTTTTCCTTTAATATTCTCCTTCTTTCGGTGTAGGTTTTTTTATTAAACATGTTTTGGAGGTTTTATGAAATTGATGATTGTTTCAGTTTATTTTTGATTTTCAGCGCTGTTTCAGTTATCGCCAATCCTCCTTTTCCCGTGCATTTCACGCAGGATGGCATTGTATTGCCTACTCTCGAAACGGTTTGGATTACCTGGTCCAGGGGAATGACAGCATCGAAACCGGAAACAGACATAATGGCTGAGGCATAAGCATTGACAGCAGCACTGATATTTTTGCCCAGGCAGGGAACTTCAACGCGGTCGGCCACCGGGTCACACACCAGTCCGATCATGTTTTGAATGGCCATCGATGCAGCGTCGAGGGCTTGTTTTGCAGTCCCTCCCAGTAATTGTACGATTCCTGCAGCCGCCATACCTGAAGCAGCTCCGCATTCCACCTGGCAACCATGTTCTTCGGCTGAAAAGCCGGGCCCCTGCGCAAAGTAAGCCCCCACAATTCCCGCTGCAAAATAGGCTTTGGTTAATTCCTCCTCTGACGCACCAATATTCCCGGAAATGGCCAGCAGTGATCCTCCAACGGTCCCGCAGGAGCCGGCAGTTGGTGCAGCCACAATTACCTCCATCGCACTTTTTGATTCCATCAGCGCCGAAACATTCGCAACTATCCGGTTAACGACAGAATCCTTTATTTTACCTTCCTTTTCTGCCTTTCCAATCAAGTGAGACTGCTGCTGTAAGATCCGGTCTGCATATTGTGTTCCTCTTAATCCGGTCTCAATACTTTTGTTAATGATCCGGATTATCTCTTTCATTTCTTCACTTAACTCCTCCTCCGGGATTCCGCTGATGCATTTTTCATAAATCAGACCCATCTCTCCCAGGTCTGCACCTTTTTCCTCTGCATAATCCATGAGTGACGAAATGGTGGTAAATGGCATTTCTTTCTGTCTGCCGGCAATGACGGGCATTATTGGATTGATAAGTGCCACCTCGTCAATTACCGGATGGTTCCGGAGTCGGGTCATCAGTTCAGGCGGGAATGGGTGTGACGAATTAAACTCATACTTTATTGCGTCCCCTTTTTGTTCTGATGAGAATTCGACTCCGGAAGGGATTATGGTCTTTAGTTCATCACTTAAATCCTGTTTGTTTTTGGTGAAAATCATTATTCCGTACAGGTCGCCATTTAACTGTACAGGAAACCCGTTAACAGACCTGATCTCAAACGAGCCTCCTCCCAGGGAAACAGCAATTATCTGAACTTTTTTCCCGGAGATACCCCAAAGGGTAAGTCTCACCGTGTTGGCATGGTCTGTCGGGAACGAGCTTATCTGATATTCGATTGTAATTTCTTTCTGACGGGCGTAACTTTCCGCAACTTTCATTCTTTCATCGGTAATTTCAAGTCCCAGAAGTCCACCGTCAATTCCCATTGTTGTTCCCTGTTCGCGGTAGTTCGGGGCCCAGGCGCCGTTGGTGTCAAACTCTGCCAGAGCTCTTTTCAACGGTTCGTTCATGATATCCAGTCCGGTTCGGGCAATTCGCCACGAAGCCGCCGTGTGTGAACTGGAAGGCCCCCGCATCACAGGCCCGATCACATCATTGAATATGCCGGGTAATTTTTTCATTTCCGATTTCTTAAAAATATAAAAATATCCCTGTGATAAAATAATTACAGAACAGGTTGCGATCTGTTATTCAGAAAGCCTGATTTCAAATCCAAATCCCTGCTCCAACGAGTCATTGTAAATATCGGTTGCTACTGCGTAATCCTGTATCGCCACACCTACACTTTTAAAAATGGTGATTTGATCTTCCGACTCCCGGCCTGCAATTCTGTTTAAAAGGAAATCACCGATTTCACCCGCAATATGGTTCTCACTGATTATCCCTTCCGTAATCGGCTTTATCAGGTCACCGCTCTCTTTGAGACACGGTTCTGTCTGGTCGAGAAAAACCCTGGCATCCCTTATTAACAGTGGATCAAGTTCCTGCATGTGTGGCTGGAAAGAACCGATTGCGTTGATATGTGCACCCTTTTTTACCTCGTCCCTTTTAAAAAGCGGAGCCGTTGCATTGGTGGCGGTACAAATTATATCAGCTTCCTTTAAGATGGAGGTATCTTCACAAAATACCATCTCCGGATTGAATTTGCCCTGCATCTCCTCAATAAACCTGGAGGCACGGTCTCTGTTTTTGTCAAAAATCAGTATTTTTTTGATATCGCGTTCACACAAGACGGCCTCAACCTGCGTTTTCCCCTGCGCACCACAACCGAACAAAGCCAGGGTGTGGGCATTTCTGGTGGCAAGGAAGCGGGTTGCCAGACCGCTTGCCGCTCCCGTCCGGAGTGCAGTAATGTACCCCCCATCCATTATTGATGTGATTTCCCCGGTAACCGAATCAATCACCATGACAATGCCCTGAATTGCCGGGATTCCCCGGATAGAGCTGTTTTCGCGCTGCGTAATAAATTTAACGGTAACCTGTTTATCCTTTTCAACAAAAGCCGGTTTAAAAAGCATCAGCAATTCATTGGCCGGGAGTCTGGTTACAACGCGCATGGGGACAAAACATTCGCCTGATGACAAGGAGGAGAATGCCCGTGCCATGGCATCAATTGCCTGCTTCATTGAATAATATTGCTTCATTTCTGCAGCCTTTATTATCCGCATTGGTTTTCCTGATATTATGTTTTGGCTCATTGATTATTGTATTTGCACTTGCCGGATAATCTGACCACCTTTCGCCGGGCAGCACTGACCATATCAGAGTTGGTCTTTTAATTGGAGCAGTCTCATGACAAAAAGTGGTTTAACAAATTTATCCTTTTTAGTGCATTATTCCCATCTTTCCCCGCCTTTCCCGGGCTATACGCATTGACTCCCGGCAAGGTTGATGATCCAGTTTTATCAGAAGGTGAAGTCGGTATCGCATTTATGATCAGTACTTATCATCATCCTGAAAAACCGGCTGAAATGATGAGAAATACTATCCCTGCATTAAAAAGTAATAGTGTTTTGGTTATCTTGGAACGCGATCGGGTGAAGACAAAGCAAAAAGAAGGGGCAATATCTTTAAATAGGTTTTTATTCTTCTTAAGGGTCTTATAATTACTGATACTAAAAATCCTTCGGATGTTGTTATCAGTCTTTTCATACTTTAACCGCTTCAGGATTAGCTTACCGGGTAAGATCATTATTCTGGTATATGGATTACTTTTTTCTTCGCGGGCACTATTTTGCCAGGAGATAAATCCTCCGGGAAAGTCTCACATTATCGGCTTCAACATTGGAAGTAATCAGGTAAAAGAGAATATTCTTATCCCGAAGGCTCACAGAGGTTCGGCTATCTCAGGTTCATATAAATTCGAAAAAGAAAACAATAATTTTCATGCATTTAATTTCAACTTGGGATACAGCAGATTAAAAACGAAGCTTGAAACTGACAAAGCAACATGGAATGGGCAGATAGATGCAGGTTATTCATGGGGTAAAAGCCTGATATCAGCGGAAAAAATAAAATATTACCTGGGTGTTAATTTGAGTTATATTTTGACAGTGATGGAATTCCCGATATGGGATGAGTCCAGAGCATACTGGGGCACAGCTTTTTCTGCCGGTCCTTTCACCAGATTGAAAATGACATTCAATAACAATTGCTCGTTGATAAGCTCTCTCAGCCTTGACATGCTGGGACTCTGCAGTCGGCCGGATGATGTGAGACTCTATGCTCAGGAAGAATGGACTCTCTCCAATATACTTAAGATCACAAATACAGGCTTCTCGTTCAGCGCACCTGACGATACTTTTTTGTGTATATTAAAAAATGAATACAGGATGCCCGTTAGAGGCGACAACTTCTTATCAGTTTATAATTCAATTATTTACGCAACTTTAGCAGAACATCGATCACAATCATTACAAACCATTAAAATAAGTTTTGGCGTTGGATTGGGATTCTAAAAGCATACTATTGATGTCAAAAAAATGGATCAGGGCAGCTTTATTCATAATACTGGCAGCGGCAGCAACATCCTGTCTTAAAGACGAGCCTTTCAAATTACCCTATTCGGGTTTCAAACCGACAGTAAAGGATGACGGATGGGTGATTTCAACCCTGTCTGCTGAGAATATCGACAGTGTACAGCTGGATCGTGCTTTAAGGTATATATACAGGGAAGATGAATACTACCTTGTAAGAAGCATGATAATTATCCGGAACGGAAAGATAGTCGCTGAAGTCTATCCTCATGATCCTGGTGATATCAACCAGATTATGAATGTTAAGTCTGATACAAAATCATTTACCGGCATTTTAGCCTGTATTGCCCTCCAAATGGGATTACTCGATTCTGTGAACCAGAAGTTGAGCGATATATACCCTGAATGTTTTATAAATCACCCGGATAAGAGAGATATTACTATTGATAATGCTCTGACGATGAGAACGGGGTTTTCTGGTCAGGACGAACATTCAGGCTATGAACGGTTTTTCACAGATAACTCAATTGAATATGCTCTCTCATCTCCCTGTTTATATACACGGGGAGTATCTTTTTATTATACGGATGCAAATCCTCAGCTTATATCATATGCAATTCAGAAAAGATACGGGAAACCTATGTCGGAATTTGCCGGGGAATATTTATTTGAGCCGCTTGGAATTACTGACTGGTACTGGCAGGCATCTAAAGACGGAGTGACTTTTGGTTCTTCAAACCTGAATCTTAAGCCTCGTGATATGGCGAAATTCGGACAGATGTTGCTACAGCACGGAAGATGGCAGAATAAGCAGGTCATTGACAGTGCCTGGGTACATGAAGCGACCAGACCTCATTACATTGCTTCAGGATGGGCATACGGGTATTATTTCTGGATCTACCCCCGGGAAAACGTATACTGGGCTGCAGGACACGGAGGCCAGACCATCATGGTGGCACCTGATAAAAATCTCGTGGTTGTTGTTACTGCATGGCCTTATGTTCAGGATAACGAAAAATGGAAAGACAACTTTGAGTTTTACCTGTATAAACTGGTTCTTGAAAGTTGTAATTGAATGAAAGAAATGAGACATGTGAATTTCATATACCGACTGGTTCTTTTTCTCATTTCTGCTCTCATTGCAGTCTCATGCAAGAAAGAACCTGAAAACCGTTTCCCACTCGCAGATAAATATAATATTGACGGAGAGCAGCTTACAGTAGCTTTCGATGACTTCAGGGCAGTTGAAGGAGCTCTCAGCCTTTTAGTCTGCCGGGCAGGAACTATTGTTGCTGAAGAATATACAAACTATAAAACCTACGGAGCCGACAGTATTAAGAATATTATGTCGGTAACCAAAACCTTTACCGGTGTCCTTGTGGGACTGGCCCTTGATAAGGGATATATTGAAAGCTTAAATGATCCGATCAGTAAATATCTTACAGGTATAGTTACGTTTCCTGATAATGTAAAAGCCAATATCACTATTGACCAGCTTCTTAAGATGACGTTCGGGCATGCATGGAATGGTACGTCATCCTCAAGTCTTTTTGGAGAGTGCTTCTTGGAATCGGAGGACAATCTTCAATTTATCGTGGACCTTCCTCTCGTCGCCGCTCCGGGAACTGTGTTCAATTACAGCGACGGAGCCTCTCACCTGTTGTCGGCTATAATAACCGAGGCCACAGGCATGAGTACCCTTGATTTTGCTGCAGAGAACCTGTTTGATCCGATCGGGATAACCAAGTACACATGGAGCACTGACGACAGAGGCTATCACCTGGGTGCAGCATATCTGCGTATAAAACCCCGTGATATGGTGAAATTCGGTAATCTGATCCTGAACAGGGGTAAATATAATGGGAATCAGATTATTCCTGAAAGCTGGATCAATGAAATGACAACAACAAAGATCTCAACAAATAACGATGTCCCCTACGGTCCTGAATATGGTTATCAGATATGGCTCGGGACTAAATCGGGCCACAGGTACTATATGGCAATGGGATGGGGAGGACAGTTTATAATCATTATCCCTGATCTTCAGCTCATTGTTACTGCCACCTGCTGGACCAGCGATTTAACCGACCAGCAGGCCGGCCAACACTGGATGAGCATAATCAGTATTATTTTTGAGAAGGTATTACCTTGTGTTTATTAATTAATAAATAGTATAATACTGTTTCATGGAAACAAAAAGTGCAATGACAGGCCGGGAGAGATCGGCTCTGATAATGAAAATGATAGTCAGGTTTTCGTTTGTTCCGCTGTTTATAGGTGTATTCACTTTATTACCTGCCGGGACTTTCAATTACTGGCAGGTGTACCTTTATTTTTCTGTTATTGTCATTCCAATGATTTTCGTGCTTTTTTACTTTCTCAAGAGAGATCCGAAATTTCTTGAACGCCGGACCAGAGGAAGAGAAAAGGTAAAAGAGCAAAAGCTTATCCAGATGATCAACCTGCCGGTTTTTATGGCAGCATTTATTATTCCCGGGCTTGACCGACGCTTCGGCTGGTCAGATGTTCCAGTGGAGATAATCATTATTACAAACATCGTAATTCTGGGGGGATATCTGATTATTTTCAATGTCTTCAGACAGAACAGCTATGCCTCACGGATAGTAGAGACCGATAGGGAACAGAAGGTAATCACTACCGGGTTATACGGTGTTGTCAGACATCCGATGTATATCGGAGTGCTGATAATGTACATGCCAACTCCACTGGCGCTTGGCTCTTACTGGGGTCTGATACCAATGGCGCTCCTCCCGGTTGCTATTGTTCTCAGAATTCTGAATGAAGAGAAGGTCCTTAAGGAAAATCTTGGTGATTATAAGGAATACTGCAAAAAAACAAAGTACAGGCTGATACCATACATCTGGTGATTAAGTGGTCCGGGGTTCCGCCGAATACTTTGACAACAATCATGATGCCAGTTGTGGACTTCAACCACTGCATATACGGACAATGTTCACCCAAAATAAAATCATGAAATCAGAAAGGAGGAAAATTAATAATTCCCAAATTTGGGGTTTCATTTAAACATTATAGAAATGCAAAGTGCAGACAGTCTCAAGAGGAGAATAGAAATGGCAGAAAGAAATGTTTCGGCAAGAGAATCTCCTTCCGGCCCGCCAACGATAAAAGTAGGGGACGATTCCAATTCGAGTGAGATCCTTCTCTTTACTTCCCTCTGTAATGTTTATAAAGTTCAGAAAAGGGAACTTATGGACAAATATCAGGCACTGCAGAAAATTGAGCTTGAGTCAGGTGAACGACCGATCTATCTTACCGGAGAAAAGAGATACAAAGGTTTTCTGATTGTGGCATTTGAAAATGGCAAAATCGGGAAAATTTCCATGGAGAGTTATCAAACCGAGTATACAAGGAAAAAACTCAGGAGTGCTTTCAATGGCGAATCACGATTGGTTTTCATTGAACTCATTGAACATGATATTGACCTGGTTGCCATGAGCAGCATTAAAAAGGTGGTTTTGTTCAACACCTCCCTTATCAATGCTGTGGAAAGCAGGACAACAAAAGGAGTCCAGGTGATGAAACCGAAGGATGGCAGTGTAATGATAAAAGTTATTCGGCTGGAAAATACAAAACTAACTGACCCTGAATATTACCGTAAGAGTGAATCTCTTAATGCAATCGGATTTTATTTGAAACCAGGTGATGAAATATAACTCCTGGCGCACCGGGGCTTTCCAGGGGGGGATTCATAGAAATAGTTGAGAAGATTGCCGTAAATGCTTTGCTTTGCGGCGGACTTCCAGCAGGTCGGCTGAAAGAGAAAAAGCCTTCATTCGCTACGCTCACTTCGGGCTTAATTTTTTCTCTTGCTCCCGAAAGGAAGCTTTCGTCGCACAGAAAAAATAAAGCCCGCCCCGCCGTTTGGCGGGGACAGGCTTTTTCTCTTGTCGGGGTGAGAAGACTCGAACTTCCGGCCCCTACGTCCCGAACGTAGTACGCTACCAACTGCGCTACACCCCGTAGCCCTGAATGAATTCAGGTTCGCAAAATTAATAATTTTTTTTTCCTGACAGAACTTT
>CAZHTG010000051.1:8278-16966 GCA_964535795.1 uncultured Rikenella sp.
CCTGAATGAATTCAGGTTCGCAAAATTAATAATTTTTTTTTCCTGACAGAACTTTTTGTCCTTTAAACCGTCAGCTCTGCTATTTTGCGGTGTAAGTCGTTACTGCTGACCGGTTTGGAAAGATAATCGGTGCACCCGGCCTCAAGGGCCCGACGCTTGTCGTCAGGGAAAGCATAAGCCGTGACAGCTACTATGGGCAGCTTCTCAAAAGCAGGTTCCGTGCGCAGACGACGGGTAAGGGAAAGACCGTCCTCGTCACCCTTGAGGGATATATCCATCAGCACCAGGTCAAAGACCCTGCCATGGAGCAGATCCCATGCCTCCCTGGCCGAGGCTGCAACCGCTGTGTCATACAGACCCGAAAGCAGCTTGGTGAAATAGAGCTGGCTGTGCGGATCATCTTCCACTATGAGTATCGCCATACGTACTGATGCTGCCGGATCATTCATAACTTTATAAGTTTATAAGACAACGACCCTGCCCCGATCTTCTCAGCATGCTCGAGTGCAGTGTTCCAGTCAGTGGCACCGTGTGCCAGCCTGAACTTGTCAACACCGCTGAGGTCATTACCCGTTTCTTTTTCCCGCAAATGCCATGCCGCAGGTGCAGCGACGACCATATCGGCGCAGGCCTTATCGAGTGCAACCGGGTCTGTTGATGCCGCAATCCCGATGTCAGCCACCAGGGGCATGTCGTTATGCCCCCAGCAATCGCAGTCGGGCGAGACATCCATAATAAAGTTGACATGAAGGCACGGCTTGTCCCTTATAACGGCATAGGTATATTCGGCAATCTTTTTGCTGAGGGTATCTCCCTCCGAATCCCATTTGACCCTGGCGGCGTCATACTGGCACACTGCTATACACTGACCGCAACCGGTGCATCTGCTCACATCAATCCTGGCCTTCCTGTTTTCCATCAGATGAACGGCATCATGGGCGCAGTTGATAACGCACATGTTGCATCCGGTGCAGTTCTTCTCATAAATGACCGGAGGATTGCCTGAATGGAGGAACAGCTTTCCACCCACCGAGGCACATCCCATCCCGAGGTTCTTGAGGGCTCCGCCGAATCCAGTCTGCTCGTGACCCTTGAAATGGTTCAGGGAAATTATTATGTCGGCATCGGCTATAGCCGTGCCTATCATCGCCTTGCCCGTATACTCCAGGTTTACTTCTATCTCACGATGGTCAGTGCCCTTGATGCCGTCGCCGATAACCACATGACATCCGGCGCTGAGGGGGTTGTATCCGTTGGTGAAGGCGGCCTCGAGATGATCGGGAGCGTTGGCGCGCTCACCATAGTAAAGTGTGTTGCAGTCGGTGAGGTATGGCTTGCCGCCCTTATCCCTGACCATGCGCGCAATGCGTGCAGCAAAATTGGGCCTCAGGTAGGCCAGGTTTCCGGGCTCGCCGAAATGGATCTTCAGGGCTGTCATCTTCCGGTTGAAGTCTATCTCCTCAAATCCCGCAGCCCTCACAAGCCTCTCCAGCTTTTTCAGCAGGTTAAGCGAGGGGGTGCTGTGCATATCGGTGAAATATACCTCAGAAGGTTCCATCTGCTAATAAACGTAATTGGTCAGACATTCAGTATGTCAATAATATCAACCAGGTGCTGGTTCAGCCCCCTGTGCTCCTTCACGGCTTTCCTGAAGGGGACAAGTGTTATCTCGTCGTTCTGAAGGCCTACCATAACGCTCTGTTGTCCGTCGAGGAGAGCCTCAACGGCTGCGTTGCCCAGCCTGCTGGCGTTGACGCGGTCAAGAGCTGACGGTGATCCCCCGCGCTGGAGGTGCCCCAGGACAGCGACTCTGACCTCATAACCGGTAAGTTCGGGCTTGAGTCTTTCGGCGATGGCTATCGCCCCTCCCTCTTCATCGCCTTCAGCCACAATGATAATATTGCTGGACTTCTTTCTCTTGTTGCCTGTCTCGATCATCTTTGTGATGTTGCGCGAGTCTCCTTTTATCTCAGGCATGATGATGGCTTCTGCCCCGCTGGCAATACCACTGTAGAGGGCTATGTGGCCTGCTTCGGCCCCCATCACCTCCACGAAGAACATACGGTTGAGGGCGCTGGCGGTGTCACGTATCTTGTCAACGGCCTCAACAACGGTGTTCAGAGCCGTGTCATAACCTATGGTATAGTCAGTGCCGAAGATGTCATTGTCAATCGTGCCGGGGACACCTACAAACGGGATATTGTACTCTTCGTTGAAGACGCTGGCACCCTTGAATGAGCCGTCTCCGCCTATCACCACCACTCCGTCAATGCCTGCAGCCCTGAGGTTCTCATAAGCCGTCTGTCTTCCCTCCGGTGTCCTGAAGGCTTCGCAGCGTGCCGTCTTGAGAATGGTCCCTCCGCGCTGGATGGTATCTGATACGGTGTGGGCATAAAGTGGCTTGAAATTGGCATTGATCATGCCCATGTAACCGTGCCTGATACCGATCACTTCAAGGCCATTGTAAATTGCAGTGCGGGTTACAGCCCGAATGGCTGCATTCATTCCCGGAGCGTCACCACCCGATGTGAGTACGCCTATCTTGTTAATTTTCGCCATTGAAAGAAATTGTTTTTAAACAGTGCGAAATTACTATTATTTTATGCATTGGCAATCGTGGTGGTTAACAATGTCAAACCCGTGCAATTGCATCGGCCACCTGATGTATCAGCCATTTAGGGGTGGAGGTGGCGCCGCACACGCCAACACTTTGCGCATTCGTAAACCATGCGGGATCAATCTCTTCTGGTGACGAGACAAAGTATGAGCTGCTGTTCTCATTCAGGCACACCTCGTAAAGCATTCGACCGTTCGAGCTTTTTTTCCCGCTGACGAAAATAATGACCTCATTATTTCTGGCAAAGGATCTGAGCCTGGGTTCGCGGTCTGAGACCTGCCTGCAGATTGTCTTATAGACCTTGAGGGTATTATCCGGATGGTCCGGGGCAGCCTTCTCCATGTTCAGTCTTATGATCTCTGCCACCAGTTCATACTCAGCCTTGCTCCGGGTAGTCTGGGCGAAGAGCCACACTGGTCTTGTGAAGTCGATCCGGCCAATATCATGCTTGCCGGTTACGAGGATACCTTTTTCCCCGGCCGCTCCCATGAGTCCTTTTACCTCAGCATGATCCTGTTTACCGTAGATCACTATCTGGCCATTCTCATGGCTGTAGACCAGCTTTACCTTTTTTATCTTTTCCTGCATTGAATGAACGATAGGGCATGTGGCATCGATGATGGTGATGTTGTTTTTCATCGCCATTTCGTAGGTTGATGGAGGTTCACCGTGCGCCCTCACCAGCACCTTGCAGTCGCGCAGATCTGCAAACTGATCGTAAGTGATTGTAACCAGCCCAAGTTCCTTAAGGCGTGCGACCTCGATGTCATTATGCACTATCTCACCGAGACAATATACATCTTCACCCTCACGGAGCGCATCCTCTGCTATCCTGACGGCGTTCTCCACCCCGAAACAGAAACCCGACCCCGGTTCAATCTCAACTTTCATTCATTTTCTCTTTAAACAGTTTCCTGAACCATTTCATCTGCTCTTCTGGAGTCATGTCACTGTTGTCGATTACCACCGCATCAGCAGCCTGACGCAGGGGACTTACCTCCCGGGTTGAATCAATACGGTCACGGTCGGTGATGTTTTTCACCACAGCATTGAGATCGGCCGGAAGCCCCTTGCTCACCAGCTCGAGGTACCGCCGCTGCGCCCTTACCTCAGGTGATGCAGTCATGAATATCTTCAGTTCGGCATCGGGAAAGACCACGGTGCCTATATCGCGACCGTCCATCACTACACCTCCGTCTGATCCCATAGCTCGCTGGAGTTCAACCAGCTTGGTTCTTACTGCGGCGATCGTGCTTACCGGGCTTACACTGTCAGAGACGGCCCGGTCGCGTATCTCCCTTTCAACATTCTCGCCGTTAAGGAGAATATCATTATGCCCTGAATCCCCGTTATGCCGGAAGGTGATCTCTATCCCGGGCAGGGCGCTGATGATACGGCTTTCGTCAGCTATACCCCCTGCAACAAGCCCCTTTCGGAGACAGAAGAGGGTCACAGCCCTGTACATTGCACCTGAGTCAATGTAGAGATAACCCAGCTCCGAGGCTATGGCCTTTGCGAAGGTGCTCTTGCCGCAAGATGAGTAACCGTCGAGGGTAATTATGATCTTTTTTTTCTTTTTCATTCAGTCTTCTAAGTTAAAACGAAACGGGTGTCACAAGGTTCAGTGGACATTAGTTTTTAAAAATCAGTTCAGGCCTGAGTGTCACTGTCAGGTGATTGGATCCTCCGGCCGGGTGAAAGGCTTCGTGTCCGTAGGAGAGCTCAAAGGCTTTTGTCCTGAAACCGAAGCCTGCCGAGAAGCCAGCCATCCCGGTCCGCTGATCCCTGCGCATCTCCGCCCGGCGCTGGTAGTTCAGACCCGCCCCGATCCAGAAAGCATCAGCAGGGAGTATCTCAACACCGAATATTATATGTCTGAGGATATTCTCCCCAAAGCCTCCTGGCTGTATATCATCACCCGTGTCATAATCATGGGTGAGGTCAGGCTTCTCAAGGTGTCTTACAGTCAGGGAGAACCCAAATGGAGCATGAGCCAGCCGCTTGTTAGCCCCGGCAATTATCTCGAAGGGAAGAGGCTCACCGCCCTGTCCTGTATAGCTCTTCAGCTGAAGACCGGCATTTCTGATTACGAGCCCCGCATCAAGCAAAAGCCCCTGATTGTGATACGCCACCCCGATATCCGCGCAGATGCCGGCTGAAAAATATCGCTCGAGATGTGACAGTACCGGCTTGATGTTGATGCCCACCGTGAATGATGTATCGATCCGGTATGACCAGATAATGTTGAATGCGTATTCCGCAGCAGTAAATGTTCCGGTTATGTTTCCGGCCTGGTCGGCCTCGGTGAACCTGCCGTAACTGATGAAGCTCAACCCTCCGGCAAAGGTCCCCCTTGCATCACTGTCGAGTGCATATGAGGCATAACCGTAGTTGATACCTGCAAAGTATGACGAGAAACTGAGAGAGATATGATTGTCCATCAGGGAGCTGAGGAGGGCAGGATTGAAGTAGGGCAGGCTGAGATCATTTCGTCCCTGCGAGACCGTGATTCCCCCTGTTGCCGTTGCGAAGGCGGAGTGGCTGAGGTTCAGGAATTCATAGGTGTTGTCACCGCCGGTCTGGCCCCTGGCCGGCAGAAGAGTGAAGAGGAGAAGGAGGTAAAGAGCCTGAGGTCTCATAGCCTTGTAGCTTGAGGACAAAGATAACACTATCGGTAAAACGTCACGGTGAGGAAGCTTATTTCGGACGGGTCAGGCATGACGGACGGGTCAGGCAGTACGGCCTGCAAAGTCCGTATCAGCAATAGCCGCCCGCTTCTTTCGGGCCTGGGAGAGGAAGAGCCCGGCGATGACGATTATCATGCCAACGCCGTTGCGCAGGGTGATGGTGTCGCCAACGATAAAAAAGGCAAAGAGAGCTGTAAAGACCGGGATGAGGTTGCTGAAGATATTTGCGCGCGCAATCCCGAGATGCCTTACTGAATAGGCGAAGAGTACAAAAGCCCCACATGAGGCGAAGACGGCCAGGAGAACGATCGAGCCGAAGCTTTCGGCCACTATCCCTGTGGCCAGCAGGTCACTCAGATCGAAGACAAGGAAGAGCGGCAGAAACAGAATGGCTCCTATGATGTTCTGGATGTTGACAATGGTGACGGGGTCATAGGCAGAGGCCAGTCTGTGCAGAACCATATTGTAACCCGTGGCTGACACCACGGCCAGGAACATCAGGGCCAGTCCCTTCGGGTTCATCATGATGCTTCCCGTGCTGTTGGTGATAAAGATCAGTACCCCCGCAAATGATACTATTACACCCAGGTAATTGATCAGCTTCAGTTTCTCGCGGTAGATGACAAAGGCAAATATGACCGCAAAGACCGGTATGGTCGATATTATGACAGATCCAACGGTGGAAGAGACATATGTCAGCCCGAAACTCTCACCGAGAAAGTAGAGAAAAGGCTCAAAGAGAGCCAGTAGAAAAAAATACCTGCGGTCACCTTTCCTGATCCGCGTAAAGCGCTTGGTTACCCACAGAAAAGCCGAGAGGAACACTATGGCAATGATAAGCCTGATAAAAACGATTGTAATGGGCTCGTAACTCCTGTTAGCGATCTTGAACCAGACGAACGAGAATGACCAGAAAATCATGGCCAGGACAAGTGCTGTGTAGGGTTTACCTTTCATTCGGGAAAACTAAAGGAGGCTTATTTGGCGGGCGAAGATAAGTTATTTTTCGTAACTCTGTCCCCGGGAGGCCCAAAGGAGTTTGCAAATTCGAACGGCCTCGTTCAACGGTCGGAGGAGCATTGCTATATATCAGATAAACAGTATTATATAAAACTCATGACTTTCGACTGGTTTCGGCAGGCTGGCCGCTGCCGGTTTGGAGATATTGTTTTATTATTATATTTGCCACTTCAAAAGTGAGACAGAGATGAACGGACTTAAGATCGTTGTACTTGCAAAGCAGGTGCCTGACACACGCAATGTAGGGCCTGACGCCATGAAGGCTGATGGCACCGTGAACAGAAGTGTGCTGCCTGCGATATTCAACCCGGAGGATCTGAATGCACTCGAGCAGGCGCTGCGCCTCAGGGAGCAGTATCCGGGCACTACTGTAACATTGCTGACCATGGGCCCCGGCAGGGCTGCCGAGATAATACGGGAGGGTCTCTACCGCGGCGCCGATGACGGGGTTCTGCTCACCGACCGGGCCTTTGCCGGTTCAGACACGCTGGCAACCTCATATGCTCTTGCCCTGGCAGTGCGCAGGCTTTCCCCCGACCTGGTCATCGGCGGCCGCCAGGCTATTGACGGCGATACGGCACAGGTGGGCCCGCAAATAGCGGAGAAGCTTGGATGGCCACAGGTGACATACGCCGAGGAGTTGCACTTTGAAAATGAGAAGCTGATTATACGACGGAGGCTGGAACGTGGGGTCGAGACCGTCTCCTCTCCGCTCCCCCTGGTGGTCACTGTCAACGGCACAGCCCCGGCATGCCGGTACCGCCATGCCCGCCTGGTGATGAGATACAAGTATGCCCGCACCGATACCGAACTGCAGACCGAAAGCGCCGATTACATTGCCGCCAGCCGGCCGGTAATAAAAATAACCGAATGGGGAGTGGATGCAATAGGAGCAGACCCTGAACAGCTGGGACTTTCAGGCTCGCCGACAAAGGTTAAGGAGATTGACAATGTCATCCTGCAATCGAGGGAGACCAAACACCTTACCTCTTCCGACAAGGATATTGAATCACTGGTCAGGGAGCTGCTTGAGAGTCATACTATTGGATGATTAACAGATTAAACGTACTTACAGTGAATAACCTATTCGTCTTTTGCGAGCTTGATGAAGGAAAACCGGCCGATGTGAGCCTCGAGCTGCTTACCAAGGGCAGATCGCTGGCCAACACCCTGGGTTGCAAACTCGAGGCTGTGGTTCTGGGCAGCGGACTGGAGGGCATTGAGAATGAACTCTATCCCTATGGCACAGATGTGGTGCATGTGGCTGATGACCCTGTGCTGGAGCATTACCGTACTCTTCCTTTCACATCGGTAATCGTGGGTCTGTTCCGCCAGGAGCAGCCGCAGATAGCCCTGATGGGTGCCACCACAACCGGCCGCGACCTGGGACCAAGGGTCTCCTCGGCTCTTCACAGTGGCCTGACGGCAGACTGCACCGCCCTCGAGATTGGTGATCACTATGTAAAAAAGAGTGATACCACCTACAAGAACCTGCTTTACCAGATAAGACCTGCCTTCGGAGGGAACATCATCGCCACAATCATCAATCCTGATCACCGCCCTCAGATGGCAACGGTTCGCGAAGGGGTGATGAAACGCGAGATTGTCAACAGGAATTTCAAGGGTGAACTGAAGAAGATAAGGGTGTCAGACTTCATCAAAGCTGAAGATCTCGCAGTTGAGATAATTGAGCGGCATATGGAGGCCCGGAAGGTGGATATCAAGTCTGCACAGATAGTTGTCTCCGGGGGCTACGGAATGGGCTCGAAGGAAAACTTCAACCTGCTTTATGACCTGGCCTCCGTCCTTGGCGGAGAAGTGGCTGCCTCAAGGGCAGCGGTCGATGCCGGTTTCGCCGGACACGAACGCCAGGTAGGGCAGACAGGCGTTACCGTCAGACCCAAGCTTTATATTGCATGCGGCATCTCAGGCCAGATACAGCACACTGCCGGCATGGACCAGAGCGGCAAGGTCATTGCCATCAACAATGATCCGATGGCTCCCATAAACACAATCGCCGATTATGTTATCAACGGCGATGTTGCGGAGATAGTCCCCAAACTGATAAAGTACTATAAGGCAAACGCCAGATAGAAAAACAGCAGTCTGACAGAAAATATCAATACGATGGCAAACTTTTATACAGACAACAAGGATCTCAGGTTCCACCTCACCCATCCGATGATGGAGAAGATAGTCCGTCTGAAGGAGATGGATTACAAAGAGAAGGATCAGTATGATTATGCACCTCACGATTTCGAGGATGCAATGGACAACTACCACAAGGTCCTTGAGATTATCGGCGTCATCTGTGCCGACGTCATTGCTCCCAATGCCGAGGATGTTGACCATGAGGGCCCGCAG
>CAZHTG010000052.1:0-14738 GCA_964535795.1 uncultured Rikenella sp.
TGAAAAGACCCGCGGACTGAATGCAATTCTGTTTGCAGTCATGACCGTGCTTGCATCAGGCATCTCTATGTATGCCCTGGCTATCCTTCTTGAGAATGTACTGGGGTGGAACTTCAACGTATCGCTCCTGGCTTCGGCAGCAATAGTACTTGCCTATACCTATCTCGGAGGTCTATCTTCGGCCATCTACAACGAAGTGCTTCAGTTCTTCATTATCATTATCGGCCTCCTGCCCATGGCTATTCTTGTCATGAGTGATGTGGGAGGATGGAACGGCATGCAGGCCAGCCTGGCACCCATAGTTGAGGCAAAGGGATTTGCAGCCGATACGTGGACAACAACGTGGAAGTACACCGCCACCGAATCGGGTAACCCGCTCGGGGTAGCATGGTACGGGATTTTCGCGGGGCTGGGGTTTGTGCTCTCATTCGGTTACTGGTGCACCAACTTCCTTATCGTTCAGCGCGCAATGGCTGCCGAATCAATGACAGCAGCACGCAAGGTGCCTCTCATCGGAGCCATACCAAAGATGTTCATTCCTTTTCTTATTATTGTTCCCGGAATCGCAGCCCTGGTACTGCTCAATGATCCGCTCAAAGGGTTTGCGTTGCCGCTGAATGACGCCGGGCAACCTATTTATGACTACACCATCATCATGCTGCTTAAACAGTACCTGCCTGCAGGCGTCCTTGGCCTTGGCATCACAGCTCTGCTGGCATCATTCATGTCAGGGATGGCGGGAAACGTATCGGCATTCAATACCGTATGGACCTATGACATCTACCAGAGCTATATCCGTCCCGCAACCGGGAACAAGGAGACTGATGACAAACATTATCTCAAGGTGGGGAAGATGGCTACCGTCTTTGGCGTTATTGTCAGCATCGCGGCAGCCTACGTTGCAAGTAAGTTCGGTAATATCATGGACTTCCTCCAGACAATCTTCTCAATGATCAATGCTCCTCTCTTTGCGGTCATCTTCCTTGGCATGTTCTGGAAACGGTCAACGGGCAACGCGGCATTTACAGGACTGCTCGTCGGCTTCCTGGTCGCGCTCCTGCACCACGGCCTCACACAACCCGAGGGAGCAACCACCCTCGTCAAGGGAGGCTGGCTCGGCGTGATCCATACCTACCCGGTTGAGATGGCACAGAACTTCTGGACTGCCATTATCGCATTTACAACCGCTACTCTCCTCACAGTATTGATATCACTGATCATGAAGCGCGAAAAGAGCGATGCGGAACTCGACGGTCTTGTCTACTCCATGACGCAAAGACTGGACGACAGCGGAGTGAAATGGTACAGCAGGCCATGGTTCCTTGCACTGATAGTGGGAATCATTATGATTGTGCTCTCGATTTTGTTCTGGTAACCTTAAAAAACAAAGATCATGTTAGATATAAGATTTCCGATTGGACTGATGTTCTCGATCTTCGGGCTGATCATTACGATTTACGGCCTGGCAACCATGGGCAATGATGCAATGTATGTGCGTTCACTCAACGTGAATGTTAACCTGATCTCAGGTATATGCACACTGATATTCGGATTGTTTATGCTCCTGTTTTCAGCTCCGGTAAAGAAATTGCTCAGGAAAAAATAACCCGGTTAGAAAAAAAAGCTGCCCTGCGCAGCTTTTTTTTTCAGTCCATAAAGTCGAAAGTCATAAAGTCTTAAAGCCTAAGTGACTGATTCTTAATTCTTAATTCTTAATTCTTAATTCTTCACTGCTGTCTATCGCCTGATCAGAGAACACCGACGGGGGCAGCGAACGCATATTGTACCGCATTGCCATCACCTCACCGTAGGCACCTGCCGACCTTATGGCTATGAGATCGCCACGCCTGGTCTCCGGCAGTGAAATGAATTTTCCGAAGGTGTCGGTGGTTTCGCAGATAGGCCCTGCAACAGTATATTTTTTCGCCGGCAGCACGGAAGTGAGATTCTCAATCCGGTGCCAGGCATGGTATAGTGCGGGCCGCAGCAGATCTGTCATGCCCGCGTCAAGGATAAGGAAGGTCTCACCGGCACCCGGCTTCACGAACAATACCCTCGAGATCAGGGAGCCGCAACCGGCAGTGAGTGACCTGCCCAGCTCGAACGAGATGGTGCTGCGGATCTTCCTGTCAAGATGCTCCCTGAACACTTCGAAGTAATCGGCAAAGGAGGGGAACCGGTCAGGCTCATCATAGCTTATGCCAAGACCTCCGCCCACATTGATATCGTCGGGCTCCAGGCCCCTGTCGGTGAGCCACTGCCATATCTCATTCACCCTTGAGCAGAGGTTACGGTAGACATGAAGGTCGGTGATCTGCGATCCTATGTGGAAGTGAATTCCCTTGTAATCAATGTTCTCCAGCCCGGAGAGGAGCGAGGTGACCGATTCAAGTTCACCGATCCTTATTCCGAACTTGTTCTCATCGGTGCCGGTGGTGATATGCCTGATGGTATGCGCCTCCACGTTGGGATTGATACGCAGTGCAACTGCTGCCCTGCAGCCAGTTTTGCCAGCAATATCATTTATCACCTCCAGCTCTGCCGAAGATTCCACATTAAAGCATTTTATCCCGAGCTTTAGCGCGGTCTCTATCTCCCTGTCGCTCTTGCCTACACCCGCAAACACCGTTTCACCTGCCGGGAAGCCACAATTCACGGCCAGTTCAATCTCATTGCCGCTGACACAATCGGCCCCTAACCCGTAACCTGCGATGATCTTCATGATAACAGGATTGAAGTTGGCCTTGACGGCATAGTGAAGTGTAAAGCCCCTGTTGGCGGCCTCTCCGGACGCCACTGCAAGTGTCTCGCGCAACAGGTCGAGATCATAATAATAGAAGGGAGTCTCGTGGCTCTTAAGCCTTTCGGTCAATTCAGTTGTGAACATCATTCCTCATCAAAAAGTTTGGCACTGAGCGAACGCAGGGCTAACGTTCTGTCGCTCGTATTAATTAGTATCGATACACTGTTTTCACTGCCTCCGTAAGATATCATCTTCACCGGAATGTCATTCAGGGCTTCGAAAATCTCCGGCGCTGACCCGACCCTGTCAGGCCGGAAGTCGCCCACTACGCAGATTATCGTCTGATCCTTCTCAACCTCAACTGCGCCTATTGAACTCAGCGTTCTGACGATGTCTGCGAGATATGTGGGGTCGTCTATGGTAAGTGATACGGAGACCTCTGATGTAGTGATCATGTCTATCGGGGTCTTGAACGCTTCAAAGGCTTCGAAGATCCTTCGCATGAAACCGTATGCCATCAGCATCCTGTCGGAGTGTATCCTGACCGCAATGATGCCATCCTTGGCCGCCACTGCCTTATAATCCTCATAGGTTGATTCTGAGGTGATAAGTGTGCCTTCGTCGGACGGCTCCATGGTGTTCTTCAGCCTCACGGGGATGTTCTTCATCCGGGCAGGGTTGATGCTGGATGGGTGGAGTATCTTTGCACCAAAGTAGGCCAGCTCTGCAGCCTCACCATAGGAGAGGCTCCTGATCACACGTGTCTTCTCAACATACCTGGGGTCATTGTTATGAAGGCCGCTGATGTCTGTCCATATCTGAACCTCCTCAGCTCCGATGGCTGCGCCTGTGATGGTGGCGCTGTAATCGCTCCCGCCGCGGCGAAGGTTGTCAGTCTCACCGTATGCATTGCGGCAGATGAAGCCCTGTGTGATAATGATCTTTTCATCCTTTACTGCCGTCATCTCACGCTTCAGGTTCTCCCTTATATAGAAATAATCGGGCTCACCGTCCTTGTCAATCCTCATGTAATTGAGCGCCGGAAGAAGGTAGGAGGGAATCCCCGTCTCGGCCAGCAGAAAATGGAGCAGGGCCGTTGAGATCAGCTCACCGCGGGCAACAATGCGCTTCTCGTTGTGCCTGCTGAACTCACGGGAGAAGAGAGTGACAATGTAGTTGAAGTGTTCGTCAATAAGATCATGTGCCCGCTCTGCCCAGGTAGAGGAGGCGTAAAGTCCATCCGCAACACTGTGGTAGCTTGCGCGAAGCAGCTGGGTTCTCCTGCCTGCCTCGTCCCTGTTGCCATCGGCAAAGAGCTCCGAGATCTCCACAAGGGCGTTGGTGGTGCCTGCCATTGCCGACAGAACCACAATCTTCAACTCGCCGTCGTTTATAAGAGGGATCAGAGCCCTGAAACGTTCAGGACTGCCCACCGAGGTACCCCCGAATTTATAGACCTTCATATTTCCTTCTCTCCATGAAATGCTTCCTGCCGGGAACGCATATCATATTTTGGGGATCAAATATACGTAAAAGTGAAACCTGTAATTAAAATTATTTCTCTTTTCGACAAAGAGGTGCGATGATTGAAAAAAATCTTTATTTTTGCACCCGCGTTACAAGACAAAGGATAAAAGGCGCAAGACAAAAGAGGTCACCTTTGACTTTATACTTTCGACTTTTGACTTTTAACTTAATAGCCCAGATGGCGAAATTGGTAGACGCGCTAGTTTCAGGGACTAGTGTCAGCAATGATGTGCAGGTTCGAGTCCTGTTCTGGGCACCAATAAGAAGCGCAGAGCGCAGTGCAAAGAGCACAGAGCAGTAACATTCTGCCCTGAGCCCTGAGTCCTGGGTCCTGAGCCAAAACCGCCCAGGTGGTGAAATTGGTAGACACGCCAGCTTGAGGGGCTGGTGCTCGCAAGGGTGTGCAAGTTCGAGTCTTGTCCTGGGCACACAAAAAAAGCCGCAATTCGCGGCTTTTTTTTATTGTCGATTTTAATTGGTTCCCAATCGAAAATCTGAAATCGAAAATTATTCAATTATTGCATCATATGTTGCCTGAAGAATCTTCCCGCGTATTGAGAGGTCAGACAGCTTGCTGTTGTTGCGGGTGGGGTAGACCCTGTTGCTGAGGAAGACATAGGATATCTCCGCCTCCGGGTCGACCCAGACGAAAGTACCTGTAAACCCGCCGTGACCAAAGCTTGAAGGCGAAACCGAATGGCAGGGATAGATCTCTTCAGGCGGTATAGTATCGTTGGGCAGCATAGGCTTATCAAACCCCAGTCCGCGCCGGTTATTATTCTCCGGGAACTGCATCCTGGTATATTCCTTCAATACCTCCCTGCTGAGGATACGTACACCCCCGTATTCACCCCCTCTACGGTACATCTCCATCAGCTTCAGCAGGTCATTGCCCGTGGCAAAGAGCCCGGCATGACCTGACACACCTCCCAGCATGGCCGTTCCTTCATCATGCACAGTACCTCGCAGCAGCTGCTGACGGAACAGTGAATCATATTCTGTCGGCACTATCCTCTCCCTGGGATATTTCTCAAGCGGGTTGTAAGTGATGTTGAAGGCCCCTATCGGACGGTAGATGTTGGCCGGGGCAAATTTATCGATGGTTGTATCTGTCAGGCTCTCAATTATCTCAGCAGAAAGAATGAAGGTCAGGTCAGAATAGACATATTTCTTCGGGCCTTTGGGGCTGTCACGTATCTCCCTGAACATATCCTTCAGGTAATGCCTGTTCATATAAATGGAATCAGACACCTGGAGAGCAAACCGCCTGTTGCTGAAATCACTGAAGATTCCTCTCCTGAAGGTGCTGTCGCTCTCAAGAGTGTTTCGCCAGAAGGGTATCCATGACCTCAGTCCGGCCTGGTGGGCAAGCATTTCGCGCAGCAGCATGTCGCCCTTGTCGGAGAACCTGTACCATGGCAGGTAATGCCCCAGGGTCTTGTCGGGATCGAACAGCCCCCGGTCATTTAGCAACATCAGCGACGGGGTGGCGGCTGAAACCTTTGTCACCGAGGCCAGGTCCCACAGATCATGTTCCGATACCGCCTCGGTGCTGTCATAGAGGTGAAAGCCGTAGCATTTGTTAAGTACGACTATCCCCTTGCGGGCAATGAGCACATGACACCCCGGGTAGGCCAGCGTATCAAGACCATTCTGAACGATTGAGTCAACCTTGCTTATGAGTCTCTCCGATGAGAGGCCTGCGTTCTCAGGAAATCCGAACTGAAGCCTGATGCCTCCGGGTGTTTTGATGCCAAATCCTTCCGGATAAGCAGCATTGACAGTGACCGGCAGCCTCCCGCTGGCACCCAGTGCCCCGAAGAGCACCTGAACGGATGTCTGATGAGTGTAGCTGTTATCCTGGTAGGCAACAAGCAGGGCGGTGGGCCTGACACTCATGTCAAGCCTCGCGATGCCATACGGATTGCCGAACCAGATGACAGCAGACCGGTTAAGCGCGGCGATCTGCCTGAAGACATTGTTGAGCTGTGGCGTCACTCCGTATCCTCCTGCCGGCTTCTGCTCCAGCGAACAGAAACCCGCAATGACCACATCATAATCCTTCAGCTTCGAGAGGACAAACTGTGCACCCTGTTCATTATTGGGGTCAATGAAGTAATGGTCAGCGTTGGTATACCTGTCAGTCATCCGCTGGAACTCGGTCATCGCCAGCCGGTTGACTGAAACAGTGGCAATCCTGATCCTGTCAAGGCGTCCCAGTGGCACAAGATTTTCATTGTTTTCGATGAGTGTCATGGCGCCGGCGTAGAGGTCTCTTATAAGTGCAGGGTGAGCAGCCTCGGGAATTACATCACTGCCGGGGATACCGCACGTCCATGCATTAGGGCTCAGAAGCCACATCTTTGCCGCCAGCAATTTGCGGCACCTGGAAGTGATCTCAGCTAAAGCAATCTCTCCCTTTTCTACTCTTTTGGCTATCTCATCGATGGCACGCAACGGATCGGTGGAATATTCAATGATGTCATTGCCAGCCTTCAGCGCCTCTGCGTCGGCGACGCCTGAAGGATATGTCATAGTGGCACCGGCCATGTTCATGGCATCTGTAAGGATCAGACCCCTGAAGCCGGCCTCTTCCTTCAGCATGCCGGTGATTACCTTTCTTGAGAAAGTGGCAGGAATCCCGGGTGTATTATCGAGACCCGGCACGCTGATGTGAGCAGTCATTACTGACCCGATGCCTTCATCAATCAGACGCCTGAAAGGTACCAGTTCAACCGTGTCAAAGCGCTTCCGGTCGCCCCTGATGACTGGCAGGCCGGTATGCGAGTCGACATCCGTGTCACCATGACCGGGGAAGTGCTTGGCACACGCCATAATGCCGTTATCCTGAAGTCCCTTCATGTACATGACAGCCTTTGCTGCCACCTTTTCCGGATCCTCTCCGAACGACCTGTAATTGATAACCGGGTTGAGCGGATTGTTGTTTACATCTGCCACGGGAGCCAGGTTGACGTTGATACCTATGTCACGGCACTGCCAAGCGACAGCAGCTCCCATCCGGTAAATGAGAGAATCATCCTGAAGTGCACCCATAGTCATCTGGTAGGGGAAATCCTCAATCTCCCTGAGCCGCATGCCTGTTCCCCATTCAGCATCCTGCGCAATGATGAGAGGAACCTTCGAAACCTTCGCGATCCGCTCCGTGAAATCAATCTGTCTGTCCCTCGATCCTTCAAAGAAAATTACTCCTCCAATCCCGTACTTTGTCACAAGATCTTCCACCTGCCTGAAATTGTCGCCCTTATCTGAAGCCCATGCGGGCACCCAGATCAGCTGAGCAATCATCTCTCTTACCGTCAGGGTGTTAAGAATGCTGTCAACCCTTCTGTCGTCAATATATCTTTGCCAGGGCACCTTGCTGTCAGCAGACTGAGCCCTCGCGGGAGAGAGAATAATAAGAGCAAGTATCAGAAGAACGGAGAACCTTATGTTTTTCATTGGATGTATGAATTTGGAATAAATCAAAAATAGCACTTTTCTTTGTTATACTTTACTCCGGTTGATTAGTTCCAAATTGTTATTTTTACGAAGTTAAAAAATCGAATATGGCAGCATCAAAGAGTTCCGGCAGGAGCGCCGGCAGCAAGTCAGCGCGTCTTATGTCACTCGACGTATTCAGGGGTATGACGGTAGTATTCATGATTATCGTCAACACTCCCGGTACATGGAGTCATGTTTATGCACCCCTGAGGCATGCCGCCTGGCATGGCTGCACACCCACAGACCTGGTCTTTCCCTCATTTCTGTTTATTTCCGGAGTCGCAATGTGGTACTCCCTCCGCAAGTTCAACTTCGAGTTTTCAGGGGCCTCCCTTTTCCGCATACTGAGGAGGGTTGCACTGATTTTCGCGGTAGGATTGTTTCTCACCATCTTCCCGCGGTTTGTCCGTGATTATGACACCCTCCGGATAATGGGCGTACTGCAGAGGATAGCCCTGGCATGGGGACTGGGAGCAGTTCTTGTACTGCTGATTAAAAAGAATTATATCTGGATAGCAACTGCCGTGATCCTGTTTGGCTACTGGGCACTGATGTACTTCCTGGGAGGGAGCGACCCCTATTCCCTCGAGGGTAATTTCGCGCGGACAGTCGACCTGGCCATAATTGGGGAGAACCATCTCTACAAGGGATTCGGGGTACCCTTCGATCCGGAGGGCCTGCTCAGTACCCTGCCGGCAACAGCGACAGTACTGCTTGGATTCATGATAGGCCATCTGATAAGCAGGACGGGCACCTCCTGGAAGACTGTCGGGCTTATGGCGCTCATCGGGGCACTGCTGATCGGAGCAGGACTCCTCTGGGGCGAGTTCTTCCCTATCAACAAACCGATCTGGACCAGCTCATATGTCCTCTATGCAGGAGGGATAGGGATGGTGATTCTGGCCCTGCTCTTCATGATAGTGGATATCTGGAACCTGCGGGGATGGACGGGTTTCTTCAACGTCTTCGGCATCAACGCACTCTTTACATACGTGCTTGCAGGCATGCTGACCAAAACACTGCTGGCTATAAAGATAGGAGAGGTCTCGCTCTATAACTGGATCTTCACCCATATCTGCAGCCCCCTGTTCGAGGAGCAGAAACTTGCAAGCCTCATGTTCCCGATAATGATCGTGATAGTCATATGGGCACTGGGTTATATCCTTTATCGCAAAAAGATTATCATACGGCTCTGAGATGGATATCAGGTCAACTGTAGAGCAGGCCTTCCTGAAATGGAAGGGCTCCGCTCCCGAGATAATAACCCGCCTGCCGCAGTCGGGCTCCGACAGGGTATACTTCAGGCTCTTTTACCCTGAGGGGCAGGTCATCGGGGCATATAACCCCAGCCGGGAGGAGAACGATGCCTTTGTTGGATTCTCGAATCACTTCAGGTCGAAATTACTGCCTGTGCCTGAGATTTATGTCTATTACCCTGATGACAGAGTCTATTTCCTCGAAGACCTTGGAGACATAAACCTTTTTACATGGCTTGCCCGCCGCTCCGACGAGGAGAGGTTCAATGAGGAAACTGAAGCGCTCTTCATGACTATCGCCGCTGACCTGGTAAGGATCCAGACAGAAGGCATCGACGGACTCGATCTTTCGCTCTGTTATCCCCACCGCAGCTTTGACCGTCAGAGCATCGTGTGGGACCTGAACTATTACAAGTACATGTTTCTTAAGCTGATAGCTGCACCATTTAATGAAATCAGGCTTGAACGCGATTTTGAGTCACTGACACGCTTTCTGCTCGACGCGGGGCAGGAATATTTTCTTTTCCGCGATTTCCAGACAGCCAATATCATGCTGAGAGACGGGAAACCATGGTACATTGACTACCAGGGAGGCAGGCTGGGTGCTCCCCATTATGACATTGCCTCGCTGGTGTATGACGCCAAAGCCTATATCCCCGACGGCTTAAGAAAGAAAACCCTTGACCGGCACCTCGGTCTCTTCGCCTCTGCCACAGGTAAGTCGAGGGAGTCTCTTCAGAAATACTCCGGCGCATTCACCCTCATAAGGCTCATGCAGGCCCTGGGTGCCTTTGGCTTCAGGGGATTGCATGAGAACAAACCAACATTCACCGAGAGCATTGTGCCGGCCGTTGAGCTTATGAACGAGCTTCTGGCAGGTGATGCCGTGCAGATAGATCTCCCAGAACTGAAGAAGGCCTCTGAGGCGGTGCCTCTGCAGCGCAAATATCGTATCCTGTCCCACTACCAGGACCTGGTGAAGATAAACCTGGAGAGCTTCTCATATGTCAAAGGGAAAACGATCAGCTACGACGGCGGCAGCGGTTTTGTCTTCGACTGCCGGGGTCTTCGCAATCCCGCCACCCTGACCGAGCTTAACGAACTCACCGGACTGGACCCCGAGGTGGTTGAGTTCTTTGGCAATGATGACGAGGCTGTGGCTTTTGCAGGCGACTGTACAAACATCATCCGCAATTCCCTACCCTCGATGAGAAGAAAGGGCATCCTTGACATCAACGCTGCCTTCGGATGTGTGGGCGGGCGCCACAGGTCAGTGTGGTGCGCCGAGAGAGTGGCTTCCATGCTCTCATCAATGCCCGGAGTAACCGTGACAATTACCCATTCAGCGATCGTCAAATGAAGGCGATGATCTTTGCGGCCGGCCTCGGGACGAGACTCGGCGATCTGAGCATTGAGAGACCCAAGGCACTGGTAGATGTAAATGGCAAGAGCGCACTGCGCCTGGCCATTGAAAAACTTGCCGCTGCAGGATTTGATGACATTATAGTCAACATTCATCACCACCCGGTCCTCATGAAGGAGGAGATTGAGAGGCTTCGCAGCGATGGCTTCCGAATACAAATATCTGATGAGACGGCTGAGCTGCTTGACACGGGCGGGGGACTGCTGAATGCACGCAGCTTCTTTGCTGCCGAACCATTCATATGCTATAATGTGGATATATTCACTGACCTGGATCTGAATGAATTATATCATAAGCACCTCAGTTCCGGGGCACTGGCCACACTGGCTGTGAGACACAGGCCCGGCAACAGGTTCTTCCTGGTTGACAAAGCGGGCAGAATAAGGGGCTGGAGAAACATTGCCACAAAGGAGGAGATAATCTCCGTCAACAGCAGCAAGGGACTCGAAGAGATAGCCTTTTCAGGCATTCATGTACTCTCCCCGGAAATCCTTGATATGATGCCCGAAGGTATATATACCATGACATCGATCTACCTTATGCTCGCAGGCAGGAACAGGATCATGTCATACCTTCATGATGACGGTTACTGGTTCGACTGCGGCACACCGCAGAACCTTGAGAAGATAAGGAAGCACCTGGCGAAGCAAGAGTAAGGCTCAGGGCAGAGATCAAAGAGCTCAGGGATCAGAGCTCAGGCCACACAAGGAGCGAAACGACGCGGTCCCGCATAGCGGGAAGGCTCTTACATCCACTTCATCCTCCTGAGAAGGAGTACCCCGAGGGATGAAAGAACAAATGCACCGGCCAGGATAAGCCAGAATGCTATCGTATTGTCTTCTAGCATGTTGGGAACATTCATGCCATAAAAACTCGCCACCAGTGTCGGAACCATCAGGATTATCGTAACAATGGTCAGTGACTTCATCACGATGCTCAGGTTATTCGAAATGACCGAAGCGAAGGCATCCATCATTCCACTCTGTATGTCGCTGTATATCTTTGCCATCTCAATGGCCTGACGGTTCTCAATGGTAGCCTCTTCAAGAAGGTCGGATGAGAATTCGTAGTCACGGATCCATTTTGAATTCTTGAGCTTGAGCATCATCATCTCATTTGAGCGGAGGGAGGTGGTGAAGTATACAAGACACTTCTCCATCTTCAGAAGCCTGTGGAGCTCCTGGTTGCGGGTCGACTTCTCCAGATCCTGCTCTATCATCGCCGTCTGGTTGTTGATCTGCTTAAGGTACCGGTGGTAGAACATGGTGGTCCGAAGGAAGAGATGCAGTATCAGGTCGATCTTCGTCTCTATGGTTATGCCCTTGCCGCTGCGGCTGAAGAAATCGTCAAGCACCTCGTTGTTATTGTGGCATATGATTACAAGGCTGTCCTTGTTCAGCACGAGGCCAAGCGGAATGGTGGTGAAGGGAAAGCCGTTCGACTGGTTCTGATAGGGAATGCGGTAAATCATCAGTAACATATCCTCTTCGACCTCCATCCTCGAGCGCTCATCAACGTCGAGTATGTCGGCAAGAAAATCCTCAGGAACCTTGAGCGTGGTCTTGAGTATTCCAATTTCTGAAGGTGTGGGATCAGTGACGTTGACAATGCAGCCTTTCTCAAAAGAATTCAACGGAAGGAGACCGTTGGGGATCATCTGCCAGTAAGTAATCATTATAGTACCTCCTCTTTTTATTTCCACAGAGGTACCTGTCGCCAGCTTACCTCAGCAGAACGAAATTAATAAAACAGCTCGCGTGATAATCGTCCATAAAAGACAACTCTATTGATACGAGTGCAAAAATATAACTTTTACTTAAACCCGCATCCGGTGGCTAAAAAAAATGTCTGAAAAAATTACCTTTGCATATAACCAGAATATAACGTAATGGGAAAGGTACTTGTTGTAGGCGCGGGTGGCGTCGGTACGGTTGCAGTGATCAAAATGGCCGGGATGCCTGAAGTGTTTGATGAAATAATGCTGGCCAGCCGGACTAAGTCGAAATGCGATGCCATCGCTGAGCGCATTGGAGGCAACAGGATCCGGACTGCCAGGGTAGACGCTGACAACGTGCAGGAGATGGCAGCGCTCATAAGATCATTCGGCCCTGACCTGGTCGTCAACCTGGCACTGCCTTACCAGGACCTTAACATAATGGATGCCTGCCTTGAAACAGGAGTGGCATACCTTGACACTGCCAACTATGAACCACCGGATGAGGCTAAATATGAATATTCATGGCAGTGGGCCTATCATGACCGCTTCCATTATGCAGGCCTCACCGCAATACTCGGCTGCGGATTTGACCCGGGGGTGACAGGGGTGTTTACCGCCCACGCCGCAAAGCACCACTTCAGGGAAATACATTACCTTGACATCGTTGACTGCAACGCAGGTGATCACGGCAAACCCTTCGCCACGAACTTCAACCCGGAGATCAATATCAGGGAGGTAACCCAGAAGGGCAAGTACTGGGAGAATGGCAAATGGATATACACCGAGCCTCATGAGATACACAAGCCGCTGACCTACCCCGGCATCGGACCAAGGGAGTCTTACCTGATCTACCACGAAGAGCTGGAGTCTCTTGTCAGGAACTTCCCCTCGATCAGGCGTGCCCGCTTCTGGATGACCTTCGGGCAGGAGTACCTGACCCATCTCAGGGTGATCCAGAACATAGGAATGGCCCGTATTGACCCTGTCATTTATAAAGGTGTGGAGATCATCCCCATACAATTCCTGAAGGAGGTGCTGCCCAATCCCGGTGACCTGGGAGAGAACTACAAGGGGTGGACATCAATAGGTTGCCGTATAAGGGGCCTTGACAGGGATGGGAAGGAGCGGACTTACTATATATGGAACAACTGCAGTCATGAGGAGGCCTACCATGAGACGGGAACCCAGGCGGTGAGCTACACCACCGGCGTGCCTGCCGCAACGGGCGCCATGATGTATATGCAGGGTCTGTGGAAAAAACCGGGCGTCTGGAACGTGGAACAGTTCGACCCGGATCCTTTCCTCCGGGAACTGGCCAGGCTTGGTCTTCCGTGGAATGAGAAGTTTGACATCGACCTGGAGCTCTGATATGATTGACTATCTGAAAATTCCTTCGCCCTGCTATGTGATCGACGAAGAACGGCTGAGGCACAACCTGGAACTCATAAAACATGTCGCACAGGCCTCGGGAGCAGAGATAATACTGGCATTCAAGGGTTTTGCCATGTGGTCCGTCTTTCCGATAGTACGCGGGTACGTCTCCGGCGCCGCTGCCAGCTCGATTCATGAAGCCCGTCTCTGCTTTGAGGAGATGGGAGTGCCGGCACATACATACGCACCCGCCTTCCGTAGGGAGGAATTCGGGACAATCATGCGCTACAGCTCGCACATAACCTTCAACTCGCTGGCACAGTACGCAAAGTATGCACCCGTGCTGAAACGTGAAGGTCAACATATCTCCCCCGGGCTGCGCATCAATCCTGAATATTCGGAAATAGCACACGGGATATATAACCCTTGCTCCCCGGGATCACGACTGGGCGTGACGGCAGCTGAACTGGCTGACGGACTGCCGGAAGGGGTGGAGGGACTCCATTTTCATGTCCTGTTTGAATCAGACTCATATACTCTTGAGAAGGTTCTTGGCGTGGTGGAAGAGAAGTTCGGACACTTGCTTCCCGGGATCAAATGGCTCAACATGGGAGGAGGACACCTGATGACACGCAAGGATTACAATACCGGGCATCTCACAGACCTGCTGCGCCGGTTTAAGGAGAAATATGGCATTCACCTGATCCTCGAGCCGGGAAGCGCCTTTGCCTGGGAGACCGGTGAGCTGGTATCGACAGTGGAGGATATTGTTGTGCGTGACGGCATAAAAACAGCACTGCTTGATGTCTCCTTCACAGCCCATATGCCTGACTGCCTGGAGATGCCTTACAAACCTGTCATAATGGGTGCATTTGACCCCGTTGAGGGGAAACCGACATACCGCATGGGAGGTAACTCATGCCTGTCGGGCGACTTCATGGGCGACTGGTCGTTCCACCGTGAGCTGAAGCCCGGCGACCGGATAGTCTTCTGGGATATGATACACTATACCATGGTCAAGACCTCGACCTTTAACGGCGTGCCGCATCCATCCATTGGCATCTGGACCAGGGATCAGAAATTCGAACTGGTCAGGGAGTTCGGCTACGAGGATTACCGCGACAGGCTCTCTTGATGAGGCAATAGGCAATAGTTGTAAGTTGCTGATTGTCTGATTTAAGCTGTTAACTGAAGGACAGT
>CAZHTG010000053.1:0-14635 GCA_964535795.1 uncultured Rikenella sp.
AAGGTATCATTGAGCTGTATCTTGGGCTCGGTGCCGAACAACGACTGGAAAGCCTCGAGGGGTTCGCCGATGTAAATGAAGCTGGCGAGAGATTTTTTCTCAAGCACCTTGCCTTCGGTGGCATCGGGGATACGGACGGTGACCATGACATCTGTCTCACGCATGGTTGTCACTGCCATGAAGAAGAACAGTATCATGAAGACGATGTCGGGCAGCGAAGAGGTATTCAGTGCCTTGACCGTTTTTCCTCCTGTCTTTACAAACCTTGCCATATTAATTGTCTCCTCCTATCCTTTTGGGTTCAGCTTCTGAGATGGGCACCTTGAAAAAGTCGTCTATGGCTCCCTTGCGTTCCTCATCAAGCCTCTCGTAAGGTATGCCAAACTCCTGCCTGGCAAGGTTGTCACGCAGTTCTGCCCTTGCCGCTATCAGCTCATTTTGTACAGCGATATAGACTCCGTATTTTGTGCCGATGTCATTCTGCAGTGATATAACCGCCTTTGTTACAGCTACATCCCCGAAATAGGGGAGGCTTATAACCTCTTTCTCAGGCATGTTGGGCGCATCATCGGGATTAAGAATGAAGTCATGGGCAATCTCCCTTAGCTGATTGAATTCAGTAAGCTGTCCCTCAACCAGCAACAGATTGTCTTTGTTGACCTTCACCTCGAGGATGTTTCTGTCATTGATCTTATTAATATCCTGCGGGACGTTGGGGTCGGGGATTGCGGGCAACTGACGCATCAGTCCCGTATCCGAGTCCATCGTGGTGGCAGCCAGGAAGAAAATAAGAAGGAGGAATGCAATGTCGGCCATTGAGCCTGTATTTATTTCCGGTACTTGCCTTCTTGCCATTTGGTGAATATTTATCTCCGCTAAAGGGCGGAATGTTCAGTTACTTTTTGAAATACTTTGACACCTCTGAATAGAGTATGGCTATGACAGCCAGGCCGGCAAGGAAATATGCTACAAAAAGCCCGATGTCAGTCCACAGCAAGGTCCTTGGAATGTTACCTTCACCTTTGTAGTGAGGCAGGTTGAGCACTGTGTCATCAGCAAGCAGAGCCGCTATGACAACAAGCACAACGCCAATTCCAAGGGCAATAAGTGTCATTTTGAGACCCTTTGGATTAAGAATGAGATTCCTGATACTGAAGAAGACTGTAAGGATCAAGGTTATGCCTATTAGCAAATATGTATAAAAGATGAAAGAGTTGGTCACCTTAGGCTCTTCGTATCTGGTCCCGGCAGTACCTTCCACCACTCCTCCCACATAGAAGAGAATGGCGAAGATAACCGTGAGTGCCATCAGCGCCCACGAGAGGTACATTGTGAGCTTTTTGGATCTTTCTGACATGGCAGATTATTTTTGGTTGTATTTGGCCAGCATATCTATGAGCGCGATTGATGAATCTTCCATCTGGTTTGAGATACCATCAATTTTTGAGAGCAGGTAGTTATAGAATATCTGGAGTATGATAGCGACAATAAGACCGGTTACTGTGGTGATAAGGGCTATCTTGATACCGCCGGCAACGATCGTGGCTGATACTGTCCCTGCCTGTTCAATGGCGTCGAAGGCAGCGATCATCCCAATGACTGTTCCGAGGAATCCGAGCATAGGTGCGATAGCGATGAAGAGGGAGATCCATGAGAGGTTTTTCTCAAGGAGGCCCATCTGTACGCCGCCGTAGGCAACGACTGATTTCTCGGCCATCTCAACGCCTTCGTGGGCCCTGTCAAGGCCCTGGTAGAAGATGCTTGCCACCGGTCCGCGTGTGTTGCGGCAGATCTCCTTGGCAGAATCGATACCCTCTTCCTTAAGTGCAATTTCGACCTTTGCCAGCAGCTTTTCGCTGTTGGTGGTAGCCAGGTTGAGGTAGATGATTCTCTCAATGGCTATTGCCAGGCCGAGGATGAGGCAGAGGAGGATAGTACCCATGAAGCCTGCGCCGCCCTCAATGAAGAGACGCTTGATCTCCTTGTGGAGGACCTTTTCTGTTTCAACCGGGGTTGTTCCGACTGTCTGTTCTGAAAGTTGCTGTGTTGCTGCAGCCTGATCTGTCTGTGCCTGTGAAGTCTGTGCTGTGCCGATAAGAAGCAGAGCTGCAAATGCCATAAATACAAGAACTCTTTTCATCATGTTAGATTATTAATGGAATGTTCTGACAAAAATAAAAAAAAATGGAAAGCACACAACCGATGAGGTATTTTAAAAATAAGAAGGAGGGGGATTACCGGCTTCGCCGGAGATTGTCCGTTGGGGATTACCTTCGGAGATCCCCTTTAGGTAATCCTGTAAAGCATAACTGACCTTTCAGGTATTTTGATTTCACCTCCTCCGCTAATGAAAGTAAACTTTCATCGCGTTGTCGGTAAAATCAAAACCCCTCCGCCATCCGGCAGAGGGGTCAGTTATGCTTTGCGGAGAGAGGGGGATTCGAACCCCCGGTACCCTTTTGAAGTACACACGCTTTCCAGGCGTGCCAATTAAACCACTCTTGCATCTCTCCAAAAACGGCGCAATTTACAAAAATTTTTATGCCGGCAGCCGTTTCAGCATATTTCCCCAAAATTGGTCTGGCCGGTCCGATGCTGTTCTTTCCGGCAAATTCAGCTCATCTCCCCGCATAGCGGCCTGGCCAGTGCGGAGCTGACCCTGTCAGAAGGCAGCCCGCTTCCAAGAAGTATCATCATCTTCGTCACGGCAGCCTCGGTGGTAATGTCCCTGCCGCTGATGACACCTGCGTTCCTGAGTCCTGCAGAGGTCTCGTACAACCCCATCTCGACGCTGCCAGCCAGGCACTGTGTCACATTCATGACAATGCCGCCACTCTCCATAAAAGCGCGCAATTCATCAATGAACCAGTCGAGGGTGGGAGCATTGCCCGTGCCGTAGGTCTCAAGAATAAGCCCCCGCAATCCGGACGTGTGAAGCAGAGATTGCACCGTCTCCCTCCTGATGCCGGGGAAGAGGCTCAGGATGGCCACACTGGTGTCGAATTTTCCGCTGATATCCAGCGGCCGCCTGACCGTCGGATACCTGATGATATTACGGTTGTAGCGTATTTGCAGTCCCGCCTCAGCCAGCGGCGGCAGGTTGGGTGAAGCGAAGGCGTTGAAGTGCTCGGCACTGTACTTGATGGTCCGGTTGCCGCGCATCAGCCTGTTCTCAAAATAAATGCACACCTCGGGAACAACAGGCAGTCCGTTCTCACGCGCCGCGGCTATCTCTATGGCGGTGATCAGATTCTCCTTCCCGTCAGTACGCAGAACGCCGATGGGCAGCTGGGCTCCGGTAAAGATCACAGGTTTCTCAAGACCCGGCAGCATGAAGCTGAGCGCCGAGGCAGAGTAAGCCATGGTGTCAGTGCCGTGCAGCACCACGAAACCGTCATAACGATCATAACCCGCTGCAATGGTCTCTGCTATTCTGACCCAGGTTTCAGGACTGACATCAGAGGAGTCGATGACAGGATCGAAGGTGACAGACTCAAGGGTGAATCCGAACCGGCGGAGCTCAGGCACCTGGTCAGAGATATGCCTGAAGTCAATGGGTACCAGCGATCCCGTTACCGGATCATTGACCATGCCAATGGTGCCGCCGGTATATATTATCAGTATCGAAATGCTCTTTTCCATGCTCTAAAGTTTAAAGAGTCTTTTTGCGTTGGCGGTGGTCCGGTCAGCCACCTCGGCCGGCGATATTGCCAGCACCTCTGACAGCTTATCCATGATCAGCGGAATGTAGCTGCTCTCATTGCGTTTACCGCGATGGGGGACCGGAGCCAGGTAGGGGGCATCAGTCTCCAGGACGATGTTGTTTATCCCAACCTCGATGGCAGCCTCATGCTGTCGTCCGTTACGAAATGTAACCACCCCGCCGATGCCGATCATGAATCCCAGTTCCGTTACTCTCCGTGCATCGGCAGTGCTGCCGGGAAAGGCATGGAAGATGCCGGTGACACGACCGGGACCGAAGGCTTCGAGCTCTGAAAAAATTACTTCAAGCGACTCCCGGGAATGAATGACGACAGGCAGCCCGTAATCTTCGGCAAGCTCAAGGTGGCGTCTGAATGAGACAACCTGTTCCCTGACGAAGGTCTTGTCCCAGTAGAGGTCGATACCTGTTTCTCCTATACCATAATATTTATGTTCCCTGAGACCGGCCTCAACAAGATCCAGTTCATCACAGTAATTTGCCTTCACCGAGGTGGGATGGAGGCCCATCATCGGGAGGCAGATTCCCGGGTACCTCTCTTCGACGGCGAGCATCGGAGCGACGGAGGTTGAGTCTATGTTCGGCATCATGACAGTCCGCACTCCTGCAGCAATTGATCTCTGCAGCACCTCATCGCGGTCTGCGTCAAATTCCGGCAGGTATATGTGGTTATGAGTGTCAATGATATGCATGGCACAAAATTAATGTTTTTGAGGCAGTAGTAAGTAGAGGGGCGAGCGTTAAATTCCGACATGGTATGTCGGAATAGCGATGCAGCCGGACTGCAGGGTGGGCGCGGCAATAGTGGGATTTTGCCGGCCAGGCAGTCTCCTCCCAAACATCATATTTTTTTCACTACTGCCTATTGCGCCCCCCTGCAAGCTGGCTCCTCGCTAAAAAAAAATCCACAGGATTTTTTTTATAAGCTCGGCCCTCTATTGCCTGATTTTTCCTACATTTACTATGTCTCGCAAACGCTATTTTAAATGTCATCAACGCAACTTGTGCACAAGCTCGCCCTTGGCATGATACCGGGTGTGGGCGACATCACAGCCCGCAGGCTTGTCTCGTACGCCGGCAGCGCGGAGGCTGTCTTCAGCGAATCATACCGAAACCTGACAAAGATTCCGGGCATTGGAGAGGCTCTTGCCAGGGCGGTGGCCGGGCATGAATACCTCGAGGCAGCCGCAAGGGAGGTGGATTTTGTGGAGAAGCACGGCATCAGAGTCTTCTTCTACCAGGACGACGACTATCCCGTCCGTCTCCGTCAGTGCGAGGATTCTCCCGTCACCTTCTACTTCAGGGGCAACGCCGACCTGAACGCACCGATGATACTGAGCATCGTCGGCACCCGCCACGCCACCCAGCACGGCCGCGAGCTCTGCCAGAGGATCGTGGCAGAGCTCGCGCATAACTTCCCGGGGCTGCTGATAGTGAGCGGACTGGCATACGGGATAGATATCGCCGCGCACAAAGCGGCAATGACAGCAGGACTGCCGACGGTCGGGATACTGGGACACGGGCTGAAGACCATCTACCCATCGGTGCATGCCGGTGTCGCCAGGGCGATGTTGCAGAACGGAGGCCTCCTGACTGATTTTTCGTCATCGACCCTGCCGGAACGGAACAACTTCATCAGGCGCAACCGGATCATCGCCGGCATCTCCGACGCCACACTCATAGTGGAGTCGGGAATAAAGGGGGGAGCCCTGATCACGGCTGACATCGCCGCGTCATACAACCGCGACGTGATGGCAATCCCCGGACGTCCGGGCGACGAATGGTCGGCGGGGTGCAATGCACTGATAAGGTGCAACAAGGCGGCCCTGGTGGAGAAATGTGAGGATATTGAATATCTCCTGGGGTGGAAGCCGGCCGCAATGGCGGCGCCGGTACAGACGGTCCTCTTCACGGCAATGACTGATAATGAAAGAAAAATATGGGAAGCTCTCAGGAGTGAGGGCGCCCTCACGATGGATGCCCTGGCAAGGATGCTTGAGATCCCGGTTTACAGGCTTTCGACGGTGCTGCTTCAGATGGAACTTGCAGGAATGATCTCACCCTGTCCCGGATCAGTCTACCGGCTCCGTAGTCAGTGATTCATATAAAGGGGCTAAAATGCAGTAAAGACAGGTCTCAGACCTGTCTTTACGCTAATACCTATATAATAAGTATTTGTTACACCACTCCCTGGTCAAGCATCGCGTTGGCAACCTTCAGGAAGCCTGCAATGTTGGCACCCCTGACATAGTCGACATAACCGTCCTTGTCCATGCCGTGCCTGACACATGCATCATGTATGTTAACCATGATGGAGTGGAGTTTCTGATCCACCTCCTCGCGGCTCCAGTTGAGCTTCATCGAGTTCTGAGTCATCTCGAGGCCTGATGTGGCAACACCGCCGGCATTGGCAGCCTTGCCGGGTGCGAACAGCAGCTTCGCCTTATGGAAGACCTCGATGGCTTCAGGAGTACATGGCATATTGGCTCCTTCGCATACGCAGATGGTACCGTTTGCAACAAGATGTTCGGCATCTTCCTTGTTAAGTTCGTTCTGTGTTGCACAGGGGAGTGCGATGTCAACCTTCGCTTCCCACGGTCTCTTGCCGGCATGGAACGTTGAATCCCTGAACTCGGCAGCGTATGGCTCAACAATATCCTGGTTGGATGCGCGCAGCTTCAGCAGGAAGTTGATCTTCTCACCGCTGATACCGTTCGGATCAAAAATATATCCGTCGGGACCGGAGATGGTCAATACTGTGGCGCCAAGCTCTGTTGCCTTGATAACGGCACCCCATGCCACGTTGCCGAAGCCGGAGACAGCCACCTTCTTGCCCAGGAACGATTCTGCCCGGGTCTTGAGCATCTCATTGGCAAAATATACGCATCCGAAGCCTGTTGCCTCCGGACGCACCAGCGAGCCACCCCAGTTGAGGCCCTTGCCTGTCAGCACCCCTGTGTGCTCCTGCGCAAGCTTCTTGTACATCCCGTAAAGGAAGCCTATCTCACGTCCGCCGACACCGATATCGCCTGCCGGTACGTCAGTTTCAGGACCGATTAGTCTCCAAAGTTCAAGCATAAACGACTGGCAGAAGCGCATCACCTCGTTGTCTGACTTGCCCTTCGGGTCGAAGTCGGAGCCGCCCTTGCCACCGCCCATGGGAAGGGTGGTGAGGGAGTTCTTGAAAATCTGTTCGAACCCCAGGAACTTGAGAATTGAGAGGTTGACCGTCGGGTGGAAACGGAGACCGCCCTTGTAGGGACCTATTGCATTGTTGTACTGTACCCTGTACCCGAGGTTGACCTGTACGTTTCCCTGGTCATCCATCCATGGCACCTTAAACGTCAGAACGCGGTCAGGCTCGATTATCCTCTGCAGGATACCGGACTTGGCAAACCTCGGATTATCATTGTAAACCTCTTCAATTGATTCAAGGACTTCTTTAACAGCCTGGTGATACTCGACTTCACCCGGGTGTTTCTTCTCGAGCTCAGCCAGAATCGTTTTTACTTTCATTTCAGTTATTATTTGTGTTTATGAAATATTTAAGAATCAAATCATTTCCAAAGGTCATCTAACCTACAGTCATGAAAAATGACTTTGCTCATGTTTTGTCTGATAAGGGCTAAACGGCTGATATATAAACACTAAGAGCTTTGGCAATAAGGGCTCTCTGCTTCTTCGAGAGAGCCGTGATACTGACCGGAGTGTATGCCGCCTTCTTTCCCTGGATATGCTGGAAGAGGGTAAGGTAATGATGCAGTCCCATCGCTGTGGTCGTTATCTCAAAGCCCGCAAACTTGCCGGCGGGGATCTCAATGCTGCTGCTCTCCCCGGGCACCAGTCCCGTTTTGTACCACCTGAGTGTAACGTTCCGTTCGTCTGCAGAGAAGTAAATGTACCTGTACTTCATGAGAGCCGGCCAGAACAGTGTTACGAGGTATGCAACAGTAACAACAGAGGTCATGATATTGACACTGGCTTCGTTCATCGAATGCCTGAAGACTCTTTCGAAATATGCCAGGAAGATATACAGCACATAAACCAGCGTCGAGATAAACCCGATAAGCCTCAGGAGCACTATTTTTTTGCCGTTGTCGAGTGTCATGACGGTACTATTTTAAACAAACCTAAGAATTTTTTTCCATTCTCCTTTCAGGAAATGAAGGGTGTCACTCTCTCTTGTTCCTGAAGAACTTTTTCATCAGGTCAGAGCACTCGCCGGAGAGGACTCCGCTGCGCACCTCCGTTTTTGGATGGAGTATCGCGGCCCCGGTAGTTGTATAGCCTTTTTTGGGGTCCGGGGCGCCGTATACCAGGGTTGATATCTGGCTCCAGGCCAATGCCCCGGCGCACATGACGCATGGTTCCACGGTCACATATATTGTACAGTCAGTCAGGTATTTGCCTCCAAGGTAAGATGTGGCTGCGGTGATGGCCTGCATCTCGGCATGAGCCGTGGGGTCATTGAGAGTCTCAGTGAGGTTGTGGGCACGGGCGATAATGCTTTTCCCTGCCACAATGATGGCGCCAACCGGCACCTCGTCGCGCCCGGCGGCCCTGGCTGCTTCTGCCAGCGCCATCCGCATGTAGTATTCGTCAGTTCCGGGTTCCATTTATCCTGGTCTTTGCATGTCGGGATCTGCCTTATCATCCTCCGGTTCCGGGTGGATGATCACGCTTATGTCCCTGAATTCGCTCTCAAGCTTCTCTTCGATGAGGTCACACTGCCGGTGAATGGTCTCGATGGTCTCCTTCGCCGGCACATCGAGATGAAACTCCACGAACCTCTGGTGTCCTGCAGCACGTGTTCGGAGCCCGTGATACTTTACCTCCATCTCCGCAAGAATGTCTTCCAGTTTCTCCAGCTCTTTTACCGAAAGCGCTGTATCAAGCAGAGGCGAGAAGGCCTTCCTGAGAAGCATCCATGATTCCCAGATTATAAGCATGGCAACAAGCACGGCGATGATGGGGTCAAGGATATGCCATCCGGTTATCCACATTAATGCCAGTCCAAGTGCAACGCCGGCCGAGGTAATGACATCGGTTTTCAGGTGAAGGGCATCAGCCTCCAGGGCGACGGAGTCTGTCTCCCGGGCCACCTTATAAAGCTTTCGCGAAACGAAAGTATTGACCACGGCGGAAATTGCCATGACAAGTATACCGAGCGCAAGCACTCCGGGTTCCTCGGGATGAATGAACTTTTTAACGGCCTCTGAAATGATCCAAGCTGAGGCTGCAAAGATGAGTATCGCTTCAATGACTCCCGAAACATTCTCAACCTTTCCGTGTCCGAAGGGGTGTCTCTCATCTGCAGGATTCCCCGAGACCTTGACCGCAAAGAATGCGATGACAGCCGCAACAAGGTCGAGCGAGGAGTGGATGGCTTCGGAGAGGATACTCACGGAGTTGGTCACCAGTCCTACTGCCAGCTTGAGTATGATCAGCATGGTGTTGGACATCACCGACAGCCGCGCTGTTTTTTTCTTGAGCACGGTTGAGCTACTCTCCTTTTTTAGAACCGTTGGCATGCTGTCTGAGGGGCCTTTAATTTTTTGCAATTTTAGAAAAAAGGTACGAAAAGATGGCGGAAAGTTATTACCGTTTATTACCGGGAATAATCTTATTTTTGTCTCCTTAAGGGAATCGAAATGTACAGGACACACACATGCGGAGAGCTATCGCTAAGCAATAAGGGAGAAAGAGTTACACTGTCAGGATGGGTTCAGAGATCGAGGGATCTTGGCGGGATGACCTTCATCGACCTGCGCGACCGCTATGGCATCACCCAGTTGGTCTTCAACATGGAGACGGATGCTTCGCTCTGCGAGAGAGCACGCAGGATCGGACGCGAGTTCGTTGTTCAGGTCAAGGGAGCCGTGGCCGAGAGAAGCAACAAGAACCCGAAGATGCCCACCGGTGACATTGAGATCATCGCTGAGAGCGTGGAGATTCTGAACGTATCTGACATTCCTCCCTTCACCATCGAGGAGAACACCGACGGTGGCGATGAGATTCGCATGAAGTACCGTTACCTCGACCTGCGCCGCCAGAACGTGCGGTCCAACATCATCCTCAGGCACAGGATGGCACAGGAGGTGAGACGCTACCTTGACGGAACGGGCTTCATAGAGGTGGAGACGCCGGTACTTATAAAATCGACTCCTGAGGGGGCGCGCGACTTCGTTGTGCCGTCGAGGCTGCACCACGGTGAGTTTTACGCCCTGCCTCAGAGCCCGCAGACATTCAAGCAACTGCTGATGGTGGCGGGGTTCGACAAGTATTTTCAGATTGTGAAGTGCTTCCGCGATGAGGATCTGCGTGCAGACCGCCAGCCGGAGTTCACGCAGATCGACTGCGAGATGTCGTTCATCCACCAGGATGACATCCTGGATACCTTTGAGGGGCTGGCGCGGCATCTCTTCCGAGAGATAAAGGGAGTGGAATTCGGGGAGAGGTTCCCGCGCATACCCTATGAAGAGGCAATGAGCCGTTACGGCTCCGACAAGCCTGACATCAGGTTCGGCATGTGCATCGAGGAGATCACTGAAGCAGTAAAAGGCAGGAATTTTCCACCGTTCGAGCTTGTCCCGTATGTCGGGGCCATCTCCGCTACAGGCTGTGCCGGCTGGTCTCGCAAGCAGCTTGATGAGATCACGGAGTATGTGAAGCGTCCGCAGATAGGGGCGAAGGGACTCGTCTGGGCCAGGGTGGAGGCCGACGGCTCCGTCAGATCATCAGCTGATAAGTACTACAGTCCTGATGACCTCGCGAACCTCGCCCTGATGACGGGGTCTGATGCGGGAGATCTTATTCTTATGATGGGAGGCCCCCGGGAGAAGACCCTTATGGCACTGGGCGAGCTGCGCCTCGAGATGGGCAGGCGCCTTGGTCTGCGTGATGCCTCGGTCTATGCCCCGCTATGGGTGGTTGATTTCCCTCTGCTTGAGTGGGATGAGGAGACCGGGCGCTTCTATGCCAAGCACCATCCCTTCACTGCACCGAAACCAGAGGACCTTCAGTACATGGAGAGCGACCCGGGCAGGGTGCACGCAAATGCGTACGACCTGGTTATCAACGGTACAGAGATAGGAGGGGGATCAATACGTATCCATGATTCGCAGACGCAGTCGCTGATGTTCCGCACACTGGGATTTACGGAGGAAGAGGCTCAGAAGCAGTTCGGTTTCCTGCTCAGTGCGTTCCGTTACGGAGCACCGCCGCACGGGGGGATAGCATTCGGCTTTGACAGGTGGACCGCCATAATGGGTGGATCGGATACCATCCGTGACTACATCGCATTCCCGAAAAACAACCAGGCGCGTGACGTGATGATCGACACGCCTTCAACCATCAGGCAGGAGCAGCTTGATGAGCTCGGGTTGGAGATAAGGAAGAAAGAGGACTGATTCCGGATGTCTTAAGGGTACTTGTCCGGGAAGTTTAAGCGTTGACCTTTTCAGGACTTTACTCCCTGGCTTTTACCGGGGCCTTTTTTGTGGAGGACTTTAATTCCCCGGATTTAAGATAGGGGATCGAGAAACAGAAGAGCGATCCCTCTCCGGGTGTTGACCTGAGCCATATCGTTCCGCCGAGGAGTTCGGCATAAGCCTTCGAAATTGACAATCCGAGCCCTGTTCCGCTGTACTGCTTCGAGCTGGGGCCTTCCACCTGGAAGAACCTCTCGAAGACCTTCTGCTGGTGCTCGGGGGCAATGCCGATGCCTGTGTCCGAGACGAAGAACTCAACGGTTTCGCCCCTGACAACATACCCCAGTTCGATCCGACCCTGGCGCGTGAACCGCAACGCATTGTTAAGCAGGTTCGAGAATATCTGTATGATCTTGGTCTCGTCGGTGAGCACCACTGCCTCCTTGTCGTCGAGGTGGGTTGTGAAATTGAGCAGGAGTCCCTGTTGCTGCGCCCTCACCCTGTACTGGTCGTGGAGGTGCCTGGTTATTGTGTTCAGGTTTACGCTGGCACGGCTGATCTTTACCTGACCCGTTTCAATGTTTGAGATGTCGACGATGTCCGTTATGATGGAGAGGAGCTGGTTGCTCGACTGGTATATTATATCTATGTACTGGCGGCGGCTCTCGTCGGTTATGTCGGGTGCGTCGAGCAGGGTCGTGAAGCCGACGATGGCGTTCATCGGTGTGCGGATCTCGTGTGAGATATTATGCAGGAAAGCAGTCTTGAGCCTGTCGCTCTGTTCGGCCTTGTCCCTTGCCCTGATCAGCTCCTCCTCGATCTTCTTACGCTCGGTTATGTCGGATATGAATCCTTCGAGGGCCACCAGCTTATCGCTCTCGTAGTATCCGCGTCCCCTCTCCCAGACCCACTTTTTATTTCCCGATGAAGTGATGATGCGATACTCTATTGTATACAGATACCCTGTTTCAAGCGAGTTGTGAATAGTGTCCGACACCATCCGGAGATCCTCAGGATCGATTATCGACTTAAATGAACGTATCTTGTTACCTATGAACTCATTGGGAAGATAACCTGCCAGCTCATAGATGCCATCGCTTATATACTGCATCGTCCAGTCAGAGTCATTGTTGCAGCGGAAGACCACCCCGCGGAGGTTATTGATGATGGTGCTCAGTTTCCTGTTGCTCTCCTTCATCTCCTCTTCGGTGCGTTTGCGTTCCGAAATATCACGGCCGATGCTCTGGTAGAATCGCACGCCTTCGACCTCCACGGTATAGGCGCTGATCTCTATGGGGAAGGTTGTGCCGTCACTTCGTACATGGACAGTTTCGATATATGATGAACCCTTCTCATTCAGCTGCTCGACGTGCTTTTCCAGTTGCGGCAATTCATGCGGGGTGCGGATCTCGGCAATATTCATTCCGATGAGTTTCTCGCGCGGATAACCGTAAGTTGCAATGGTTCGCTGGTTCGCCTCGACAATATTCAGCGTACTGTCCAGCAGAAGTATGATGTCATTCCCGTGTTTCATCACGAAGTCGAAGTGCTTCATGATTGCCTGACGGTTCAGTTCCTCCTTTTGTTTATCGCGGAGGTATCGTGCCCGTGTCGATTTGATTATCAGGTAAGCGATGCTTGCCAGAGCCAGGTAGACGAGGCCCATTATACCCCAGAGCATGGTTATCTCGCGCATGAACCTCTCAAGTATCTCTTCTGTCTCTTTCTTGGCGATGAGGTACCACTCGGTGCCCGGCACCTTTTTGACTGAGGCGACCACCTCGGTGCCGGTATAATCTTTATATGTCCTGGCTGGTTCCCCTTCCCCGGGGGGGCTTGTGGTGCTGAGCTCTATATTTCCGGTGGCGAATGTTACAGGCTTGTCATATCCTGCCAACCTTGAGCCGTTGAGATAAATGACTGAGTCACCTTCGAACCTGAACAGGATGCATTCGGCGGTTCTTCCCGGGGTGGGCCAGGTGGAGAGCATCGGGAAGAGCTCCTTTTCGGGATCTACTCTTATCACCAGCACGCCTGCCAGCACAGTGTCGCCGTCGTGTGGCATCCGCATGGGGATCAGCATGTCAAGGTGGAGGTAAGAGACCACCGATGCTGTGTGGAATTCGGTCATGAAGATGACCGGGTTGGAGATCGAAGCAGTGATATTACTTCTGAGAAATTCACCCACTCCCGACTCTGACTCTGGCACGGCAAGTCCGGGGTTTCCTCCGGCATCCACCAGCACGAGGCCCCCGAAATCGTAGTTTTCAATCAGTGTTTCCAGGAATTGTTCCAGTCTCGCCTTCTCCCACAGGGGTCTCTCCTTGATGAACATGGCATCGATATGTTCGACGAGGGTGACATTCTCATGGATAAGCCGGGCGTCATTGAGTTTTTCGCTTCTCCATTTGGCGACCTGGTCGGCCTTGAGGCGTGCGACGGCCTCCATCTCCGTGGCGGCATCGCGCAGTATTCTATCTTTTTGTCCGGATGAATAGAGCAGGATCACCGCTGTAAGCACTGCTGCAGTGAACAGCAGCACGCTGACGGAGGTCCAGGGGAAGGGCGACTTCTTGCTCTTGTTTTTCATCTGGTCCGGCGGTTTCCTTTACAGCCGAGGCATGAAGATAGTAAAATGACAAAGATACAACCGGGGGATGTTGTATATTATTGTGTTCCGGGAGATAATAAGATATTAATTATTTATTCCGGCAGGAGGGGGCATGGCCCACTTACGCCGTAAGGAAAAGGCGATTGTTCTGGTTGGCTGTAATAACAATTGCCCTACCCCCTGGAATTCCGGGTCAGGATTGAATCTGATAAAGAGGCTGGTATATGTATCAGGAGGCAGTCCGCCAGGAGGTATTCTATTTTGCGTTTTTCTTTTCCTTCTTCTCCTTGCGCTTTTCCTTCAGGCTCTTAGTCGGCTCTTTCTTCTGGCTTTTCTTTGTTACAAGTCCCTTTGTCATGGCTTTAATATTAAGATTATCAGTAAATTGCCTTTGCGGTTATCAGACCGCCATGATTATTTCAAAATTAAGCTCAAAGAATTGAAATTACAATCGTTGTTAATTAAAAACTGATAAAATGCGTGGGTATGCAGGATTGGAGATGGCCAGGGGACATGCCAGACTGGATGTAGTCTTGGGCATTTCAGGTTAGAGCTGACCATGCGCATTTCAGTTTGGAGCCGGTCATGGTCATTTACTCAGAAAGCATGCATTGACGGATTATAATCACCTTTTAGTCAAATAATATCTGTTATGTACCGCTTTTTTTTTAATTTTAAAGTCGATTTTAAGGCTGAGCATATTTTTATTCTGGATGACCTGCTGCCATCAATGCGGCGGCATTAATCTGTCACGGTTATGAATATTGTGTGCCCAGCTCTTCACCGGGAGCCTGGCACTCTTTTTTTCAGGCTCATCCAAGGTACAGAGTCAGTGTGACTGACGAAACGAAGGTGTATTTAATTAGCTATACT
>CAZHTG010000054.1:0-14334 GCA_964535795.1 uncultured Rikenella sp.
AGAGCACATCCCTTTTAAGGATGGGGTCCTGGGTTCGAGCCCCAGCTGGATCACACGGCAGCCGAAAGGCTGCCTTTTTTTGTCCTGTATCGAACCCGCCGCCCCTGCAGTCTGACAGCTCTCTGAAATGATCCACCGGATCATTTCCTTGCGCTCGCTTCCCTCACCCCTGGCGACATGAAGGACAAAAAAAGGCGCCTGCAATGGCGCCTGGCAATTACTTCAGCGATTTTTACTCCGTCAGTATTTTCTTCCCGGGGTTATTTTGAGAGCACCGGAATCTGCCTGCTTATCGACTCTTCGAGAGAGATCAGGGTCTCGGTCCTCATCACGCCGGGAATAGCCTGTATCTTCTCTGTCAGCACCTCCCTCAGATGTTCGTTATCGTGTGTATAGACCTTGATGAAAAGAGAATAATTACCTGTTGTATAGTGGCATTCAATGACTTCGGGAATATCCTTGAGTTTGCTGATCACCTCCTTGTATTTCCCCGGGTTGTCGAGATATAAACCTATGTATGCACATGTCCTGAACCCAACCATTATTGGATCGACCTTAAACTCCGATCCCTTGATAACGCCGATACGTATCAGCCTCTGGACTCTCTGATGTATTGCCGCACCGGACACGTTACAATCGCGTGCCACCTCAAGATAAGGGATCCTTGCATTCTTGGTAATGATGTCGAGGATCTTCCTGTCCAGATTGTCAATCTGCAAATTTTCTGCCATGATTAGTTGTTATTTTTTATTTAATGATTAATAATCCGCCTTCGAATTTACAAATTTAAAGCAAAATAGACTTAATTCCTATTAATTATCCCGGTGATTCTGCTGACGGAGTCAAAATCTTTTTCAGCCAGGAATGATTCTATTCCCCGGACCACTTTCAATGCAGTTTGCGGGTCGATAAACGATGCGGTTCCTACCTGCACGGCTGTTGCGCCTGCCATAATGAATTCAAGTGCATCATCGGCATTCATGATTCCCCCGAGTCCTATCACGGGTATGTTGACGGCCCTGGCTGTCTGCCATACCATTCTCAGTGCCACGGGTTTGATGGCAGGGCCTGATAGTCCTCCGGTTATGGTCGACAGTTTCGGCTTCATGGTTCTGGTGTCGATGGCCATCCCAAGCAGTGTATTGACCAGTGACACTGCTTCAGCCCCCTCCTCTTCGGAGATCCGGGCAAATTCGGTAATGTCGGTCACGTTAGGTGAAAGCTTGACTATCAAGGTCTTGCTATAAACCTTACGAACTGCAGCAATCACCTCCCTGGCAGAGGCAGGATTTGTGCCGAAAATCATGCCACCCCTCTTGACGTTGGGGCATGAGATATTGAGTTCGATGGCAGGTATGGCATCGAGTCGGTCAAGTCGGGATGAGAGTTCAACGTAATCCTCAACAGTATTCCCGTTCACATTGACAATGACCTGGGTATCATATTGTAGGAGATGCGGATAGATATTTCTTTCAAAATAATCGATGCCCTTGTTCTGGAGTCCCACGGCATTAAGCATACCTGATGCCGTTTCTGCCATCCTGGGGTAGGCGTTACCCTCCCTTGGTTCAAGTGTGGTGCCCTTGACAATGATCCCGCCGAGTTGCGCCAGGTCTATGAAATCGTCAAGTTCAGCACCGTATCCGCAGGTGCCCGAAGCAAGGATGACCGGGTTTCTGAACTCCAGTGATCCGATTTTTATCCGGAGGTCTGCCATTTCAGGTTGTTTATATTGAATACCGGTCCGTCTGTACATGAGCATAGGTTACCCGAAGTAGTAGGGACGATACAGCACAGGCATATTCCCATACCGCATGCCATCAGGTTTTCGAGTGATACCTCGCAGAATATCTCCCTTTCGCTGCACACTCTGGCAACCGCCTTCATCATGGGTTCTGGGCCGCAGCAGTAGACCCTGTCCCAGGAGCCCTCCCTGAATGCGGGAATGTCAGTCAAGAAACCCTTATATCCCTCCGAACCGTCTTCGGTGGAGAGGTGAACCGTACCAAGCTTTTTGAACTCGTCGTGCTCAAGGATTCTGGACCGGTTTCTGAATCCGAGGGCGAACTGAGGTTCAACGCCTGTTTCACTTATCCTGCGGCCAAGGTACAATAGCGGAGCCATTCCGCACCCACCACCGGCAAGAAGCACTTTCTCCCCTTTCTCCGGCAATGTAAATGCGTTTCCAAGGGGATAAATAAGGTTAAGCTTTTCTCCCGCCTTCAGCCTAGAGAGACGTTCTGTTCCCGGGCCGGCTATCTGGATGAGCAGTGATATGGTGTTGGAGGAGTAATCGACATCATGAACAGATAGTGGCCGCCGAAGGAAGGTGGAAGGACTCTCAGTAACGAGCGCCTGCACAAACTGCCCCGGCATGATCTCAGGCAACGGGTCAGGAGAGAGAACCGTAATCACAAAAAAACTCTCCCCAAGCCGCCTGTTTCCGGTAACTGTAAGATCTTCAACCCTCTTTTTCATCAGTACCCTTTTGGCTGCAAAATTAGACAATTTGGGCAGATTTTGTCAGGAGGGCGTGTATTCGGTAAAAGTTTTATCTGTATAGAAGAAAAGAACCCTGATTAGTCTTTTGTGAGGGTCACCGGGCTGGTCGCCGGACCTTATTGCCTCCTCTGAAGCCATCTCGGGGCTTTCAGGCGCCATCTGACCCTCGGTCCAGTCCACGGCACCATTCTCGTCCCCGCCTGCCTGATATACGTTGTTTTCTATCTCCACATCGAACAGGGTAGGTTGGGAGACATGCTTGTACATCGGACCTTTGCCAAAGAGAAGCCAATCGGAAGAGAGGGAGGAATATCTGTGCAGCATCTTGATCACAAAATCGAGGCTCGGATTGTTTCTTCCGGAGAGTATATGTGATATTCCGGAAGGCTGTACCCCGATTTCCTCGGCAAATTGAGCATAACTCTTGTTTTCGTTCTGTAAAAAAGCAAGGATACGGTCTTTCATGTCAGGATATTGTTTTTACAAATGTAAATATTATACAAATTACATGTGTAACTTAATTTATGTTACATCTGTAATTATAGTATAGTGGTCCGTTATAAGACAGATCTATAAGAGCGGTGATATTGGTCTCCAAAACCTCTATTAATAAATATTTTTACTTGAGGTTAGAAGTTGTTAAACATTGATATACATAAATTTAAGGCTTAGATATCCGTCATTTCTAAAGATTACCGGCCTGAAGTCATCTTAACATGTTTACCAGTACTTAATATAAAATATAATATATTATTGATATACAAATACATATAATTAAAGAATTGTCAATACATTATATATTTACAGCTGTACATCTGTATTGTGTACATTTGTATATATAATGATTGCTCCTATCCCTCTTTGTCTTCTTTACATCTGTAAATCGAGCCGTTTTGGGAGAGAATTACCAGTTTGGATTAAGCTGGCTGCCTCTGTTTTTTAACTTAAAAGGTCAAGTCGCTGAGAATTGAATATTTTGCTTCAACTTCTACCCTGCGGTGTAATTTTCAAATTCAGGAACATAATGAAAAACATATTTTGCGGAGTAATCTTTTAATTATCTTCATCCGGTTAAAGTTCCGGCCAACTGTTTTGGTAGTTCTCCTTAAGAAATTTGCTTCATATGGTTAAAAGAAAGTTCTCTCTTGCGCTGCACTGGCAGATACTGATAATGCTTTTGCTGGGTGGCCTCTTCGGCTATTTCTTCCCTCATCTTACCAGGTACACAAACTGGATGGGGGACATTTTCTTAAGGGGCCTCAACATGGTCATTGTTCCCCTGATTTTCTGTTCTGTCGCTACGGGTGTTGCCAATGTAGGGTCTGCGGAGAATCTGGGGCGCCTGGGACTGAAAACGATGGGGTACTATGTGCTCTCAACCCTGTTGGCCATCATAACGGGATTTCTTCTCGTTCAGCTGATTAAGCCGGGCATAGGTGCGGATCTTGGACTGCAGGTGCCGGTTGAGGATATATCTACGGGTAAGGAATCTTTTGGTCAGACTCTCATAAACATTGTACCGACAAACATTATCAAGGCAATGGCGGAGGCTCACATGCTCTCCATCATCTTCTTTGCCATCCTGTCCGGATTCTTCATTACTCGAGTCGGTGAGAAATCGCGCACAGCCCTTATGGATGTGCTGAATGCGATTCTCGATGTGATAATGAAGATCACCCTCTTTGTCATCAGGTTTACTCCTCTTGGAGTTTTCAGTATCCTTGCCAAGGTGATTTCGCAGCAGATAAATATCGGCAATAATGTAGGGGAGATAATCAGCAGCATGGGGCTCTATATTGTTACTGTGCTGCTCGGGCTTTTTATTCAGGGTCTTGTCACCCTGCCGCTGCTGGTGAAAGTCCTGGGCAGGGCGAATCCGATGAAGCACTTCCGCAACATGTCAACGGTTTTGCTCACAGCGTTTTCCACCTCGTCATCCAATGCAACCCTTCCCCTGACGATGGAGACGGTTGAAACCAAAAACGGTGTCTCCAACAAGATAGCCAGTTTCACGCTTCCTCTCGGTGCTACCATAAATATGAACGGGACGGCTTTGTATGAGTGTGTGGCGGTGATGTTCATCGCCCAGGCATACGGCATTGAGCTGACCATTGCTCAGCAGCTGATTGTGGTTTTCACTGCTCTCCTTGCAGCGATAGGGTCGGCCGGCATACCCATGGCCGGCCTTGTCATGATGGCCGTGGTCCTGAATGCCGTTGGGCTGCCGCTGGAAGGAATAGGCCTTATACTTGCGGTAGACCGCATCCTGGATATGTTCCGCACGGTCATCAATGTCTATGGCGACACCTGCGGAGCGGTAATCATTGCCAAGTCAGAGGGGGAAGAGCTGAGGGTTTAGGCAGTCGGCAGTCACAATTAAGAATTAAGAATTAAGAATTGATAGTCAGTATTTTAGACTGAGGACTGAAGACTGAAATCATCCGCAGTTGCCGCCACATCCGCTGCTCTGGCTGCCGCACGATGAGCAACCTCCTGACGTCAATGGCGCCAGTTCCTCAGCTGTTGCTTCGCGAACGCCAACCACCCTTCCGGAAAAATGCAGGTCAGTACCTGCCAGCGGGTGGTTGAAATCCATTTTCACAAAGGCATCTCCTATCTCCACTACAATACCGTTCATCCTGTTACCCTGTGAATCCATCATAGGAACCGTATTCCCGACATAGCAGATCTCACTGCGGAGGACACCCTCATCCTCAAAGATATTCCTGGGCAGACTTATGACCATCTCTTCGCGTATCTCACCATAGGCATCTGCAGCTGCAAGGTGAAAATCAAACGCCGCTCCATCTTCCAGTCCTGCAATATTTGACTCAAATGCAGGCAGCAGTCGGCCCGCGCCAAATACAAAAGTCAACGGTGCAGCTTCCTCAACCGTTTCAATTACCCTGCCCTCTTTGTCTCCCTCGTGGAGTGTATATACAAGTGAAACAAATTTGTCATTCTCAAGTTTCATAATTGTCTGATATTAAATATATTAAATAAATCTATATAAATTAAAAGTAGAATTCGATCCTGATCTCCGGATTGTCGTGGATTCCGTACTCGTTTCCCGTCAGGCTCCAGAGAAAAGTGATATTCATGCTCGACCTTTTGCCCGTTGGCTGGGAGATCCCTGCTCCTGCCAGAAAACTTCCGTAGTAGAGTCTTCCGTCACTTTCCGGAGTGGTAGTGAAGAAGGACCTTTCAAGGCTCAGAGCTTCATATTCCCCGGTAACGAATATCCCGGTATTTAACCCCAGGGGAATGAGATTGTTCAGGTCATGTATCAGTTTTAGCTGCAGCATGGCCCGTCCGCCATATATTGCAGTACTGCCGTATGGATCCTTGTAGTACTGAAAAGAAGGTCCGGCGCCCACTGCCACCCTCGGCAGCAGCCATATGCCCACCAGTGGCGACACTTCGATATTTGTCACAGTCCCAAACTGGAGACCGAACGATCCGCCGAAAAACAGACGCTGTCTGACCGGAGGGTTTTCGTCAGGCACCCGGGTACCATAATCCTGCGCGACTGTCGAAACGGTTATCATCAGGCAGGCTATAATTATCAGGTTCTTTTTCATGCCAGGCATACGCCTCATTTTGAGGCTACAAATAAAATCAAAATTAGTACATTTACGGTAGTTGTTTACGGTTAAAAAATCAACAACACGATTAAAATACTGTCAATAAGATGAATATAGTCATTACAGGTGCATCGTCCGGTATCGGCCGGGAGGTTGCCCTACGGCTTGCCGGAGAGTCAGAGAACAGGATCTATGCAGTCGCCCGAAGCATCAAAGCGCTCCAAAGCCTTGCGGATGGCTCTGAAAACGGGAATATCACCCCCGTGTCTATGGATATTGCAGGAGACAGATCGTTGCTCAGGGAGCTTAAAAACAGGCTCAGCGACGAAGCGGGAAGGGTTGATATCCTGATAAACAATGCCGGTTATCTTGTCAACAAACCATTTGAGGAGCACACCGAGGATGAGATTTTATCAATCGTGACAGTTAATTTCACCTCTGCAGCTATATTGACCGCCGAACTCCTTCCACTGATGGGGCAGGGTTCCCACGTGGTGAACATCGGCAGCATGGGGGGTTATCAGGGTAGCCTGAAGTTTGCGGGACTCTCGTGGTACAGCGCATCGAAAGGGGCGCTGGCCATAATGACGGAGTGTCTTGCCACAGAGTATGCCGGCAGGGGCATCTCATTCAACTGTCTCTGTCCGGGTGCAGTTCAGACTGAGATGTTTGGCAAGGCGTTTCCTGGATATTCCGCACCGGTGTCACCTGCCGAGATGGCGGTATTTATCGCTGACTTTGCAGTTAATGGAAATAAATACTTTAACGGGAAGATCCTGCCGGTGGCACTGGCTGTTCCGTAGGCAGTAGTTAAGAATTGAGAATTAAGAATTAAGAATTAAGAATTGACAATCAATTACTTAGATTAAAGACTGAAGACTTCAGGAGCCTACCCCCTGTACTCCTTGACCGTAATCCGGCCGGCGACTGCCAGGTAACCATTGAATGCCAGTGCCTTGAGCTCGTCCTCTCCAGGATATACGAACAGTGGCGCGATACTCTTCACCATGGCGCTGATCCTCTTCACATGGCCTGTATCATAAGCCAGTCCCCCAGTAAGGATAATGGCATCGACCTCTCCACGCAAAACAACCGACATGGCCCCTATCTCCTTGGCTGTCTGGTAACTGCATCCTTCAACAACCAGCGCGGCCAGCTCATCTCCCTCATCGGCCCGTTTGCATGCCTCCATAAAGCTGTTAGTTCCCAGGTATGCCACCATGCCTCCCTTGCCGGCCAGCATCGTCTTAACCTCTGCAAGGGTGAACCTGCCGCTGAAGCACAGTTCTGCCAGCTGTGATGCCGGAAGCCCTCCGCTTCGCTCAGGGGAGAAGGGACCGTCACCATTGAGGGCATTGTTCACATCAACCACTCTCCCGCGCCGGTGTGCCCCCACACTGATTCCTCCGCCCATGTGCGCTACGACCAGTTTCATTTCTTCATACTCCTTCCCCATGGATGCCGCGTAGATCCTGGCGACGGCCTTCTGATTCAGTGCATGAAAGATCGATCTCCTTCCGATGAGAGGATGCCCTGAGAGCCGGGCCACCGGCTCAAGTTCGTCAACCACAACAGGGTCAACTATATAGGCTTTTGCGCCCGGCATTGAAGCCACCATCATATCTGCCAGCAGGGCACCCAGGTTGCTTGCATGTTCGCCATTAACCGCCTCAGCCAGATGTTTCCTCATCAGTTCATTGACCTCATAGATTCCCGATTCAATGGGATTAACAAGACCTCCCCTCCCCACAACGGCTGAGATTGCCTGGAGGTCCGTACTCTCGTTCCTCAGCGCTTCCATGATCACCCCGTACCTGAATGGAAGCTGTTCGGTCATCCTTTTGTATCCCTCAAGCTCAGAGGTGCTGTGCCTGAGTGTCTTGTCAAACAGGAGCTCATCACCGTTGTAAAGCGCAAACTTAGTGCTGGTTGAGCCGGGATTGACAGCCAGTATCAGTTTATTTTTCATGATCGTCTGTGTTGGGGCTATGCCATCAGGCAAGCCAGTGCCACGCAGTAGTATTTTGACAGTTCGCTTTCACTCCTTGACATCAGAACCACCGGCTTGCTGGTCCCGCATATCATCCCCGCCAGCTCTCCCCCGCCGAAAAGCATCAGTCCCTTGTAGAAGGGATTGCAGGCTTCGAGTGAAGGAAACAGCAGGATATCGGCATTGCCGGCCAGCGGGGTATCCACACCCTTGATCTTCACGCTCGCGGGGTCACATGCCAGGAAGAGGTCAACGGGCCCGTCCATGGTGCAGGACGATATCTGCCCTCTCTCAGCCATCTTGCACATTACGGAATAGTCGAGGGTACTGGGGAAGTGGCTGCTTACCTTTTCGGATGCCCCGATAAGGGCTACAGAAGGCCTGGCGATACCGAATCTACGTGCCATCGCGATGGCGTACTCCGCCATGGCCACCTTCTGATCTAGATCAGGGAACGGAATAACGGCGGTGTCAGTGATAAAGAGCAGTTTATGGTATGCCGGTATCTCAACAGCGCAGACGTAACTCATCACCGCCTTTGGTGGAAGCAATCCCTTCTCCCTGTCCATCACCGCCCTGAGGAACTTGTCCGTGCCCACAAGGCCCTTCATGACAATGTCGGCCTCGCCTGACCGGGTCATGCTGACGGCCATCTCTGCCGCCTCCTTTTCATTTGCTGCTTCGATTATTGTGAAGCTGTCAGGGTCAGCGCCGGTCTCCCTGCATGTATTAAGAATCTGTCCTCTGTTACCTATCATAAGCGCCTCGGCAAAGCCCTCACTGACGGCCCTGAACAGTGACCCCACGGTATTGGGATCCTGGGCCCATGCGACAGCAATCCTCTGTTTTTTCCCGGCTGACCTGACAGCGTCAGCCATCTGTCCGAGGCTGGTTATCATGCTACTGGGGTCTGGCGATTGCGGCGGCAAGCAGTATACTGTAGTATTTAGCCTGGTCGGAGTCGCTCCTTGACGTCAGGACTATCGGTGCTGTGGCTCCGAGGATAACGGCAGCCACGCCGGAATGTGCAAAGAAGACAAGAGATTTGTAGAGTACGTTGCCGACCTCGATGTCAGGCATGATCAGAAGGTCGGTATCACCTGCCACTTCACTCCTTATGCCCTTATGCCTGGCGCTTTCGAGGCTTATGGCGTTGTCAAAGGCAAGCGGGCCGTCGATGATGCAGTTTCTGATCTGGTCACGCTGGTTCATCTTTGAAAGCAGGGCGGCATCAAGGGTGGCCTGCATATTCTCACTCACCATCTCCACAGCACCAAGAACAGCAACCTTTGGCATCTCGATGCCCAGTTTGTTCAGGCAGGCAACTGAGTTGTTCACTATCGAGATCTTGTCCTGCAGGTTGGGAGCAATATTCATTGCCACATCAGAAACGGCGATCAGCTTGTGATATGCCTCCACCTCAAAGATGGCAAAATGAGAGAGGAGCGCACCTGATCTCAGACCCCATTCCTTGTTAAGTACGGCCTTCAGCAAAGATGATGTTCCCACATTGCCTTTCATAAGGATGTCAGCCTGGTTGCTTCTGACCATTTTGACGGCAATCTCCAGTGCCATGTCAGTGTCAGGTTCATGGATCATCCTGATGCCGCTCAGGTCAAGGCTGTGATCCGATGCAATCTTGTTCACCGCCTCCTTGTCTCCCACGAGAATAGGTTCGATGAAACCATCGTTGGCAGCCATCAGGGCCGAGGTAAGTGAGTTGTGATCCTGTGCGGCGGCAAGGACCATCCTCCTGGTGGGCTTGTCGACAAGCAGTTCCTTAAGTTCTGACAGGTGCTTTAAGACCATGATATACAGTGTTTAGTGGTGTAGCTTCTCAACTATTGCTTTAGTATCTGATGCAATTACGAATTCCTCGTCGGTGGTTACCACCATGACTTTGACTTTTGAGGCGGGTGTGGAGATTACCAGGTCCTTGCCTTTGACGCCGTGATTGATTTCAGGGTCAATTTCAATTCCCAAATACTCCATCCCTGTACAAATCATTTTCCTTGCGTTGAAGTCGTTCTCACCCACTCCGGCGGTGAACAGAAGCAGGTCCAGTCCATTCAGTGCAGCCACGTAAGCGCCAATGAACTTTTTGATCTTATAGGCATACATATTCAGTGCAAGGAGAGCCTTGGGGTTACCCTCATTGGCTGCGATCTCAAGGTCGCGCATGTCTGAAGAGAGCTGTGAGATACCTGCCACGCCGCTCTTCTTGTTGATCATGTTGTTTACTCCGCTTACGCTTAACTCCTCCTTATCAGCAAGATAGAGAAGTACGCCCGGATCTATCTCGCCGGTGCGTGTGCCCATAATCAGGCCGTCAACCGGGGTAAATCCCATTGATGTGTCTATCGATTTGCCGTTTTCGATGGCGGTTATCGAGGCGCCGTTGCCAAGATGACATGTGATGATCTTTGAATTGTGAAGATCCATTTTAAGCATCTTGCAGGCTTTTTCCGCAACAAACCTGTGGCTGGTTCCGTGGAATCCGTATTTGCGGATCCTGTATTTCTCATAGTACTCGTATGGGATGGCGTACATGAACACATAGTCCGGCATCGTCTGATGGAACGATGTGTCAAAGACAGCTACCTGGGGGATTCCCGGAAGGAGTTTTTCGCAAGACAATATACCCTTGAGGTGTGCGGGGTTGTGGAGCGGTGCCAGCTCGGCACAATTCTCTATGTCACGCTTGACATCGTTGTCGATCAGGACCGATTCCTTGAAGTTTTCACCGCCGTGGGCCACCCTGTGTCCGACAGCCTTTATCTCGCCAACGCTCTTAATGACGCCGTGAACGGGGTTGACAAGAGCTTCCATGACCATATTGATGCCAATTGTATGGTCAGGTATGTCAAGAACCACCTTGTAGTTGTCCTTTCCGGTGGGCTTATGGGTAAGGATGCCATCGGTGATGCCGATGCGTTCAATGAGCCCTTTTGCCAGGACCTCGGCGTTGTTTGACATGTTGAACAGCTGATACTTTATGGAGGAGCTGCCGCAGTTGAGAACGAGTATTGTCATTTTCTGTTTTTTACCTGGTGATGCCGGCTGCCTGGTTGGCAGTTATGGCGACTACGTTAATAATATCACTTACCGAGCATCCCCTTGAGAGGTCGTTTATCGGCGCTGCCATACCCTGCAGAACGGGGCCGATTGCCTGGGCGTGAGCAAGACGTTCAACGAGCTTATAGGCTATATTACCGCATTCGAGGTTGGGGAAGATCAGGACATTGGCCTTGCCAGCGATCTTGCTTCCCGGCGCTTTTTTCTGGCCAATGGCTTCAATCAGGGCTGCATCAGCCTGGAGTTCACCCTCGAACATGAATTCAGGGGCCATCTCCTTTGCCATTTTCGTGGCGCTCACGACCTTATCAACCAGCGGGTGTTTCGCGCTGCCCATGGTTGAGAAGCTGAGCAGGGCAACCTTAGGCTCAACGCCTACAATAGCCTTTGTGGTTCTTGCGGTGGCCACGGCAATCTCTGCCAGTTCCCTGTCGGTCGGGTCCGGGTGGACGGCTCCGTCTGCGAAGACAATTATGCCGTCTGCGCCAAATTCCTTGTCCTTCAGTATCATAATAAAAGCCCCGGAGACAACTGAAATGCCCGGGGCAGTCTTGACATACTGGAATGCGGGTCTCAGGACATCACCCGTCGTGTTCCTGGCACCGGCAACCTCACCGTCTGCATCACCGCTCTTTATCATCATAACCCCAAGATAGAGAGGGTCTTCGATCAGTGATGAAGCCTCTTCCCTGGTCAGTCCCTTGCTTTTGCGAAGTTCTACCATCAGGTCAATGTACTGCTCCTTTTTCGGATGGCTGACGGGATCAATGATATCCGCCCTGCCTATGTTCTTCAGACCAAATGTCTCTGCCATTGACTTTATCTCCGCCGGATTTCCAAGGAGGGTGAGGCGCGCTATATTCTCAGCAATTATCGCATCAGCCGCCTTGAGAGTCCTTTCTTCCGTCCCTTCCGGCAAGACAATCCTTTTATTGTGCCTGATGGCATTCATTTTGATCTGTTCAAGCAATTCCATTGTATATCAATAATTTAGTTTATTAAACGTATCGGGATAAAAGTACGAAAAAAGTGCAACCTCACAATTATCAACTACATGATTAAAGTCAGATTTTTAAAATTTTAGTTGATTTTTTTCGAAAACCGTCTCTCCTGCTCTCTGCGGAAGCCGCAAATCTCTATTTTTGGGACAGGAAATTGCGGCAGATGCATTGTGATGTTACTTCCAAAGATTTAGAGGTTCTTGCGGCCTCACTGGAGGGCGAGGTACGTATTGACAGGGCTTCGCGGCTTATGTATGCAACCGATGCCTCAATATACCGCGAGGAGCCTCTCGCGGTAGTCTTTCCCCGCCACAGAGAGGATCTGAAGAAGCTTCTCTCCTTTGCATTTTCTCATCGCACCGGCATTATACCGAGGGCAGCCGGTACCTCTCTGGCAGGACAGGTGGTCGGGGCGGGAATTGTGGCCGATCTCTCGCGTCACTTCACACGGGTACTTGAGATCAATACTGAAGAGCGTTGGGTCAGGCTTGAGCCCGGGGTGGTACCCGATGAGCTCAATACCGTGCTACGTGGTTACGGGCTGTTATTCGGTCCTGAGACGTCAACCTCCAACAGGTGCAACGTGGGAGGAATGATAGGCAACAACGCCTGCGGCCTCCATTCCGTTGTCTACGGATCTGTCAGGGATCACATCATAGAGGTCAGGGCGTTGCTGCACGACGGTTCGGAGGTGGTTTTCGGGCCGCTCACCGGGGAGGAGTTCAGAAATAAATGCGCCCTTGATACGGCTGAAGGATTGATTTACAAGGATATAGAGAGCATAATGAATCACGATGCCAGTCGCGGCTCCATCATGGCAGACTATCCCGAGAAGAACATCCCCAGGCGAAATACAGGCTATGCCCTTGATGATTTGCTGTACAGCGAACCATTCACCAGGGGAAGCGGAAGGCCTGTCAACCTGGCCAGACTGATAGCCGGCTCGGAAGGCACACTGGCCATCGTCACCGAGGCGAAGCTGGGGCTGGTGCCACTGCCACCGCCGGTGAAGGCCCTGGCATGCGTTCACCTGCACAGGCGGGATGAGGCCTTCAGGGCCAACCTGATTGCGCTGAAATACAAACCCTGGGCGGTGGAGCTGATGGACAGCAACATTCTTAACCTGGCTGCCACCGTGGAGAGTCAGAAACGCAACAGGTTCTTCATTGAGGGCGATCCCGGCGCGCTTCTGATTGTTGAGTTCTGCGCTGAGGACCGTTATGAGATCACTGCGGTGGCAGCGGCCATGGAGGCTGAGATGCGGAGGGAGGGGCTGGGCTATGCCTTCCCGGTCATATGGGGCGGAGATGTGAAAAAGGTATGGGACCTGCGCAAAGCGGGACTGGGCATTCTTTCAAACATCCCGGGCGATGCCAAACCGATCTCACTGATAGAAGACTGTGCGGTGGCTGTTGAAAGGCTGGGCGATTTTGTGGCTGAGATCGAAGAGATGCTTGCCTCCTACGGCAAAGAGTCTGTTTATCATGCACATATAGGTACCGGCGAGCTGCACATCAGGCCTCTCATAAACCTCAAGGATGCCGAGGAGGCGAAGCTGCTGCGCACCATCGGTGAAAAGACAGCACTTATTGTCAGGAAGTACCGCGGCTCGATGAGCGGCGAGCATGGCGACGGTCGCCTCAGGGGAGAGTTTATACCGCTGATCATCGGTGAGCATAACTACGAGCTCAACAAGAGGATGAAGCACAGCTTCGACCCGTATAACATTCTCAATCCCGGCAAGATAGTGCACACCCCTCCCATGGATACCTCACTGAGGTATACCCCGGGGAGGCCAACGCCGGAGCTGAAGACATTCTATGATTTCTCCGGCTGCGGCGGGGTAGTGAGAGCTGCGGAGAAGTGCAACGGGTCAGGCGACTGCCGCAAGAGCAGCCTCATTGGCGGCCTGATGTGCCCCAGCTATATGGCCACAAGCGACGAGAAGCTGACGACCCGGGCAAGAGCAAATATCCTGAGGGAGATGCTGTATGCCGACAAAGACAATCCCTGGGACAACAGGGAGATCTACGATATACTTGATCTATGCCTGGCCTGCAAGGGGTGTCGCAGCGAGTGCCCGTCAGCAGTTGACATCGCCAAACTCAAGTCAGAGTTCCTGCAGCATTACAACGATGTTCACCCACCCTCACTCCGTACCCGTCTGATAGCCTCGCTGCCT
>CAZHTG010000055.1:0-4936 GCA_964535795.1 uncultured Rikenella sp.
GCTGCGGCAAGGGCGGCAACGCCGTCAACTTCATCATGGAGCATGAGCACCTCTCATACCCCGAGGCGCTCCGCTGGCTGGCGAAGAGATACCACATAGAGGTAGAGGAGAAAGAGGTCACCCCCGAGGAGATCGCCAAACAGAACGAGCGCGAGAGCATGCTCGTCGTCACCCAGTACGCCGCCCGCCAGTTCACCGAGAACCTCTTCCACGGCCACGAGGGCATGGCGCTGGGCCTGTCATATTTCCGTGAGCGAGGCTTCGCCGACGCCGTCCTCCGCAAGTTCGAGGTGGGCTACTGCAATGAGAAGCGCGACGATTTTACGCAGAAGGCAATCGCGGCAGGCTACAGGAGCGAGTACCTCGTCTCCAGCGGCCTCACCATAGACCGGGAGGGCTACCTCTTTGACCGCTTCGCCGGCCGCATCATGTTCCCCATCCACTCGCTCTCGGGGCAGGTGCTGGGCTTCGGAGGCCGCATCCTCAAGACAGACCCCAAGGCCGCCAAGTACGTCAACACCCCCGAGACGGAGATCTACCACAAGAGCCGCATCGTCTACGGCATCTTCCAGGCGCGGCAGGCCATCATCAAGGAGGACCGCTGCTACCTCGTTGAAGGATACACCGACGTCCTCTCCATGCACGAATCCGGCGTTGAGAACGTCGTGGCCAGCTCCGGCACCGCACTGACACAGGAGCAGATACGCCTCATCAAGCGCTTCACCCCCAACATAACCATGCTCTATGACGGCGACCCGGCTGGCGTAAAAGCCTCGGTAAGAGGCACCGACATGGTGCTGGAGGAGGGGATGAACGTGCGCATCGTCATGCTCCCCGAGGGCGAAGACCCCGACTCATACTCCAAAAAGACCTCCGAGGAGGAGTTCCGCCGCTACCTGAAGGAGAACGAGACCGACTTCATCAGGTTCAAGACCAGGCTCCTTCTTGATGAGGCGCAGAGCGATCCCGTCAGGCGTGCCAACCTGGTTCGCGAGGTGGTCCGCTCCATAGCCGTCATCCCCGACCAGATCACCCGCACCGTTTATATCAAGGAGTGCAGCATCCAGCTCGGCATGCCCGAGGAGGTGGTCCTCGACGAGGTGTTGAAGCTGCGTAAGCAGCAGACCTTCCGCGACCGCAACTCATGGCCGGCGCAGGACGCCATGGTCAGCCCGCAGACAGTGGTCCCGAAACAACAGCGCAAGAAAGAGGAGTCATCGTGGTACTCCGAGAAGGAGCTGCTGCGTCTCCTGATACGCTACGGCTCCGAGGTGCTGTCGCGCGTCACCGACAGGGAGACAGGCACCGAGACCATTACCACCGTGGCCGACTATATCATCTCGCAGATAACAGAGGATGAGCTGGAGTTTGATGACCCCCTCTTCGCTTCGGTCTTTTCTGAGATAAGATTCAACGTGGCTCAGGGACTGGTGGCAGGCGAGAGGCATTTCGCGCATCACCCTGACCCGGCCATCAGCGCCATCGCCGTCGACATGCTGACCGAACAGTACACCCTCAGCCGCATCTGGAGCTCGCGCGGCGCCTATGTCGAAACCGAAGAGATGAAGCTGAAGGAGATCGTTCCCGACTCCATCCTGAAGTTCAAGAGCGACAAGATCAAGATGTTGCAGAAGGAGCTGCGCAAAGCGATGACGGAGGCGGCAGGAAACGACGAGCAGATCTCCGCCCTCCAGGAGAGATACAAGGCGATGACATCGCTCCAGAAAAAAATTTCCACGGGACTGGGGGGCCGGATAGTATTATAATGCCGCCTCTATAATCTTTTTCTTACCTTAGGGGAAATTTCTGCAATTATGAGACAATTCCTTCCTGTTTTGATTGCAATATGTGCGATGACGCTTATCATCACATCATGTAACAGAACAGCCAAGGGACCCAATGTGCCGGCACCGGTCTTCTCGACCCGCCTCCCTGAGACTCCTGATGATACATTGCATATCAGGGAGATATATTATGGCCTCCTGACCCCGGTTGAGGTGTGCAACATCTTCGATAGGCTCGGCATCAGGTACAATGACACAATCATCCTTCCTTCCGGGAACCGTAACCTGTACATGAGCAGCTACAAGGCGGCCATGAACCTCGGCGTTTACGGCGTAGACATGGGTTACATGAAGCTGTTCGGGGTGAACAGGCAGACTGTCAGTTATTTCAGCACCATCAAGACCCTCAGCGAGAGGCTGAACATGCCTGACACCTTCCTCTCCGATGCCATCAGGAGCTTCGATGCGGACATCGGCAACGCCGATTCACTGACAGGACTGATGAATGATGCTTACGGCAAGATAGACGAGCACCTGCGGCTCGAGGGCAGCGAGGGCACCCTGGGACTGATGCTCATGGGAGGATGGATTGAGGCGATGTACCTCGCCACACAGCTGGCATATGACCCGGCGAACCCTGACCCCCAGGTGGTTGGAAAGATCGCCGAGCAGAAATACTCGCTCATCTCGCTGCTCAGCTTCATGAAGAACTATTACGATGACCCGATGGTCGTCTTCTACACCAAGAAACTGAAGTACCTCAATCGCTGGTTTGATACATTTGAGATCTATTATCAGCCGGGAGATGTCAGCATTGACACTGTCCGGCAGGTCATCACCACCACCGGTACGGAGATGACCGTCACCGTGGGGACGCTGAACGAGATACGCGATTATGTGGCGAAGCTCCGGGCCGAGATCACTGCTGTCTGAACAACCTGAAAAAAATATATCATGAACCGTCGTCTTCTCCTTGCTGCGGCTGTCATTGCCGTCATTGTCATCTCCTGCGGAAAAGGTAAACAGCCGGCCGGCAGCGATGCCGTCTCCTCCGCCGTCACCGTCATCGACAAGGGCTTCAGTAAATTCATTGCTGCCTATACCACAGGGGTGGTGCCTGCTGCGGGCAACATACAGGTGGTCTTCACCCCGGAATTTGCTGCCACGGCAGACCGCAGCCGCACCCAGGGCCTCTTCTCCTTCAGTCCGGCAATCAAGGGAACAGCCGAATGGGCTGATGACGTCACGCTGGTCTTTATGCCCTCCAGGCCCCTGTCGCCCGGCACCTCCTTCCAGGGCACCCTCGACCTCAGCAAGCTGGGGCAGGTCGAAGAGCGCTTTCGATTCTTCCCTGTCATCTTCCGCACGGTAGAAAAGAACTTCACCGTCAGCGTCAACCCGGTGACTGTGGATCTTCCTGACGGGAACACCTACACTCTCACCGGCACGGTGGTGACCTCCGACCATATAGACAAGTCAGAGGTCGAAAAGTACCTCACCGCCCGCATCGGTAAGCGCGACGAGAAGATCTCATGGGATCATGACAACAAGAACATCCACACTTTTTCAATTGAAAAGATACGCAGGGCGAAGGAGGAGAGTGAGCTCACCGTAGCCTGGAACGGCACTGCATTCGGCATGAAGACGAAGGGAGAGCATATTGTCACCATCCCCGCCGAGGGGGTCTTCTCCGTCACTGACATTAAGATCAACACAGGCGACAGCAAGAGCCTGGAGATCTTCTTCTCCGACCTGCTCGATGCAGGAAGTGAGCTTGACGGGATGATCACCCTTAACCCTTCTCACCCGGTCTCGGTCAGTGCCGACGGCAACAGGCTCCTGGTCATCCCGGGAGACAACATCGTCGGTGCTGTTGAGGTGACCGTCGACGGCTCGATCCGCAACAGCCGCGGCCAACGGCTTGGCGAATCGGTAACGAGAAGCATCAACTTCACTCCTGTTGAGCCAGGCATCCAGTCCGTCGGTCGCGGGGTCATCATGCCATCATCGGGCAACCTGATCTTCCCCTTCCTGGCTGCCAACCTCAGCGCCGTCGACCTCACCATCATCAAGGTCTTTGAGAACAACCTGCCCTATTTCCTTCAGCAGAACAGCATGGGAGAAGCGAATGACTACGAGAGCAACATAAGGCAGTTCGGGAGGCCCGTCTACCGCGGACGTGTAGACCTCACCGGCAGCGCCGGCTTCGACCCCAACAGGTACAATCTTTTCACCATCGACCTTGCCAATTATATCGAGCCGGAGCAGGGCATCCTCTACCGCATTGAGCTGGGGATGCGACCCTCCTATTCGCTGTACCCCTGTACGGGTGATCGCAATCCGTCGAAATACGAGGAGATGCTTGAGCTGGCCGACCTCGACCGCCGCTGGGAGGGCTCCGATGACTACTACTCCCTCTCCGAAGAAGGGCTCTTCTATGAGTATGCCTACAACTGGCGTGAGAACAGGAACCCCTGCAGTGATGCATATTACAGCCCGAACAAGAAGCTTGTAAGCAACATACTCGCCTCTGACCTCGGGATCATTGCCAAGAGCGGCAGCGACAACAACCTCCGTGTCTTCGTCAGGAACCTACAGACGGCTGAGCCGGTTGAGGGAGCCACAGCCGAGATCTACGACTACCAGATGCAGCTGATGAGCACCGTCACCACTGACAGGTCGGGAATTGCGGCCCTTGCGTGCCCCCGGAAACCCTTCCTGGTGATAGCCCGCAAGGACAAGAACCGCAACTACCTGTCGCTGAAAGACGGCGCGGCGCTCTCAATGAGTTCCTTCGATGTCTCCGGGGAGTCTCCGCAGGATGGCATCAGGGCGTTTCTCTTCACCGAGCGCGATGTAAGGCGTCCGGGCGACTCCATCTTCGTGGGAGTGATTGTTCGCGACGCGGGCAGCGGCCTCCCGGCCGGCCATCCTGTGCACTTCGAGCTTTACAACACTAAAGGACAGAGGGTGGACCAACAGGTTACCACGCTGAACGACAAGGGATTCCTCACCTTTACATCTGTCACCTCCGACGATGCCGAGACGGGTAACTACCGCGCACAGGTGCGCATCGGCGCAGCTACCTTCACACGTATCATCAAGGTCGAGACCGTCAAACCCAACAGGCTGAAGATCAAGCTTGACTTTCC
>CAZHTG010000055.1:5036-13002 GCA_964535795.1 uncultured Rikenella sp.
TCATCAAGGTCGAGACCGTCAAACCCAACAGGCTGAAGATCAAGCTTGACTTTCCGGGAGCTGTTGCCGGCGGTGATTCCCGGGCTCTGCGCGGCGACCTGAAGGTCACATGGCTGAACGGAACAACGGCACGCGACATGAAATCGACCGTTGAACTGCTGCTGAAGCCTGTGAAAACTTCGTTTGAGAAGTACGGACAGTACAGCTTTGATGACCCGGTGACGCAGTTCTGGTTTGATAGCCAGACCATCTTCGACGGAAACATCAACAGCTCCGGCGAGGCCGTGGTCTCCTTCACTCCTGACGATGAGCTGCAGGCTCCCGGGATGCTCAGCGCCGTCTTCACCACCAGGGTCTTTGAGAAGGGCGGCGACGCCAGCATCAACCAGACGGTTCTTCCCTATGCTCCATACCCTGCCTTTGTGGGGATGAACATCCCAGCCCTGGGAGCCACCGGGCGTATACTGTTTACCGACCGTCCCAATGAGGTGCGGGTGGTTACCCTCGATAAAGAGGGTAAGCCCCTGCGCAGCGAGGTGGAAGTAAACGTCTACAAGCTCGACTACCGCTGGTGGTGGGAGTCGGACGACGAGTATCTCGGGTCATACATCACACGCGGCCGCAACAACAACATCTTCTCCGAAACAATCACAACCACCGGCGGAGAGGGAAAGGTATCATTCAGCGTCGACAAGCAGCAGTGGGGTCGTTATCTGGTGCGGGCAACATTGCCCTCGGGTCACTCCACGGGAATGATCGTGCTGGTCGACTGGCCGTGGGACTATGGCATGAAGCCCGGCGGCAATGACGGCGCAAGCCTGCTGCAGCTGAACACCGACAAGGACAAGTACAGCGTGGGTGATGAGATAAGCCTTACCTTCCCCGCCCCGGAGAACGGCAGGGCCATCATCACCATTGAGAACAGCACCGGGCTGCTTGACATAAAGGAGGTTACAACGAAAGCCGGGAACACCGAGGTGAAGGTCAAAGCCACCAGTGCCATGGCCCCCAATGCCTATATGTACGTGACCATGCTCCAGCCGCACTCGCAGACGGTCAATGACGCGCCCATAAGGCTCTACGGCGTCATACCGGTGATGGTCGAAGACCCGTCATCGAAGCTTGTGCCGGTCATCACCATGCCTGACCAGATCCGTTCACGCCAGGAGGTGGAGATTAGTATTGAGGAGCAGAACCGTCGCGGGATGACCTATACCCTTGCCGTTGTTGATGAGGGTCTCCTTGACCTGACGGGATTCAGGACTCCTGATCCCTGGAAGTGGTTCTTCGTCAAGCATGCCCTGGGTGTCAGGACATGGGACCTGTATGATATTGTCTTTGGCGCATTCGGCGGCAAGCTGGGACGCGCCTTTGCCATCGGTGGCAGCGAGGCCGCCGTGGACCAGAGCAAGAACAGGGCACGCCGGTTTGAGCCGGTGGTAAGGTTCATCGGTCCCTTCACCCTTGCACCGGGCAAAACGGGAACGCACAAGATAAGGCTGCCGCAATACACCGGCTCCGTCAGGGTGATGGTCACCGCTGCCGGCGAGGGCAATACCTTTGGCTCGGCTGAAAAGAGCGTGGTGGTGTCAGATCCGCTGATGATACTGGCGACGGCACCGAGAGTGTTGTCTCCGGGTGATAAGGTAGCGCTGCCGGTGACGGTCTTCGCACAGAAGAAGGAGATAACTGATGTAAGCGTGACCGCCACGGGCAATGAGATGGTATCATTCACCCAGGCTTCCGGTGCTGTGCGTTTTTCCGAGCCCGGCGACAGCGACCTGGAGCTCCTCTTCACCACAGCGCAGCAGCCCGGGAAGGCAAAGATCAGTGTCAGGGCCGAGGGCGGAGGCGAGAGCGCCTCATACGACCTCGTTGTGCCCGTGCGCTCACCCAATCCTCCCGAGCGTCGTTCCGAGACCCGCACGCTTGCTCCCGGTGAAAAATATCTGAGGTCCTTTGTTCCTTTCGGCATTGCCGGTACCTCATCGGCTTCGGTCGAGGTCTTCTCCCTGCCCTCCGTGAACCTGTCGCGGCGCCTGGGATACCTGACCTCCTTCCCTCACGGGTGCACGGAGCAGATCACCTCGGCAGCTTTCCCGCAGGTATATCTTCCTGACCTGCTTGGCTCGGGGCTGCCTGATCACGCCGCGGTGCGCAACAACGTGCAGGAGGCGCTGCGCGCTATCGCCACACGCCAGCTGTCGACGGGGGCGCTGACACTCTGGCCGGGCGGGCCCTATCCCGACGACTGGGTGACATCGTATGCCGGCCACTTCGCCATTGAGGCTCAGAAGGCAGGCTATGCGCTGCCGGCAGGGTTCCTCAGCAAGTGGACAGCCTACCAGCGTGCCACTGCCGCCGCCTGGAGATACCAGCCGCAGTACCGCTACACTGCCAATGACCAGGCCTACAGGCTCTTCACCATGGCGCTGGCCGGGGTGGCCGACAAGGGCGCAATGAACCGCATGCGCGAGGTGACCGACCTGCCATCGCTGGCACGGTGGTTCCTCGCCGCCGCCTATGCCACCACAGGCAGGCCGGAGGTGGCGCAGAGCCTCACCGATGTCAGGAACCTGAAGACAGAGGAGGAATTCATGCACTACTACTACGGCAGCAGCCTCAGGGATCAGTCGGTCATACTTTACACCCTGACCACCATCGGCAACACAAACGAAGCCCTCGAGCTCCTGAAGCAGGTGGCGGAGTCGCTCAGCCAGGACAGGTGGTACAGCACGCAGACGACTGCCTGGGGACTCTTCGCCTATATGAACTTCAGCAAGAAGCTGAAGGGCGATAACAGCAAGCCGATAAAGATCGCTTTCGACTTCAACGGGAAGAAGGAGAAGATCAGCTCTGACGGCGGAGCCATACTGCGTTCTCTGGAGCCCGCAGCATCGAACAGTCTCCTCATTGAGAACGAGAGCGACAAGCCGGTGTTTGTGACCTTCACCGAACAGGGTGTGCCGCAGACCAGTGATGCGACCGTGACCGAGAACAACCTGGCAATGAAGGTTGAATACTTGGATATGGAACAGAAGCCTGTCGAAGTCTCTTCTCTCTCACAGGGAACGGGGTTCATGATGGCAGTGACGGTTACCAGCACCACCTTCCGCCAGGTCAGTAACCTGGCGCTGACAACGATGGTACCGTCGGGTTGGGAGATTCAGAACACCCGGCTCTTTGAGTCGGGACTGGCGTTAAAGGAGAGCGGTTATGACTACCGCGACTTCCGTGACGACAGGGTCAATACCTATTTCAGTCTTAAGCCGGGCGAGACCAGGAAGTTCTTCATCATTCTGACCGCCTCCTACCGTGGCACTTATTCGATGCCTGCCATTGTCTGCGAGGCGATGTATGATGAGAGCGTAACCGCACGGCGTCCGGGATTTAAGGTGGAGGTCAAAAAGTAGACAATAGGCTGAGAGGAATTAAGAATTAAGAATTAGGCAATAGTAGTGTATTGTATACCAGTATTATTCGCCGTAGACGATACATTATTGTAGGCCAGCGATGATAACAAAAACCTTTCGCCGTAGGCGATATATTATTGTAGGCCAGCGATGATAACAAAAACCTTTCGCCGTAGGCGATAAAGTATTGTAGAATAGAGCATCACACTAATAATTGCTCGTAGAGCATATAGTATTGTAGACAAGTGATAATAGCAAAACCATACGTCGTAGACGTTAAGGTATTGTAGATCAACCACATAAAATATATTTTGGTCGTAGACCATTAAGTATTGTATCCGTGAGGCTATCCCTGAAAATACTCCTCGGCATCACCGCCCTCTTCATAATCTGCCTCCTGGCGGCGCCGATGCCCTCATTCGACACACCCCTGTCAACCGTTGTCGAGGCCGCTGACGGCTCCCTTCTCGGCGCCAGGGTAGCAGACGACGGTCAGTGGCGCTTCCCTCCGCCCGACAGTCTTCCGGAGAAATATGTCACATGCCTCATCAACTACGAGGACCGATATTTCCGCTGGCACCCCGGGGTCAATCCCGTGGCGGTTTTCAAGGCTCTGACTGACAACATCAGAGCCGGAGAGACGGTCCGCGGAGGCAGCACCATCACCATGCAGGTGGCTCGTCTGGCGCGAGGCAATCCTGACCGGACCTATGCAGGGAAGATCATCGAGATGTTCTCTGCCCTGAAGCTGGAGCTCTTCCGTTCCAAGAATGCCATCCTCATCCTCTATGCCGCCAACGCCCCCTTCGGAGGCAACACGGTGGGTATCGAGGCTGCTGCCTGGCGTTACACCGGCCGTGGCACCGATGACCTTACATGGGCTGAGGCAGCCACGCTGGCGGTGCTTCCGAACGCTCCCTCGCTGATCTATCCGGGGCGCAACCCGGAGAGGCTGCAGTCCAAGAGAGACAGGCTGCTGCTGGCGCTGACAGAGAGGGGTCATATTGACAGCCTGACCTGCTCGCTGGCCATGAGCGAGCCTCTACCCGGGGCTGCCATGCCGATGCCCTCCCTTGCCCCTCATCTGACAGACAGGTTGTGGCTCGGGCATTCCGGCACACGTATTATAACAACCCTTGACCCGGTTCTGCAGCGCGCGGTGACGGAGCTTGTCAACAGGCACCAGGCTGCGCTGGAAGGCAACCTGATCCATAATGCCGCCGCCCTGGTCCTGGAGGTGGCGTCCGGTCATGTCCTGGCATATGCCGGCAACAGCACTCTCCCCGACACCACCGGCAGGCACGGCCGCGATGTCGATATGATAACCGCCCCGCGCAGCACGGGCAGCATCATGAAACCGTTCCTCTACGCGGGGCTCCTCTCCTCTGGAGTAATGCTCCCCAACGCCCTCATTGCCGACATACCCACCCGTTTCCAGGGATTTCGTCCCGAGAACTCCGACTTCACCTACAGCGGTGCCGTGCCTGCCGGTGACGCCCTCGCACGTTCGCTGAACATACCGGCGGTACGCATGCTGCAGATGTACGAGGAGGAACGGTTCCTGATCCTGCTGAAGGCGATGGGATTCACCACCTTCAACAAGCCTGCCTCGCATTACGGTCTCTCCCTCATCCTCGGCGGTGGTGAGGCGTCTCTCGAGGAACTGGCCATGGCATATGCGACCATGGCAAGGGTCCTTTCTGATAGTCGCCAGTCTGCAGTCCACAGTCCACAGTCTGGATCCGGCCCCGTTTTGACCCCATCGGCCATCTGGCTTACGTACGAGGCTCTCCGCAGGGTCAACAGGCCCGAGACGGAGACCGGGTGGCAGTACTTCGGGAGCGCCCCGGAGGTGGCATGGAAGACAGGCACCAGCTTCGGCTTCCGCGATGCATGGGCCATTGGCACAACTCCCTCTTATGTGGTGGCGGTGTGGGCGGGCAACGCCGACGGCGAGGGGAGGCCGGGACTGTCAGGCATATCATCGGCAGCGCCTCTGCTGTTCGACATAATAAGGTTGCTGCAGCCGGATCCGCACACATGGTTCGCACGACCCGAAGAAGGGATGACCCTCACGGAGGTGTGCGCCGCCAGCGGCTTCAGGGCAGGACCTGACTGTACCGAAAGGCGGGAGGAATGGATTCCCGAGGCCGGACTCCGCAGCGACGCATGCCCTTATCATACGGTCATAAACCTCGATGCCGCTGAGAAGTACAGGGTTAACATATCATGCGCCTCCCCTGGCGACATGGTCAGCCGCTCGTGGTTTGTGCTGCCCCCTGCAATGGAGTATTACTACCGCATGCGCAACCCCTCCTACCATACCCTGCCCCCGTTCATGCCCGGCTGCACCGACGACATGAAGGTGGCGTCGATGGAATTTATATACCCTCCGCGCGATGCACGGATCTTTATACCCCGCAGCCTTCAGGGAGAACTTATGTCCATGCTCCCCGAGATAGCCCACCGCAGGAGAAACGCGGTGATTTACTGGCACCTCGACAACAGGTACATCGGTATGACTAAATATGTCCACCAGACTGAACTACGGGTGGGAGAGGGAGAACATATCATTACTGCCGTCGATGACCAGGGAATTACTGTATCACGCAAGTTTTTCTGCATCGGTACGTTGTAATAGGCAGAACGGGAAAATAAATTAATTTTGCCACTGCTTAATAACCCAACTTCAAGGAAGGTGATCAGTCTTTTGCCGGGAGGTTTCTTTCAACGCATATTCGCAGGCAAATCCTTTAACAGGTACAAGGAGGTGTTCGATCAGGCCGGCTATGCCATAATGCTCATCGATAACCGCACCAACAGGTTCATTAAGGTGAACAAGGCTGCCGCCGAGCTCTTCGGTTACACCAGGGAGGAGTTGCGGAAGATGACCCCACTCGACCTCTCCACCGAACCGGAAGAGGACAGGCGAATTATAGGAGAGAAGTCTGAAGAGACCCTGGTAAGACCCTCCAGGCGCAAGGATGGAAAGATCATCATAGTTAAAGTCCAGACCAGTTACTCCGAGCGGTTCCATGTGAGCCTTGTCAGCGATGTCACAGAGGAGTACCGCATCCGCCGTGCTCTCGAGCTTAACGAGGAACGAATCAGAGAGGCACAGCGTATTGGTCGCTTCGGGTGGTGGGAGTACCGTCCGGAAACAAAGATGTATATCGGATCTGAAGAGATATCCAGGATATTCAACGATGAGGTGGCAAGCCTTTCTTTCACCTACCAGGAAAATATCTCATTCACACACCCTGAGGACAGGTCCTATCTTATCTCGGCCATCGAGGAGGCCATAGAGAAAAAGAAGGAATCATACTCTCTGACCTACAGAATCATAACGCCTAAGGGGAATGTAAAGGCCATCACCGTCAATTCATACGTCAAGTATGATGAGAATGGCAGGATGCTTTATCGCTATGGCACCTGCCAGGACATCACCGAGACGCAAAAGATCATGGATGACCTGATTGCCGCGAGGCGCCAGGCAGAGGAGTCCGACAGGCTCAAGACCACCTTCCTCGCCAACTTCAGCCATGAGATACGCACCCCGCTCAATGCCATGCTGGGTTTCCTAAATATTCTCACATCCATGAACACAACGGAGGAGGAGAAGGAGGAGATGGTCAGGCTGATAGATGTCAACTCGCAACGTCTGCTGAGGCTTATCAATGACATGATTGACCTTTCACGCATCGAGAGCAACAGCATGGAGATCAAATACACAAATGTCGAGATCAACGGTTTCATCGCCTCCATGGCCTCGTCTCTGTCTTATGACCTGGATATTGCAGGAAAGAAGCATCTTAAGATAACCGCCGTCATCGATAAGAATAAAAAAGCCGTGTACCAGTATATTGACGAGCTGCGTCTGAGCCAGATCTTCAGCAACCTTATCAGCAACGCCATCAAGTTCACCGATGAGGGAGAGATAAAATACGGGTACAAAATCTTGAAATCGGATAACAGGTATACGATAACATATTTTGTCAGCGACACGGGACAGGGCATTGAGCCTGAAAGGCTTAACGATATCTTCCTTCCGTTCGTGCAGTACTGGAATGAAGATGTGCCAAAGGTTCAGGGTGCCGGTCTCGGTTTGGCGATATGCAATCGTCTGACCGAGCTGATGAAGGGACGCATATGGGTGGAGTCAGTGCCAGGCAAGGGATCATCGTTTCTCTTCTCGTTCAGCACTCCCGTGATGATCGAGTAACCGGAAATTCAAAAATTTATTATATTTGTCCCCGCCCGGTACGCCGGCACAGTTGGTTTAGTCCGCCAACTGGCGGATGACAGGCACAACGGGACGTTAGCTCAGTTGGTTTAGAGCGCTTGCTTGACAGGCAAGAGGTCACTGGTTCGATTCCAGTACGCCCCACGAACTACAATACCAAAACCCCTACGAGGTATAAATTCCTAATCACATTCTCTCTACAATACTAATACCCCTACAGGGTAATCATAAGGTTCCATTACATCATATCGACTTTTGGCCGTATTCTAAGACAAAAACAAGCATCTTGAAAGATTTTTCGAGTTTTTTA
>CAZHTG010000056.1:0-7582 GCA_964535795.1 uncultured Rikenella sp.
GGTGAAGTATGGATATATACCGCCACATACGCAGCCATCCAGGCTGACATTGATGCCGGAACGGCACTTGTCAACACTGCTTCTGTAACAGCAACCCAGATACCTGTCGCCGTTACCGACAACGCAACAACTACCGTTACACAGATATCAACCCTCACAATCAACAAAACAGTTTACCAAACTGCGATAGCTGAACCTACGACTCTGAACTATACTATTGTTGTCGAAAATACCGGCAACACCAGCCTGACCGGAGTGGTCCTGACAGATGCGATTGCAGGAGGCGCTGCCCTGAGCACCACGCTCACCGGCGGTGACACCAACAGCAACAACATCCTCGATGTCGGAGAAACATGGACATACTCCGCTACTTATGCCGTGACACAATCAGACATCGATGCAGGTACCACTCTGGTCAACAGGGCTGTCATAAACACGAACCAGACCAATCAGCAGCAGGCCGAGGCCTCAACAACCATCAGCCAAACAGCCGCCTGGTCAATGACAAAGGTAGCGGCAGAAGAGAACTATGACGCTGCCGGAGACATCCTGCACTATACACTCACCATCACCAACGATGGCAACGTCTCCATTGGCAGCATCACCGTCACTGATCCGGGAGCTGATGCAGGCAGCATCACCCGCACCGGCGGTGACACCGACAGCGACAACAGACTTGATCCGGATGAGGTTTGGACCTACTCGGCAACTCATACCGTCATCCTGGCGGATATCGATGCAGGACACTTCACCAATACGGCAACAGCCACCGGAACAACCATAGCCAGCGGTACAATCACCACAACAGCTTCAGCGGATGTGATCGGTCTGCAGAAGCCACAGCTTACCCTGGTCAAGGAAGCTGACCGTACAGAATATGTAGCTCCCGGCGAGGTGATCAACTACACACTGACCGTAACCAACACCGGCAATGTCACCGTCACAGGTATCACTATGACTGACCTGATTGCACCACCGGTCTGCACCGGAGCACCGTACACCCTCATCCCCGGTGCCAGCGCATCATGCATCGCAACACACACGGTCACAATGGATGATATAATGGCGGGTACAGTCGTCAATACCGCCGAGGCAACAGGATTCTCGCCCACAGCAGCACTGGTAGATACCTTAAGCAACACCGTTACCGTGCGCCTGCTCAACCTGCCACCTGTGATCGACTGCCCGGATCCGATAGTGACCTCAACCACCAGCACCACATGTGACATACTGATCAACACCGGCCTTACAGCAACTTACTCTGACCCGAACAGCAACATCTCAACAGTCACCTGGACGATGACCGGAGCAACAACCGCCTCGTCACCGGCAACAGGCATCAATGACCTCACCAGCTTCACCTTCAACCTTGGTGTAACAACCGTGACCTATACCGTGACTGATGTACTCGGCCTGTCTGACAACTGCAGCTTCACCGTCACTATCGAGGATAATACGCCTCCGACTGCCATCTGCAGAGACATTGACATATACCTTGACCTCGCAACCGGGCTCGCAAGAATAACAGCAGCGGACATAGACGGCGGCAGCTACGACAACTGTACCATCGCATCACTGACGGCTAGCAGAACAGACTTCGACTGCACAGACCTCGGCGCAAATATCGTGACCCTGACAGTGACCGACGGTGCAGGCAACACATCAACCTGCGAGGCAACCGTAACAGTACACTACGCAGTTGATCCGGCCCCGACAGTAACACCTGACACTGATGTCATATGCAGCGGTGAAACGATCAACCTGGCCCTGACCAGCCAGATACCGGTAACCACTTGGACATGGCACGTCAACTCACCGGAAGGCATCACAGGAGCAGCAGATGACGAAACCGGCCTGAACACAACAATCAGCCAGACTATATCCAACTCGGCCGACGTGGCCCGCCAGTTGATCTACAACATCACCCCGAGGGTCTACGGCGCATGCGACCTTGAACATATCACTGCCACCGTTTGGGTCAACCCGGTACCCGATATAGAAGTCAGCTCACCAGACACCATCCTCTGCTACGGCGATGCCACCGTCATCAATGTGCGTAACATGAATCCGCAGGTGGAAGGCCAGTGGGTATACGATCTCCAGGTCACCGCTGAACCCGGCGTAACAGGCTTCACAACCGGTGGCAGATACACCACGCCGACAGATTTAACAGAGACCCTCTATAACACGGCTTCCGAGGACAGGCAGGTTGTATACAGCTTCACACCGCGCATCGTTCCTTCCGACGGCGGACAGGAGTGCGAAGGCCAGCCCGAAACAGTAACACTGATAGTCCATCCGCTCATTACTTATGATACACAACTCTCCAATTACAATGGATACAATATCAGCTGCTTCGGTTACAACAACGGCTCCATCAGGCTCACTCCGACAGTTGACCTTGCTCCGTTCAGCTATAACTGGAGAGGACCGAACGGCTACTCAACCACAAACAGCACAGGATACATTTCAGATCTTTATGCAGGAGTATACACAGTGACCATAACCGACCGTTACGGATGCCAGGTCTCAGATACCTTCACACTCACCGAGCCGGGCAAACTGAGCATGACATTTGATCTGTCGCTGAGCAATGACATGCTGTTCAATATCAACTGCCACGGAGCGAATACCGGATGGGCAGAGATCACCCCGGTCAACGGCGTCGGCTTTGTCGCCTACATGTGGCAGGATGGGATGTCGTTTGAAAACCCGAGAAGGAATCTTGGCGCCGGCACCTATAACATTACGATCCTTGACGCCAACTCATGCCGCGCAGACTCCAGCTTCACACTTACCGATCCGCCGCAGCTCACACTTGCTTACGATGTCGAACATGCCTACTGTCCCGATATGCCTGACGGTATGATCAGTCTGACTGTTGGCGGAGGATCGCCCCTCGGCGGACATACATTCCTGTGGTCCAACGGTCAAACCACACAGGATCTCATTGGTGTGATCCCAGGTATATATAGTGTGACAGTGCAGGACTACAACGAGTGCACGGTGACCGGTACGGCTACGGTCAGACCGATGAACGAGATATGCCTCATCATTCCTGAAGCCTTCTCGCCCAACGGTGACGGCATCAATGACACATGGGAAATAGAATTCTACAATGACAATATGGAACTCAGGGATCTCTATCCTGACATTGAGATAAAGATCTTCAACAGGTGGGGTCAGAAGCTCTGGGAATCACCGCGCGGCTATCCCGAGCCATGGGACGGAAGGAGCATGGGAGTCAAATTACCAATCGACTCTTACCATTACACTATTGATCTTGGCAATGGATCAAGGCTACTGATCGGAACAATTACAATCGTATACAATTAACGGTAACCTTTAAGGGTAAATCATTCAGCATTACCCCCGGTTACAGATTTACCCGGATTCTCAAAATCATTGGCTTACAGATCGATAAGTCCTTGAATGGAGCCGGTAGATCAAGCCAAAAGCCGAGCTTGAAACTTGTCATCTGAATAAACTGACGGATAGGCTTTCAACGTCACCATCTAAAAAGGCATATTTGTCATCAAAGAGTACCCTTGTATCAAAAATGACTTGCAGGGACATTGGAACGGGAGTATATTAGCTTCAGAAAAACGACTGCGCAACATTGATTTCAGATTCGATAAAACAGTTGCCTGTCGGAAAACAACTGGCTAATCAGAAACCGTGAAAAGGCTGATCATCATACTATTTTTTGCACTGATCGGGGCACAATATTCATTTGCCCAGCAGATGCCCCTTTACAGCCAGTATATGTACAACAGGTTCCTGATCAATCCATCTGCAGCAGGAAGCGAAGGGTACACAAGCTTTAACGTTACCGCACGGGAACAGTGGGTCGGATATGCCGGCTCCCCGAGGACCTACTCGCTCAGCTACCAGACAAGGTTCACAAAAAAGAAATATTCACTCAGGAAGAATATCTTCGGTAGCACAAGATACAGGGCGAAGACAGAGGGAAGGGCAGGATTTGGTCTCGGGATATTCAGTGATCAGAACGGCCTGGTCCAGAGGACAGGATTTCAGGCAGCCTATTCATACCATATCTGGGTACAGGATTACACCCAGCTGTCGTTCGGACTGGCAGCCACAGGGTATCATTACATCATCAACGCAGATCATGAGAGCTTCCTCGATCCGACTGAGCCATGGCTGAACGACAACCTTCGCAAGGGTATACTCGTTCCCGATATCAACTTCGGGATGTACCTCCTGAATGACCGGTACACGCTCGGCTTTTCGGCTGAATCGATGCTGGGAGCAGCTGCGAGGATCGGAGACGGGATGGTTGACACACTGAAGGCCTATGACAAGTTCAGGATGTCAAGGCATTACTACGCATTCGGGTCATACAGCTTCCCCATTGGCAAGGATTTTGAGATCGAACCCTCCGTACTTCTGAAGATGTCGGAGCAGATACTGCCCCAGGGTGACATGGCCCTTACCTTTATCTATGATCAGACCTTCTGGCTGGGAGCTGGTTACCGGACCGGAGGCTTCTACGGCACTTCAAGCCAGGGAGCCTTGATAGGGATGGTCAGGGTAAGGTGGGGAAACATGTACCTCGGGTACTCCTATGATTATACTCTCAGTGAGATCGAAAGCGTGACCAGCGGATCGCACGAGCTGGTTCTCGCCCTCAAGCTGCAGAGCAGCAGCAAGAAGTACAGGTGGCTTGATAGGTATTAATCCTCAGTCGGCAGTCTTCAATCGGCAGTCATATAAGGCAGTAGGCAGTAGGCAATAGGCAATAGTGAATTGCCAGTCTTCAGTCATCAGTCGCCAGTATTAAGTCCTCATTATCTGATAATTACAATGACCGTGGACTGTGGACTTCTATCCTCCCTTTTACACAATAGTATTAAGATTGCTTTCTTTCCAGCAGTACTACATTCTCTACGTGAAAGGTGTGCGGGAACATGTCAACAGGACGCACACGGATGACATCATATCCCGGGGAGAGGATGTCAATGTCGCGGGCCTGGGTGGCAGGATTACAGCTTACATATACGATCTTCTCCGCCCCAGAGCGCAGCATCGCGAGGGTAACATCACCATGCATGCCTGCCCTCGGCGGATCGGTGATAATCACATCAGGCCTGCCTCGCACACCGAACAGTTTCTCATTGAATATATCCTTTATGTCGCCGGCAACAAATTCCACATTGCCAATGCTGTTAGCCTGAGCATTCATCCTGGCATCAGCCACAGCCTCTTCGATATACTCCAGACCGGTTACCCTTGACGCACCCGATGCCAGGTAACAGGCAATCGTTCCGGTGCCGGTATATAAGTCATACACATTCTCATCGCCCTTCAGCTGCGCAAACTCCCTGACAATGCCATAGAGCCTTGCCGCCTGGCTGCTATTGGTCTGGAAGAACGATTTCGGACCGATCCTGAACCTGAGCCCCTCCATCTCCTCTGTGATATATTCGCTGCCGCGAAAATGAACTGGCGTGAGGTCTGCTATGCTGTCGTTCTTCTTCGTATTGATGATGTAATAAAGCGATGTGATCTCAGGGAACCTCTCCGCGAGATGGATAAGAAGTCTCTCCCGCTCCTCTGCGTGGCTGTCTGTTGTCACCAGGACCACCATCACCTCCCCGCCCAGTGTTATCCTGACGAACATTGTCCTGAGGAAGCCGCGATGCTCACGAAAGTCGTAAAAGGGAAGTCCCTTGTCAAGAGCATATCTCCGCACCTCGTTCCTTATTGAGTCAGACGGTTCTGACATCAGGAGGCACTCATTGATGTCGAGCACCTTGTCATATATGCCGGGAATGTGGAAACCAAGAGCGGGGCTGTGGGAAGGGGCGGCCAGGGGGGCGGATTGCCCGGGCTCTTCAATACTGCCTGCAGCCCTGGATTCTTTGTCAGCGATCCATGATGCAAGCTCCTCTCCGGTCATCCATCTCCTCTCGGAGAAGGTGAACTCGAGCTTGTTGCGGTAGCCGTAAATCTTTTCCGACCCGACTATTGGGTCAATGACAGGAATTGGCGTATGGCCTATCCGCGTGAGGTTATCACGCACCTGCTGTGCCTTGTAGTGCAGCTGTTTGTCATATGGGAGATGCTGCCACCGGCATCCTCCGCACACCCCGAAGTGTGAGCAGGGAGGGGTGATCCTCTGAGGTGAGGGTGTGGTCACCGCAATGGCCACCCCCTCCATGTATCGCTTTTTCTTCTTCGTGACCCTGACATCAACGACATCGCCCGGGATCATCCCCGGTACAAACAGCACCATATCGTCAACCCGGGCTATTGCGTTGCCTTCCGACCCTATATCCGTGATGGTCACTCCCCTGAGAATAGGCAGCTGCTTCTTCCTTCCCACCCTCTTCTATCTGAATGCCTTGAAAAACTCAAGCCCGGCCAGGATTGCCGGAACAGATCCGCTGCCATGATCGAGCCCCTGCAGCGTCACATACAGGCATGTCACCGGGCTTGTACCGGCGGCGATCATATCATCATGGATCCTCGATGAAAGAGCCGGAACAACATAAGTGTCGGCCGTTCCATGAAGGAACAGGATAGGCACATTGCTGTTCCAGCCTTCAACGCTGTTTGCAGCCAGGGCATCGCGTACACCCTGGTAAGCGGGTGCGCTGGCATGCCCTGAGACATAACCGGCCGTGAACAGTTCAGAGATATTGACATTTAACTGGGCATTTATCTGATCGGAAGAATGGAGTCCGTCATAGAGACCCGGAATACGGCCTGCATACGGATCATTAAACAGGTCGGTCAGTGGATTGGCATAAAGGTCATACTCGCTGTAGGCGTTGGCAATATAAGCCAGAAATACAGGCATCGGGTATGCCGCCAGTCCCATTATATAATCATTGAAATAACCCATGTCGTAAGGTCCCGCGCCGCAGCTGGCCGCCCTGACCGTAAAATCGGCACTGTAGTCATTCTCGAGGGCATCAACCACTGCCAGCGTAGCCCAGCCTCCCTGGGAATAACCTATCAGGTAAGACTCGTCGGTTATTGTTATATCCTTTGCGACATCCAGATCGAACTCAGTCACGGCATAGAGCATGTCAACCACTGTCTGAACAGTGGATTCCTTGTGAAGGTAAGGGTGTGCCATCTGCTTCGATGCCCCGAACCCGAGATAATCGGGAATGATGACTACATAACCTGTACTGGCGATGTACTCTATCATCTGGAACTGAAGGCCCTGAGGATCTGCCGTTGGGGCTGCCGAATGAAGGGTGTTGGTGCCGTTCTGGAATGAGAGCACAGGGTACGTTCCCGGTACCGATGGAATACAAATCAGTCCGGATGCCGTCACCTCCTCTCCCATGAAAACAGTCCTGTAGGTGACACTGTAAATATTCACACCGCTTGCCACGTCTGCGACGATGTCACCAACAGCAGGATACTGTGTGGCTACAAGGGTGAGGACTGAGACTATGTTTTCCTTGGTTCTCATCAGCAGCAGGTCGCTGGAGAGAAGGTAGTTATTATCCTCGAAGGGATCGGGACCGGGGTCTTTGCGGCACGACTGCATAAGCAGCAGCGGTGTCAGCAGGAGTAATATTGCAAGTAATTTCAGGTTCTT
>CAZHTG010000056.1:7682-12888 GCA_964535795.1 uncultured Rikenella sp.
GGGATTTTGATTATCTTTGCGAATTCAAAAACCGGCCCCATGGTCTCCGTCAACAATGTATCACTCCTTTTCGGCAGCTTTGCACTCCTTGATGAGATCTCGTTCCTCATCACCCGGCAGGAGCGCATCGGCCTGACAGGCAGGAACGGAGCGGGCAAATCGACCCTCATGAAGATCATCGCGGGACTTCAGGATCCAACGTCCGGATCAATTGAGCGTCCGCGCGAGCTGACCATCGGCTACCTCGAGCAGCAGATGAAAGTGTCTGACACCACCACGGTGCTGGAAGAGGCTCTCACCTCATTCACCGAGCTCAGGGCACTGGAACAGGAGATAGCCGACACCACACGCGAGATTGAGGAACGAACTGACTATGAGACCGAAAGCTACCACCAGCTGCTCGACAGGATGCATGCCGCCGGCGAACGGCATCAGATCCTCGGTGGCAGTGATTATGTGACACTGACAGGACAGACACTCACCGGCCTCGGCTTCAGCACGTCGGAGTTCAACAGGCCCACCAGGGAGCTCAGCGGCGGATGGCGCATGCGCGTGGAGCTGGCAAAAATACTCCTCAGGAAGCCTGACCTGATCCTGCTCGACGAACCAACCAACCACCTCGACATAGAATCAATCATCTGGCTCGAGACCTTCCTCGAGACATACCCCGGTGCGGTGATCCTCGTCTCACACGACCGCACCTTCCTTGACAATGTCACGCGCCGGACAATAGAGATCAGCCTCGGGAAAATTTACGATTACAGGGTGCCCTACACCAAATACACCGAGCTGAGGAAGGAGAGGCGCGAGCAGCAGATAGCGGCCTACCGCAACCAGCAGAAGATGATCGACGACACCGAGAAGTTCATCGAGAGGTTCAGGTACAAGCCCACCAAGGCGGTGCAGGTGCAGAGCAAGATCAAACAGCTGAAGAAGCTTGACCGCATTGAGATCGAAGACGAGGATCTTTCGGCAATGAACATACGCTTCTCCCCCGCCCCGCGCTCAGGAACAGTTGTGGTGGAGGCCGACGAGGCCTCGAAGCGCTACGGCAGCCACCTGGTGCTCGACAGGATCTCGCTTAAGATCGAAAGAGGAGAAAAAGTGGCATTCGTAGGCCGAAACGGCGAAGGAAAAACCACCCTCGCAAGGATGATCCTCGGCCAGGTTGACCACGACGGAACAGTGAAGAGAGGACATAACGTCGGTACCGGTTACTTCGCCCAGAACCAGGATGAGCTTCTCAATGATGAGCTCACGGTGTTCGAGACAGTAGACAGGATAGCCAGGGGCGACATCCGCACACGCCTGCGTGACATACTGGGGGCTTTCCTTTTCCACGGCGAAGACATAGACAAGAAGGTGAAGGTGCTCTCCGGCGGCGAACGGTCTCGCCTGGCCATAGTTCAGCTGCTGCTGGAACCATACAACCTGCTCCTCCTCGATGAACCGACCAACCACCTCGATATACGCTCAAAGGAGATACTCAAGCAGGCGCTGATCAGATACGATGGCACATTAATTGTGGTCTCTCATGACAGGGATTTTCTCGACGGGCTGGTGAATAAGGTGTACGAGTTCCGAAACAGGAAGATTAAGACCCACCTCGGAGGCATAGCCGAATTCCTCAGGGCGAGGAAGATAGAATCGCTGAGGGAATTGGAAAAGAGGTCGCCGGCAGCGACGAAAACAAGTTCTTCCAATGAGAAAAAAAAACCGGCGACGGTGAAAATGAGTTCTCCCGAAGTGAAGAAGATCCCTGCAACAAAAACAAGAGTACAGAAGGTTCATATTACTGAGTCTCCTGTGCAGGAAAACACCATCACGCCGCAGGACAATAAATTGCGGTACCTTGAGAAGAAGGAGACGGAGCGCGTGTACCGGAGGCTGCACAGGCAGGCAGAGGAGAGCGAGGCAGAGATAACAAGGATGGAAGGAGAAATAACCGCCATGAACGCCAGGCTTGCTTCAGGAGACCCCGGAGCAGTGAATGACACGGCATTCTACGAGGCCTATGAACAGAAGAAACAGGCACTTGAGACTCTCATGCAACAATGGGAAAAGGCCCACAGCGAACTCGAGGCCTTCAAGTCAGATTATATGAGCAGCGATGATAGTTTATGAAAGGAAATACTCCGTCAATATCTTCAATACTGACCTGACGGGAAGGTTAAGTCCTGGTGCGCTATTTAACTTCTTCGAGGATATTGCAGGGAGGCATGCGGTTGAGCTCGGGTGGGGTCGTGACAACCTGATGAGCAACGGAGTCTTCTGGGCGCTCTCGAGGATGGTGGTGAAGGTTGATAATCTTCCGCAGGCATGGGAAGAGGTGATGCTGCGCACATGGCCACGGGGTACGGAGACCATTTACGCCCTGCGCGACCTGGAGATGTATGATGCATCAGGCAAACGCCTGGCAGCTGCCTCCTCCTCATGGGTCATTGTTGATTACCACACCCGCAGGGCACAGAGACCCGACAAAGCCCTCTCAACCCTCAACACCCTTTTCCCGGAGGAGAGAGCCCTCGGCACCAATGCCCGCAAGGTCCCTGCCCTCCCCGCCGGTGAGCATGAGATGACCAGGATGAAGGTCAAGCTCGATGACATCGACGTCAACAGGCATGTGAACAATGCCCGGTATATTCACTGGGCCGTGAACTGCTATGACCCTGAGTTTATAAGCTTGCACACCCCTGACACCATCGAAGTGAATTATATCGCTGAGGGGCACCAGAACGAGATGATCAATATCTATACCGGTCAAGGTGATGAAAGCGGAACAACATTCATCCACTCGGTCACCAGGGAGAGCGACAGCACAGAGCTGTGCCGGGTGAGGATGAGCTGGAAAAAGAACAGACTGTGAAATCTTTATTAACTTTAAGGCATGGTAAGGCGACAAACAGATAAGGCAGCTGCAGTCATTTCAATAGTGCTGATGGCAGCGCTCACATGGTCCTGCTCAGTATCACAGCCCACCGCTGACACCAAGGACATGTCATATATCTACAACCCGGCCAGGAATGTATTCACGCCATTCATTTCGGTCTTCGATGAGGGTTCTGAGACATCGGTGCTGTCCATCAGTATCCGACGGAACGAGTTGTACTTCAACGAGGCCAATCCTGAGGGAGTGCCAATGGCTTCAGTGCTCTTATCGGTGAGACTGTTTAACAACACCCTGGGCGGAGTGCTTGCCGACACTGCCTTATTCAAGCACGAGATCCGCCGCCAGGAAATTGGGGGAGAGTATGTCTTCCGGGTACCCCTGAAAACGTACGAGGGCAGCTCATACACGGCCGAGATCAAGATAATAGACCTGATCAGGCAACGGACCCTGCAGACCTTTATAGATTTTGAGCGGACAGGCAGGTACAGTAAACTCTACTACAGGACCCGTGATCACTTCAGTGGCAACGCTCTTCACAGCAACATAGTAAGAAGGGAACAGTACATAAACGTCCTCAATCCCTCATTGCAGCCTGACACCCTGTGGCTCTTCTACTACAAACCTGTAAAGGCAATACCGCCCGCCCCCACCACAATCCTGCCGGAGACTACTCTCTCACCGGAGCCTGAGATCATTGTTCCCCTTGCCTATTCTGACACTTTACCGATAATGCTGCCGGGGGAAGGGATCTATCTGTTCTCCCCGGACAGCCTCATCCGTGAAGGACTGGTCCTTTACAATTTCGGTCCTGACCACCCCTCGATGAGCAGTCCCGAGACAATGATACCTCCCCTCTCATACCTTGCAACACCACTGGAGATGGAGGCCATGATGAATGCGGAGAAGCCCAAGCTGGCGCTTGACCAGTTCTGGCTTGACCGTACAGGCAGCATCGAAAGGTCTAAGGAGCTTATCAGGATCTACTATAACCGCACCCTGTTCGCAAATTACTACTTCAGCTCCTACAAGGCCGGCTGGCTGACTGACAGGGGGATGATCTACATAATCTACGGGCCGCCTGACAAAATATACAAAAACACTGAGGGAGAAAGCTGGGGTTACAGGATGCCGCCCGTGAAGAGCCGGTGGGGGTCACGTTACACCTATAAGGATGAGTATCTGTGGTTTAATTTCAGGAAGCAGAAAACCATCTTCTCAGACAATGATTTTGCACTTAACAGGGCCTCCACCCCTATCAGCTACTGGGATGTTGCCGTGGCACGGTGGCGTGAAGGCAAAGTTTTCCGACTCGATAATCCACAGGAGCTGAAATGATACACAGCGAAAAAGAATTCATCTTCGGCATGCACCCCGTCATGGAGGCGATAAAGGGCGGCAGGCAGATTGACCGTGTGCTGGTACGCCAGGGACTACGCGGCGAACTTTACCATGAGCTTATGAAGCTGGTCTCCGAGCTGGGCGTGCCCTGGCAGGTGGTTCCCATCGAGAAGCTTGACTACATTACCCGCAAGAACCACCAGGGTGTCATTGCCTGGCTCTCGGCGATTGAATTCCAGGATATTGAGAATATTCTTCCGCGGATCTTCGAGGAGGGAAAGGAACCGCTGGTAATGATGCTTGACAGTATTAGCGATGTCCGTAACTTCGGGGCCATAGTGCGTTCAGCTCTATGCTTCGGCGCTGACGCGGTCATCGTACCTGAAAAGGGTTCTGCGAGGATATCCCCCGATGCAGTGAAGGCTTCGGCAGGTGCGCTCACCTCCTTCCCTGTATGCAGGGTAAAGAGCCTGGCAAAGTGCCTCACCTATCTGAAGGAGTCAGGACTGAAGGCGGTTGCAGCCACTGAAAAAGCCAGGGAGGAGATCAATGCGGCCGACCTCAGGGGACCGGCGGTAATCATTCTCGGCTCGGAGGAGAAGGGTATCAGCCGTGAGCTGCTGGCACAGGCTGACAGGCATGTTTCCATACCTATCACCGGCACCATCGGGTCACTGAATGTCTCCGTTTCAGCAGGGATCATCCTGTATGAGGTGAAACGGCAGAGGGATGATTCAGGCAGTAGAGGGGCGAGCGTTAAAAAATGACCCGGTGGGTCATTTGAGCGAAGCAGCCAGATTGCAGGGAGGGCCAGAAGGATTTTCGATTTTATACACTTTCAGACTTACCCTATTATCCCGCGTATCCTGTCATCAAGCTGCCGCTGATCAGAGGTGAATGAAGCCAGTCCGGCGAGAGTAAGCATCGTGTCTGGTGCCAGCTCTCCCTTCACGATCCTCTCCTTCCACGATGCAAGCA
>CAZHTG010000057.1:0-12513 GCA_964535795.1 uncultured Rikenella sp.
TCAACAATCATAAATCATAACCATGTATAAAAAAGAAGACATTTTAAAGGCCCTGAGAATGGTTTCCCATCCTGAGAAGGGCAATGACATCGTCTCCCTCGGGATGGTGGGAGAAATTTCCGAAACGGCAGAAGGGATAGCCATTGTGCTTGTGCCGGAGAAGTCAAATGACCCCTTCCTCACATCGATCAAGAGCAACTGTGTAAGGGCAGTAAAGGAGGCTCTGGGACCTGATGCGGTCATCTCCTCGATTGAGGTCAGGCCAAGGATCGTGGTTGAGAAGACGGCCCCTCCCAAAAGGGATATCCTTCCCGGCGTGAAGAACATCATCGCCGTATCATCGGGCAAAGGCGGGGTAGGCAAGTCGACCGTTGCCGTCAACCTGGCGGTGGCGCTGGCGCGCAAAGGCTATGCCACCGGTCTCCTTGACGCAGACATATTCGGTCCCTCGGTGCCGAGAATGTTCAATGCGGAGACCTACCGTCCCGACGTGCGCAAGGAAAACGGCAATGACCTCATCATTCCGATGACAAGGTACGGCGTGAGGTTACTATCCATCGGTTTCTTCGTCAAAGGCGGCGAGGCGGTCATCTGGCGCGGCCCGATGGCAAGCAGTTTTCTCAAGCAGCTCATCACGCAGGGCGACTGGGGTGAGCTTGATTACCTCATCTTCGACCTGCCTCCCGGGACAAGCGACATTCATCTCACGCTGGTTCAGGAGGTGCCTGTCACAGGTGCAATAGTGGTTACCACCCCCCAGGAGGTGGCGCTGGCTGACGCCCGCAAGGGGATAGCCATGTTCCGCAGCGAAGCCATCAATGTCCCTGTGCTTGGTCTTGTTGAGAACATGTCGTACTTCGTCGCTCCCGAACTGCCCGGCCGCAGGTACTACATCTTCGGCAAGGAGGGCGGCAGCAGGCTTGCCGCCGAAAGCGGCACCGAACTGCTTGGTCAGATACCGCTCGTAGAAAGCATCTGCGACGGTGGAGACACGGGCACACCGGCTGCGCTTGATGACAGCGAGACAGGACTTGCCTTCATGACCCTTGCCGACACCGTTGTCAGCCAGGTTGAGAAGCGCAACGCGGAGATGGCACCGACAAAGAGAGTGGAGATGAAATGAGCCTGCTGCCGCCCAGGGCATCAACACCCGGTTTCTGGCCTCTTTTTCTTAACTTTGAATACTTTTAGCGCACCTCTTCAGTTATAGAGTATAAACCGTCATTATTTGAGATTACGGCATAAAGAATTCCTTGCAGCGGTGAGCATAATACTCACCCTGATTCTTGCCGGTTGTTCCGTGGAAAAGAACACCGGCGCTAGCCGTTTCTACAACTCGCTGATCTCCAAGTACAACATCTGGTTCAACGGGAACGAGGCCTATAAGGCCGGGGTGAAGAAGGTTCAGTCATCGCATCGAGATGATTACAGCACCCTCATCCCGGTGTTCGAGTATTCCTCCGACGAGTCGGCCCGGGCAGCCTCTGCGGATATGGAGCGGGCCATACAGAAGGCCTCGAAGGTTATCGCACTTCACTCCATCACCGCCAGGCCGTCCGAGAAGGGTCGCAGGGGTGGCAATGCACGGAGTGATGAGTTTTATAACAGGCGAGAGTACAATGAGTGGGTCGATGACGCTTATATCCTGATGGCTAAGGCGCAGTTTTACCAGAAGAATTTCATGGCCGCAAGGTCATCCCTGTCATATGCTGTGAGCATTGCCACTGACACTGACCTGAAGACAGAGGCAGGCATATGGATGGCCCGCATACAGACCGAGGAAGGGAACTACAGCGAGGCATCGCGACTGCTTCAGGAGATAAGTGACCCGGATAACCTTTCAGGGGCACTCAGGTCTATGTACTACTCGACGCACGCTGATATCCTTTTACGGCAGAAACGGTTCGGAAATGCCATGGAACCGCTGACCAAAGCCGTGGATTTCACCGGAGACAAGGACACAAAGGTGCGCCTGACCTATCTTCTTGCCCAGGTATGCAAGGCAGCCGGTGAAAATGCACTCTCCACACGCTGGTTCAGCCAGGTGATACGCATGAACCCCTCGTATGAACTGGAGTTCAATGCCGGCATTAACCTTGCCGGAGTGGCCGACATATCGCAGGGTGACGTTGATGACCTCAGGAAATCACTGCGCAGGATGCTGCGTGACTCAAAGAACAAGGATTACCTTGACCAGATCTATTTTGCCCTCGGCGAACTGGAAAAGAGGATGGGCAACACTGAGGAGGCCCTCAGGCTGTGGTCACAGTCAGCAGCCAGCAGCACGGTTAACTCCCGCCAGAGGGCGCGTTCATACCTCGCGCTGGGCGAACACTACTATGCCCTGCCGGAATATATGACGGCATCGCTCTATTATGACAGCGTCTCCAGCCTGATTGATGACAGGTTCCCTGATTATGCCGTTATCAGCCGCAGGGCTTCGGACCTGAGCGAGTATGCGGGTTTCCACAATGTAGTTGTCACCCAGGACAGCCTGCGCAGGGTTGCCTTGATGAACGCCGCAGAGCGTGATGCCCTTATTGCCGGAATCATCCGCTCCTATGAGGAGGCACAGACACAGGCCCGGACAGGTGACGGTGGCGACAGATACAACATGGGTCTCTACTATGAGAATGAGCAGCGATACCGTGGAGCTATCTCCGCTGAGGGAGGATGGTATTTCTACAACCAGACGGCTCTCTCGTTCGGCCGTACCGAGTTCAAACGCCGCTGGGGCGACAGAAGGCTTGAAGACAACTGGCGCAGATCGAACAAGGCACGTGCAGCATTCAGCAACGGCTCTCCGTCAGAAAATGGTAATGAGAGACAGCAGAGCGACAGCGCCGGCGCAGACCCGCAGCGGACCAAAGAGTATTACCTGCGCAATCTTCCGCTGACAGACTCGCTTATGAGAAGCTCCTCTGATGCAAGTGCTGCAGCACTGCTGGGAGAGGGGAAAACACTGGCATCAAGGCTGGCTGATACGCTTGCAGCTGCCAGTTCGTTTGAGGAAGCTTCGCGCACAGGCAGTGATGACAATATCAGGGCCGAGGCCCTGTATGAACTCTATCGCCTGCTCCGCCTCTATGACCCTGCCCGGGCTGAGAGACGCAGGGCTGACCTGCTGGCTTCATTCCCTGATTCTGAGTTTGCACAGATACTCTCCGACCCCGACTATATCAGAAAACACCAGGAGATGGCCTCAAGGGCTGCCAGGAGCTATGAGACAGCATACCAGGCTTTCACTGAAGGTCGCTACTCAGAGGTACAGGCCATAGCCAGCGAGGCAGTGAAACTCTTCGCCGGCGAAACACTTGTTCCCAAATTCATGCTCCTTGACGCTATGGCTACAGGCGCCCTGTCAGGAGAGATGGCATACAAGGAAAAACTTGACTCCCTGGTGGCCAGGTTCCCCTCCACCCAGGAAGGACAGCGGGCCGCAGAGATAAACGACTTCCTCAGGAAGGAGATTCCGGCCATAAAAATTGCAGAGGATACCCGCATCGCGGAGGAACTGTATCATGCTGACATGCTGCAACCGCATTATGTAATTGTCGTTGCCCGTAATTTCCAGGCAAACATGAACCAGATGGTGTTTGACCTCATCAACTATAACCTTGACAATTTTGCCGATAAAAACTATACCACCGACGGCTCAGTCGTTGACCTTGGCTATATCCTCATCGCAACCGGACCCTTCGCCAATGCCGGTGAGGCTGCCGCATGGCTCAGCGCATTCAATCCGGCAGAAACCATCAGGGGAGCGGCCGATGCCGCTCTGACGTCTTACCTTATCAGCCGCGATAACCTGGCAAAACTCAGGGACGATAAGAATATTGACAGGTACAGCATCTTCTACGCGAAAGAGTATAACAACAACCGGTGACATGAAGGGAAACCAATGAGACAGGTAAGGATATTGTGGGTCGATGATGAAGTTGGGGTGCTCCGCTCTCATATCCTCTTTCTGAAGGAGAAGGGTTTCGAGACCGAGACCTGCCAGTCAGGCAATGATGCAATTACAATGGTCAGGGATAAACCCTATGACATCATCTTCCTCGACGAGTACATGCCCGGACTGAGCGGAATAGAGACGCTCCGCCGCATCAAGGCCATCAGGCCTTCGATCCCCGTGGTGATGATAACCAAGAGCGAAGAGGAAGATATCATGGAAGCAGCAATAGGCTCCCAGATAGCCGATTACCTGATCAAGCCCGTCAAGCCGCAGCAGATACTGCTCACCCTCAAGCGCATCCTCGATACAGGAGATATCGTCACACGCCAGACGACAACTGTCTTCAGGGAAGAGTTCGGATCAATAGCCGACATGATCTCTTCCGCATCAACCTTCACTCAGTGGAGCGATCTGTACCGCAGGCTCACCTTCTGGCAGTCCGAACTTATAAGGTCATCTGACACCGGCATGAGAGAGGTGCTTCGCATGCAGGAGTCGGATGCCAACCGGGCATTTGCAAAATACATATCCAATAACTACCTGCAGTGGATCTCTGCCGATGCATCAGACAGGCCACTCATCTCCCCTGCAGTGATGTCAAAACGGATCTTCCCCCTTATCGGGAAGGAATCGCCGCTCTTCTTCATCGTCGTTGACAACATGCGCCTCGACCAGTGGCAGACCATTGCCGCAGACCTGAGCCATGTCATGCGCACCGTCTCCGAAGAGCTCTACCTGAGCATACTCCCAACCACGACGCAGTACTCGCGCAACTCACTCTTTGCAGGACTGATGCCTGCCGCCATCGGTGAGCTCATGCCGGAGTACTGGATAGGAGACAATGAAGACGAAGGCAAGAACCTCAACGAGGAAAAGCTGCTGGCGAAAAACCTTCAGAGGGCAGGTCTGGGCTGCAGGTGGACTTACAACAAGATCATCTCTGACGCCGACGGAAGAAGCCTGAATGATAAAATACCACAGCTCCTGGCAAATGATTTTAATGTCGTGGTTTATAACTTCGTTGACATGCTGAGCCATGCCCGAACAGATGTTGGTGTTATCCGCGACATGACCGGCGATGAAGCCGGATGGCTCTCTCTTACTCACTCGTGGTTCATCCACTCCCCGCTGCTCGAACTCCTCAGGCAGGTATCCGCAAAGGGAGCACGGGTGGTGATCACCACCGACCACGGCTCGGTGAAGGTGCAGAAGCCCGTCAGGGTGGTGGGCGACAGGCAGACATCAATGAACCTGCGCTACAAAACCGGCAGGAACCTCGACTACAATGCACGCGACCTGTTTGAGATAACAGCACCGGCAAAGGCGGGTCTGCCGATGACCAACATCACCTCGAGATACATCTTCGCATGCAGTAATGACTTCCTGGTATATCCCAACAACTACAACCATATAGTCTCATATTACCGTGATTCATTCCAGCACGGTGGCGTCTCTCTCCAGGAGATGATGCTGCCCCTCGTGACGCTTGAGCCGGTTTAAAAGCTATTTTTGCCGCATGAAGATCGTGATAACTGACAAAAGCCGGCTGCGCGACGCGGCGAGTCACTTCCTCAGGGAGACGGCCGACAAAAGGATATTCGCCTTCTACGGGCAGATGGGATCAGGCAAAACCACCTTCATCAGGGCATTATGCCATGAGATGGGTGTCGCCGACACCGTCACCAGCCCCACCTTCACCCTCATCAATGAATACAGGCGCCCCGGTAACCTGCCTGTCTACCACTTCGATTTCTACAGGATAAAAAAAATCTCCGAGGTGCTCGACTTCGGCATAGAGGAGTACTTTGATTCTGCCTCTCCGTGTTTCATGGAATGGCCGGAGCTTATCGAGCCGTTGCTGCCGCCTGAAACACTCAGACTGTCAATAACCGTCACCGGCGACGGCAGCAGGATCATCGAGACCATGACCCCCGTCAAAGGGTGATGGCCGCAGGATCATCGAAACCATCAGCCCGGCACCCGGCATCAGCACTCTCTTAATTATCCTGGCCCAATTGCTTTCTCTCCGATTTAAAATCTTAAATTTGATCTGCTGTTAATAAACTTCCGTTTAACCCTTTAAAACGAAGCCAGATGAGTGAACCGTCAAGAAGCGCTTTCATGCCGCGGGAAGAGCTGATTGAGAAAGCCGTGGGCAGGAGGCAGATGTCTGTTGGGATGCCGCATGACGTTCATGATGATGAGAAGCGTATTGCACTCACCCCTGAAGCCGTCAAGATACTCACCGATGCGGGACACGAGGTCTTCATGGAGACCGGCGCCGGTGCGAATTCGGGTTTTTCAGACAGGGAGTACAGTGACAACGGAGGCATTGTGGCCGAAACGTCGCAGAAGATATACAACTGCGACATCGTCATAAAGATAGCCCCCTTCACCCAGAAGGAGGCATCCATGCTCAGGGGCGGGCAGATAGTCATCTCATTCATGAATGCTTCCACCATGGGAGAGGAGACGCTCTCGCAGATGATGCGCAAACGCGTTACCGCACTGGCAAGTGAGAGGATAAAAGACAGCGACGGCATGTTCCCCGTTGTTGAATCGATGAGCGAGATAAGCGGTATCACATCGGTTCTCCTCGCTTCGGAATACCTGAGCACCACCTCGGGAGGCAAGGGTGTGATGCTTGGCGGAGTGACGGGGGTGACACCGACGGAGGTGGTAATAATTGGAGCCAACACAGCCGGTGAATTTGCCGCCCGTGCAGCCCTGGGCCTGGGAGCCATAGTCAGGGTGTTCGACTCCTCGGTGCACCGCCTCCGCAATTTTCAGAATATGCTCGGACAGAGGCTCTATACCTCCACTTTTCACCCGCAGGTACTTCAGAAAGCGCTGAAATCAGCCGACGTGCTGATAGGGGCTCTCTCAACGGATATCCTGAGGCCATGGTTCTATGTGACCGAGGAGATGGTCCAGGGTATGAAACGCGGTTCTGTCATTGTTGACCTCAGCGTAGACACGGGAGGATGCGTCGAGACGGCTGAGCCCAGGGCAATAAAGGATCCTATCTACGAAAAGCACGGAGTGATACATTATTCGGCCTGGAACCTCCCCTCACGCGTTCCCAAGACTGCCTCCATTGCTCTGAGCAACGTCTTCAGGCCGCTGATGCAGGAGATAGCCGACGCAGGCGGCATTACCCCGATGCTCAAGTTCAACAACGGACTGCGTGACGGTGTGTACGTCTATAACGGCATCCTCACCAACGAGGTGCTTGGCCAGAAGTTCGGGATACTGTCAAAGGATATCAACCTGCTGCTGGCAGCCTTCTGAACATTAGGCCCCGGCCAACATGCGGCAGGTTAATGCCAGCTCAGGACAGCCTCCCTGCCCGACTGGCTGATCTGCGCAGTGCGCCCGAGGTAGATCGCCCTGTTGTCATTTATATGCCCGGCCGGGAAATTGAAGAGCACCGGGTAACCGTAACCTCCGGCAACATTCATGACCACCTCCTCAACGGTCTGATTGAAGACATGCTCTCCCTCCGTGATCTTTTCCATCCCTCCGACCAGCAGGGCAGAGAGGTTCTTCAACATACCCGTCATGCGCATCGCCGTGAGCATCCGGTCAAGATGATAGAACTTCTCCCCTATCTCCTCTATGAAGAGTATCGATCCCTCGGTGTCAGGCTGAGCCGCCGTTCCGTTCAGGCTGTATATCAGTGATATGTTTCCACCCGTGACCGGGCCGTTGACGGTGAAGGACGCCTCGTGCGCGGCTGTCCATCTCACGGACTCCGCCTCGCCCTTCAGTGCCCTGACCATGGTATCATAGCACAGCGGGGAGCATTCAGGATTGGAGTAGTTCAGGGGCATCTCGGCATGAAGCGAGGCTATGCCGCATACCCTGTTCAGCCACAGGTGCAACGAGGTGATATCGCTGTAACCCACGTACCACTTGGGGTGCCTCTTCAGCGCGGAAAAATCTGTCCTGTCCACTATCCTTGACATGCCATATCCGCCCCTGGAACAGAGCACTGCTTTTACCTGGCGGTCATCGGTCGCCTTCTGCAGATCATGAAGCCTCTCATCGTCGCTTCCCGAAAAAGGACCGCTTCTGGTGAAGACATGCTCACCCAGTGAGACCCTGAATCCGGACTCTTCAAGCATCTTCACGGCCTTATGCACAGGCTCCTGATCAATGTGACTTGCAGGCGTGACAATTGTGATCAGGTCTCCCTCATCAAGATATGGCGGTATAACAAGAGCTTTCATGACAGGTCTTTTGAGTTGGCAGTACCAAATGTAGCCATTTTATGAGAAAAACGCGGCTGCCGTCGTGAAGAGCCGGTCAAAAGTCCGGTCAACCTCATAAGACCTGTCTCCGGCGAGCACGGGAAAAGGATTTTCGTGTGTAAAGGGATAGTCGGGCGACCATACCTCAGCGTCAGCTCCCTGCAGCGTGGCCGATACAGCATCGGCAGGTATCACCCTGTCGCCGGCAAAGGTTATGGCCTTGAGCTTTCCTCCGGTATTTATGAACGGGGTGCCTGAGATATCCTTCAGCCTGCTGAGCGAAGTCATTGCATAGAAAGCCTCTCCCTCAGGGGTGCCATTCAGTATATGCATGAAAATATCGCCGTCCCTGCTCATCTTTCCGTCCGGCCATTCGAGATAGAATGTCACCAGTCTCTCGAAAGCCCTGCTGTCCATGATCAGCTTCGAGGTGCCGTTCATAAGACCGAAAGCACTGCCTCCGCAGAAGAGCATCATGCGGCTCTCCGCGGGCAGAAGCGATGGACTTGACAGCATCATCACCTGCGTGGCCAGGGCTCCTATCGAATAGGCAAATATGTCAACCGGACCTCCTCCCGGCAGATGCGGGTGAGAGCCTTCCCTGACGGTGGCGGTCAGGCTGGCTAGGTCCCTCAGGGTCTGGTACCCTGAGAGAAGGAAGCGCTGGGGCGATGAAGACATCCGGGTGCTCAGGGCCACGTTGACGAACGTTGAGAGCTGTGTGTCAGGCAGCATGTTGGTACGCGCCGTCACCAGCGGCGTCATCAGATGCCTGTCTATCCAGCTGCGTGGCGAACGATTCATATGGTAGGCACTCGGGAAGAGCACAACGGGCCTGCCGGTATCAGAAGCCAGCCTCATACCCCACTGCATGTACTTGTTCCAGCTTCGCTCATTGAGCCCATGAAGGAGGATGATGGCGCCCCTGCCGGCACTGCCGTCAGGTATAAGGAGATAATAACGGAAATCGTCATTCGAATGCTCCAGCTCCTTAGACCTGAAAAGAGAGCGGAATATGGAAGAAACATTCTTTTCGTCGGAATAGCGGTAGCTTCCGGACGAATGAAACACCTCACTCACTATCCGTATCCCGGTGCCCGGGACATAGCCTTCCTCCACTCCCCCCCTGAAGTATACCGCGAATTCCCTCTCCTGCTGAGTGTATCCCATGATAGATTTTTCTGCAAACAAAACAGATTCCGACGGGGTGACAAAAAAACAGGTACCCCCGCCCCTCCCGGGGGCCATAACCCTGCTATAAGGGGTAAAAAAGGCTCATATGGGGTGAAATCCGATGGCTGGTTTTCACCTGAAAACCTTACTTCGCCAAAAGTGTTAAATTTGCCCCTGAAAGCCGTGTGATGAATATCGATCTGAATTACAGACTGCCGGGGTACTTTACGGAAAAGGGAAATATCGTTACGACAATCCTGTTTACAGCAGGTTTTGCGTTGCTCTTCCTGAACATCTACACACCCTTCGGGGTGACCACATGGTTTGAGGTATCAAAACCGACGCTCTTCATTTATGCCAGCGGGGTTATCCTTTCCGGTGTGCTTGTGGTCGCCGTCAGCAGGGTGATCATGTACCACTCCGTCCGCCGGGGCCTGCAGCTGAGAGTATGGCACTACCTGGTCTGGGTTGCGGCGGAGATAGTATCAATGGCACTTTTCTTCACTCTGTTTGAGATCGTGATACTTGATGATACCCGTACCTTTTCTGAGCTTCTCGGGAGGTCAGTACGTCACACCTCGCTCACCCTGGCTCTTCCCTATATCATTCTCTGGCTCTGGTTCTCATGGAATGACAGCAAGCTCAAACTTACCGGGATAAGGGAGCAGGCAGAGGGTCCGGGCCAGAAACCGATGATTCCCCTCAGGGATGAAAAAGGGGTACTGAGGATGTCGCTGAAGCACTCCGATATACTTTACATGCAAGGCAGCGACAACTACGTCACTGTCTGGTACCAGGCACAGAACAGGATTACCAAGTTCATGCTCCGCAATACACTCAGGACCATGGAGGATGAGCTGAAACAGGAGTCCATCATCCGTTGCCACCGCTCCTACCTGGTGAATGTTGAAAAGGTCAAACTGATCCGCAGGGAAAAGGAGGGACTGGCGCTCGAGCTTGACAGCATCCCCCCGTCAATAGTACCTGTTTCAAGGACATATATGCATGAAGTGCTGACTGCGTTCGGCCATGAGGGGTGATTGCCAATCGGGCTGAACTCCAAAATCATTATATTTGCCGGGTTAACCACAGCAACATCCTTTCACAGATGAAGAAGTACAAGCGTCACCTTATCACATCGGCCCTGCCGTATGCCAACGGACCAATACATATCGGCCACCTGGCAGGTGTTTATGTGCCGTCGGACATCTATACGCGTTACCTGAGGATGCGCGGAGAGGATGTCATCTCCATCTGCGGATCAGACGAACACGGAGTGCCCATCACCTTAAAGGCACGTAAGGAGGGCATCACACCGCAGGAGGTGGTTGACCGCTATCATGAACTCAACAAGAAAGCCTTCAGCGACTTCGGGATATCATTTGACATCTATTCACGCACGTCCAATAAAATACACTACGAGACTGCCTCGCAGTTCTTCCGCAAGCTTTATGACCAGGGAGAATTTATTGAGAAGACCGCCAGCCAGTATTATGACGAGGAGGCCGGCTGCTTCCTGGCAGACAGGTATATCACCGGGACCTGTCCTCACTGCTCCAATGAAAATGCCTACGGCGACCAGTGTGAGAAGTGCGGCACCTCACTCAGTCCGACCGACCTTATCAACCCACGTTCAACCATCAGCGGCAGTGCGCCGGTGATGCGTGACACGCTCCACTGGTACCTGCCGCTCGATAAATATGAGCCCTGGTTAAGAAAATGGATCCTCGACGAGCATACCGAATGGAAGAGCAACGTGTACGGCCAGTGCAAGTCGTGGCTCGACCAGGGACTACAGCCCAGGGCTGTCAGCCGTGACCTCGACTGGGGCGTGCCCGTGCCCGTTGAAGGAGCGGAAGGAAAAGTGCTCTATGTATGGTTTGATGCTCCCATAGGATACATCTCCGCAACGAGGGAGCTGACCCCCGACTGGGAAAAATACTGGAAAGACCCTGAGACACGCATGATCCACTTTATCGGAAAGGATAACATCGTCTTTCACTGTATCATCTTCCCTGCAATGCTCAAGGCGGAGGGAAGCTATATCCTTCCTGACAATGTGCCTGCCAATGAGTTCCTGAACCTCGAGTCGGACAAGATCTCCACGTCACGCAACTGGGCAGTCTGGCTGCACGAGTACCTCGTTGACTTTCCGGGGAAGCAGGACTCTCTGCGGTATGCCCTCTGCGCCAGCGCCCCGGAGACCAAAGACAACGACTTCACCTGGAAGGAGTTCCAGGCGCGTAACAATAACGAGCTTGTTGCCATCCTCGGCAACTTCGTGAACCGTACCCTGGTTCTGACAAATAATTATTACAGGGGTGCTGTGCCGGCTCCGGGGGCAATGACTGAGTATGACACTGCCACGGTAAACACAATCATGACATGCCGCGAGAACGTCGAAAGCAACCTTGAGGCATTCCGGTTCCGGCAGGCGCTTGCCGAAGCCATGAGCCTGGCACGCCTCGGCAACAAATACCTCGCAGATACGGAGCCGTGGAAGGTGGTAAAAACAGACCCTGACCGCGTCAAAACAATAATGTACATCTCACTGCAGATAACCGCCAACCTTGCCATCCTGCTTGAACCCTTCCTTCCCTTCTCGATGGATAAGCTGAGAGGCTGGCTGGGTATAGCCGGCCTCAGCTGGGATGCCGCCGGCAGGTCAGATCTTCTCTCTCCTGGCCACACGGTCTCTTCAGGCGAGCTGATGTTCAGCAAGGTAGAGGATGAGGAGATTGAAAGACAGGTGAAACGACTTCTTGACACCAAAAAGTCAAACGAGGCGGAGAGTGCTGCAGTGATCCCTCAGAAGGAGGATGTCAGCTTTGATGAGTTCACACGCATGGATATCCGCACTGCCACCATTCTTGAGGCAGAGAAGGTCCCCAAAACGGCCAAGCTCATAAAGCTGAAGGTAGACACGGGCATTGATGTGCGCACCATCGTGTCTGGCATAGCTGAACACTTCAGTCCTGAGGAGCTGCCCGGCAAGAACATCGTGGTCATTGTCAACCTGGCACCGCGTACCATCAAGGGCATCGAATCGAAAGGGATGGTTCTGCTGGCCGAGGATGAGAACGGTAAACTGGTCTTTGTGGTCCCGGAGCAGAAGATAAAAAACGGCAGCAC
>CAZHTG010000058.1:0-12194 GCA_964535795.1 uncultured Rikenella sp.
GCTTCACATCGGCAAATCCTTCAATAGCCTTCTCGCACGGACGGGCAACATGGGTGACGGTGTCACCCACCTTTACCTCTGCGGAATTCTTGATGCCGGAAATGATGTACCCGACATCACCGGCGCTAAGTACAGTGCGGGGCTCACGCTTGATCTTCAGCACACCTATTTCATCGGCATCATATTCGCTGCCGGTATTGACAAATTTAACCATGTCATGGGTTCTGACAGTGCCGTTTGCAATCTTGAAATATGCTATAATACCCCTGAATGAGTTGAATACCGAGTCGAAGATCAGTGCCTGAAGCGGGGCATCCGGGTCACCCTTGGGAGGCGGGATCTTCGAGATTATCTCATCCATGATGCGGTCAATGCCGAAACCCGTGCGGGCGCTTGCTTCAATGATATCATCACGGCTGCACCCGATAAGGTCCACTATCTGGTCCTTCACCTCCTCGGGCATGGCGCTCAGCGAATCCATCTTGTTAAGTACAGGTATAATCTCAAGGCCGTGCTCTATGGCCATATAGAGGTTGGAAATGGTCTGCGCCTGAATGCCCTGGGTGGCATCAACGACAAGCAGCGCCCCCTCACAGGCGGCGATGGAGCGTGACACCTCATAGGAGAAATCGACATGACCCGGGGTGTCAATCAGGTTGAGATAATAGTTCTTCCCCTCATGCTCATATGCCATCTGAATGGCATGACTCTTAATGGTGATGCCCCTCTCCCGCTCAAGGTCCATGTCATCGAGAACCTGGTTCTGAAACTCCCGCGCATCAACGGTATTGGTCATCTCAAGAAGCCTGTCGGCAAGGGTGCTCTTGCCGTGGTCTATGTGTGCTATGATACAGAAGTTTCGTATGTTGTCCATCAGTGGGGACCGGTTCAATTCAGCTGCAAATATATACAATTTGACCCTTTCTTTTTTGCTGTTCTTTTACCGGGTCTACTCTGCCTCATTTTAATTATTTTAGCATATTACTTAAACAGGAACCTATGATAACCCTGGCTCTGTCGGTCACTCTGCTTGTGGTGGGATTTCTTGTCTACGGGAGAGTGGCCGAACGGTTTTTCGGGATGGATCCGGCAAGGGCGACACCCGCATTCACAAAAAATGACGGCATTGACTATGTACCCATGAAGGGATGGCGTGTCTTCATGATCCAGTTCCTCAACATAGCCGGGCTGGGTCCCATCTTCGGCGCCATCCTCGGAGCAATGTACGGTCCGGTGGTCTATATATGGATAGTCGTTGGGTGCATCTTCATGGGAGCCACACACGATTATTTCGGAGGCATGCTCTCAGTCCGTCACGGCGGCGCCAGCCTGCCTGAGCTTGTAGGCACATACCTGGGCAGAAGCATGAGAGGATTCCTCCGGATCTTCACCCTACTCCTGCTCATATTCGTAGGGGTGGCTTTCGTGAGCGGACCGGCCAAACTGCTTTACACGATGTCTGGATTCAGTCTCCCCTTCTGGCTGGGAGTGATCTTTCTTTATTACATTCTTGCCACCCTCCTTCCTATAGACAAGATCATAGGGCATCTCTACCCCTTCTTCGGCGGAGCACTGATATTCATGGCCGTAGGCGTACTGGCAGGCATAGTGGTGAAATGGGCCGGGGGATCACTTGAGCTTATGGAACTCACCCCTTCAACTCTTAAAAACTTCCAGCCTGACGCATCGACAAACTCCATCTTCCCGTTCCTTTTCATCGTTGTCTCCTGTGGGGCCATTTCGGGCTTCCACGCAACCCAGTCGCCTCTGATGGCGCGTTGTCTGAAATCGGAGAGACAGGGCAGGAATATCTTTTACGGCGCCATGATCGCAGAAGGAATAGTGGCAATTATATGGGCAACAGCAGCAATGAACTACATGGGCGATGTCCATGGACTCAACTACGCCTTCACCCATCCACTTGCATCCAATCCTGACATAAAGCCTGACCCGGCATGGCTTGTAAACGAAATATGCAGGTCGTGGCTTGGCAAAACGGGGGCTGTCATTGCAGTGATAGGAGTGGTGGCCTGCCCGGTGACCTCCGGAGACACTGCCTTCAGAAGCGCCAGGCTTACAATAGCAGACATGCTGAATATTCCTCAGAAAAAGATCTCGTCACGGTTGATGATAATAGTTCCCGTTTTCGTGGTGGCTTTCTTTCTTACCTTCATGATGAAGGATGAATTTGCCCGCATCTGGAAATTCGTCGGGATCTCCAACCAGGCATTGGCTGCCATTACCTGCTGGACCATCGCCATGTACCTGGCTATCAGGGGTAAAAGTCATCTTATGATGTCGATACCGGCCCTATTTCTTACCGCCGTATGCATTGCATACATTCTTACCGCACCTCATTCAGGAGGCGGACTGGCCTTGCCGCTGAAGAGCTCGGTGATAATAGCATCGGCAGGAGCGGCTGCCATTCTGGCGCTGTTCGTTCTTGCCGTGGCAAAGAAGAAGGGAAAAGGTCAGTAGCTCTCCACGGCAGGAGGAACAGGTGCAGCGATCCTGCCCCTCACGGGCATGTCGCATTGCAGCTTGTTCATCTCACGGCGGAAGTAGAAGAAGGTGACCACGGCCGCCACCATGTCGGAAACAGGGTTGGCAATCCATACTCCTGCCACCCCCCAGAAGTGCGGAAGAATCAGTATCAGGGGCAGGAGTACTATCATCTGCCTGAGCATCGAGAGGAATGTTGCAAGCTTAGCTTTTCCTATAGCCTGGAAATAGGTTGATGCGATTATCTGGAATCCGATCACGGGAAGCACTGCCGTATATATACGAAGTCCCAGCACCCCTGCTTCTCTGAGTTCCATGTTGTCAGAGTTGAACATGCTTATTACCACACCCGGCATCAGCATGCATACCAGCCAGCCCGCCGTAGCCACCAGGGTTGCATATCTTATGGCTTTCAGCGCAGCTTCCTTAACGCGACAGTAAAGCCCTGCTCCGTAATTGAATCCGATGATGGGCTGGGTGGCCATATTTATCGATATAATGGTGATAACCAACATCATGGTAGTGCTGTTGACAATACCCAGGGCTCCCACGGAGATGTCACCTCCGTATTTGATGAACTGGGTATTCATTACGGCCATTATGACGCTGGCAGCCATGTTCATCGCAAATGGGGCAAACCCGATTGAGACAATATATTTTATTATATACGGGTCGGGGTAAACATTCGGCATTGAGAGCCTGGTAACGCTTCTCCTGCTTCGGAAATGGAGTAGCACCCAGACCATCAGCACGCACTGCGAAATAATGGTTGCCAGTGCTGCACCCCTGACTCCCATGTCGAGGGCGAAAATAAATATGGGGTCAAGTATTATATTCAACCCGGCGCTGATGAACATGGAGTACATGGCAATGCGGGGATTACCTTCGGCCCTGATGATGTTGTTCAGGGCGTATCCGGTAATGCCAAAGGGTATACCCGCCAGTATTATACCGAAATAGTCCGAGGCATATTTCAGTGTTTCAGGCCCGGCGCCGAAGATCATCAGCACCCTGTCCTTTACAAGAAATCCGATGATCATAAGTACAAACCCCGTGATCACCGCAAGGAACAGCGCGTTACCCAGTATCCGGTTTGCCCGGTCGTAGTCCTTCTCACCCAGGCTCAGCGAAACCCGGACTCCAGACCCTATACCGACCATCATTCCGAAGGCCATTACAATTATCATAAGGGGGAAGACCACGCTGAGGCCCGACAGGGCAAGTGCATCGACACCCTGCCCGATATAGATCCGGTCAACGATGTTATAGAGGGCACTTGCCATCATGCTGGCAAAGGCGGGAAGGAAATACTTCCACATCAGCTTCCCTATCTTCTCATGCTCAAGGTCGTGGACCTGCCTGGGATCAACCATAATGCAAAGATGAAGGAATTAAGAATGAAAAATTAAGAATTAAGAATTTTTTCTGACTGCCGACTGTAGATTGCCGACTGCCAACTAAAAAAAAGCTGCTCCGGTGATGGGAGCAGCTTTTTTTTTATTGATTTAGCAATTACATCATGCCCGGCATTCCGCCGCCACCCATTCCCGGGTTCGGCATCGGGTTTTCTTCCTTCTCTTCAACAACCACTGCTTCGGTGGTCAGGAGCATGCCTGCTATGGAAGCTGCGTTCTCGAGAGCTATCCTTGCAACCTTTGCAGGATCGATGACACCTGACTTCAGGAGATGCTCAAACTTATCTGTCTGGGCGTTGTAGCCAAAGTCACCCTTGCCTTCGCGAACCTTCTGCACTATTACGGCGCCTTCCAGTCCTGCGTTTATAACTATCTGACGAAGTGGCTCCTCAATTGCTCTTTTCACGATCTCAATACCTGTGTTCTGGTCTTCGTTATCGCCTCTGAGCTTGTCAAGCAGGGGAATTGCCCTGATGTAAGCCACGCCGCCGCCGGGGATGATACCCTCTTCAATTGCAGCACGTGTTGCATGGAGAGCGTCATCAACGCGGTCTTTCTTCTCCTTCATCTCAACCTCTGATGCAGCACCGATATAGAGGACTGCCACACCGCCTGCCAGCTTGGCAAGCCTCTCCTGCAGTTTCTCCCTGTCGTAATCTGAGGTGGTGGTTGATATCTGCTGTTTGATCTGGCTGACACGGGCCTGGATCATTGCCTTATCACCTGCGCCGTTGACAATGGTGGTGTTCTCCTTGTTGACAGTCACTTTGTCAGCCAGGCCAAGATCGGCCATGGTTGCATTCTCGAGCTTCATGCCCCTCTCCTCGGAGATGACGGTTCCGCCTGTCAGAATGGCTATGTCTTCAAGCATCTCCTTACGTCTGTCGCCAAAACCCGGAGCTTTGACAGCACACACTTTCAGTGAGCCTCTCAGGCGGTTTACAACGAGGGTTGCGAGAGCTTCGCCTTCAACATCCTCTGCAATGATCATAAGACCACGGCCGCTGCGGGCTGTCTCTTCCAGGATGGGAAGAAGGTCCTTCATTGATGAGATCTTCTTGTCATGGATCAGGATATAAGGATTCTCCATCTCCACTTCCATTTTGTCAGGATTGGTGACAAAATATGCGGAGATATATCCGCGGTCGAACTGCATTCCCTCAACAACATCAACCTTTGTCTCGGTGCCCTTTGCCTCCTCAACGGTGATGACGCCTTCCTTCTTCACCTTGTCCATTGCCGTGGCAATGAGCTTGCCTATCTCTTCGTCATTGTTAGCGGAGATGCGGGCAACCTGCTCAATCTTCTTGAGGTCGTCACCTACGCTCTGCGACTGGCTCTTCAGGCTTTCAACAACCTTTGCAACAGCCTTGTCGATTCCTCTCTTGAGGTCCATGGGGTTTGCACCGGCGGTGACATTCTTGAGACCCACGCTGATGATGCTCTGTGCAAGAACAGTGGCGGTGGTGGTACCGTCACCTGCTGTATCTGAAGTCTTGGAAGCCACTTCCTTGACCATCTGTGCGCCCATGTTCTGATATGGGTCAGAGAGTTCGATCTCCTTGGCGACGGTCACACCGTCCTTGGTGATCTGAGGTGCACCGAATTTCTTTTCGAGAACCACATTGCGTCCCTTCGGACCCAGGGTCACCTTAACTGCATCTGCAAGACGGTCAACACCTTCCTTCAGAAGGTTGCGCGCTTCAATATTGAATTTAATTTCCTTTGACATTGCTATTCTTATTTAAGGTTATTACGAAATATAGAGAACATCAGACTGTGAAAGAAGGAGATAGTCTGTGCCGTCGATATTCAGTTCCTGGCCGGAGTATTTCCCATAGAGAACGACATCTCCCTTTTTGAGTTCCATCTCTTCAACTATTTTCGCAGCGCCCACGAGAATAACTGTGCCTGCGCGTGGTTTTTCTTTTGCCGAGTCGGGGATAATGATTCCGCTGGCGGTCTTCTCTTCTGCCTCCTGAGGCTTTATGAGAACCTTACCTGCCAGCACTTTTCCTTTTAATTGTGCCATTTCTATTAGTTTTATAGTTAAACAATATTTTTCCTGCTACACGATTTCATAATCTGTGCCAAATGATATATGGCAAAAAAAAGTGTCAGTTCATGACAAACTGACACTTTAATATCTCTTAAATGTCATCTTCCTGGTTATTGCCCGTCAGGCTGCTCCTGTTCGAGGGGGATCTGTGTAGGCAGCGTGGGGATGGCGTTGGGGTCTTGTGCTCTCTCGATCGACTGCCTGATGACTGATTCCTTCTGGCCCTGACCCCTGGGTATTGATGCGGTTGCTGCGAGGCACAGAACAAATATGGCTGCTCCGAGGGTCCAGGTCGATTTCTCAAGGAAATCAGCGGTCTTGCGCACGCCCATCGACTGGCCGGCGGAGGTGAAGTTAGCTGCCAGTCCTCCACCCTTTGAGTTCTGAACAAGCACTACCATTATTGCAAGAATGCATGCAATGATGACCAGGATTGAAATAAAAATATAGATGCCCATTGTTGTACTATTTTATTAAATCTTTTATCTTTTCAATACGGCTCGCAAAGTAAGCACTTTTTTCCGGATATTGCAAAGCGAGCTTTTCATAAATATTTATTGCCCTGGTGTAGTAGCCCTGGTTGACGTAAATCTTTGCCAGCGTTTCCGTTATGAATTTGCCCGGTTCATCGGAGCCCTGTTCCGTGAGATCCCGCACCGGCTGATACTCCTTTGGTGACATCCTCTCGATGGTGGGGCTGATCATAATGAACCGGTCGATAAGGTCTGCCGGTGACAGTTTTTTCTCCGGCATTTCAACCTCAGCGACGGTGTCGGGGATAAGTTCCAGCAGCTCTCCGGGTTCGGGCATCGGTTCTTCTTCAGCTTTCGGCTCACTTTCAGGTGCCGGGGGCTCTTCAATCTCCGGCCCGGGTTCGGGTGCCGGTGCCGGCGCCTCTTCGATTTCCGGTTCCGGTTCGGGTTCAACTGCGGTCACCGTTTCATCAACGATTTCCGTTATTTGTTCCTCCACGGTAACCTGCCGGTATGATTCCAGCTCCCTGAGCCGCGCCTCAATCTCGGCAACAAGTTCCTCCCTGCTGCGAAGTTCGGTATTGGCGTCTGCCTCTGCTTCAGGTAATTCCGGTACGGGCAACTCCTCAGCCTGACCATCATCCCTTAATTCGGTCTCCCCTGGCACCAACAGAACCTCAGCCTCCACAGGTGCGGAAATTTCATCAGCCTCCTCCGGAGACAAAATTCCTTCCTCCTCCTCAGGCGACAGTAACTCATCCGTCTGGTCCGCGGTAAGTATCTCCTCGTCCTCCTCAGGGGGTGGTATCGCTTCAACCTCCTCAGATGCCAATACTGCCTCGGCCTCCTCCGGTAATAATATTTCTTCGACCTCTTCCGGTGCTGATATTTCGCCGGTTTCCTCCGGGGCAGCCACTTCTTCAGCTGGTTCAGTCTCTTCTGCAACCGGTGCAATCACCTCTTCATCTGAGACACTAACTTCTGCCACAGGGACTACCTCTTCTTCCACCGGCGGAGTCTCCTCTGCAACCGGTGCAATCACCTCTTCATCTGAGACACTAACTTCTGCCACAGGGACTACCTCTTCTGCCGTGGCAGTCATTTCTTCCTCCGGCTCGGCAGACACTTCTTCTTCCTGAACACTGACTTCCTTTTCCTCAGCAACCACTTCTTCTGCAGGGGCGGCAACTTCTTCCGCTGATGCAGTCTCCCCGGACACCGCGGCAACCACCTCTTCCCTGGCCGGATTCTCCGGCTCCGGAGCAGCCTCAGCCGGCGACAAGAAAAGATAGTGATACAGCACCTCCCTGTCACTCACCGAGAGAGCCGATGCCTTAAGCTGCGAATCAAACCTTATATCTGAATTCGCCCTGAGCCCCTTGAGCAATACCAGGTGAGCAGAATGAAACCAGGGGAATAAGGCAGTCAGCTCGCGCAAGCCCTCAAGATCACCGGGGCCGGGAAGGTCAATGCCGGCCACAAACCGGTTGAATTCATTCCTGTTCATGAGTATCTCTTACCAGTTGACAAAAGCCCTGTTAAAAACATCCTCAATAAGCATCTTCACGATCTCCTCCGTCAGGCTCGCCTCCACAGCGCTGAGATCGAGCGCGCTGTTATAGTCCTGATATCTTGTGAACGACTGATCAAAACTGTTTTCATCATTGAAAATGTTCACGTATTTAACCCTGACAGTAATGGAGAACCGGTTCATGGCGGCCTGCTCATCGCCGCTGACAGTCAGTGGCTGTGTCTTGTAGTCGGTAATGTCTCCCTCGAAGCTCAGATCTCCTCCGGAAGAAACAATATTCAGGTTGGTCTGTGCCCTGCAGATATCTATGAGCGCGTCGGTCACAGCCTGGGTCAGTCCGGGCTGCACCAGGCTGGCCCTGTTCTGGAAGGTAGCCACACTTATTGTTTTGGCCTCAATGGGAATGGAGGCCCCGGTAAAGGAGTACTTCACCTTTACTCCGCAGCCCACTGCCATGACAAGAAGCGCCAGTGCCAGCACTATCCTCAACATTTTATCCATCAAGACCGTATTCCTTAATTTTTCTGTAGAGTGTCCTCTCCGAGATACCCAGCTCGGCCGCTGCAAGCTTTCTTTTCCCGTTGTTCTTGTCGAGCGCCTTTTTGATAAGCTCCTTCTCGCGATCAGTGAGAGACAGCGATTCCTCAATGACCTCCTCGGTATCCTCAATGGCCTTGCTCTCCCTGGCGGAGCCGTAGCCTAGGTGTACAGGCTGAGCCGGTTGGGCCGGTTCGAACAGGTCCTTGCGAACAGCGCTGTCGTTGTACAGGTTGCGGGCTGCCCTGGCGCCGCTCTCCGTGAGGTTGTCAGTCTCGCCGCCGGCGTTCAGAAGGTCATAGACCAGGTTCTTGAGGTCATGCATGTCGCTCTTCATGTCAAAGAGCACCTTGTACAGTATCTCTCTCTCGGTGCTGAACCCCTTTCCCTCAGGAGCCCTGACAGGCACCGGAAGACGCCCGCTCTGGAAATCCGGAAGATAGTGCGACAGCATGGCGGCAGTGACCTCACGCTCCTGCTCGATGACGGATATCTGTTCGGTTATGTTCTTCAGCTGCCTGACATTACCCGGCCAGTAGTAGTTGAGAAGCATCTCCCTTGCCTGGCTGTCAGGCCTGATGGCCGGCATGCGATAACGCTCGGCAAAGTCCACGGAAAACTTGCGGAAGAGGAGTATAATGTCTTCCCCCCTTTCTCGCAACGGAGGTACCCGTACCGGCACTGTGTTGAGCCTGTAGAAGAGATCTTCGCGGAACCTCCCTGAGGAGACCGCCTGTATAATATCAACATTCGTTGCCGTTATCACCCTCACATCAGTCTTCTGTACCCTGGACGATCCCACCCTGATGAACTCACCCGACTCGAGCACCCTCAGCAGTCTCACCTGCGTGGAGAGAGGCAGCTCGGCCACCTCGTCAAGGAAGATCGTGCCGCCGTTGGCCACCTCAAAATACCCCTTCCTGCTGTCAGTGGCACCCGTGAAGGCTCCCTTTTCGTGCCCGAAGAGCTCCGAGTCAATGGTTCCCTCAGGGATGGCTCCGCAGTTGACAGCAATATAGGAACCGTGCTTGCGGAGGCTGAAGGTATGTATAACCTGAGGAAAGACCTCCTTGCCGGTTCCGCTCTCACCGGTGATGAGCACAGACAGATCCGTCGGGGCCACCTGCACGGCAATGTCTATCGCCCTGTTCAGTCCCTCATGATTGCCGATTATCCCAAACCGCTGTTTTACACTCTGTAACTCCTTCATCAAAATCCAATGAACTGCGAATTTACGACTTTTTTGGATTATGTTAAAGCTGTTTTTAAGTAAAGGAGTAGCGGCGGCGGCTTCATGACATCATGGAAGAGTCAAGGCATCGATACACCAGATGACCCTGACATGACTGAGAAAATGCCCGCGGAAACAGATCGCTAAACTTTTACCGGCTCTCTTTGTTATACTCATTGAGTAAGTAACATTGAGAGAGATGAATGCAGGAAGCAGGACATACTCCATAAAGGATCTTGAGAACTTCTGTGGAATAAAAGCGCATACAATACGGATGTGGGAGAAGAGGTACGGGATCCTTACACCCGAAAGAAGCGATTCAAACATAAGACACTATACCGAAGAGGAGCTGAAAAAGCTCATCACCGTCTCCATACTCAACCGTAACGGGATGAAGATATCAAAGATAGCAAGGCTGAATGACAGCGAGCTGTTGCGCGAAGTGCTTAAAAACGGGACGGGAGATGAGACAAGTGACGGGACCTTCAAACCGGGAGAACTGATAATGTCAGCCCTTCGGTTCAGTGAGGAGGAGTTCAGGGAGAAACTGAGCCATTTTGTCAGGGAGAAGGGACTTACCGATGCCTATCTGCAGGTGTTCCATCCCCTGATGCAGAAGGCGAGGGTGCTATGGCTCACCGACTGTATATCGAAACCACAGGAGCAGTTCATAAGACATGTGATAAGAACGATACTTATCTCGGAGGAGATATCCGTTGGCAACAACCTCAACGGCGGCAGCGCTGCAATCATTAACCTCGGCGACACCGAGATCGAAAATAACCTGGTTTTCCTTAAGTACCTCCTCAGAAAAAGAGGATATGATGTTGTCTACACTGAAGGAACCCTGTCAGCCGATGACATCCGTGGCATACACTCAGTCAGGCCTTTCAAGGTGCTGGCAGTCAACCTCCCGGCTTCAGAACCGGATGATGAGGTCAGGACTTTCTGCACCGCACTGGCAAAGGAGCTTGAGCTTAAGCGGGTGCTTGTACTCGGAAGATATGACTCCAGCGGTTCGTGGAGCAACGGCAATACAGAAGCTGTCTGCTCTCCTGCCGGACTGACAGAATGGGCAGACAGCCTCTGATAGTTTCAAATAATATTCCCCCCTTTTATTCTGGTGTGTCCGCCACTGTTTTGGCGTGACTCCACTTCTGTGGCGCGACCGTAACTATTTTTTAGTGATCGTCACTACTATTGAGTCAGCGATCTGCAACGCCGTTGTGAGTGTGCTAAGGTCAGTGAAGAGTTCGCCCGTGGCACCTGTCGGATGACCGTGCCCTGCAGCCTTCATGAGATAACTTCCTGAAAGATTGTCCTGATCAACCATGCTTTCGTAAACTACGGAGGGCTGTGCATTGTTAAGATAGTTTTTGTCACCCGGGTACCTGTCATTGGTCCAGTACTCATTCCAGTCCCAGTTCTGGTTTACCTCAAACATCACCCTGAATCTGGCGGGCAGGGGTTTGTCAGCGCGTGCCGACAGCACGAAGCTGGTTGTTGGTGTGGCACCGCTGTAGGCATCAGCCACCGGGTTTTCCGGGTCAGGCATATAGAGTCCGTCAGGAGCCCTGATGCCCCTCTTGTGCGACCAGTACGGAAGGGTCTGCGGCGCCCTCTTTGCAGCCTCCTCCCATTTTCCTGATGCATTTGAACCGTACCTGAAAACTCCGGTCGCTATCGTCCGGGGTACAAAAAGTGTCTGGATGTAACTACCCTGCTCGTCCTCAAGCCAGACAGCCATCAGGGGATAATAGAGCGAAGGGCCTCCGTAAAACTTAACACCTATCTCCGGACCGATGCCGGAACTGTTGGTCACTACATCGGTGAATGTCTGCCTCTGCGCCAGCTTTGATACCGACGGCTTTGCCGAGCATGAGGCTAAAACAACTGATAATGCAATTATGAAATATTTCATCCCTTTTATTTTTTTCAGATTTCTATAATGATGCCTATTGTCGGGAGCACTGTGCCGGCATCCCCGTCAATGAATTTCAGCTTGTAACGGCCGGGCTCAGCACCTGTCTGATCCGGATCGAGAACAAGGATGGGAGGCTGCTCCGCCTTGTAGTTGTATACATTCTGCACGTCAAGATAGAGCATGAGCGACCATCTGTCGAAGTAGAACTGCTTGTCTATTCGTATATCAAGCTGGCTGAATCCTTTCAGTCTGTCGCTGTTGAAGTTCGAGTAATCAAGGTAACCCTGTCCGGTCACGTTCCATGCATCTATAAATGATGATTTGTCAAGATCAAACGGCGTGTAGGGAGCCCCGCCGACAAACCGCCACCTGAAGCCTGCATCCCAAGATTTGCCTATGCCCTGAGTGGCTGTGACACTTATCAGATGCCTGTTATCCCATGCTGTTGGAATATAATTGCCTCCCGTTCCTTCGAACTCGCTCCTTACGAAGGTGTATGAGAATACCGCATTCAGGCCGTTG
>CAZHTG010000059.1:0-2781 GCA_964535795.1 uncultured Rikenella sp.
ACATGCAACTGGCAGGGGAAAAGGGGTGAAAGGCTGTAAAGTCCATAAAGTCATAAAGTCGAAAGTCTGGAGGGATAAAGTCAAAAGGTCCTTTCGGAGCGATGCGGAGATCCCAATCGAAGCGTCGGGGCGGTCAATACAACAATTTTGACTGCAGACTGAAGATTGCAGACTGAAGACTGAATTTCGATTTTCTTCATCAATATTTCATCTTCGATCCGTAACTTTGTATCAAATTTACAAAATGCCAGTTTTCCGCCTGAATATATCGGGATTACTTCTTCTGTTGCTGCCGTTCAACGCGCTGTCTCAAACAGACACTATTTCAACGGTTAAGGAGAAAGACCGTAGTGCCCTCTACGCCGGGTCAGGCTACGGGAACAACATGATTTACCTTGGATCAACAATCTCGAGGGATCTTCCATTTGGCTACGGGGCGTTGTCATATACCCTCGGCGGTGATCTGAGCCTGACAGGATCGGCATTCTTACTACCGGCGCTTGAGCCATCGGCTCCGGCCTTCGGCAGTCTTTCAGTTTATTACAGCCATGATTTTACGAAATGGCTTGATATATCCGCCGGCGCCAGCAGGTATATGGTCAGGTCCTCACTTGCAGATACCCTCTTCAGCAACTTCAACTATGCGGATATCAAGCTGGGCCTCGACTGGAAAATCCTTTACACGGAGATCTCCTATGGCGGATTTCTTATAAAGGATCCCCCGTCATACCTGCAGGTAAGGAATTCGAGGTATTTTGAGACTCCATCTTTTTTTAAGGGTAAGGCGAACATCTCATTTTACCCTTATGCGAATCTGCTTTTCGGCGGACTTGTCACATCCAAAACCATTGACGGGACTGAAGTCATCACCACAACTCAGACTATCGTGACCCCAATTTCACCGACAGGGATGCAGGGCTCCGGGGCAGGTGCGGGAGCCGGGGCAGGCCAGGGTCCAGGTACCGGGCAGGGTACTCCTACCGGATCAGGCACAACCACAGGAAGCGGTTCTTCTTCAACAACAACAACCACCACCACCACAGTTCCGACAATCAGTACCCTGTATTCGGAGAACTTCGATATAATGGAGATTGAGGTCGGGCTACCGGTATCATTCAATCTTAAATTTATGTCACTCGAGGCAGATTTAAGCTATATCTTCCCGACCTACTCGGATCCCGCCTACCCTGCACCTAAGGGCTTTGTCTTCATGTTTTCAGCTTTTTTTAAGATTTTTTAAGTCAATAAAGTCGAAAGTCCGTAAAGTCGAAAGTCTTACGGTCATAAATTATTCTTAATTCTTAATTCTTAATTTCTCACTACTGCCTTATTTCCAGCTATATAACAATTCAGCATAATCTTTGGCACAACTTTTGAATTTCTTTATTCCGAAGAGACAGTTCTTCACAAAACTTAAAGAGATGAAAAAGTTAATTTGCACATCGATCTTCGCAGTTCTGGCAGCAGTGGCAACAGTCAGCGCCCAGAATGACCCGAAGGAATACCTGGGTCTCCCGGGTGATAACCTGAACCTCTACGCAGTCATGAATCTCTTCCAGGAGTCTGAGACACTGGAAGCGTTCGAGAGAGACCTCAATGCAGAAGACTCAAGGATCAACAACCTTGACCTCAACGGCGACAACATGGTTGACTACATAACCGTCACCGACTACGCTGATGGTGATGTGCATACGATAGTGCTGCGTACGGCTCTCAGCCGCAACGAGCAGCAGGATATCGCAGTCTTCACCGTAGAGAAGATCCGCAACGGGGCAGTGCAGATTCAGCTTATCGGTGATGAAGCGCTGTACGGAAGAAACTATATAGTAGAACCTATATATGCAGAGACACCTAATCCCGGCTACAAGGGCAGGACAGTCTACAGAGACAACGTGGCCGTGGTAACTACCACATACTATGAAGTCGCTGCCTGGCCGGTGATCAGGTTCATCTACAACCCATTCTACGTCAGCTGGCATTCAGCATGGTACTGGGGATACTACCCGGTCTACTGGAACCCCTGGAGGCCTTACTACTGGCACTACTACTACGGATATCATTCACACTGGTACCCTCACTATTACTCACACTACCGCCACTGGCACCAGCCCAGGTACTACGGGTACCACGACTACTACTACAATAGTGTAAGGGCATACTCACCCAATGTGTCGAGACGGATTACCGAGGGGCACTACAAGCAGACCTACTCACGCCCTGAAACCAGGAGAGACGGTGAAGCCCTCTACGCCAGCACTCGTGGCACACGCGGCAGCTCGGAAAGGCCCGCAGCAGCATCCACTGACAGGAGGAGTTCCGCAACTACAGGCAGCTCATCACGCCCTGCAGCAGCATCCGGTACCGACAGAAGGAGTCCGGCAGCAACAGGCAGCTCATCACGCCCTGCAGCAGCATCCGGTACCGACAGGAGGAGTCCTTCAGCAACAGGCAGCTCATCACGCCCCGCAGCAGCATCCGGTCAGAACGGAGAGGTACGCAGAAGCACATCAGGTGTTGTAAAGAGCGCACCTGCGTCAGGCACCAGGAGCTCATCATCACCTGAGGCTAACAGGCAGTCAACCGCCCAGAGGTCGCAGTCAACTGTCCAGAGAACCTCGCAGGCCCCGGCTCAGAGGTCACAGTCAACGGTGCAGAGGTCACAGCCCTCAGGTTCGAGGTCATCAGGAACAGTGCAGAAGTCATCTCCTTCTGTCTCCCAGAGATCATCAGCACCCGCTGCCAGGACACAGAGCAGCAGCCGCAGCAGTTCAGCACCTGCCG
>CAZHTG010000059.1:2881-11872 GCA_964535795.1 uncultured Rikenella sp.
TCAGCACCCGCTGCCAGGACACAGAGCAGCAGCCGCAGCAGTTCAGCACCTGCCGCCAGGACACAGAGCAGCAGCCGCAGCAGTTCAGCACCTGCCGCCAGGTCACAGAGCAGCAGCCGCAGCAGCGCTCCCTCAAAGAGCAGCAGCACTTCAACAAAGAGCAGCAGCTCAAAGAGCTCTGACAACAACAGCCGCTCGTCACGCAGGTAACAGCAGGTAGCTCAGAACGCCTCCGCCCCTGACAACAGGAGCTAAGGCTTTCAAAGAGCACAGATTATAAACCCCAGGGCGCAGGAAAATACTTCCTGCGCTTTTTTTTTATCAATTATTTGTATTTGTAAATAATAATATAATAAATTTGCAATATATAAGTTACTTAAATATATGAAAATGATTTCCACCGATCTGATCAAGGGCTCACTGAAGACGATAGTACTGAAGGTGCTGAAGGAGAACGGCCGCATGTATGGCTATGAGATCACCCGTAAGGTTGAAGAGCTTACCGCCGGGCAGATAAAGCTCACTTACGGTGCCCTCTACCCTCTCCTCCACAAGCTGGAGCATGAAGGTGTACTGGTCACCGAATCCGAGAACTACAACAATCGTATCCGCGTCTACTACAGCCTCACCGACAAGGGAGAGTCTGTCGTGGCGGAAAAAGTCAGGGAGATGAAGGAGTTCATCGATTCACTCCAGAACATTGTTAACCCACAGCCAGGCCTTAATCATGCCTGAACTGACCCTGCATAATGTTGAAGAGATCAGTCGCGATGTCGGCCGGCAGGAGATAACCTTCGCCCATCTTCGCGATGAGCTGACGGATCACATTTGCTGTGACGTTGAATACGAGATGCAGAAAGGCCTGAGTTTCCCCGAGGCATACTCAGTTGTAAGAAGAAAGCTGGGGCCGCGCAGGCTCCGCGAGATACAGGAAGAGACACTATTTGCAGTAGACACTAAATACAGAAAGATGAAAAACACCATGAAGATTTCAGCCATTGCAGGCACTCTCCTGCTTGGCTTTGCCGCACTGTTCAAGATTATGCACTGGCCGGGAGCGGGCATCATGATTACCCTCGGCGCCCTGGCGCTGGCTTTTGTTTTTATGCCCTCGGCACTGACAGTGCTCTGGAAAGAGACCCACAGCGGGAAGAGACTATTCCTCTATATCTCGGCCTTCATCTTCGGGATGCTCTTCATTGCAGGAGTGGTCTTCAAAATCCAGCACTGGCCCGCGTCAGGAATAATCCTCAGCCTAGCTGTTTGCTCCGGAGCGCTGCTGTTCCTTCCGGCGCTGCTCGCAGCTAAACTGCAGGATCAGGAGAACCGTTCCAAAAAAATTGTATATATACTTGGTGCACTGGGCATGCTCAGCTACATAGCCGGACTGCTATTCAAGATACAGCACTGGCCCTTTGCCACACTCCTCCTGTCGGCCGGACTGGCCCTGATCATTTTTGTGGTGTTCCCCTGGTACACCCGCCTCAGCTGGAAGGGCGAGGATCACGTCAGCTCAGGGTTTATCTTTATGGTCGTCGGGGCCCTCGCAATCGTAATGCCTTCATTGCTTATCAGTCTGAACATTCAGAAAAATTATGAGGGAGGCTATTTTATTATGCAGAAAGCCCAACAGGAGATTTATAATTTTAAACTCGAAGAGAACCAGGCGATGATCAGTTCCTGCACAGACACTCTGGTGAAACCGGTGCTGGCGCAGATTAACTCGAACACAACACGTCTCCTGGAGGTCATTGACGGTGTCGGCAGGAAGATGGCTGACGCATCTGAAGGCGATTCATTCAACACCCGGCCCTTCAGCGATTATCTGACAGAGGACAGCCCTGCCCGTATCGAACTGAACGATGCCCTCAAAGAATATTCCGGATACCTGTCGCGACTCTTTCCGGAGGCGAATACGGTGCATCTAAAAGCACTCCTTGATCCTTCGGCATACCTGCCTGAAACGGGCTCGGAGCCTGAAAGGATATCCCTCATGGCAGTTATGCACATGCTGGAACTGATGAAAGACGGTATTCTGACAGCAGAATCTCTTGCTTTATCAGCTGCAGCCAATAATCAGTAACCGGTAAAACAGAAAATCATGAAACAAATAACTTATTTAACAGGCGTGTTAACCACCATGATAGTTTTTCTGGGAGGTATCTTTAAGGTGATTCACTGGCCAGGCGCAGGCATCATGCTGACCCTCGGGATGCTGATGCTGATATTTCTCTTCCTGCCCCTTGCCCTCATCAACCATTATAAAGCTGAAGGAAAAAGGCAGAACCTGCTATTGTATATAGTGACATGGCTCACCTGCTTCGTAGTGTTTGGAAGCATGCTCTTCAAGATCCAGCACTGGCCCTATGCAGGAAAACTGCTTATAATCGCCCTGCCCTTCCCCTACGTGGTTTTCCTTCCGGTTTTCCTTGCCATAACGGCGAAGAACAGGAACTTCAGCATCCATAATACTGTTTATGTACTCTTCCTGTTATCAGGAATATCGGTATTCTCCGTATTACTCTCATTGAATGTATCAAAGGAAAGGATCGATGACAGCCTCAACCTGTCGCGAAACTACAACAGGATTGAGCATGTGCTCGATAAGATTCCTCCTTATACCGCAGAGAATAGCGTAAACAGGAAGATTGACGACCTGATCGGTGTCATTAACGATTATCAGTCGCGAATCTTTGCCGCTGAAGGGATAACGGAGAGTAACTGGGAGAGTGATCCCTGGAGCTTTCCGAGGCCGGAGTCAATGGATGTGGCATCCGGTACCCTGGTTACCGGGGGTAAGGAACCATCACTCGATCTCACTCTTCAGTCCGGGTTGAAAGACCTTATCAGCTTGCTTGAGACAACAGCCGGTTATGAGGAGCTCGCAAAGGCAGCACAGGGGATATTTGAATATGCGGATTACCCTGATGCGAGGCCTGATGAATGGACGCGACAGATGTTCCAGGGGAATACGAGGGCCTGGTCTCTTATCTACCTTGACGGCCTGGAAACAAACCTGAAACTGCTTCGCACGAGTATAAAATGATACTGATGTGAGTTCTCCCGGGGTGCAGGACTGCGTTGCTGCGCTGCCCGGGTGTCAGGTGCCCTTACCTCTGTGACCCTACCAGCTTAATGAGGATAACTCCATTTGCGCCCCTCGTTCCGTAGATGGCGGCATCGGATCCCTTGAGGACAGTGATTGATTTGACATCGCGGGGATTGATGTTGTCTATGGTGTTGACTACGATACCGTCAACAACAAACAACGGATCAGTACCTGAATTGATGGAGCTTATTCCCCTGATGGAGATCTTGCTTCCTGATACACTGACACCAGGCACCTTTCCCCGGATCATATCGTAGATGTTAGTGTATGATGCATTGGAATAATCCTGGCCATCAATATAGCCGACATCTGTGGTGAGATTTTTCCTTTTCACCGTACCGTAGCCTATTTCAATGTCCATTTCTCCCTCCGGGCTCTTGGGAACAAAATTCGTCATCATCCGGGTACCGTCCAGGGTGAGGGAGACTTTTTCCTGACCCTCAAACCTGGTTATGGCAGAGCCAAGGTTGGTTGTATATGCTCCTATACTAATTGCATCAGGACTAATTTTTACTTTGAAGGTTCCGTTTTTTCCGGTGGTCACTCCCGTCTCCTGTCCGTCAACAACGATCAGGGCCCCTATTACAGGTGAAAGTGTGGTGTCACTCACACTGCCGGTAACCGTTACATACTTCCCCTTCTTCTGTCCTTCAGCCTGACCCACTGCTACCAGTGCAATCACTATCAATATCAATATTCTGGCTTTCATAATTTCCATTTTTAACCTGGTGCAAGTTACCAAATAACTGATTAATGGTCAATAGCTGCCGGGCAGCTCAGTCGGTAGTCAAAATTAAGAATTAAGAGTCAACGTTATTTAGGCATCGTCAGTCACACTACTGCCTATTGCTTTTAGCCGCCGAAGCCTTCAAAGACCTCTGAAGCTTTGCGAAAGAGGTGGCGAAGGTGGCCTATTGCCTATTGCCTGATTATTACTACTTTTGCCCCGCCTCCGGCAAACAACATAAACAGAGTAACATAAATGACATTTGATGAGTTAGACCTGGATCCCGACATCCTTGATGCTGTTGAATACATGGGCTTCAGGGAAACAACACCGATACAGGAGAAAGCCATTCCGCCAATCCTGCGGGGGGACGATCTGATCGGCTGCGCGCAGACCGGCACCGGCAAGACGGCAGCATACCTTCTGCCGATAATGAATGACATCATTTACAAACGCCCTTCCCATACCCATACGCTTATACTTGTACCTACACGTGAGCTGGCCCTGCAGATAGACCAGCAGATACAGGGTCTTGCCTACACCCTTAACATAACCTCACTGGCAGTCTATGGTGGCGGCGAGGGCAGCGCCTGGGACCAGGAGAGGGAGGCGCTGTCACATGGTGCTGACATCATTGTTGCCACACCCGGAAGACTGATCTCGCACCTCAACCTGGGATACGTGAAGTTCAATGAGATAGAGACCCTGGTTCTTGACGAGGCTGACCGGATGCTCGACATCGGGTTCTACGACGATATCATGAAAATCATATCGCATGTGCCCAAAAAGCGACAGACACTAATGTTCAGCGCTACCATGCCCCCGAAGATCAGGTCGCTCTCAAAACATATCATGAAGAATCCCGTGGAGATCGCCCTGGAGATGTCTAAACCCGCCGAGGGCGTTCTGCAGGCAGTATATCTCCTGGAAGACAACCAGAAGCTGCCGCTGCTTAACAGCCTGATAGCCGATAAGCCCGAATATCACAGCATCCTCATCTTCAGCTCAACCAAGAAGAAAGTCCATGAAATAGTAAGAGGACTCCGGTCTCGCGACTATACTGTCGAAGGCATTTCATCAGACCTCGAGCAGAAGGCGCGCGAGGAGACTCTGCTCCGGTTCCGCTCACGCCGCACGCGGGTGCTGGTGGCTACCGACGTTCTCAGTCGTGGCATCGATATAAAGGATATTAACCTGGTGGTGAACTTTGACGCCCCGTCCGATGCGGAGGACTACGTGCACCGCGTTGGCCGGACGGCACGTGCCGAGACTACAGGTGTGGCAATAACCCTCGTCAGCAAGGCAGATATGTTCAAGCTGCAACGAATTGAGAAACTGATCGGATACAATGTCTTCAGGGCACCCCTGCCCGACTTCATTGCTGAAAGTCACAGCGATGCACCGTCACACAGACCTCCCCGCCCTCAATCGAGGAAGGGATTCAGGCGGAGGTAGACCTTGAGGTCCGAAGTTCGGAGGGTCAGAAGGTCAGAAGGTCACTCTGATTTATCCGACAGGTAATTGATTATAGTATAGAGCTTCTCCTTCAGCTCAATCAGATCCTTTTCATTCATTCCGTCCGGAATCAGTCCTGCACTAAGCTTCTGAGGAATTACCGCAGCCACCGATTCCATCTCGCGACCTTTGGCAGTGAGAGTGATCCTTACCTTCCTCTCGTCATCCCCGGACCGCTGCCTTTTGACTATCCCCAGCACCTCGAGACGCTTCAGGAGAGGAGTCGTAGTGTTGGTATTCAGAATAAGCTTCCTTGATATCTCATTGACAGTCAGACCATCGTTCTCCCAGAGCACCAGTAACACCAGGTACTGGGGGTATGTTATCCCCAGCTTATCAAGAAAAGACTGATAATTCCTTGTGATGAGCCTCGAAACCGCGTAAAGCGGGAAACAGAGCTGGTTATCAAGTTTAAGCTGTTCAGTTGCCATGACTTCAGGAATTACTTAAGAATCTTCTTTTCAAGATACTCCCCGATCTTCTCAGGCTTTGTGGTCGGCGAAAAACGCTTCACCGGCCTGCCGTCCGCATCAATAAGGAACTTCGTGAAATTCCACTTTATCCTGCTGCTGAAAACGCCCGGCAGCTCCTTCCTGAGGTATTTGTAGAGCGGGTGGGCTTCCGGACCGTTTACATCGATCTTGGAGAACATGGGGAATGTAACCCCGTAGTTTACGAGGCACCCCTCGGCAATCGATTTCTCGTCGCCCGGCTCCTGGTTGGCAAACTGGTTCGAAGGAAATCCCAGTATCACCAATCCGTTTTCGCTGTGCTTTTTGTAAAGGGCTTCCAGCCCTTCAAACTGGGGTGTAAGACCACATTTACTGGCGGTGTTGACCACCAGAACCGTTTTTCCCTTAAAGGTATCCAGGCCTATCTCCTTGCCCTGCAAGGTCTTCGCCTTAAAATCGTAAAACTGTGCTTTCATATTTTCTTATTTTTTATATCGCCTGTGATTATATCTTTCGCGATACAAATGTAATGGTTTATTTTTATATCGCAAGCGATATTTCCAGATTTTTTAAAAATTCACTTTACATACTACGGAATTCCGCTGTAAGGATATTTGTATGTTCATTACCTTTGGTCTTCACATCAATCACAGACTCCGATGGCATCAGATGAAAAATCAATGATCATCATCGGCGCAGGCTTTGCCGGACTGGCCGCCGGCATCTACGGGCGCCTCAACGGTTACAACACGCAGATCTTCGAGATGCACAACCAGCCCGGGGGGCTCTGTACAGCCTGGAAGAGAAAGGGTTATACATTCGACGCGTGTATCCACTGGCTGGTTGGTTCATCGCCCGAAAGCTCCCAGAATGCAATTTGGCGTGAGACGGGCGTCGCCCAGGACAGAGAGTTCGTCTATGCTGATGAATACTGTCGCTGCGAAGGTGCTGACGGACGAACCGTGATCTTCTATGCCGATATCGACAGGCTTGAAAGTCACTTGCTCAGCCTGTCTCCGCGGGATGGAGATACGATCAGGGAATTCATAAAGGGGATCAGGATGTGCACGGCATTCGACTTCCCCTCTGACAATGATCCGCTGCCGGTCCGGCTGAAGAAGAGCCTGGCCATCTTTTTTACCTTCATGAAGTACGGCAGGGCCTTCCGTGAATGGACAAAGGTAACCGGAGAAACCTTCGCAAACCGGTTCAGTGATCCGCTCCTGAAGGAGGCATTCAGGGAGATATGGATTCCGGAGTTCTCTGTAGTCTTCATGCTTTTCACCTTTGCATGGCTTCACCTCAGGAATGCCGGCTACCCCATCGGCGGGTCCATGCCCATGTCTCAGGCACTGGAGGCGCGCTACAGGGAACTGGGTGGTGTGCTCCATTATAACAAGAAGGTTGCGAGAATACTCACCTCTGACGGCAGGGCTACGGGAATACGGCTTGTTGACGGCACGGAGACAGCCGCTGCCAGGGTTATCTCTGCAGCTGACGGCCACGCAACGCTGTTCAACATGCTCGACGGCAAATACCTCGATCCGAAGACACGTGAGCCCTACGAAAAATGGCCCACATTCCATTCACTCCTTTTCGTATCACTGGGCGTTAACCGCAGGTTCGACGATATTCCTTTCACCGTCTCCGGCATCACGTTTCCTTTGAAGGAACAGGTGATGATAGCTGATAAAATGTGCGGGCGTCTGCCTGTACATATTTATAACCAGGATCCCACCATGGCCCCGGAAGGCAAGACAGCTGTCACTGTCATGCTCGAGTCGGACCACGAATACTGGAAGAAGCTGGCCGAGGATAGAACCGTCTATGTTCAGAAGAAGGATGAAATCGCTGCCCTGATCATCAGGCTCCTTGAACAACGATTCCCCGGTATCACTGACCAGGTAGAGGTGACCGACGTCGCAACCCCGCTTACCTTCGAGCGTTACACGGGAAACTGGAAAGGTTCCTTCGAGGGATGGCTCATCACCCCGGAGAACGCTTATACAATGACAAAACCGATGCCTCAGACGGTACCCGGACTGAAAAACTTCTACATGTGCGGTCAGTGGGTCGAACCAGGCGGTGGCCTCCCGACCTCCATCATGTCAGCACGCAGGCTGCTCAAGAAAATCTGCAGGGAAGACGGCAGGCGATTCACCGTCAAATAGACCCGCACTGATCCGGCGCCAGGTTACCGCTGCCTAAATCTCAATATTGCTCAGCTCCCTTGTCACTTCGAAGCTGTACCCCGGGTATTCATAGATCGGTACGCGCGGTTCAGTCTGGCCGATGCTGTAACCGAAGAGCCCCTCGTACTGCCCGAGGTCCTCCCCAAGCTCCTCGAGCTGCCTGAGGTACTCGTGTATCGACTTTGACTCAATGATTATCATCTTGCCCATCTTGTTGATGATAGGACTGTGTGACCGGGTGATGTCATGATCGAACTGCAGAATGCGACGGCCGTACCTGGTGATACCCACCACGCGGAAGGTCAGGCTCTTGCCCACGCCGGGCAGGTTAAGCACGTTGCGGTCGGTGCCCAGGAACGGGAGGTCGGCAGAGCGGCGCAGGGCATCAATGCTCTCAACAATGTTCTCAGCGTTGTCTGAAAACTGCCGTATGGTCTCGTAATGTTCCTTCTCGATCTTACCGATGATCTTTTCCTCAAGCTGCTCCTGCACCACCCTCGCATTGGGTGCGAAATTGAAATTGTTTTCCATATAGCCCTTCACCGTAAAGGTGTAATATGGCAGTATGCCCGCATCATTGAGCACCTTTCGCAGTTTGGCAGTGTGTCCCCTCCGTGATGCCGCCGTGGTAAATACCAGCTGGTTGGTGATGAGCCACCCTGCACTGATGAGCTTCCGGGCTGCCAGGCCCGACTCCGGGGTGACCTCCATGGGCGATTCCACATGCGTCTGAATCAGAAACTGGGTGATGCCTATCTCCCGGGCCCTCTTCCTGAAGTCACTGAGTATCTGCACAAGTTCAGGTGTCATTCTCTGCGGCAGGTAGGTCAGCATCCTCGTCCCCAGCCTGACCCTCTGTATCTCTGCATGCTTTTCGCCGTCAGCTCTCTCCCTGTTCTTCTCACGCTTGTTCCGTGCCATCTCACAGACGGCATCGAGCAGCTCCTTCAGGCTCCTGTCGGAGCTCATCAGGGCGTCACCGCCGGTGATAAGGAT
>CAZHTG010000060.1:0-11531 GCA_964535795.1 uncultured Rikenella sp.
GGGAGAGGTGCTTATCAGAGACAAATTCTGGTCGCCCAAAATTGAACTGAACAGGGTCCGGACCATTCCCTATGTCTTCAGCCAGTGCGAGCAGACAGGCCGCATTGACAATTTTGCCATCGCCGGCGGACTGAAAAAAGGGAAACATACCGGTGCCCGGTATAATGATTCAGACGTGTTCAAGATTATTGAAGGCGCCTGTTATTCACTGATGGAAACACCTGATCCGCAACTGCGGCGATATGTTGACAGTCTTGTCACCCTTATCGCAGCCGCACAGGAAAAGGATGGCTATCTCTACACCACCCGCACCATTGATCCTCTTAATATGGCTCCCGGAGCAGGGAGAGAGAGATGGACAGACGAGCGTGTCAGCCACGAACTCTATAACGCCGGGCACATGTACGAGGCTGCAGTAGCCCATCATCTGGCAACCGGCACCTATACCTTCATAAATGTTGCGCTGCGTAATGCCGAACTTGTTTATAATGAGTTTGGATGGGGAAAAAGGGAAATAGCCCCCGGCCACCAGGAGATAGAGATAGGCCTGATCAGGCTCTACAGGCTTACCGGTGAGAGGAAATGGCTGGAGCTGGCCCAGTTCTTCCTTGATGTGCGTGGCAGGCCCGGTGAATATGTACACCATCCGGAGGGGAGCAGGTTTGAGGTTTACAATGACTCGGTTTACCTGCAGATGCACAGGCCGGTACTTGATCAGGCTGAGGCTGTAGGTCATGCGGTGAGGGGTGCCTATATGTACACCGCAATGGCAGACCTCTCTGAAGCAACCGGTTATAACCGGTATCTGAAAGCGTCGCAGAGAATATGGGAGGACGTCACACGTGGAAAGATATACATCACCGGCGGAATCGGTTCGAAAGAGTACGGCGAGGCATTCGGTCAATTCTTTGAACTGCCAAATATGACAGCCTATACTGAGACATGCGCATCAGTGGCAAACGTATTCTGGAACCACCGGCTTTACAGGGCCACAGGTGATGCAAAATACCTCGATGTACTCGAACGTACCCTTTACAACGGACTTATCTCAGGCATCGGGAGCGATGGATGCCACTTCTTCTATCCCAATCCGCTGGAATCGGACGGAAGTTTTGAACGCGCCGGATGGTTTGACTGCTCATGCTGCCCGGTCAACGTGGCGCGTTTCATGCCTGTCCTGAAACAGTATGTATGGTCATTAACCGATGAAGGGGTGAATGTAAATCTCTTTATCAGCTCGCAGGCAAGAATATCTACAATTGCCGGAGAGGTCGTAATCAGACAGGAGACTGAATATCCGTGGAGCGGCAATGTCACCATCAGCGTTGACCCTGACAGTGAAGGCAGCCTCTTCACCATAGGGATCCGTATTCCGTCATGGACCGGTAATGAGCCGTTCGCGGGAGGGCTTTACAGCTACACAAACCGCCCCGGGAAGAAGATACGAATCACTCTCAACGGTAAAAATGCACCATTCAGAACCGTCAACGGTTTTGCAGTCATTGAAAGGGAATGGAACAGGGGAGACATTGTGGGTGTCACTCTGCCGATGGAGCCACGGTTCATTAGCGCAAGGGATGAGGTTGAGGCTGACAGGGGAAGAGTGGCCCTGGGGGTCGGACCGGTGGTCTACTGCCTTGAGGAGGCAGACAACGGTCCGGTGCGGGAATTGACCGTCGATCCTGAAACAAAGGTGGATTTTGCGTTTGAACCTGAACTGCTTGGCGGGGTTGGTACACTCTCCTTCACGGCGAAAGCACCCTCCGGTGAGGAGAGGGAAGTGAAGGCGGTTCCTTATTATTCCTGGGCCAACAGGGGCAGGGGCGAGATGACTGTATGGATTAATCGGAAAAATAGCAGGTAATGAAAAGAACGGGAAATATTTCAACTGTTGCGGCAATTGTATTGATTGCCATGGTGTCATGCACTGGTGCGGTAAAGGATGAGAACTACCCCATCAGGCCGGTGCCGTTTACCTCGGTGAAGATGACCGACAACTTCTGGGCACCGCGTATTGAAAAGAACCATGAAGTGACCATCCCCATTGCTTTCGGTTACTGTGAATCAACCGGCAGGATAAAGAACTTCGAGATTGCCGGCGGTCTTGACACGGGCGCTTTCCAGACGATCTATCCTTTTGACGACTCCGACGTAACGAAGATCATTGAGGGGGCAGCCTATTCATTGCAGACATTTCCCGACCCGGAGCTGGAGGCATATGTTGATTCACTGATATGGAAGATAGGGCTTGCACAGGAAGATGACGGTTATCTCTACACCAACCGCACCATTGCGGAGATGGGTTACGGTAAAATACATGAATGGGCTGAAGGCGGCAGATGGGAGAAAACCAATATCCTCAGCCATGAGCTATACAACCTCGGCCATATGTATGAGGCTGCCGTTGCATACTTCCAGGCTACCGGCAAGAGAGACCTGCTTGATATCTCCCTGAAGTCGGCCGATCTTGTTGATAAGGATTTCGGATGGGATGCCTTTGTTAGCTATCCCGGGCACCAGGTTATAGAAATGGGTCTCGTGAAGCTTTACAGGACCACCGGAGATAGAAGATATCTTGATCTGGCAAAGTTCTTCCTTGATGCCCGCGGCACGCGTGACGACGGTGATGAATATGCGCAGAGCCACATAAAGGTGGTTGACCAGGCTGAGGCTGTAGGCCATTCTGTACGTGCAACATACATGTATTCAGGCATGGCTGATGTAGCGTCCATACTTAAGGACGAAGCCTATGTAAATGCCATTACAAGGATCTGGGAAGACCTCGTCCACCGGAAAATGTACATAACCGGAGGCATTGGCGCCTCGGGCGGCAACGAAGGATTTGCCGAACCTTACCATCTCCCGAACATGACCGCATACTGCGAGACCTGTGCATCGATAGGCAGTATCTTTTTCAACCACAGGATGTTCTCAATGCACGGCGAAGGCAGGTATTTTGACATCCTCGAGAAAACCCTTTACAACGGGGCTCTCTCCGGGGTAAGCCTCTCGGGCGACAGGTTCTTCTATCCAAATCCGCTGGAGTCCGACGGACGGCATTCACGGTCACCCTGGTTCGGATGCGCCTGCTGCCCCTCAAACATATGCAGGTTTATCCCGGCAATCCCGGGTTATATCTACTCGATCAATGACGATGACCTGTATGTGAACCTCTTCTCATCAAATGAGGCCCGGATCAGTTTCGGGAAGAATGATGTGACCGTTACCCAGGAGACACTGTACCCCTGGGACGGCAAGGTGACCATGACCGTCAGCCCGGAGAAGGAGGGGGATTTCACACTGCACGTCCGTATTCCCGGATGGGCACGCAATGAAGCTATGCCCGGAGCGCTTTATCTGTTTGCCGACACTGTTGAAGAGGAATTCTCGCTCCTGGTGAACGGGGAGGTGCCGGCAGTCTCTGTGGCCGACGGATATGTCATCATTAACCGAAAATGGAAGAAAGGTGACAGGGTTGAACTCTACCTTCCGATGCCGGTCAGGACTGTAGTTGCAGATGAAAGAGTAAAGGAAGATTCAGGCAAATATGCCATCCAGAGAGGGCCTCTGATGTTCTGTGCCGAGTGGCCCGATAACCCGGAAGGGAAGGTCCTTGACATTTTAATCGACGCCGGTCCGGCTTTTACAACGGAATTCAATCAGGGTCTGCTTAACGGTACCGAATTGATCAAAACAACGGGTTACAGATCAGTGACTGCATCTGACGGAACTGTAACCCCTGGCGAGCCTTTTGCACTGACCCTGATCCCGTACCATCTCTGGAACAACAGGGGCAAAGGGGAGATGAGGGTCTGGCTTCCGCATACAGGAAATTAATAGTAAGTATTATCATCAACAATCAGGATGAATTATAAAAATACAGTTCAATGAAGAATTACGGACCATTATTGACAAGCCTCCTTTTTCTCTGTGCAATGTTCGCTTCGGTAAATGCACAGTCAACAGGAGTGGCGGTTAAGGCAAACATGATTATCAGTACGGATCTTGGCACGGAGACGATCAGCCGGCATATCTACGGTCATTTTTCTGAACACCTCGGTCACTGCATCTATGGCGGGTACTGGGTGGGGGAAGGGGCTGCCATCCCGAACACCAGGGGTATAAGGAATGATGTGGTTGAGGCGCTGAAGAAGACTCAGATACCAAACCTGCGCTGGCCGGGAGGTTGCTTTGCCGATGAGTACCACTGGATGGACGGCATTGGTCCGCGTGAAAACCGGCCCAAAATGGTTAACACACACTGGGGAGGTGTCACTGAGGATAACAGCTTCGGCACGCATGAGTTCCTCGACCTGTGCGAACAGCTGGGTGCAGAACCCTATATATGCGGTAACGTAGGCAGCGGATCGGTTGAAGAGATGTCGAAGTGGGTTGAATATATCAATTTTGACGGGGTGAGCCCGATGGCGGACCTGCGCCGCAGCAATGGCCGCGATAAGCCATGGAATGTCAGATACTGGGGTGTCGGCAACGAGAACTGGGGCTGCGGCGGAAATATGACCGCAGAATTCTATGCTGACCAGTACAGGAGATATGCCACATATACACGCAATTATGGTGAAAACCGCCTGATGAAGATAGCCGGCGGTGCCAACACTACCGACTATAACTGGACGGAGACACTGATGCGTGATATCCCCCACTGGATGATGTGGGGAATCTCGCTTCACTACTACACAACCAACTGGAACAACAAGGGATCGGCAACGAGGTTCGGGGAGAAGGAATACTTCGAAACCCTTGAGCGCTGCCTTAATGTCGAGAAGGCTCTTGACAGGCATATTGCCGTAATGGACAAATATGATCCCGCCAAGCGCGTAGCCCTTGTGGTTGACGAATGGGGAACATGGTGGGATGTGGAACCGGGGACGAACCCGGGGTTCCTCTACCAGCAGAACACCATGCGCGATGCCATGGTGGCAGCACTTTCACTGAATTATTTCAACGAGAGATGTGACAGGATAAAGATGGCCAACATCGCACAGACTGTAAATGTTCTTCAATCGCTGATCCTGACTGACGGGGAGAAGATGATCCTTACCCCATCCTATCATGTCTTTGAGATGTTCAGGGTGCATCATGATGCCACAATGCTTCCGCTGCACCTGAACTGCGGAAACTATGCAATGGAAGGGAAGGAACTTCCGTCTGTCAGCGCCTCTGCCTCAAAGGATAAAAGCGGAAAGGTGAATATCTCTCTCGTAAATATAGATCCGGCCAAAACTGTGGAAATGCTCATAGACCTTCGCGGAGGCGAGTACAAGGATGTATCCGGAAGGATTCTGAACACGCCTGTACTGACGGCTCACAATACCTTCGATAAACCTGACGAGGTAAAGCCGAAGGCATTCAATGAAGCAAAAGTCAAAAAGAACATGGTGAGTGTTATTATTCCGCCTGCCTCGATAATAATCCTTGCTGTTGAATAAAACCGGAAAGTCTGGTCACGTACCGGAAGACAGAAATTGTATATTTGGAAACATTTTTATATACAGGAAAAATGAAAAGAGCAAAACTGTTATTAATAACTGCACTGGCATTGGTCATGGTTGTCATGGGCTCGTGCGGAAACAACAAAGCAAAAGAGATGGTTACTACTGAAAGCTTCGGCTCATTTGAAGGGAAGGATATATTCCTTTACACACTCACAAACAAAAATGGTGATTTCATCAGGCTCTCAAATTACGGTGCGGTGATTGTTGAGATCAGCGTGCCTGACCGGGACGGGAAGAGGGATAATGTCACTTTCGGATATGATACTTTTGATGGCTATGCCAATGGTGATCTCTATTTTGGCAAGGTTGTGGGGCAGTATGCCAATCGCATTGCGGCGGGTAAGTTCCAGCTTGACGGCGTTGAATATTCGCTAGCCCTGAATAATGGTCCCAACTCACTTCATGGCGGTCCCACTGGCTGGCACAGTCGCGCATGGGATGCTGAGATGCTGAAGGGAACCGACTTCCCGGCAGTTAAATTCACCTATAATAAGCCTGACATGGAAGAGGGTTACCCGGGCAATGTGGTTGCAGAGGTGGTATACACCTGGACTGATGACAACGAGATTATTATGGATTACAAGGTGACTACCGACAAAAAAACCGTTGTCAACATCACCAATCACGCCTATTTCAACCTGAAGGGTGCAGGTACGGGAGACATCCTTGACCATGAAGTGCTCATCAGGGCCTCCGCCTTCACGCCTGTCGATTCAAACCTTATACCCACCGGTGAGATCAGGCCTGTGGAGGGCACCCCGTTTGACTTCCGCACTCCTCATCTGATAGGGGAGAGGATAGGTGAGGATTATGATCAGCTGGTTCTTGGCGGCGGTTATGACCACAACTATGTGCTTGACAACATGGAGGCGGTCGATGCTGAGGTATATGATCCTTCAACGGGCAGGCTACTGGCAGTCATCACAGACCAGCCGGGTGTACAGCTTTATACCGGAAACTTCCTCAACGGTACACAGACAGGTCATAGTGGCAAGGTTTACAACTACCGGTCGGGCTTCTGCCTCGAGACGCAGCACTTCCCCGACAGTCCGAACCAGCCTGCATTTCCGTCGGTTGTGCTTACCCCTGACGAGCCGTTTCTCTCCAGTACCACTTTCCGTTTCAGCGTTAGGTAGTCTGTCGCTTCGCTTCGTCTTGCGGTCTCGATGCGCTACAATACTTGATGACCTACGGCCAAAAGTATCGTGTAACTATTTGATCTACAAAACTTGATGGCCTACGGCCAATCTGTCACTATTGCCTACTGCCACCCCCCTCCAATCTGGCTCCTTCTCCGCCAGCTGGCGGATCGGCCCTCTATTGCCTACTGCCTACTGCCTGACTTTAGAGCTCCCGGATTTTAATAGACCGGAACCAGACCTCGGCTCCGTGCTCCTGCAGCAGGATGTGGCCCTTTTCCGCCTCACCGAACCCGGCGAAATCCTTGTATTTGCTCTCCTTAACCAGTTGCCGGTATGCTTCACTGCCCCGCTCATATTCAAGTACCCTGAAGCCGTTAAGCCAGTGCTCTACATGACCGTTTATGGATACAATATGTCCTGCATTCCATTGCCCGACACCGTTAAACCTTTTGTTTGCCGCCGGTATGAGATCATAGAGTGAAGCTACGGTCCTGTTGCCGTCACGTCCCATCTTCGCATCAGGATGGCGCTGATCGTCAAGGATCTGGTATTCAAGGCCGATTGCAGAGCCTTTTGTTGCATAATTTTCGGTGACGAAATATTTAACCCCGCTGTTTGCTCCTTCCGTTATCATAAACTCAAAAAACAGGTCGAAGTTATCGTATTGGTTCAGGGTTACTATGTCTCCGCCACCCTTTGACTCAGCGCCTCCCGAGGCAAGCACTTTCAGGACTCCGTTTTCAATAACCCAGCCTGCTTCAGGGAAAGCATCCTTATGGGCACCTCGCCAACCGGCTGAAGTGACTCCGTCAAACAGCAGCTTCCACCCGTCGCTTAACTCTCTGTTAGTCAGGGTATTAGGAATGAAATTTGCCTGGTAGATGGCAACAGTGTCGGTATACATGTATTTTTCAAGGTTCTCAGTGACAATCCTGATATTCCTCCACATGACCCGGGCACCAGCCAGCTCTTTTGCCACGGCATGAACCTGGAAACCAATGAAACCTGAAGTATCGGCGTCGTCAACCAGGTCTGCAACGGGTATTCCGTTGACCCAGGTTCTGATCCTGGTGCCGATGGCCTCCACATGGTAACTGTTCCAGCCCTGCCTGTCAAATGATTTAACGGCTGCCTGGTTATTGGGAGTGACAGGGTAGAGCCATCCTCTCCTTGCCTCGTCATAGATGCCACCGCTCCAGCCTCTGTTGGTAGGGTCAATCTCGACCTGATAGCCATAGACAAGCACGCCACCGCCGGTCTCCCTGCTGTGGCTCCTGATCTGGACTCCGGAGTTGAGAAGGGTGTCGACCTTAACTTCAAATTCAAGGACAAAGTCAGAGTACTCCTCCGTAGTGCACATGAAGCTGTTGGGAATATCAGCGGTGGATATGCCGACCATCACCCCATCCTCAACGATATATTGGGCCTGTCCGCCCATCTGTACGAAGCCTGAGAAGTCTCTGCCGTTAAAAAGGTCCTGCCAGTCTGATTTCCGGCATCCGGATAATACAACGATCATCACCAGGCAGGTGAGAAATAATTTCGATTTCATTTATGTATGTAGTTTAGGTTAGTATTCAGGGAACTTCCAGGGTGCATTGTAATATGGTCTGATGAGAGCATTGGCATCATCCTCGCGGAATTTGCCGGCAGTATTGTCCCATGCAAGAGGCTTACCAAGTCTGCAAGACACATTGGCCAGGTGGGTCATCTTTGCCACCTGTGCCCCTATAGCCACATCGGCATTGGGCAGTTTGCGGGTTGTCATGCAGTCGAGGAAGTTTGCCACATGGGCAGAAAGCCCGCCGCCGGCGACAGCCTGACCCTCCACGGTCTCCGACTTGGTCTTCAATGGCACGGGTTCCATGCGGGGTGCCGAATCTACCTCAGGTATCACCTCCCATCCGTTGCGGTCAAGCACCAGTGTGCCGTTCTCGCCCAGAAAAGCCAGACCGTGCTCGCGTCCGTATGGTCCGTCCTTGATGCCGCACGCATGGTCCCAGCTAATGGTAAAATCGTCATAGACATATGATGCCAGGAGAGTGTCAGGCGTCTCCATGGCATCAGTCGGGTAGGCAAACTTGCCTCCCGCAGTATAGACTGCTTTGGGAAGATCAGCTTTCATGCCCAGCAGGGCATAGTCGAGGAGGTGTACACCCCAGTCAGACATCAGCCCACCGGCATAATCCCAGAAGTACCTGAAATTATAGTGGAAGCGGTTCGGGTTGAAAGGCCGGTGCCTGGCCGGTCCGAGCCACATCTCATAGTCCACCCCTGCCGGCACGGGGCCGTCGGGTTGAACGGGAAGAGTCTTCTTCCATATCATGTAGGCCCATACCTTAACGGTTCTGATGCGGCCAAGCTTGCCGGAATGAATGAATGCGACGGCATCCTGCCAGTGGGGGTCGCTGCGTTGCCATTGCCCGGTCTGCACCACCCGGTCATGCTTCCTTGCCGCCTTTACCATGGTGTCACACTCGGCGATGGAGTTGGCGAGCGGCTTTTCGCAATAGACATCCTTGCCGGCCTCCATGGCTGCGATGGCCTGAAGGCAGTGCCAGTGGTCAGGCGTTGCAACAATTACTGCATCCACATCACGGTTGTCCGTCACTTTCCGCCAGTCCTTAACAAGCTGCTGAGGTTTTTTCCCGGCGATCTTCTCCACGTCAGAGGCTCTCCTGTAAAGCCACTCATCATCTATGTCACAGATCGATACGCATTCCACCTGAGGAAATTTCAGGAATGTCTCAAGGTTGGACCATCCCATGTTACGGCCCCCGATCAGGGCCACACGTATCCTGTCTGACGGGCCCACACTCCGGCCTGGCATGCCGTAGGCTGATGACATGGATCCCAGTCCTGCTATTCCGGCAGATGCCAGGAGGCTGTTTCTTACGAAGTCTCTTCTGTTGCTCATGATATGATTGCTTTTTTGATTATCTGAAAGTATGGTCAAGGCTGTTTCCAAAGGTAATAAATCCTAACTTTAACATCGTTAAAACAGATAATCTGCAGATGAAAAAGATAAAGGTCTTCTCGGTTCTCATTTTTTTAACAATGCAGCTCCAGCATGCCCAGGGCCCTGTCTGGCTGAACAGTGCTCTCCCGTTTGAGGAACGTGTCAATGATCTTATCAGCCGTATGACGATTGAGGAGAAGGCAGCCCAGCTGCTGTACACGGCTCCGGCCATCCCGCGGCTGGGTGTTCCTGAGTACAACTGGTGGAATGAGGCGCTGCACGGGGTGGCCCGCGCGGGATATGCCACCGTCTTTCCCCAGTCTATCACTATTGCCAACAGCTGGAACGAGGAGCTGATGCTTGACGTTGCCAATGCCATCTCCGATGAGGCCAGGGCCAAGTATCATGAATTTATAAGGCGGGGTGAGCCGGGCATCTATCACGGGCTCACATTCTGGTCACCAAACATAAATATTTTCAGGGATCCGCGCTGGGGCCGCGGACATGAGACATACGGAGAGGATCCCTATCTTACCGGTCGCTTGGGACTAAGGTTCGTCCAGGGAATGCAGGGATCTGATGCCAGGTATCTCAAGACGGTGGCTACGGCAAAGCATTATGCTGTTCATTCCGGTCCCGAGCCTCTGAGGCATGAGTTCAATGCAGAGATCAGTGAACGTGACCTTCGTGAGACCTACCTCCCTGCATTCCGCACCCTGGTGAAGGAGGGGGGTGTTTACTCAGTAATGGGAGCTTATAACCAGTTTCGCGGCCACCCGGCATGTGCCAGTGAGGAGCTTTACGGCATTCTCCGGAATGAATGGGGGTTTAACGGTTACATTGTCTCCGACTGCTGGGCCGTCTCGGACTTCTATAGATTCCAGGGTTATGCGGCGGGCCCTGCCGAAGCTGCGGCCCTGGCGCTCAAGGCTGGCACTGACCTTGAGTGCGGTGTTGACTACAGGCACCTGATGGAGTCTTACAGACGCGGACTTATCACAGAAGCCGATATTGACAGGGCGGTGAAGAGGGTGATGATGGCGCGTTTCAGGCTTGGCATGTTCGATCCCGACAGTATAGTTGATTATGCACAGATACCTTACCAGGCAAACTGCTCCGACTACAACAGGTCCCTGGCAAGAAGGGCTGCCTGCGAATCGATGGTACTCCTGAAGAATGAGTCCGGATTACTTCCTCTCGGAAAGGAGATCAAAAGTATTGCAGTAGTCGGACCGAATGCGGATAACTGGGAGGCACTGGTGGGTAATTACAACGGCATTCCAAAAGATCCGGTTACCATACTTGATGGCATCAGAGCGAAGGCCGCAGACTGCACTGAAATATTTTATGCCGAAGGAAGCGACCTGGCTCCCGGAATACATAACCTGGTTGTGATACCTTCATGTTTCCTACTGACTCCTGACGGAAGACAGGGAGCAAAAGGAGAGTACTTTTCCCGCAGGGATATGGACGGTGAACCTCAGTTCACCAGGAGAGACGACAAAATTGATTTTTACTGGGAGAACAACTCACCCCACCAATCGATGCCTGTCAATGATTTCGGAATACGGTGGACAACAGACCTTGTTCCTCCTGTTACAGGCAGATATGCACTCGGAGCCTGGGGGTCATCTGACTACCTGGTAATCGTCGAAGGTGATACTCTCATTCGTTACAGGGGCGAGCATCATGCTTTTCATAAGGAGGTGGAGATTGATCTCACCGCCGGAGAAAAGAAGAGGATCGAGATAGTTTACAGAAATTGGGGAGGTGATGCAGACATGAGACTCCTGTGGGCACTTCCGCGGGATAATCTGCTTGAGGAGGCTGTGGCAACTGCTTCGCAGGCGGACATCGTGTTGCTTGTGCTGGGCCTGTCACAGAGGCTGGAAGGGGAAGAGATGGGAATAGATA
>CAZHTG010000061.1:0-11531 GCA_964535795.1 uncultured Rikenella sp.
AGCAAGACGGTGGAGCTGAAATAGAATTTTCGGGTTACAATACTTTATGGTCTACGACCAATAAGAGTATTATAATACATTAATCTACAATACTTTATGCGCTACGCGCAATTATACCCCGTAGGGGTTGAAGTATTGTAGAGTCATCCAATGCTAATATACCCCGTAGGGGTTATAGTATTCTAGACTTGCGGCCAAGCCTTTACGATTGTATCTTCCCCTTTTTGCCGGCAGGCAGGAATCTCTCCGTGACCAGCGGGGGCCATTGAAGGTCAAGCGACTTCAGGGTCTTCAGTACCACCCCGGCGACAGCATGGAGCTTCTGCCAGTTCCTGTCGGCCGGCGCAACATGCCACGGCACATCGTTGCAGCGGGTGAGGATCTCCTGGTAAACCCCGAGGTACTCATCGAATTTCTCCCTTGTATCCCAGTCGCCGTCCTTGTGCTTCCAGTGCTTCTCCTTCAGCTCGATCCGCTCCATCAGCCTTTCCTTCTGCGTCTCCTTTGAGACATTCAGGAAGAACTTGACAACCTTCGTCCCGTGGTCCTCAAGCATCTTCTCGAAGGTGTTGATGGTTTCATATCGCTTCTCAATGATATCGTCGGGGATGTATTTGCCTACCGTTGGAACGAGGATATCCTCATAGTGTGACCTGATGAAAACCTGCATCACGCCTTTGGCCGGACATACCTGGTGCACCCTCCAGAGGAAATCATGGGAGTATTCCAGTTCAGAGGGCTTCTTGAAGCTGTGCACCTCGAGGCCAACCGGGTTGCAGTACCGGAGCAACCCCTTTGTCACACCGTCCTTGCCTGAGGCATCGGTTCCCTGCAGGACAACTATCAAGCTGTACTTGCCCTGGGCGTACATCTTGTTCTGAAGCTCGCCGATCTCTTTGAGCATTTTCTTTGTCTTCTTCTCTGTCCCCTTCTTGTCCCAATCTTTGTTGAATGTAGGGTAGTCAGTTATTTTCATGATGTAATGCTTATGCTTAATGTAAAATTAAGAATTAAGAGTGAAGAATTAAGAATTGGGGTGTTTTTTACCGGGGCAGATGACTTATAGCTGTGATGAAATACCAAAGCGATGACCGGCAGCGTTGTACAACAACATTAACCCCCTTTAAGTAATGAGAAAAGGCAAAGCATTAACATTTCTGCTTGTTCTGGTTCTGACGTTACAGGCCGGTGCACAGCAGCTTAAAATCGCCGACGCCGTAAGGCATGACGGTGTGGTGACTGTCAGTGACATGCAGCCTGCAGAGCAGACTGTCCATCCTGTAGCCGCAAGGGCTATGGCCCGTGGTGAGCAACCGGGCACTTTTAACAACGTACATTATCAGTTCGCAAAAAATGTCAGGACACTGACTCCGGCTCAGAAGAACAACATCAGGCTCAGGCAGGACGGGATCCTCGATCTTACAGGAGGAGCCTTCCGGCCCAGTCCGGATTCGGTTTATATTGACCCTGCAAGTGATCTTGTCCTACAGGCTGAACCTGTTGACGACAGACAGATGATCGCTCTCAGGCCCTCGCTGTCAGCCGTTTTTCAGGACATAGACGTACCAGAGCAGGAGGTTCCGGTGACTCTGGCCAACACCATTTCGATGGCTGAGGGGGTAGTGGAAAGCTCACTGCAGCTGAACAACAAGTATGCCGTGAACCTGCAGTTTGACAGTGTGACATTTCTCATTGACAAGGTCGACAATGACTCGCTGACAGTTACGCTTGACGGCCAGATTCTGCTGACCAATCCGCGGGTTGAAGGCAAGTATTCAAAGAACGGCGGGTACCGCCTTGTCTTCCTGGCAACGGAGCAGGTTGACATGAAGATATATACCAGCATGAAACTGAAGGATGAGGTAAAGACGCCTATCTGGGGTACGGAGATAAAGATGTCTGACCTGGGCAAGTGTGAGATAGGCCTCTTCATACTGGGCAACATGGAGGGTCATGTGACACTGGCCGTTGAGATTCACCAGGGCATTGAGATGGCAATGGGAGCCAGGGGCGGTACTTTCTGGTATGTGCCCACGAGTATCCACAATATCTCGACCATTGATACATGGTGTGACATTGACTACAAGGTCACCTCCCAGCTGAAGGCGTTCATCGGGTTCCAGTGCACTGCCAACCTGAAGGTTAAGGGTTACAATGCCCTTGACATCTATGTCAACGGAGGGATGGAGGGCACCGTTGCCACCGACGGCATGACACTCGATGCCGATGTTGGTCTCAGGCTGAAGGCGGGAGGAAAGATTGTCTCAAAGAAATTTACCCTTATTGACCATTATTATTCCCTCTGGAAGTATCAGAAGCCTGACTTCCATGGCTATGATATGGTCATTCATGAGGCCTGCGCATGGGGTGATTATGTTGCCGGCGAGATCCGTAGCCTCGTTCCGGGCAGCAGGCCGGGAATCATGGACACCGTTCCCTACAAAGGGAACCTGAGTGTCATCGTAACTCGCCCGGGCAGCGCCGGAAGCCAATACAGTGCAGCAACTGATGATAAAGGCATTTTCATTGCCCGTGATGTCCCACTGAAGAAGGGTGACAAGGTGTCGGTCAGGCTTCCTGACGTGCCAAATCCCAGTCCTGCCATCGATGCATCCATACCCTTCAAAGAGATAAAGCTCTATTCAGCTGACTATTTTGCAGGTCTGGCTGAAGGCAATGTAGCCGGTTCAAGAAGCAAATGGGCTAAGCTGGCAGGCGCACCTCAGGGCGGACCGTCGGCAGATGCCGCTGCCGCGATACGCAATACGCCTGCTGACCGGTTCAGGGGCGACATACCTCAACAGGAGGCCATTAAGAGGATCAACGAGTTCAGGAATAACCTGACCGTTTACCGCGGCCCTGTTGAGTTCATTACGCAGACGGCTCCGAAGGCCGTTCTGACAGGCCCTGCTCCGCAGGGCACAAGGTCAAAGGTTGTGTCAGAGAAGCCAAAACCCAACAGGGGAATGGTCAATTCACCCATGGGAGCATTTCTGGTCACCGGGCTGACCTTTGAACCGGGACAGAAGGTGAAGGCACAGGCAGTGATCGAGGGATTCACCGTAGAATCGGAATGGGTTGAGACGGAAGGTCTGATGGTCTCGGCCATTGAACATGAGGATCTGAGCTTCAGCATGAGGCCGGGAAGTGAGACTGTCTCTGCCCTGAATAGCTTTGTGGTTGTGAGTTCAATACACGGTGAGACCGCCCCGTCAGGCACGGTGAAGATGGTCAGGGGAGCCGATGCTCCTCACGGCTCGCTGACAGTTGTTCAGCCGGTGCCGGAGTTTCCCGAAGCGAAGAAGGCAAAAGTGTGGTTCAGCAAGAGCGTACCGCTTTCCCCCCTGGAAGGGCACCCCGGAGCCGCTGTTGCATCAACAGGACCATGGAGCGCTACCTACGGATATTCATCGCCCGGTGATGCGCTGATACCCGCAAAGAACCGTAAGCACCCGTTTGAGCTGGTGACTTATGTCTATATGAATAAAGACCTGGGCTATTCAAGCTTCATCGACCAGTGTACTTCGTGTACCTCGCCGGTGAATGTGGTTGACAGAATCGGGAACAAATCGAACCCCGGGATGCCCGGCAAGCCCGGAGGAGAATTAACGCAGCCGAAGGTGACTGTGCCGGCAAAACAGCCACAGGTAACCCGGCCGGTAATAATAAGGTAGAGTATTTCTATTTGTCAAAGTAAACCTTGACGGATTTGGAGCGCAGGCGGGTTGAGAGCCATTTCTCAACCTGTTCCTGCTCCTTGTCCGTGAGGCTTCTGCCTTTGTGAGTGATGGTAACGAGGGTCAGTGTGTCAGGGGTCTCTTTGCCACTGATGTATTTCAGGGTCTCGGAATAAGAGACCTCCGAAACCTGGGGATAAAGTATAACAAGCTCGGCCAGTAGCTCCCCGCCGAGTTCCGGCTTCGTTTCAATACCTGAAAGCTTCGCGTTCCTCTCCCTGATTATCATGCCCAGGCGGTTGATCTCAGCCTTGAGTGTCTCAACCTCAGTGTTCTTGAGAGCGGCGTCGGCATATGAGAAACCCTGATGGAAATTAATGACAGTGCCTTTAAGGTCGAAGTTTGTCGCCCTGGAAGTAATTTCTTCCTTCTGGTCCGCGGAGAGCGATGTGCCTCCGTAAACAAGCTCTATGGAACGTTTTTTAGGGTCTATCTCATGCTTCAAAAGGTAGTTGCCTTCCACCACTGCGACGTTGTCTACAAACCTGGAGGCCCGCTCCACGAATTTCTCCTGCTGCACGAGGTTGTATCCGAAATAGATACTGGGGATAAGCACCAGCGCAATAACGAATGATATCATCTGGTTAATCCTCGTCTTCTGAGAATCGGCGATAGTGCCCCTTATCGGCAGCTTCAGGATCTGAGAAATAATAAGGGCCGAGAGTGCAATGAACACCGTATTGATTGTGAAGAGATACAGGGCACCGAATAAATAGGTGAACTGACCTGTTGCCAGCCCGTAGCCTGCCGTGCAGAGAGGGGGCATGAGGGCTGTGGCAATGGCCACTCCGGGTATTACATTGCCTTTCTTTTTACTGGTGATAGCAACTATGCCTGCCATGCCTCCGAAGAAGGCTATAAGCACATCATAGATGGTAGGACTGGTCCTTGCAAGCAACTCGGAGTGCGCCGTGGATATGGGGCTGATGGCAAAATAGGCGGTGGAGGCAATCAGTCCCGCCAGCACTGCAAAGGAGAAGTTCTTCACGGCCTGCCTGAAAAGAGGCAAATCATATGTGGCAATACTGTAGCCGATGCCGTTGATGGGTCCCATGAGTGGCGAGATGAGCATGGCCCCTATTATCACTGCGGTGGAGTTCATGTTCAGGCCTACCGAGGCCACCAGGATAGCAAAGACCAGGATCCACAGGTTAGTTCCCTTGAAGACGAGCTCCTTCTCTATGGTATCATGGATGTTGTCGAAGTTGTCTAGGTCACTCTCAAGATTTATGAGCTGCAGTAAGCGGCGGAGGGGTCGGTTGTACTTCATGGAGGTGAAGATTTAGATGTGCAAAGATATAAAATAAGGCAATAGGCAATCGGCAATAGGCAGTAGTGAAGTCCTCAGCCATGGTTTGACTGCCTATTGGAGATTGCCGTCCCGTCGCTTTTCGTGGTCGGAAACCGCGACTTGAGACTATTGCCTACTGCCTGCTGCCTGCTGCCTGACTGTTGCAAGCGTTATGCAAAAAATGTACATTTGCCCTGCAACAATAAACCAAACACATGGCTGGTCACAAGGGGCAACCCTATTATGACATCTTTCTCAGGTACGATATGTGGCTTGAGACAATAAAAAAGGATAGGATCCTTGACGGCGAAGGATTTAACCTTCTCCTTGAGATTAGCCGCACCGGCTCGCTCACTTCCTCGGCGAGAAACCTAGGGATGAGTTACCGCAAGGCATGGGGACTGCTGCATGATGTAGAGCGTCATCTCGGATTCCAGCTGACGGACAAGAGGCGCGGCGGGGCTTCCGGAGGACGCACTCTCCTGTCAGATGACGGCAGGCAGCTGGTGAGTGCATACAACAGCCTCATTCACGAGACCGACATAGCCATGAAGAGCATAGCGAAGGTCTTTTTCAACCGGGTTAATGAAATCAGCCACGCGAAATGAGCAGAACCATTGTCCTTCTGTTAAGTCTCCTTTTTACACTGTCAGGTTGCGGTGGCGGCAGCGGTAAGGACCTGGTTATATTTCACGCAGGGAGCCTCTCGGTGCCGGTCAGGAAGCTGTCCGAAGCCTTTGAGAGTGCCAACCCCGGTGTCAGGGTCCTGGCCGAGGCGGCAGGCAGCCTTCACTCGGCACGCAAGATCACCGACCTGGACCGTACATGTGATATAATGCTCTCAGCCGATCACATCGTCGTGAGCAGCATGCTTATCCCAAAGTATGCCTCGTGGAACATCCGTTTTGCCACCAATGAGATCGTTATCGCTTACAGGCCGGAGTCGGCATACTCTTCAATATTCCGTGAGGACAACTGGCCTGATATACTCCTGAAGCGTGATGTCATAATCGGCCGCGCTGACCCTGATGCCGATCCGTGCGGATACCGCACTGTCTTCGCCGCCAGGCTGGCAGAAGAATACTACGGCAGACCGGGACTGGCTGATTCGCTTTTAAACAAGGACAAGGACTATATCAGACCCAAGGAGGTTGACCTGGTGGCCCTGGCACAGACAGGGGTCATAGATTACATGTTCCAGTACAGATCGGTTGCCATACAGCACGGGTTCAAATACCTTGAGCTGCCTGATGAGATCAACCTCTCCTCACCTGAAATGAAGGAGCGTTATGACCAGGCCACCTACATGATTCCGGGCAAAACCCCCGGCATGCGCACCATGGTCAGGGGAGACTATATCAGTTACTCCGGAACAGTCCTTGACAACGCACCTCAAAAGGAGCTGGCGATGAAGTTCTTTGCATTCATGCTGAGCGATGAGGGGAGATCCATCTTCATTGAGTCCGGACAGGAGCCTCTTGTTCCTGCCCTGGCCGACGATCCGGCCGCAGTTCCTTCTTCCCTCAGGAGTTATATTGTAACGGGCGTCGAACAACCCTGAGATGATGAAAGGTCATACGCTCTTCAACTGGGTATTTGCAATCCTTGCCTCGCTGGTGCTGCTGTTCATAATAGCGCCGCTGGCCGGCATGTTCCTCGACTCATCGTTCAGTGAGGTGAGGACCACTGCTGCCGATCCCGTTGTCAGGAGAAGCGTATGGTATACCCTCGCCATAGCCTTCTCGGCGACTCTCATCTTTGCCGTGGGGGCGGTGCCGCTTGCGTGGATCATGGCGCGCAGGCAGTTTCCCTTCAAGAAGGTGGTGCAGGGTATCATTGATCTTCCTGTCGTGTTACCCCATACGGCAGCAGGCATTGCGCTGCTGGGTTTCATCTCCCGCGACGGAGTCCTCGGCGGCGTGGCACAGAAGGCGGGTATCATGCTGGTAAACAACGGTGCTGGAATAGCTCTGGCCATGGCCTTCGTCAGCCTCCCCTTCCTCATCAACGCCGCCCGTGAGGGTTTTGCAGCCGTACCCGAGCGTACTGAGAAGGCGGCCCTGACCCTCGGCGCATCACAGTCGCATATCTTTTTCACGGTGTCACTGCCACAGGCATGGAGATCGGTGGTATCGGGATTCATCATGATGTTCGCCCGCGGCATGAGCGAGTTCGGGGCTGTGGTGATCATAGCCTACCACCCCATGATAGCGCCGGTGCTGATATATGACCGTTTCAATACCTACGGCATCAGCGCTGCGCGTCCGGCATCAATAATATTTATCCTGGTGGCGCTTGTATTCTTTGTGCTTTTCAGGGTGCTGGCCACTGAGCGGCGCCCCATATTCAGGAGGGAGGATGATGCTACGGACTGAGAAACTGAGCAAGCGGATCGACGCCTTTTCACTGCAGGAGATATCGCTGGAGGTGGCGAGGGGCGACTATTACGTCCTGCTTGGCCGGTCAGGTGCAGGGAAGACACAGCTACTTGAGCTGATATGCGGCCTCACGCCCCCCGACAGCGGAAGAATTTTCCTGGATGGCGAAGAGATAACAGAAAAAAGAGTACAAAAGAGAGGCATAGGCCTTGTGTTCCAGGATCTTGCGCTCTTTCCTCATTATTCCGTGAAGGATAATATCATGTATTCCCTCAGAATCATGAACCTTTCACTGAAGGAGAGGGTTGACAGGGTGCAGCACATCGCCCGGGAGATGAACATTACAGACCTTCTCCTCCGCAAGCCGGGAAGCCTTTCAGGAGGAGAGAAACAGAGGGTTGCGCTGGCACGGACGCTTGTCACGGAGCCTAAGATTCTGCTCCTTGATGAACCGATGGCGTCTGTTGATGCCAGTCTCAAGGACGATATCAGGAGGATGCTTCGCCGCCTCAACCGCAGCGGACAGACAATAATTCATGTCACGCACGACTTCGGGGAGGCGATAAGCCTGGCCAGCAGGGTGGGTGTGATGCACAACGGAAGGATTATTCAGGAGGGGACACCGCTGGAGGTTTTCAACCACCCCGTGAACAGGTTCGTGGCGCGCTATGCCGGGATAAAGAACTTTTTCAGGGCTACCTTCATTAAATCGTACAACAGCTGCTCCGGTATTACGGAGAAAAGGACCAGGTTCAGGTTGCCGAAGGGAAGCTACCCTTCGTCCGGGCTTCTGATAATCGGCAGCAGCGAGGTGCTGCTGTCAAGACAGGGAGCGGCCGGGGTACAGATAAACAACATCCGGGGCCTGATTGATGATATCGTACCCTCACCCACCGGGTTCGAGATCACGGTCAATGCCGGGGATTACTTTTACGCTGATATCACTCACCGAGAGATGGAGGAGAACAACTTCGTCACCGGTGAGAAGGTCATTTTATCATTCCGGCCTGAAGCCCTGCGTTTAGTGGGGGAAGGGGAGGAGAAAAAGGAATACTGAAACGTCATGATAACATTTGAAGAAGCTTTCAGAATAGTATCAGAAGCCGCTTTCCGTACAGGGAAAGAGGAGGTGAAGATCACTGATGCTGCCGGCAGGGCGCTGGCAGCACCGGTCAGGAGTGACATGGACATGCCGCCATGGAACAAGAGTGCAGTGGACGGATATGCATGCCGGCACCAGGACCTGGGCGTCGAGCTGACCGTGCTTGAGACAGTAGCCGCCGGCGTCATGCCTGAGAAAACGGTCGTGCAGGGCACCTGCTCGCGAATCATGACCGGCGCCGCCGTCCCTCAGGGAGCCGACTATGTTTTCATGCTTGAGGATTCGGAGGAGAAGGAGGGCGGACGGATACGGTTCACCGGCAGGCCGGGCAATGATAACATTGCAAAGGCGGCGGAGGACTGTTTTAACGGGCAGACCGTGCTCAGGCCCGGACGCTATATCAGGCCTCAGGATATCGCCGTCATGGCTGTCGTTGGCGCCACCACGGTGACAGTGAGCTGCAAGGTGAAGGTAGCTGTCATCAGCACCGGTAATGAGCTGGTGGAGCCTGACAAGATGCCGGCCGGAGCGCAGATACGCAACAGCAACTCATCGCAGCTGATGGCACAGGTGGCCAGGGCCGGAGCCACAGGCAGGTACTATGGCATCGCCCGTGATGAGGAAGCCTCGATAGAGGCGCTGATGACCAGGGCACTGAAAGAGAACGACGTGGTACTCATCTCGGGAGGCGTATCGTTTGGCGACTATGACCTTGTTCCCAGGGTGATGAGATCACTCGGGCTCACCCTGCACTTTGACCAGGTAGCCATGCAGCCGGGCAAGCCCCTCACATTCTGCACAGGAGAGAAAAAGACTGTCTTCGGCCTCCCGGGTAACCCCGTCTCCACCTTCGTGCAGTTTGAGGTGATGGTAAGACCCTTCCTCGACAGGATGGCAGGGGTGACGGCCGAGGAGCCAAAGATAATGATGCCGCTGGCAGCTGACTACTCACGCAAGAGGGCAGAGAGGCTCGCATGGATTCCCTTTACACTGACACCCGCCGGCGAGGCATTGCCGGTGGAGTACCATGGCTCGGCGCACATAAATGCACTGACAGGAGCATGGGGACTGATAACCATACCACGCGGACAGAGCTGGATACAGAAAGGAGAGATGGTCAGTGTTAGACAGGTTTGAGAGAAATATAAACTACCTGCGCATCTCGGTCACTGACCGTTGCAATCTGCGTTGCCGCTACTGCATGCCTGAGGAGGGCATCAGCCTGATCAGACATGATGAGATCCTTACCTACGACGAGATCACAGACTTCACCCGGCTGACAGTGGCGAGCGGAGTTAACAAGGTAAGGTTAACGGGTGGCGAGCCACTCGTACGGAAGGGCGTTACCGGGTTGGTTTCAATGATTGCAGCCATACAGGGCATCAGTGACCTGTCAATGACCACCAACGGTGTGCTTCTGGCTGAGTATTCCGCCGGACTGGCTGCTGCCGGACTGATGAGGGTGAACATCAGCCTTGACACCGTTGACCCGGAGAGATACAGGTATGTCACCCGCGGCGGTGATATCGATGCCGTGTTCAGGGGCATCGCTGCAGCACAGGAGGCAGGGTTGAGACCTGTCAAGATTAACTGTGTCATCAAAAGCACCCCTGATGAGGCGGATGCCAGGGCTGTGGCCGAATACTGCATCAGAGAGGGGCTCGAGGTACGTTTCATAAGGCAGATGGACCTTGCTACCGGAACATTTTCTATGGTTCACGGTGGCAGCGGAGGTAACTGCGCACGATGCAACCGGCTGCGCCTGACACCCGGGGGCATAGTCAGGCCTTGTCTCTTCAGTGACAGAGGATACAGCATCAGGGAACTGGGTGCCGCGGAGGCCCTTAGAAGAGCAGTGGAGGAGAAACCGGAGCGAGGTACGGTGAACAGCATAAACTGCTTTTATAATATCGGAGGATGAACATCACCGGATGATAATGAACTATGGCAAAATTGACACACACAGACGAAAGCGGCAGGGCGCACATGGTTGATACCGGGGGTAAACCGGTACAACACCGCACTGCTGTGGCTTCGGGAAGGATAAACATGCTCCCTGAGACGCTGAGACTGTTAGGAGAGAACATGATGAAAAAGGGAGACGTCATTACCGTGGCTGAGCTGGCTGGCATCCAGGCCGCCAAACAGTGCGGGACACTGATACCGCTTTGCCACAATATACCGCTTGACCAGGTGAGACTCTCCCTTAATGCTGATGAAAATGGCATCACAGCAGTAAGCACTGTCAGCTGCACCGGACGCACGGGGGTGGAGATGGAGGCGCTGACGGGAGTGAGCGTGGCCCTGCTCACTGTATATGACATGTGCAAGGCTGTGGATAAGTCTATGACAATAACAGATATCCAACTCATCAAAAAGGAGAAACATGACATTACCTGAAAAATTCAAGGTTCATGTGATCACGCTTAGCGACAGGGCTCATGGCGGCAGTTACAGGGACCTCAGCGGCCCGGCAGTGGTCAAGTACGTTAAGTATGCAATGGCATCAGCAGGCTGGGAGTGCGAGATAAGGACCACAATCATGCCTGATGACCCTGTTGCCCTCAAGGCTGAACTTACCGGGGCTCCGATGACGGACCTGATCATCACCACCGGGGGGACGGGCATAGGTCCCCGTGACTTCACCACCGACGTGGTCAGGCCTATGCTGACGAAGGAGATCCCCGGGGTGATGGAGCAGATCAGGGTCAAATACGGAAACAGGAACCCTAAGGCGCTCCTCAGCCGCGCAGTGGCGGGCACTATTGGCAACACGCTGATCTATACCCTTCCGGGTTCAGTGAAGGCTGTACATGAATATATGGCCGAGATAGTGAAGACCATGGAGCATACTTTTTATATGCTGTATGGGATTGATGTACATGGTTAGGCAGTAGGCAGTAGGCAATAGAGGGGCGATCCGCCAGCTGGCGGAGAAGCAGCCAGGTTGCAGGGGAGGCAATAGTGGAATTTTCGATTTCAGATTTTCGATTGTCGATTTAATCGCAAATCGCAAATCGCAA
>CAZHTG010000062.1:0-11312 GCA_964535795.1 uncultured Rikenella sp.
CTGGCTTCTTCACTAAAATGACCCACCGGGTCATTTCTTAACGCTCGCCCCTCTACTGCCAGAAAAAAAGGAGGCTCGCATTGCGGCCTCCTTTTTTTTGCATAATATGAGATTATTTCCTGTTCGCCCTGATGGCTGCCTGTGCTGCAGCAAGCCTGGCTATCGGCACTCTGAAGGGTGAGCAGCTGACATAGTTGAGCCCGTTCCTGAAGCAGAACTCCACTGATGCAGGGTCACCACCCTGTTCGCCGCAGATACCAATTTTCAGGTCAGGACGTGTTGCGCGACCCTTCTGCACTGACATTGTGATGAGCTGTCCCACACCGTCCTGGTCAATCGTCTGGAACGGGTCAGCGGCAAGCATCTTCTTGTCAAGATAGTCATGCAGGAAGCCACCTATATCATCGCGGCTGAATCCGAAGGTCATCTGTGTCAGGTCATTGGTACCGAAAGAGAAGAACTCGGCCGTCTTCGCCATACGGTCGGCGAGGAGGGTGGCGCGGGGAATCTCGATCATGGTGCCGTACTTCTGGTCTATTTTGCTGAGACCGAACTTCCGGCACACTTCGTCATAGACCCTGTCATAGATCTTTTTCGTTATATCCAGTTCTGACACATCGCAGGTCACGGGAACCATAAGCTCCGGGATCGGATTCCTGCCCTCCTTAAGCAGCTCAGCTGTAGCTTCGAAAAGCGCTCTGATCTGCATCTCGGTCACTTCAGGATAGGTTATTCCGAGGCGTACGCCACGGTGTCCCATCATCGGGTTCGACTCATGCAGAGCCTCACCGCGTTTGGCGATAGCCTCAACGGATATGCCAAGTGCCTTTGCAAGCTCGGCCTGCTTCTCGGCGCCCTGCGGCACGAACTCGTGCAGCGGCGGGTCAAGGAGACGGAAGGTTACGGGCAGTCCGTCCATGGCCTCCAGCGTGCCCTTCATATCCTTCTTCACGAAGGGGAACAGCTCATTGAGGGCGCTGACGCGCTCAGCAACGGTATTGCTCAGGATCATTTTGCGGAGGATGAACAGGGGCTCCTCGGCGCCTTTGCCGTAGAACATATGCTCAGTACGGAAGAGGCCGATGCCTTCTGCTCCGAACTCGCGGGCTATCCTGGCATCATCAGGGGTGTCGCAGTTGGTGCGGACCCCCATGGTGCGGTTATTGTCAACAAGCTTCATGAAGGTCTGGAACCTGGGGTTCTCTGTTGCATCCATCAGCGCTATGGCACCGTTGTAGACGTGTCCCCTGGTACCGTTGAGGGTGATGACATCACCTTCCTTCAGTACGAGATCTGAACCTGACAGCTTAATTTTCTTTCCTGCAAGGTCAACATGCATTCCGCCTGCGCCGACGATGCAGCACTTGCCCCAGCCGCGTGCCACGAGGGCAGCGTGTGAGGTCATCCCGCCACGTGCGGTGAGTATGCCTTCAGCTGCGCGCATGCCTTCAACGTCCTCGGGGTTGGTCTCCTCACGAACGAGGATCACCTTCTCACCCTTGCGGTTCCATGCCACGGCGTCTTCAGCGGTGAAGACGATCTTACCGACGGCGGCACCGGGACCTGCGGGCAGACCCTTGACAAGCGGGGTTACTTTCTTCTCTGCTGCAGGGTCACAGATAGGATGGAGGAGCTCGTCAAGCTGTGCGGGGTCAACGCGCATAACGGCTGTCTTCTCGTCTATCAGACCTTCCTGAAGCATATCCATTGCCATGTTCAGGGCAGCGGTACCGGTACGCTTGCCGGCACGGCACTGAAGCATGAACAGCTTGCCTTCCTGGATGGTGAACTCGATGTCAAGCATGTCATGGAACGACTTCTCAAGAATGTTCCTGATGTCAACCAGTTCCTTGTAGGTACCGGCCATCGACTCCTGCATGCTGTGCAGGTGCTTGTTCTGCTCGTTCTTGGTGTCGTCATTGAGGGGGTTCGGGGTGCGGATACCGGCAACCACGTCTTCGCCCTGCGCATTGACAAGCCATTCGCCGTAGAAGAGGTTGTCACCCGTTGCCGGGTTACGGGTAAAGGCTACACCGGTGGCCGATGAGTCTCCCATATTCCCGAATACCATGGCCTGTACGTTGACGGCTGTGCCCCACTCGTCAGGAATTCCCTCGATGCGGCGGTATGAAACGGCTTTCTTCCCGTTCCAGCTCTTGAACACTGCCTTTATGCTGCCTTCCAGCTGCTCGCGTGCGTCATCCGGAAACTCATTCCCGAGCGACTCCCTGATCCTCTTCTTGAACGCCTCGGCAAGATCCTTAAGCTCATCAGCTGTGAGATCAGTATCTGACTTGTAGCCCCTGGCGTGCTTGAACTCGTCAAGCATCTCGTCAAGCTGCTTGCGGATGCCTTTGCCGTCAGTCGGCTCCATGCCTTCAGCCTTCTCCATAACTACATCGGCATACATCATAATCAGACGACGGTATGAGTCCCACACGAAACGGGGGTTGCCGGTTTTTTTGATCAGACCGGGGATAGTGTCAGAGCAGAGACCTATATTGAGAACGGTGTCCATCATTCCGGGCATCGAGCTGCGGGCACCGGAACGGCACGATACCAGGAGTGCATTCTCCCTGTCGCCGTACTTCATACCCATGGCTTCTTCAGCCTTCTTCATCGCTTCCCATACCTCAGGCATGAGCTCAGCAGGCAGCTGATGGTTGTTCTGGTAATACTCCGTGCATACATCTGTGGTGATGGTGAACCCGGCCGGTACCGGAAGGCCAAGGAGGCACATCTCAGCCAGATTGGCTCCCTTGCCGCCAAGCAGATTCTTCATCTCTGCCTTGCCCTCGGCTGTCCTGTTGCCGAAGGAATAAACGCGTTTAACTTTTGACATACTCAATCTGATTATTTATTAATAAATCTGTTTTTTTTCGAACCGCAAAGGTAATAATAATGCGGATAAAATGAAATATCGTTTCTTGGATTTGCGGCGGGCCGGTTCTGGCAGGCCGGATCATCGGGCAGCAGGCACGATTTCTATTTTCTGCGGGCCCTTGGATGGTACATGAGCATGGTATCCCTGAGGTAGCTCCTGTCAATATGAGTATAGATCTCGGTTGTGGTGATGGACTCATGGCCCAGCATCTCCTGCACCGCCCTCAGGTCGGCACCTCCCTCCACCAGGTGAGTGGCAAAGGAGTGGCGGAGTGTATGCGGACTGATGCTCTTACTGATGCCGGCCGCCGCGGCAGTCTCCCTGATGATAGTGAAGACCATCACCCTGGAGAGCTTTTTCCCCCTTCTGTTCAGGAAGAGCACATTGCGGTCGGTGATGACGGGCAGCATCATCCTGCGTTCCATGTAGTTGTCTATCTCCTTCAGCGCCACTGATCCCAGTGGCACCAGTCGCTGCTTGTTCCCCTTGCCCGTGACACTTACGAACCCTTCATTGCGGTGTATGTCTGTCAGGCGCATGTTCACCAGTTCGGAGACCCTCAGGCCGCAGCCATACATTGTTTCAATGATAGCCCTGTTCCTGTGCCCCCAGGGTGTGCTTAGATCAATCGATGCCACCATCCTGTCAATCTCTGCCACAGAAAGGACCTCCGGCAGCTTCATCCCCGTCCTGGGCGATTCGAGCATTGCAGAGGGGTCATCGGCAATAATGTTTTCAATGAGCATGTACCGGCAGAAGGACCTTATGCCCGATATCAGCCTTGCCTGTGTCCGGGCCGTATCATCGTTGCCTGCAGTGAAGGCAATGAAGTCGCTCAGATCACTGTAGGTGAGCTCTGAAGGCAATCTGCCATCCTTATGTTCAACCAGGTAGTCTTTCAGCTTGCGGACATCATTGAGATAGGCAGCAACACTGTTGGGAGAGAGCGAACGCTCTATCCTGAGGTATCTCCCGAACCCCTTCACCGCTTCTGCCCATGGTATTGTCATATGGTCGACTGTCCGGCTTCAAAGTTATATTATATAACGCTCATAAATCCGCTCATTTCTTTATTTTTGCAGTACCGGCAATAACCATTCCACTCACTTCAAATTATGAAACTAGAGATAATCAACGGGCCTAATCTCAACCTTCTCGGCAGGAGAGAGCCGGGGGTATACGGAACAGAGGGATTTGATACAGTTCTGCGAGCCCTTACGGCCCGTTTCCCGGAAGTAACCTTCACCTTTCATCAGTCGAATATCGAGGGTGAGATAGTGACATTGCTGCAGGATGCCGGAGTGCATTCAGACGGAGTGATCATCAACCCCGGCGGATATACCCACACCTCGGTTGCAATAGCTGATGCAATAGCTGCCATAGGTATACCTGTCATAGAAGTACATATCTCAAATCTCCTCTCGAGGGAGGAATTCAGACATACCAGCATCACGGGACGCTATTGCAGGGGAACGATAATGGGACTGGGAGTTGACGGATACCGTCTCGCTGTGGAAGCGCTGCGCGGAATAGCAACGAAATAGTATCTGACATGGCAAAAGAGATATTAAAAAAGAGAACCAAGATCGTTGCTACCATAGCTGACAGGAACTGTGAGCCTGAATTTCTTCGCAGCCTCTATGAGGCAGGAATGGATGTGGTCAGAATAAACTCCGCGCATCTTGACCCGGAAGGGGTTGTCAGGATAGTCACAAATGTCAGAAGTGTCTCAGACAAAATAGCCATTCTTATTGACACAAAAGGACCGGAAATAAGAACCACCAGGTGTGACGAACCCATTAAATTTCTCAGGGGACAGAGCGTCATCATAGCCGGCAATGCAGAAGCCGGGACAACAAAGGAGGTCATTAACGTCAACTTCCACGACATAGCAAGTTATGTGCCCGATGGTTCCCACATCCTGATTGACGACGGCGAGATTGAGATCCGTATCCTGAAAAGGGAGGGTGATACCCTCATTGGCAGTATGGAGAATGACGGTACCCTGGGTTCAAGGAAAACCGTAAATATTCCACAGGTAAGAATCAACCTTCCGTCAGTAAGCAAGCGCGACCTGACATTTATTGACCTGGCGGTGAAGCTTGATATTGAGTTCATTGCACACTCTTTTGTAAGAAACAAGGAAGATGTGATGGCTGTTCAGAAGCTGCTCGACAAACACTCAAGCAAGATCAAGATCATTGCCAAGATTGAAAACCAGCAGGGGGTTGACAATCTGGAGGAGATAATGGAACATTCATACGGGATAATGGTGGCCAGGGGCGACCTTGCAATAGAGGTACCCTTTGAAAGGATTCCCGGTATTCAGAGGATGATAATCGGGAGGTGTATTGAAAATCGCAAACCGGTGATAGTGGCCACCCAGATGCTTCATTCAATGATAACGAGCCCGCGCCCCACACGTGCCGAGGTGAGTGATGTGGCCAATGCCGTCTACAGCCAGACTGACGCCCTTATGCTCAGCGGCGAGACCGCATCGGGCAGATACCCCCTGGAATCTGTCCGTACAATGACAAGGATAGCCTGCGAGATTGAGTGCGAGAAGGATAAGTATATCGAGATGCCGGCCGGATCATTAACCGGTGAGGTCTCGGCCTACCTGGCAAAAGTCGCAGTAAAGACATCCATAAGAATCAACGCCAGGGCAATCCTGGCCGATACTGTCAAGGGCCGGGCAATAAGAAACATGGCAGCCTTCAGGGGATTTAATCCGATCATTGCCCAGTGCTATACTTACCGTACAATGCGGGAACTGGCATTGTCATACGGCGTAGCGCCTGTCTTTATCGAAAAGAAAATGTCAGTTGATGAATTTATTTACGTCTCACTCAAAGACCTGCTTAAACAGTATGATCTCAATGATGACGATATTGTTGTCGTTCTGGCCGGAAACTTCTCGCGGGGCTCAGGCTTCTCGTTCATTGAGGTCGGTACTGTTGAATACCTCAAGCAGAGGGTGAGGATCAGTGAAGATGATCTGATGGCTTGATTTTTGCTGTGAAACCTGCTGTGACGGTATGAAAATATTAACACTGTTCATATTGCTGCTGATCCATCCCGTACATGTGTCACTCACCGGAATTGAATATGACAGTATGAACAGGGTGTGGTCGGTCTTTGTTAAGGTCTACAGTGACGACCTTCAGGCAGATATTGACCTCGGCCTGTCAGCCGGGGGAGAGATCGCAGGGGAAGAAACTGAGAGATATTTTCAATATATTGCAGACAGGTTGATGATCATGGAGGATGGCAGGAGGCTTGAAATGGAACTGCTGAAGACCGATGCTGACGGACTGGAACACAGGTTCAGCCTGCAGGCAAAGGGAGGAAGGAGGATCAGCAACGTCACAGTAGTGAACCGCATTATGGCCAGACTGTATGAAGACCAGGCAAATATGCTCCTCTTCAGCTTTGAGGGGATAGATGACGGATACAGGTTCACCGCCACTGACACGATGAAGATTTACAAAGTCAAATGAAAGGGACTGAAATGAGAAGAAGAGTTACCGGATCTTTAATATTCCTGTTTGTTATAATCTCTTCCGCCATGGCCACGCATAACCGTGCCGGCGAGATAACCTACAGACAGTTATCCGACCTTACCTATGAGGTGACGGTGACAACCTTTACATATACGCTCAGCAAGGCTGACAGACCGTCGCTCGACGTTGAATGGGGAGACAACTCCATCACCAACGTGGCAAGGATATCAGAGACATTTCTGCCGAACAACTATAAAAAGAACGTGTATGTTGCACAGCACACCTACCCCGGTCCGGGCATTTACAGGATAATAGTACAGGATCCCAACAGGAATTTAGGGGTTGAAAATATCCCCAACTCCGTAAACGTGGTCTTCTCAATCTCAACCATACTGATAGTAAATACTTCCCTTGGGCGCAACAGCACCCCTGTGCTCCTCAATCCACCGTATGACAAGGCCGCTCTTGGCCAGGTCTTCATCCATAACCCTGCCGCTTTTGACCCTGACGGCGACAGCCTCTCATATAAGCTGACAGTCTGCACCAAGGAAGACGGCAAGCCCATTCAGAATTACACCCTGCCGCCTGCCTCCCATAAATTTTACGTTGACTCCATCTCCGGTGATCTTGTCTGGGATACACCGACAGCCATCGGCATTTACAATGTTGCAATGGAGATACAGGAGTGGCGCGGTGGAATAAAGATCGGTGTGGTGGTGAGAGACATGCAGATCGAGGTCTATGAGACTGACAACAATCCGCCGGTCACCTCTCCGCTTCCCGACCTCTGTGTTGAGGTGGGGCAGACTGTCACCCTTGACATTACAGCCACTGATGTCGACGGAGACTCAATTGCACTGATTGCCACTTCCGGGATCTTCTCATCATCGGACTGCCCGGCCACCTTCACAACCCTCAGCTCCATCCCGGCCCTTACAACCGCGCGGCTCAGCTGGGTGCCATGCCACAGCAGTGTCAGGCATCAGCCTTATGATATCATCATCAAGGCTGAGGATTCCAACGATGAGCTTCAGCTGGTAGACATTGATAATATGAGCATTAAAGTGCTCGGACCGTCTCCTATCCTGACCAACGTGATTCCCCAGGGCAAGTTTGTAGTGCTCTCGTGGGCACCCTACGGCACAGATGTGATAGCCGGCTTCAGTATCTACAGGCGTGAAGGCACCTCTTCACTTGTTGCTGACACATGTTACGACGGAATACCTCCGTCGGCAGGTTTTATTAAGGTCGGATATGTCTCCGGTTACAACACCCTCACCTTTACTGACACCGATAATGGCAACGGGCTCGACACGGGTACTGAGTATGCATACAGGATAGTGGCTGTATACCCGAACGGTACGGAGAGCAAGCCCTCAAATGAGATACTGACCTCACTGATAACGGGACTACCGCTCATAACCAATGTGTCAGTACGCAATACTCACGCTGTCAACGGATCACTGACGCTGGCCTGGCAGAAGCCACGCCAGCTTGACACCATCCCTGCCACCGGACCGTATGAATACCTGATCTACAGGGCAGAGGGGATAGCTGGCTCAGCGTATCAGCTCATTCATACCCTGCCTACATCCGATCTCAATGATACGGTTTACATCGATACCCTTATAAACACGCTTGACAAGGGCTGGATATACAAGATAGAGCTCTACAACGACGCTCCGGGCAACAGGTTCCTGATCGGTGATCCAGGGATCGCCTCCTCTCTTTTCCTCGTGGCTGCCCCTGGTGACAGAAAGGTGAGGTTTACCCTGACCAGGAATGTGCCATGGATCAACACCTCATATGATTTCTTCAGGTTTGACGGTTCTTCATGGCAGCCGGTGGGCTCGACAAACCAGCTCACCTTTGTTGATGAAGGTCTTGTCAACGGCACCGAATACTGTTACTATGCGGTTTCAACCGGCGGATACCAGGGAGCAGGAACTCCCACAGGACTCATAAACTTTTCGCAGCGCACCTGCGCCATCCCGGTTGACAATGAACCGCCCTGCACTCCTGCGCTGACAGTATCATCACAGTGTGACAGCCTGTACAATATGGTGCGGTGGACCATCACAGACCCGGCCTGCCTTGCGGATGTGGAAGGGTACAATCTCTATTACAAGCAGACCACGGAAGAGGAACTTGGGTTGCTGATTACCTTTAACGACAGGACAGTTCAGAAATATATTCACTCTCTCCCCGATTATGTTGCCGGATGCTACGCAATCTCCACTTTTGATGCCAACGGGAACGAGAGCCCGCTCTCAATGATGGTATGCGTAGATTCATGCAACTTTTATGAGATACCCAACGTATTCACTCCCAATGGAGACGGATTCAACGACTGGCTTGTGGCCAAGACATCTGCATTGATTGAAAGGGTGGAGTTCCGCCTCTTTAACAGGGGAGGGGTGATGGTGTTCAGCACTGAAGAACCAAAACTCAACTGGGATGGTACTTACAAGGGCAGGGTGGTACCTACCGGCGTCTATTATTACGACTGTGAGGTGTTTGAGCGAAGGATAAGCGGACTGGAGCAGTTCCACCTCACCGGCTTTGTTCATGTGATCGCTGAAAAGGGTGCAGGGCCCGGAATAGTGGAGGGAAAATAATGACAGATATGAAAAAGATAATGCTTTGCCTGACAATGGTGGCCGCATCTCATCTGGTTGCAGGACAGGGAAGCTATGAGACAATCCTCAGGGCGGTGTCACTCTCTGAAAGAGGAGAGGTTGATGAGGCTGCTGACCTCCTGGCCTCATCAGGAGATAAGACCTCCGGCTATGACTTTCTTTCGGTCAGGGGAGATATATTCATAAGGGCCTCCAGGATTGATGAAGCGAAGATGGACTTTATGGCTGCGGAAAACATGAGGCAGGGGTCAGGCATGTATGGCCTGGCCCGTTGTGCAGCAGCAGAGGGTGATGCGAAGGCAGCAGCAGCATATCTTGAAGCTCACCTTAAATCACAGTACAGGAAGAGCGAACCGGAAATACTGCTTGACAATACATTCAGGCAGGTATCATCATCACCCGAATGGAAAGCTCTGTGGAAGAAAGAATGGTACAGGGGATACGAAAGAAAAAGCTGGGAGATAGATCATTACCTCAGGATAGGACGGTCTGACCTGGCCGAAGAGAGCTGGCGCGAACTGTCGGCACAATATCCTGACATGCCGGTGACGGATTACTGGAATGCGCGAATTTCAATGAACAAGGGCAGGTACCGTGATGCCTCCGAAATACTCGCAAGGCTGACTGTCAGCAAGGATACGCCGGCATCATGGCTTTATGCCCTGGCAGAGGCACGCGCCGGTGAGGGTAACTGGTACGCCGCTGCATCAGTCTGCACCAGGCTCATGGATACTGGCCAGCCGGATCCGCAACTGCTCCTGCAGAGGTCACGGTTTCTGATTAAGGCCGGAGACAGGGATGCGGCTAAAAGTGACCTGGTGAAATATATTTCCATTGATCCCGATAACACCGCGGCACTGGGACTCATCGGCAAAACATATGCCGAGGAGGGAGCCATATATGAAGCTCTGCCATACCTGAATTCAAATGTTGAAAAACACCCCGGCGAGCCGTCCGCCTTCCGCCTGCGCGGTGACGCATGGATGGCCGCCCGCTCCTGGGAGATGGCGGTTGAGGATTATACCATGAGCCTTGACCTTGACCCTGAAGATGGCCCGGCAAACCTTAACCTGGGAATCGCACTGATAAACTGCGGCAGGACTGACGATGCCTGCCATTATCTCCGCAAGGCGAATAAACTCGGAGAAAAGAGCGCCAGCGGATACCTGTCCAGGTACTGTATAAAATAAGACCGGGGAGCAGGGGAGAAGCCTACCTTACATTCCTGGCAATCCTGTCATACAGGTCCTTCGGCTTAAAGGGCTTCAGAACATAATCATTTATTGCCAGGTTGTCAATCTTGTCATGAGCTTCGGACATGACTGCTGCCGTAAGAGCTACAATGGGTATCTGGCTGATTTTGTCATCCGGCGAGCTGCGTATTATCCTTGTAGCCTCAATGCCATCCATAACCGGCATATGAAGATCCATGAGAATAAGATCGAACTCCTGCCTGCTGATCTCTTCCAGGGCAAGGCTGCCATTCTCGACGTGTGTTACGATGACACCCCAGCTTTCAAGAAATTTGTTGGCGACGAAGAAATTGATCTTGTTGTCTTCGGCAACGAGTATCCTCTTGCCTGTAAGTTCCTTCATCGTGTCAGCCGCACCCGGGTCAACGGTTTTGGCTTCGGTATCCGGAACGCTGTATTCAAGAGAGAAGGTGAAGACGGAACCTTTGTCGGGCTCGCTTGACACACCAATAGTGCCTCCCTGCAGATCGATGAGACGCTTGCATATTGCCAGTCCCAGGCCTGTTCCCCCGTATTTGCGCGTGGTATCAGCCGAAGCCTGCGCATAACTCTCAAAGATCTCCTCAAGCATCTCCCTGGCTATCCCGATGCCGGTATCCGCCACTGAGAACTCAAGCAGCGCCTTGCCATCCTGACGGTCTTTTACCGAGACCTTCAGGGTGACGCCTCCCTCAGAGGTGAACTTCATGGCATTTGAGAGCAGGTTCGAGATTATCTGGTTTAGCCTTATGGGGTCACCAATGAGTGTGGAAGGAAGGTCGGCTGATTTCTCAATGGTAAATGAGATGCCTTTTTCCTGCGCACGGTGACTGTATGACCTCTTCATGTCATCAAGCATGCTGACAAGGTCAAACTCGGTCTTCTCAAAGACTATCTTGCCGGCATCCATCTTGTTGTAGTCGAGGATGTCATTTACCAGGGTAAGAAGATGGTTTGCCGAGAAGCGGAGCGTCTTGATATACTCCATCTGGTCTTCACGCGGATCACCCTGGTATTGCAGGTTGGTGATGCCAATCACCTCTTTGAGATTGGT
>CAZHTG010000063.1:0-11309 GCA_964535795.1 uncultured Rikenella sp.
TCACCCATTTTCCCCTGCCAGTTGCATTTACGGATAATTATGAGTACCTTCGCACCGATTTAAGCATAAGTTAGATCTGTATAGTCAGCATATCTCCTTAAGGATCAGATCTCAGGGAGTTCTTTCTACAATCACTAGTTTACGCTGAATAACATTTCGTCAGGAGAACATTACCATTTTGAACAGATATTTGGTTAATGATTTTTCAGCGGCATTAACCAATTTAAACATTTAATGGGATATTACAGAGAACCCCGATGGAGGGGCAAACAGAATCAGAGTCATACAGACACGATAAAAAGAACACACAACAAAAAGAAGATCAAAGCCGGAACAGTAAATACCAGCCAGTTTATAAGGAAAGCATCCTCGGAAGCACCTGTGCTGTACAGGTCTGACAGGATGATATCAGATCTTCCCGTTGACGGAGCGATCATCCGTAACCTTCAGAAAAAGGGATATGAGAAACCCACGGAGATACAGGACAGGACCATTGAGGCCATCCTTAACGGCCGGAATCTCATGGGGCTGGCACAGACCGGCACAGGCAAGACAGGTGCCTATCTCATTCCGCTGATACACAATTTCCTTCGCAAGGACTCCGCGAGCAATGTGCTTGTTGTTTCACCCACGCGTGAGCTGGCGCTGCAGATTGACAAGGAGTTCAGGAGCATCGCCTTTGGTCTCAGGCTCTTCAGCACATGTCTTATAGGGGGTACCAGTGTCAGGGCAGACATTGACAAACTGCGCCGTCCGGGTCAGATTGTCATCGGCACTCCGGGCAGGATAGCCGACATGGTCCGTCAGGGAGCCCTTAACCTCAACAGGTATGACATCCTGGTGCTCGATGAGTTTGACAGGCTTCTCGACATGGGTTTCGCAGCAGAGATACAGAGGCTTGTCGATGCCATGAACCGGCGCAGTCAGACCATACTGTTCTCAGCCACGGAAGACAAGAGCCAGCGAGCACTCATAAGCAAACTTATGTCCGATCCGTTTGAGGTCAGGGTGAGGAATGAAAATGTCAGTGCGGATAACATCGACCAGGATATCATTACCGTCGGGGACGGGGAGAAGAAGATTGATATCCTTCTTAATATGGTGAGGGATCAGTCGTTTGAAAAGGTTCTGGTCTTCGCCGACACCAAGCGTGGTGTCAGTCGCATATGCAGGGACCTGCGCAGGGCGGGCATCACTGCTGACGAGATCCACGGAGACAAATCGCAGAACTACCGTATTAAGGCGCTGGAATCATTCAGGAACCGCAAGATAAAGGTGCTTGTGGCAACCGATGTTGCTGCACGCGGACTGGATATAGCAGATGTGTCGCACGTGATCAATTTCCAGGCACCGAAGGATATTGAGAGTTACATTCATCGCATCGGCCGTACAGGCAGAGCCGGCGCCAGCGGAAAGGCGCTGACTTTCATAAACTAACACAGAAAGAATATGGCAGGACCGAACAACAGTTACATCAAGAAGCAGAAGACGGAGAAGCGTCTCAAGAAGAGGAAAGAGAAGGAGCAGAAGAAGCAGTACCGCAAGGATAACTCACCTGGCGGCGGGCTCGAGAACATGATAGCCTATGTTGACAAGTTCGGAAACATAACTTCCGAACCTCCGGTAGAAGAACCGGTTGGAAAGAAGGACAATTAGTCCATTTTCGCTTTAGCTTCAATACACCACAACAACTCAGAGACAAAGCCGGCAGCCCTTTTGTCAGAGGCTTTCCGGTCGGCAGGTAAACCGTTTTCATCAAACGCTTCGGTTACCTTTATAACAGGGAACATAGCAGGGACTGTCCAGGCACGTATCTTCCAGAGTGAAAATTGCAGTGAGGTGATTACCTGGGTGCCTCCGAAAGGACCGTCAGAGACGGTGGAGATAGCCACCGGCTTACGGCGCCACTCATCATAAAGCAGATCAACAACATTCTTCAGGCTGGCAGGATAGCCGCCGTTATATTCAGGTGTTACTATAATGACACCGTCGGCAGCTCGTATCCTTGCCGCAAACTCAATCGCCCCGGGTGAAGGATCATTCTGAAGGCGCAGCCTCTCATCGAAGAGAGGGAAGTCATATTCCTTCAGATCCAGAATCTCCGCATTTGCCAGCTTATTATCCATAAGGTAGTTCTTCAGATACATTGCCACCCTGTGGCTGTTCCTGCCGCGCCGGACGCTCGATGAAATTATTGCGATTGTTTTCATGACAGCCAAGTTACCTAATAAAATTGTGCCTGGCACTACTCCTCTGATTTTTAACCGGAATCTCCAGTCACCAATCGCCAATAGCACATTGCCCTTCCCTTACTCCGCCTTCCTCCACTTGATGGAGCAGCCTACTGCCCTTGTGCCAGCCACAGCAACGCTTTCGCCCTTAAGGAGACTGTTCAGTGCATCCTCGGCATACTTCTTATCAGCCGCAGCGGCATTATCAGCATTATTGTCAATTGCGCCGACATACTGCACCACCAGCTTGCCGTCCTTCCACGAGAGGATATAGATGTGAGGAGTGTTGGTGGCTCCGTATTTGCGGGCTGTCTCCTGGGTCTCGTCAAAGAGGTATTGGAATTTGTAACTGAGTTTTGAAGCGGTCTCCTTCATCTTCTCATAGGAGTCACCCGGAGAAACAGCCGGATCATTCGGGTTTATTGCAACCACAGGATAACCCTTCGCTGCGTACTTCGCATGCAGCTCCTGCAGCCTCTGGTCATACTTCTTCACCACCGGACAGGTGTTGCACCAGAAGGCAACGATGAATCCGTCAGCGTCTTTAATATCAGAGAGCGAAACCATTTCTCCCTTCACGTTTTTCAGTTTAAAGTCGGATGCAATGTCGCCCGCCTTGTACTGCGACTGCGCGTTCAGGAGGCCTGTCATCATCAGGGCCGCCAGTGAAATATACACGTACTTCTTCATAACTTCTTGATTTTAGATAATTAGTAATTATTTGTATTCGGCTATCAGATCTCTTAGTTCTTTTTCGGTAACCTCGGAGGGATGAAAGTATTTTTTCTTCCCGGCATTGTTGAAAAAGAGGGTGACAGGAATATTCCCCTGCCAGCCGGTGTCAACCTTCTCAATCCAGCTGTTATAGTCAAGGTCAGTCATGACCCTCACATCAGCCGTAATTTTATTGGTAACAAGGAATGGAATGAGCCTGCTCTCTATCTGGCTCGGGAAATCGAGGCTGATCAGTATGAATTTCACTCCCTTGCCCTGGTACTCTTTCGACAGTTTCTCGAAGTATGGCAGTTCAGTGACGCACGGAGGGCACCATGTGGCCCAGAAATTGACCACATACAAAACGTCCTCGGGGCCGGAAAGGATCTTCTCCAGCTCCGGCACGCCTATCTTTTCAATATTCTGTGCCGGAGACGTTGCTGCGAAAAGTGTCAGCAGCACGGTCAACGCAATCAATTTGCTCATCCCTTTAGTAATCTTCAATTTTAAAATTAACACCTTACGGGATGAGATGTTCACGTTTTCATCCTGCTAATTAGGATGTTCTCGGAAGAGGAGGCCGGTTATTCTGTCATAAAAACAGGCAGGAAGGAAAAATTCGCTTCCGTTAAAAGGATATTGGCACTGCGGTTGTATCTATCGGGATTGGAGCTTTCTCAGATTCATGTCCTACAAAGAGCTTCCAGCCCTCTTCATGTTTCCTGAAACAATAAGTGACCAGATAGTCTTCCATTATTACCTCCTCCCCTGACTTCAGGAACATGCCGTTTCTACCTTGCCATGTATAAATGAAACACCCGGGATTAATAACAACGTATTGCTCATATTTGGTGTCGAATGTCTGCCTTTCGACCAGGGGAATATATTGTGATGCCATTTCAATCATTTTATCATAGCTGTAAACATCTCCGCCAACAATGAAATTATAGTCGGAACTGTTTTCCAACAAGTTTTTCATTTTATCCATGTCACTGACAGCCAGTGCGTCAAAGAACTCTTTAACGACGGCTGATCCTTCTTCTTTGACTGCGGCTTTCTGCTCTTCAGTCATAGGCTTGTCGGTTGTACAGGCTGCCATAAGCAGCAGAAACGGAATAAGGAGTTTTGTTTTCATAAGTCTGTGTTTTTAATTGGCACAATTTTTTCTGCAACAAATCAATTTCTTTCAAAGTTATGACAGAAGCCGGACGAAGTCAAATATTTTTCAGATTGTGAGATGATTATGGCTGGATTGGCTTTTGAAAATCTGACAAACTCGTTTAACCGGACTTCACATCCAGACGTTAAACCGATAACTTTAGACTCTTATTTCCGATGTCTGATTGACGCATTTTTCTTAATTTGTCGTCTTTCCAGTGAAATCTTAAAACCCTGATCATGAAACGGACAAATTTAACAGTGACATTAATCCTGTCACTGATGATTGCATTCATCGCTGCTGATATTGCAGCACAACCACTCACACCAAAACAACTTACCGCGGAGTGCGACAAGATCCTGTCGGAGCAGTTTAAGCCCGGAGAGACAGGCTGCGCCGCACTGGTAGCGAAGAACGGACAGGTAATTTTCCGGAAGGCATTTGGCATGGCAGACCTCGAACTGAACGTGCCGATGCAACCCGAAATGGTCTTCAGGATCGGCTCAATCACCAAGCAGTTCACCGCCATCGCCATACTGCAGCTGATGGAGCAGGGGAAGCTGTCGCTGCAGGATGAGATAACAAAGTACATTCCTGATTATCCCATGCACGGACACTCAATTACCATTGAGCACCTGCTGACACACACATCGGGGATTAAGAGCTACACTAACGTGCCGGAATTCCAGAAATTCATAAGGACTGACATGAAGCCCGAAGAGGTTATAGACCTTATAAAATCCAAACCCATGGAGTTTGCTCCGGGAACGAAATGGAATTACAACAACTCAGGGTATTTCCTGCTCGGGTATATAATCGAAAAGGTGTCGGGCAAAACATACCAGGAATACCTTCAGGATAATTTCTTCACTCCACTGGGAATGACCTCATCATGCTACGGCGACGATACGAAGATCATTAAACTGCGTGCTTCAGGATATCAGCCCGGCAAGGATGGCGTTGTCAATGCCGATTTTATGAGCATGCTGCTGCCCTATGCTGCAGGCTCAATCATGTCGACAGTTGATGACCTGTACAAATGGAACAGGGCAGTCCACTCATACAAACTTGTCAAAAAGGAGACGCTGGAGATGGCACACACTCCCTACAAGCTTGCTGACGGCAAGTCGACCGGCTATGGCTATGGCTGGTCTCTGAGTGAGCTCCAGGGAAGCCCGACTATTGAACACGGAGGAGGAATAAACGGTTACCTGACCAGTTCGGTATACCTTCCGGATGAGGATGTTTTTGTTGCTCTTTTTTCGAACAGCAACGGTAAGGCTCCTGAATTCAGTGCACTGAAAATGGCTGCTCTGGCAATAGGCAAACCATTGAAAACAACGGAGATGAAGCTCGATGAAGCTGCCATGAAGGAGTACCAGGGGATCTATGTCAACAAGGAAGACAAGGAGGCCAAAATAGTACTGGACGAAGGTAAACTTACCGCAGCCAGATCGGGTGGTTCAAGAAGGATAATGATTCCTGTTGAAAGGGATATGTTCCAGATTGAAAACTCTTTCACGTCTGTGAAATTCAGCAGGGACGCTTCAGGGAAGATCATCCTGGCCACTTTTGACGACAGGGGTGATGTTACAGAATGGAAGAAGAGCGATAAGCCTCTCGAGGAAAAGAAGGTGGTAGCAGTGGATGAGGCTCTTCTTGAAAAGTATGTCGGCGAGTATGAGATACAGCCGGGCTTCAGCATCGCATTCACGCGTGAGGGCGCCAGTCTCTTCACACAGGCAACCGGACAGCCGAAATTCGAAGTTTTTGCCGAGAGCGAGACGAAGTTCTTCCTGAAGGTTGTTGATGCTCAGGTTGAGTTTATTGCTGATGAAGACGGCAAAGTCAACAAGATCATTTTGCACCAGGGAGGGCAGAATATAGAGGGGAAGAGGATTAAATAAAAGGCAGTAGGCAGTATAGGCAGTAGGCAATAGTGACGGTTTTCAGTTCGCAGTCCTCAGCCTTGCCTGCCCTTACGTAATAGGCGTTAAAGTATTGTAAATCAAGGATATTATTTTTTCTACTCAGTAGGAGTTGAAGTATTGTGTCTTCCCGATGCGGGATCGGCATTTCCGGATGGGTTAAAAAAGCTTAACACACCTGGCGGAGCTGAGCGTAGGTGCAAAAAACCTTTACCTTTAACGAAACTATTTCGAACCCCTATGAAAAAACTGACTCTGATCGTGCTCCTGTCTGCCGCTGCAGGCATAACCGGAGAGTTGTGGTCATGCACCACCTTCCTCATGTCAGGCAAGTACACTCCTGACGGCAGACCCATATTATACAAACACCGTGATACCGGCACCCTCGATAACGCCCTGGTCTTCTTCACCGATGGCAAGTACCAGTACATAGGCCTTGTCGATTCAAAGGAATCGTGGAAGCAGGAGGTGTGGGGCGGTTTTAACTCAGCCGGCTTTGCCATCATGAACTCGGCTGCCTATAACAACAACAGCGGTGACACCACAAAATTTGCCGACCAGGAGGGTGTGGTGATGAAGCAGGCACTGATGAGCTGTGCCACGCTGGCCGATTTTGAGAAGATGCTCACCGACATGCCGAAGCCTCTGGGAGTGGATGCCAACTTCGGTGTGATTGATGCACAGGGCGGCGCCGCTTACTATGAGACAGGCAACTTCGGCTTCATAAAAATAGATGCCAATGATCCGGCACTGGCTCCCTATGGACTGTTGATACGCACCAACCACTCATTCACCGGTAAGGTTGACGTTGGAGGAGGGTATATCAGGTTTGCAGCTGCCACCGAAGCGCTGAACATGGCCCTGGCACAGAAGAGGCTTGATCCGCAGTACCTGCTTAACAGCATCTCGCGCAACCTGAAACACTCGCTCACCGGTGTCAACCTCAGGGCTGACCTGCCGGCTGACGCTGCCACAGCCACATTCAGCAACTTCGATGATTTTATCCCCCGCACCTCCTCTGCATCAGTGATGATGGTCGTGGGAGCGGCAAAGGGTGAAGATCCTGACAATGCAATGATGTGGACACTGACAGGCTTCCCGCTTACAACGATGGCTGTTCCCGTATGGGTCAGCGCCGGAAAGAACCTGCCACAGGTGGTAACTATGAAGGAGAACATGCATGCCCCGCTGTGCGATGCGGCAATGACGCTCAAGCGCCAGCTCTTTCCCATCACCCGCGGCTCGGGAGGGAAATATATGAATGTTGCCCTGCTGCTCAACGAGGAGAAGACGGGATTTCTTCAGAAACTTGAACCGGCTGAGGATGAGATCTTCAGTAAGACCAGCGGGTTGATGGTCGCAACGCCCGGTAAGGGCAAACCTCAGAAGGAGAAGATCCTTGAGCATTATAAATGGCTCGACAGCTATATAGTGCAGTCGTATAAAGAATTATTCGGAGTAGAAATAAAATAAAGTTTCCATTACATGAGAATAACACAATTTCCTGCAGTCAGGGGCATCATGCTTCTTGCTGCCGCCCTGTTCCTGATCTCCGGGTCTGCCTTAGCGACTGAGAAGTACAGTGACCCGTCGGAGGTGAACAAACGGATTGAGCAACTCCGTCAGAGCTCTCCTTCACTGGTGAAGGTGCATAAGATGGCCGTCACACCCGGAGGCAGGGAGATGCTGATGCTGGAGATCGGTAAAGCTGGCAGCACCGTGCCGGCCGTGCTGGTCACCGCCAACATGACTGGCACCACCCCGCTCGCCACCGAGGCGGCACTGTCGCTTGCCTCGCGCATTGTATCGGATGCCTCGCAAACGGTCAGCCATACATGGTTTATTATTCCGATGGGTAACCCCGATGCTTATGCCCGGTTCTTCATGAAGCCGCTCCTGTCAGACCCCGGCAACTCAACACCCTTCAATGACGATACCGATGATCAGACAGACGAGGACGGATATAATGACCTCAACAGTGACGGCCTTATCACCCAGATGAGGGTGAAAGCTCACGACGGCACATGGGTAACCGTTGAGGGCGAACCGCGTCTGATGCGCAAGGCTGACGCAGCAAAGGGCGAAAAAGGAATATACAAGGTTTATACAGAGGGCATCGATGACGACGGAGACGGACAGTATAACGAGGATGCCCCGGGAGGAACCAATGTAAATATCAACTTCCCCCACCTCTTTAAGAGCTTCGGTAAACGAAGCGGGCTCTACCCCGGCTCGGCACCCGAGGCGGAAGCCCTTCTGAAATTCGCTTTCGCCCGTCCCGAGATAGCTATGGTACTGTCATTCGGCTCAACAAACTTCCTGCTTGCACCTCCCCAGGGCGGCAGGAAAGGCTCCCTGGATACCGAAAACATAAGGATTCCGAGGGAAATAGGAACGGCTATGGGGATGGATGTCTCCCGGACCTATACCATGGCTGAGATTATCGAGATGGTGCAGCCGATGATGCCTCCCGGCATGACGGCTGATGAGAGCATGATAGCCAGCTTCCTTGGACTGGGAGCAGTGGTCAACCCCATGCAGGAGGACCTGTCATTCTACAATGAAATTTCATTGGATTATAAAGAGTACCTCAAGAAAAAAGGGCTGACGGAAGAGCGGTTTGACCCATCACAGCCTGAGGACGGAACGTTTGAACTGTGGTCATATTATCACCTGGGACTGCCGGTCTTTACAATGGATCTGTGGGGCCTGCCCAAACCAAAGGAGGAGAAGAAGGAGGGCAGCGGGATCACTACCGAGTCTCTCGAAAAGATGTCGTCTGAGGAATTCCTTGCGCTGGGGGAGGAGAAGATTGCCGCATTCCTGAAGGAGAGTGGCGCCCCGGCACAGTACAGTGCAAAGATGGTGATGGGACTGGTAAGCGGGGGACAGATGAAGCCGGCACAGATGGCGGCCATGATGAAACAGATGCCTGCGCCTAAGAAGGATGAGAAGAAGGGCGACCCGAAGGAGACCGCACTCATTGCCTTCTCCGACAAACATATGGAAGGAAAGGGCTTTGTACCCTGGACACCGTACAAGCACCCGACACTCGGTGAGGTGGAGATAGGAGGGTTCGCACCCTTCGCAGATAATACACCCCCGGTAACAATGGTTGATTCGCTTCTTGATCTTCACCTGCCTTATGTGTTCGAGCTCATTGACAGGTTGCCGAAACTGGCTATTGCAGAGGTCAGGGTGACAAATAAGGGAGGCGGTGTCTACCAGGCAGAGGCCTGGGTGACGAATGAAGGCTACCTCCCGTTTCCCACTGCCATGGGGAAGAGGAACAAGGTCCCTGCACCGGCAATAATTACGGTTGAGGGAGACGGAATCGAAATCCTCTCCGGGAAAAAGAGGACCCCCGTCAATGAGATGGGCGGAATGAAATCGGCCAGATATGTCTGGCTTGTCAGGTCTCCGAAAAAAGGAACCCTGACAATCAGGCTTGAATCAAAACAGGCCGGGAATGATAAAGAACAGATAACTATCGGAGGTTAGCCATGAGAGGAAAAAGATCATTCATGACCGCGGCATTGACGGCTCTGGCCATCATGCTCATACAGGCACAGGAGGTAAAGGTGCCACTCAGGTTCGATTTTTACTACAGTTACGAAAAAGTTGTTGAAGCCCTGAAGGCACTGAACAGCGCATACCCTGAGCTCACAAAACTTGACCAGGTTGGGAAAAGCGAAGAGGGAAGAGTCATCTGGGCCCTTACCATCAATAACCCGAAGACAGGCGAACCACTCTCAAAGCCAGGCGTATACGTTGACGGAAACATACACGGGAACGAGATACAGGCCGGTGAGGTTTGCCTCTACCTGGCTAACAGGCTGCTGACGAACTACGGCAAGCTGAAGGAGATAACCGAGGTGGTTGACCGTAACGTCTACTATATCATACCTGTGGTCAACGTCGATGGCAGGGCTCATTTCTTTGAGGATGCCAATACTCCAAGCTCCAACCGCGGGCTGCGGATACCAGTTGATGATGACCGCGACGGCCAATATGACGAAGACGGTCCGGATGACATCGACGGTGACGGAAACATTACGGCAATGAGGATAAGGGATACCCTTGGCAGGCTCAGGACTGACCCGGCTGACAGCAGGCTTATGATTGCGGTAAAGCCCGGTGAGAAGGGCGAATGGACAAGACTGGGGCAGGAGGGAATCGACAACGACGGTGACGGAGTGGTGAATGAAGACAGCGAAGGTTTTGTGGACGGCAACCGCAACTGGGGATTCAACTGGCAGCCTCCTTATGTACAGAGGGGAGCTGGAAACTATCCTTTCGAGGGTACCGGAATAAAGGCCATAGCCGAATGGATGCTGGCACGGCCGAACATCATCATGGTGTTCGCCTTCCACAACAGCGGCGGGATGTACCTGAGAGGCCCATCGTTCAAGGCCGCGGGAGAGCTGCCCCAGGGAGATATTGCAGTATATGATTACCTTGGCAAGAACATTGAAAAGATTGTTCCCGGGTATGAATACCTGATAAGCTGGAAAGATCTCTATTCGACCTATGGCGACTTCACCGACTTCACCAACAACCTTGTAGGTTCATACTCGTTTGTGGGTGAGCTTTTCCAGGTGGAGACGGAAACCTATGATGGGACCATGATGAGAAAACAGGAGGAGAGATCAATGTTTGGCGAATCCTCCGATGCCGAGCGGCAGCGGCTGCTGTTCAATGATAATGTCACCCAGGGAGAGCAGTTCGTGGAGTGGAAGCCCTATAAGCATCCCCTTTACGGCGATATTGAGGTTGGTGGCTGGACGAAGATGAGTTCAAGGCTGCCGCATCCGTTCATGTTGCAGGACCTGGTTCACAGGAACGCCTCAGCGGTGATCTTTACGGGGCAGTATACTCCTAAGGTGAGGATGGATGTGTTTGAGGTAAAAAAGGTTGACGGCGATCTCTGGAGCTTCAGGGTAAGGCTGGTGAACGAGGGGGCGATGCCTTCGGTCACACACGCATCAATGAAGAATAAGCTCTACCCGCCTGATATCCTTAGCGTCACAGGTCGAGGAGCGAAGGTGGTTAGCGGCGGAGTGCTCACGGACCCGTACATGGGCCTTGTAACCTATAAGGAATACAAACCTGAAGTACAGCTGTGCCAGGTGCCGGGATTCGGGAAGATCGAATACCAGTTCCTGGTAAGCGGCAAAGGCAGTGTAGATCTCAGATTTGAATCAAGAAAGGCAGGCAAAATAAGCAAGACGGTGGAGCTGAAATAGAATTTTCGGGTTACAATACTTTATGGTCTAC
>CAZHTG010000064.1:0-11200 GCA_964535795.1 uncultured Rikenella sp.
GCCTCATAACCCCGAACCGGCCGTAGGTCGGGGTGCCATCTGAAACCATCAAGCCTCCTTTCGCTCTCCGGTTTTTCCAGAGGAGGATCCATTACCCCGTCAGGACTCTGATTCTGGTATATCTCCGCAATCTTGCCATCCTCAATGAATATCTCAATGGAGGCGCTTCTTGCCCTGTTCACCCCCACAAGCTCATTTCCGTCAACCACATAGTAGATGGCCTCCCCGTTTCCGGTGACCTTGATCCTGTGGAGCTTATTATCGAGAAAATAGCCTGACAGGTTTTTGCCGCTTATCTGGTCAAACCGGGCCGTATCGACCTCGCTGACCACGAAAGCATTGTTATACAGTTCCATATGGTCAGCCTTGCTGTTTACCGTGTACAGAACTATTGAGTCTGCTGTCAGCTGGTTCTCACGTGACCATACGATCGGGTCTTGGTACATCCTTATAACTGAATCCTGGAACGAATAGGCCAGTGAATCACATCGTCCCTGCATCTCCCGGCTGAATATTGTGCAACCGTAATAGGACTTGAGCAGCCTGTGGTTTACACCGGCAGTGTCAGCTACCGGTATTGCCCTGAGTGTATCTGCCCTGAGAGTCAGCGTGTCATCATCGGAGAAAATCGTGAACCATGGTGTGCCGGTAAGCAGAATCTTTTCAGGCCGCTTGAAATACCTTGCGTAGTCTCCCCCTCCGGTAATGTTGTCAGTGGTATCGGTAATGGTCACGTTGCCGAATCCTTCCCCTTCACCTTTCTTTTCATCATACCACAGGGTGTCACCGGTGATGCGCTGCTCGCGATTGTCAAGCACAGCGTTAATCATAAGTTGCGAGATGTCGTTGCGGGTATCGCTCCAGCCGTTCTCGCAGTAAAGATAGATGCTGTCACCCGTAACTTCAGTGGGGCCTGCAAACCATGCAATTTCATTATTCGTATCATAACGCATGGTGTCAGCAAGCATTACATAGTCGGGGTTCACAATCCTTACACTGTCACGGAAGTGCAGCATCTTACGGTTTGAATAGTAAATTCCCACAATGCTCGTCAGAGTGTTGTCACCGCTGAGGATGCGCCCCCCGCTGTCATAATTGGCCACCTGCGTGTTGACATCGTAGTCTACCTTATCTGTGAACAACCGCATCTCATTGTCTGCAAGCACCACGCTGTCAGTCATTACAGCCTTGCCGGAGTCACCGTTGTACGTAAGGTACTGTCCCCATATATGTATGGTGTCTCCCTGCCAGATATGGATCCTGCTGAAGGCGAAGACCTGGTTGGTATCGTCATAATACCATGCACTGTCACAATTCATTAACAGGTCATTGTGCTTAAGGCTTACATTCCCGTTCAGCCTGTTGCTGGAACGGCCCTTGGTACGGTCAAACCGCATAGAGTCCGAGTGGAGGATCTCCACCCTGCGGCGGCCGCCGGACTGTTGTGCAGCCATCTCGACTGGCAGTATAAAAAGAACTGCCGGCAGAATGATATGAACCGGGATGAGTAAAAAGAGACGCTGCAGCGCTATTTTATCTATTCGAACCATCCGGAATAGTGGAACTCGCAGCCCCGGAAATCTTCGCTGACACGTATGTATGTCCTTTTGATCTTTTCGATAATCCACTCCTCATATATCCTGCTCTGCTTGTCCCTGAGAGCTGCCTCAGAAAGGTAATTGTAATCATCCTTCATGTTCACCCTGTGTGGCGCTATCTCATCGTCGAGCCTGACGATGCAGTAGATGTTGTTGCCCTTTTCATCGGTGGTGCGGAAGGGTTCAGAGATCTCACCCAGTTTCATGTTGCGGACAACCAGGTTGACCTCCTTTGAAAGCTCATCAAGGGTCAGCCAGCTGACCCTGTCAGACGGGTTTGCACTGACCATCTTTCCGCCGTTGGCCCTTGTTGGCCTGTCGGATGAATACCTCATGGCTGCCTGCGGAAACGTAAGGCTGTCATTACGCACAAGGGCAGCGATGCTGTCAAGCTTCAGGATTGCCCATTCGGTCTGGTCCGCTGACAGCTTGGGCCTCATGAGAATATGTCGCGAGTTCACCATGTCACCCTTCCTGTCTACAAGCTGGATAATATGAAATCCGAACTCGGTCTCAACAATCTTCGACACTACATCCTTTTTAAGACTCCATGCGGCCTCGGCATAAGGTTTGGCAAGCTCCCCCCTGAGGGTAAATCCTGTCTCACCACCCTTAGGCGCTGTACCCGGGTCTTCAGAATAGAGTATCGCCAGCGTGCTGAAACTCTCACCGTTGATGATGCGGCTTCGAAGCTCAAGCAGCCTTTGGCGGACCTCCGCCTTGCTGGCCTCCATGTCAGGCGGCTCTACGGAGATGATACTCAATTGTACTTTCCTCGGTACCAGCGGGAGAGAGTCCTTTGGCATGCTGTTGAAATACTTCTTTATCTCATCAGGGGTGACAGTGATGTTCTGGGCAATCGTCCCCTGTGTCTCCTGTACTATATACTGGTTGGTGAGCATCTCACGGAGGTCTTTCCTGATCTCGGCCATGCTCTTGTTGAAGTATGTCTCAAGCGCCTGTTCGGAACCGGCACGCCTGATATATTCTGTCAGCCTGCTGCTGAGGTCTGCCTCAACACTCTCCGGCGACACTTCAATAGAGTCTATCCTTGCCTGATCTAGGAAAAGCTTCTGGACGAGCTGATCTTCAAATACCCGGCAGCGAAGCAGATCAACCGGAGTCGGGTCACGTTCAGCTTTAAGCTGCACCACCTGCCCTTCAACGTCTGAGAGGTAGATGACCTCATTTCCCACTACACCAACAATAGACTCAACAACCTGTTGTCCGGCCGCACTGTGCCCCGCAAGCATCAACAGCGCGCATATAAGCAATATATTCTTTTTCATTCTTTCTCATTTGTTCTAGTAGACCTTCAGGGTGTTGTTCCTGACAGCCTCGTTGTAAATATCGTCTTCAAGTTTCTGCAGGAAATCGTTCCTGCGGTTATTAATAATAATCGTCTTTACCTGCCCCCTGATGTAATCGAATGGGGCAACGCTGTTTCGCAGCTTGTATTCCCTGATGGCCACGAAATATACATACTGGTCATCCTTAAGTTCCACTGCGCTGTTCCTCTCCAGCCACTGTTCCTGGTTCGATGACTCCAGGGGAACCTCCAGCAGAAGCTGGGTGAAAGGTATCCACTCGTCATTGTAGTCATCGAATCTGATCGCATATTGAAAGCAGAGATCCTCCAGTGTATTCATATCGTCCGGCTCGGATGATCTGTAGAGCTGCCTGATCTTGTCTAGGTCAGGCATTGTAGCCGGCACTTTTACGAAGAGCGCTTTGACAAGGTTTGAGGTCAGGGTGAAGGTGCTCAGGTTGCCTACATAGTAATCCTGCAACTCATTGTCAGTGACGGCAGTATCGAGCCTCTGAATGATCATCTGCTGCTGGTACTGATATATGAGCAGGTTGTTCCTCATCTCGTTCAGCTGCCTGTTTACCTCAGTTTTGTATTCGGGAGTCAGGTTCTCCTCAGCCCTCAACGCAAGGAGCTCCTTGCGCGACCACTGCCGGATGTAACTCTGAATTGCCGAAATACTGTCAGTCTCACTCATCCCGTTAACCACCAGGCCTGAAGGTATCTGGTCAAGATAAAGCATCCTGTCACCGGCACGGGCCACGGTAACGCGGTCAGTCTCCTTCACAGGCATATTGCATGCGACAGTAAGCAACAGGAATAGAGGTATGAGGAGCCGCATCACCATCAGTACTCATTTACCTTACGGCTGTAGTTGGGGGCCTCACGGGTAATTGTTACATCATGCGGATGACTCTCGATGACACCGGCACTGGTCACCCTGACAAACCGTCCCTCCCTCTTGAGAGTGGGGATGTCATTTGCCCCGCAGTAACCCATACCGGACCTTAGCCCGCCAAGAAACTGGTAGATCACCTCGTTCAGGGTCCCCTTGTATGGAACACGTGCTGTAATTCCCTCGGGGACAAGCTTGTGAATGTCATCCTCCATATCCTGGAAGTACCTGTCCTTGGAACCCATCTGCATGGCCTCGACTGAGCCCATGCCCCGGTAGGTCTTGAACTTGCGTCCGTTGTAGATGATCGTTTCGCCCGGTGACTCCTCCACGCCGGCAAAGAGCGAGCCTGCCATCACACAGTCAGCACCTGCCGCCAGCGCCTTCACTATATCTCCTGAATAACGTATGCCACCGTCAGCAATCACAGGCACCCCGCTGCCTTCAATGGCCCTTGCTACGTTGTATATTGCAGACAGCTGCGGTACCCCTACGCCTGCGACAACTCTGGTTGTGCATATCGATCCTGGCCCAATCCCCACCTTGACGGCATCTGCACCCTCGTCAACCAGCCTCTTTGCGGCCTCAGCCGTACCTATGTTGCCCACAACGATCTCCGTCCCCGGGAAAATCTTCTTTATCTCATTCAAAATCTCAATCACGCTTCTGGTGTGACCGTGCGCCGTATCAATGGCTATCGCATCTACTCCTGCGCCAACAAGTGCCTCCACCCTCGACAGGGTGTTGGGCGCTATGCCTACCGCAGCGGCAACCCTCAGCCGCCCCTTGTCATCCTTGCACGCATTGGGCCTGTCCTTTGCCTTCGTGATGTCCTTGTAAGTCACCAGACCCTTCAGCCTTCCCTTGTCATCAACAATCGGAAGTTTTTCGATCTTGTGTATCTGAAGAATCTCTGCTGCTGCCGCCAGATCGGTCTGATGACTCAGAGTGATCAGCTTCGACTGCGGAGTCATGATCTCACTGATGCGGTGTGAATAGTCGGTCTCAAAACGCAGATCCCTGTTGGTCACTATGCCAACAAGGGCACCGTCGTCGTTGACGACGGGGATACCGCCTATCTTGAACTCCTTCATAAGCGCCAGCGCATCAGCCACCGTGGCGTTGTCATTGATGGTCACCGGGTCAAAGATCATCACGCTCTCAGCGCGCTTGACCTTCCGGACCTGGGCGGCCTGCTGGCCTATCGACATGTTCTTGTGAATAACACCTATGCCTCCCTCACGGGCAATAGCTATGGCAAGCTCTGCGTCGGTCACCGTGTCCATGGCCGCCGAGACAATAGGGGTGTTGATATTGACGTTGCGTGTGAACTTCGATCTCAGATCAACATCGCGGGGCAGGACCTCCGAATAGGCCGGAAGAAGCAGCACATCATCGAAGGTCAGACCTTCGAAAAGCAGTTTATCTTCAGAGAATGACATCGGGCAAGGTTTATTTGGGGCGAAAATTACAAAAAATAGATATGCACCGGCATATCTTAAATGTCAATAAAAGGTTAAAAATGAGATTGAGTTATTAAATTTGTATTAATCAGGCTGCATGACGATGTTACCGGACATATACAGGGAGACGCTCGCGCGTTACTGGGGCTTCACCTCATTCAGGCCTCTGCAGGAGGATATAATTGATGCAGTGGTCTCTGGAAATGATGTGATCGGACTCCTGCCCACCGGGGGCGGAAAGTCGGTCACATACCAGGTGCCGCCGGTGGCAACCGGTGGTCTCTGCCTCGTCATCACACCGCTGATAGCCCTTATGAAGGACCAGGTTACTCGCCTGAAGTCAATGAATATAAAGGCTATGGCCATCCATAGCGGAATGACCCGCGAAGAGGTGGAGATCTCACTCGACAACTGCCTCTATGGCGATTACCGTCTGCTCTATGTCAGTCCCGAACGATTGCAGACACCTCTCTTCAGGGCACGCCTGCCGAGGTTTAACTTCACCATGGTGGCCGTTGATGAGGCTCACTGCATCTCTCAGTGGGGTTATGACTTCAGGCCCTCATACCTGCATATTGCCGAGATAAGGGAGATCCTTGGAGACAAGGTGCCCTTCCTCGCACTGACAGCAACAGCCACACCGCAGGTGGTAAAGGACATCGCCTCCCGCCTGAAGCTGAAAAACCACAGGATTTTGCAGACCAGCTTCCGGAGAACAAACATCACCTATGTTGTCAGAGAGGTCGAAGACAAGAGCGCCTACGTCCTTCGAAGCCTAAAGAAGGAAAAGGGCAGCGGGATCATATACGTCAACAGCAGAAAGAGATCGAAGGAGGTGGCGGAGATGCTCGTCGCAAATGATATACGCGCCGATTTCTACCACGCCGGCCTTCCACAGGAGATGCGTGACAGGAAACAGACGGCCTGGAGCTCCGGCGAGGTGCGTGTCATAGTAGCCACAAACGCCTTCGGAATGGGTATTGATAAGGCCGACGTGCGGTTCGTAATCCACTGGGACTGCCCTGACTCGATCGAGGCCTATTACCAGGAGTCAGGCAGGGCCGGACGCGACGGCCAGCCGTCATTCGCCGTGCTTCTGTGGTCACAGGACGAGAACCGGAGACTCACCGACTCTGTAAGGATCAAATTTCCTCCGGTCGAGAAAATCAAGGATGTGTATGAAGCCATCGGCAACTTCTATCAGTTACCCGTCGGTTCGGGAAAGAACAGCGTCCACGATTTTGACCTCTGGAAATTCGTTACAGCATTCAGGTTCTCCGTGACAGAAACATATAACAGCCTCAACTTCCTGCAGAAAGAGGGTTATCTCGAATTTACTGACGAGATCAATAACCCCTCAAGGGTCCATTTCGTGGTAAGCCGCGATGACCTTTACAAGTTCCAGGTGGCAAACGAGGAGTATGACAGATTCATTAAACTCCTGCTCCGCACCTACAGCGGCATGTTCTCGGAGTTCGTACCCATAAATGAGGAAAACCTCGCGAACAGGTCGGGGATGACCCGCGAAGCTATATACCAGTACCTGCTGAGACTTACATCCCAGGGGATAATCCATTTCATCCCCGGGAAAAAGAGCCCCCTGGTCATCTTTACAGAGGAAAGGCTTGACCGCAGCCACCTGATAATTTCGCCTGAACTCTACCTGAAAGTCAAAGAGAATTATGTTGAAAGGGTGGCAAGAATCATTGAATATGCCGAAAACAAAACCCGGTGCAGGTCCGCTTTCCTGACAGGTTATTTCGGAGAAGAGAACGGCCGCTGCGGACTATGCGACACATGCCAGGAGAGAAATGAACTGGAACTGAGCAAATATGAGTTTGACCTTATAATTGATAAAATAAAGGAGCTCGTGGGTGAAAATCCTATGAGGCCAGAGGAACTTGCCTCGGCAATGGAGATCCCTGCGGAGAAAAGCGCCAGGGTGATACGCTGGCTCCTTGACCACGAAAAGCTGCAGTATGATGATAACCGTAAGCTCCTGTGGAAAAGGTGATCTCTGGCCTTTTATCAACAATACCCGTTTATTAATCCCGAAATGAATACTTTTGTCGATTATTTCTGAATGATGGAAAAAGAAGACAAGAAAATATACTCACGCCCGGTAATAGAATTCGCCGCCTCCGCGAACGAATACTGCAAATATCTTGAGGCGACAAGTGAGATAAATGGCATTGAGATACTTAAGGTCATGCAGCGGCTACTCCCGTTCATCTACCTGAGGGCCTCGCTGCTCCCCATGCTTGAACCTCTGCTGGAAGAGGGAATAGAAAAGAGCGTGACGGAATTCGACTGGACCAGGATGCATGACAACCTCCTTGCCAAAATGGGGAGCAATGATCCCTTCCCGGTCATAGTATCATCCGGCGATCCCTCCGATGGACTGTACACCGGCAGCATTGCAGAGAGCCTTACTGACATATACCAGGATCTCAAGGATTTCATCGTCAGCTATAAGAGCGGAAATGAGGAGGTAATGAATGACACCGTATGGGAGGTGCTGATGAATTTCGAGGAATTCTGGGGCAGGAAGCTGCTGAATGTCCTCACCGCAATCCATACAGTGCTCTATTCAGAGGCAGAGGATACTGATCAAAATGAACAAACGGGTGATGACAAAACAGTATAATGAAAGTGTCACTGACGATGAACTGAGAAAACTACCCTTCCTTCAGTTTGAGGGCAGGGTGACTCTTGTTGACACCATGCAGAAGTTCCGACAGGTGATAGGTGAGATGGGCACACCTGCTGTTCTTGGCTTTGATACCGAAACCAGGCCCTCATTCAAAAAGGGCCAGAGGCATAAGGTCTCACTGCTCCAGCTGGCAGATGAAAACAGGGCCTGGCTCTTCAGGCTTAACATGATAGGACTGCCACCTGAGCTGACCGAACTGCTCGCCGACGAAAAAATCGTTAAAACAGGGGTGGCAATACACGACGATATCAAGGCACTCAAATCCCTGACGCCATTCGAACCGGGAGGGTTCGTTGACCTGCAAACGGTGGTTGCCGCTCATGGGATAAAACAGCTGGGACTGAAAAAGCTCTCGGCAATAATTCTGGGTTATTCAATCTCCAAATCCCAACAGACATCAAACTGGGATGCGGTGGCACTGACGGAGCCGCAACAGCTTTACGCAGCCACGGATGCCTGGGTCTGCAGGCGCATATACCTGGCGCTCAACGGAAAGACAAGCCAACACAAGCAGTAAAAAGATGCCGGTACGGATAATCCTGAAGAAAGGAAAAGACCAGTCTGTAAGACGATACCATCCCTGGATCTTCTCCGGTGCCATCGAGACCAGGAAGGGCTCTCCGGCCGAAGGCGATGTGGTTGAGGTATATGCATCCGATGATACATACCTGGCAACGGGACACTGGTCGCCGGGCTCAATAGCAGTAAGGATTTTTTCGTTCACTCAGTGCGAACCTGACCGCGAATTCTTCAGGAAACGACTCGCCGATGCCATGCAGTACAGGCTGAATACCGGCATTGCCGGCAGCAGTGATACTGATGTCTGGAGGCTGGTGCACGGCGAGGGCGACGGACTGCCAGGACTCATAATTGACATCTACGGCAGCGTGGCTGTCATGCAGGCACATACTGCAGGATTCTGGCATCTGCGTGAGATGATCGCCGGCCTGCTGCCTGAGATAACAGGCGGCCTTGTGACATCCGTTTATAATAAGAGCGAAGGTACCGTCCCCTTCATGGCAAAACTGGGACCCGTCAACGGATACCTGACCGGCGGTGACCAGGGAAGCAGCACAATTGTTAAGGAGAACGACTTTAAATTCAGGGTCGACTGGGAGAAGGGACAGAAGACCGGATTCTTCATTGACCAGCGCGACAGCCGCAGCCTGCTGAGACAATACAGCAAGGGAAGAAATGTACTCAATATGTTTGGCTATACCGGCGGTTTCTCAGTATATGCCATGAGCAATGCCGCCCTCGTGCATACCGTCGACAGCTCGGCATCAGCAACGGCACTGGCTGACGAGAATGTCAGCCTTAACTTTGGAAAGGACCCGCGGCACAGCTCCTTTGCAACAGATGCCTTCAGATTCCTGGCTGAGATGAAGGATGAATATGACCTGATAGTGCTTGACCCCCCGGCCTTTGCAAAGCACCAGACGGCCCTCGACAAGGCCCTCCAGGGCTACAGACGACTGAATGCCATCGCATTGCAGAAGATCAGACCGGGCGGGATACTCTTTACTTACTCCTGCTCACAGGTGGTCAGCCGCGATGACTTCAGACGCTCAGTCTTCGTCGCCGCTGCAAACACGGGACGTAATGTGAGGATACTACACCAGACAGGACAGCCGCCGGATCACCCCGTAAATATCTATCATCCTGAGAGCGAGTACCTTAAAGGACTGGTACTTTACGTTGAATAGCAATTATGGATCCAGGAGCTCATATTAAAATAATTGCACGGAAGCTTCAACTGCACGACTGGCAGGTTGAAAATACCCTGCGTCTCCTCGACGACGGAGCCACAATACCTTTTATAAGCCGTTACCGCAAGGAGGTCACGGGCAGCCTTAACGAGGTGCAGCTGGCTGAGATCCGCGATGAATATGAGAGGCTCAGGGAGCTCGACAAGAGGAGAGAGGCTATCATCAGGTCAATAGAGGAGCAGGAGAAGATGACCCCTGAGCTACTTGCCAGGATCAATGAGGCGCTTACTGTCACCGTTCTGGAGGATATCTATCTTCCCTTCAGGCCAAAGAGAAAGACACGGGCATCCATGGCACGCGAGAAGGGACTGGAGCCGCTTGCCCTCTGGCTGCTTGAGCAGAAGCAGGGAGATCCGGAAACCGAGGCCGGCAAGTACACCGGTGATGACGTGGAGACCACTGAGTCTGCCCTGGCAGGTGCACGCGATATCATTGCTGAGATGGTAAGTGAGAATGAGCAGGTGCGCGGCTCATTAAGACGCATTTATGAACGTGACGCGGTCATCACCTCAAAGGGGGTGAAGGGAAAGGAGGCGGAAGGAAGCAAGTTCAGTGACTACTTCGAATGGTCCGAACCGCTGCGACGCTGTCCCTCACACAGGCTGCTGGCAATGCGCCGCGGCGAGGAGGAGGGCTTCCTGAGACTGACAATCATGCCCCCTGAGGAGCAGGCTGTCGAAGAAGTGGAGAAGCTGTTCATCAGAGCAAACAACGCTGCCGCACGCCAGGTGAGGGAGGCCGTCGCCGACAGCTGGAGCCGGCTGCTGGTACCGTCTATGGAGACCGAGTTCAGAAAGACATCAAAGGAAAAAGCGGATGAGGAGGCCATACGGGTCTTCGCCGATAATCTGCGACAGTTGCTGCTCTCCCCTCCGCTGGGAGAGAAGAGCGTCCTGGCCCTTGACCCCGGCTTCCGCACCGGATGCAAGGTCGTCTGCCTCGACAGGCAGGGGGCGCTGCTCCATCATGACGTGATCTTCCCCCATCCGCCACAGAATGAGACCGCCCGGAGCGTGAGCAAACTGCTCTCGCTGATTGACAGGTTCAGCATAGAGGCAATAGCTATCGGTAATGGCACAGCCAGCCGCGAGACGGAGGAGTTTGTAAGGCAATACCTGCCTTCCGAACCGGCAATAAAGATATATGTGGTGAGCGAGGCGGGCGCATCAGTCTATTCGGCATCGAAGACGGCGCGCGATGAATTCCCCGATGAAGACGTGACTGTCCGGGGTGCCGTATCCATCGGCCGCCGCCTGATGGATCCCCTGGCCGAACTGGTGAAGATAGACCCGAAATCAATAGGAGTGGGCCAGTACCAGCACGACGTCGACCAGACGCGGTTGCAGACCAGCCTCGACGAGGTGGTGATGTCATGTGTTAATGCGGTGGGAGTGGAGGTGAACACTGCCAGCCCGCACCTGCTGACATACGTCTCGGGCCTCGGCCCAAAACT
>CAZHTG010000065.1:0-10668 GCA_964535795.1 uncultured Rikenella sp.
TCACCTTCTGCGAGCCCACGCTGGCGGCGCGTGAGGCCGCCGCCGCCGAGATCATTGCGCGCACCGGCGCCACGATGATCCATCCCTATGACAACTTTTTCATCATCGCCGGTCAGGGTACGGCGGCGATGGAGATGCTTGCAGACATACACGGCGCTGACGCGGTCATCGCCCCCGTCGGCGGCGGCGGCCTCCTCAGTGGCACAGCCATCGCCACACACCACCTGGCACCCGGAGCGCAGATCTATGGAGCCGAGCCGCTGCTGGCTGATGACGCTGCCCGGTCACTGCACTCGGGGACCATACAGCCCGCACTGCCACCCCGGACAATCGCAGACGGACTCCTGACATCGCTCTGCGAAAGGACATTCACGGTCATAAAGACCAATGTTGATGCTATACTCACGGTGACCGAGGAACAGATAGCTGAAGCCATGAGACTGATGTGGGAACGGATGAAGATCGTCATTGAACCCTCGTCGGCCGTGCCCCTGGCAGCCGTGCTAGCCAACAGGAACCTCTTCGAAGGCAAAAAGGTGGGAATTATTGTTTCCGGCGGGAACGCTGACCTTTCACGGCTTCCGTTTGGTCAATACGACTGAAATAGGCGATGATGGGATAGTGATCGGAGTACCTTGCCTTGACAATGTCAAAGTCGTTGCAGTAGATCTCCTCATTGTAAAGAATGTAATCAATCCTGTTGGGCGGATATTTGCCCCTGTAGGTGAAGCCGGCGCCGTAGCCCGCCTCCACGAAGGCATCCTTCAGCCCGCGCCTCATGATCCGGTACGTATATGATGTGGGCGTGTCATTGAAGTCGCCTGTCACTATCACAGGATAGGGCGACGTTTCGATATGCCTTTTCACCCTGTCAACCTGAAGCGCTCTCATGGCAAAACCCTGCGTCAGACTGTGGTATATGCCTGAGATATTATCCATCGAGCGCCGCTGTTCCTCGCCGGCAAGCTCGCTGAGGAGCGTGCCCTCCACGCGGCGCAGCCGGAACGACTGCAAATGGTTGTTGTAGATCCTGAAGGTGTCTGTGTCAACAACGATGTCAGTGAAGATCGTCATCGATGACGAACCCGGGTGAACGATGTCTCCCCGGTAAACGATGGGGTAACGGGTGATGGTGGCTATACCGTACCTGCTTGCAGCCCCGCTCTTTATCAGCTTGAAATGCGTGTAACGCCTGCCACCCAGGCCCTCCTTCAGCTTCCTCTCACCTGCAGCCGGGTCACCCTTGACAAAGTACTCCTGCAGGCACAGAATGCCTGGGTTCTCCTTCTTCAGGAGATCCATCATCTTCCTGTGGGTGTCCTTTTCGCTCTCCTCGTAGATGTTGAAGAGACGTATGTTATAGCTCATCAGCTTGAGATCGTGATGCTCCTCCGTTCCGTGGTTGGTGAACCGTATGAAGTTGTGAATGTAACCGAGGCCGGCCGCTATGGCCACTAACGATATAAGGGCCTGCCATCTCCTCATGACTAACCAGATAAGTACCATCACGATGTTGGCGGCAGCAATATACGGATAGGCAAGGCCGAAGAGAGCGGGGAAGGAGGTTGTGGCAGGGTTGATATAGACAGAGAGGTATGCAAGCAGAAGGAGCATCACAAGAACGATGTTCACTGCAAGCAGGATATTCCGAGACAAACGCTTTAAAACGTTATCTTTTCTTCTGGCTCTCGCTGAAAAGAATCTCTTTTTCTTCCCTGGTAAGACTGTCATAACCTCCTTTTGAGATCTTGTCGAGTATATGGTCCACGGCCTTCTGCCTTTCAGCCTTTGCATTGTTATAGTCGTAATCGGTCTTCGTCTGCCGTGCATCAAAGGCGGGCCCGGCCTTTTTATAAGTGACCTTCAGCTTCTTCCCCGGCTTGAAGAGAGTAACAAAGAAGTCTATTATACTGTTTATCCAGGCTCCGATATCCTTTCCGTTCTTCAGTCCGTAACCGTAAGCCAGTCCCATCAGCGCCCCTCCGATGTGGGCTATCTTGCCTCCCGTGTTCACCGAGAAGTCGAAGACGGAGGTGATAAGAAAGGTTACCAGGGCAAGGTACTTCAGCTTCACCCTCCCGAAGAAGAGGAGGTGCATCTCCATCTCGGGAAGATATACAGCCGTGCCTACCACGAGGGCCATCACCGAGGCCGAGGCCCCGAGAGCGATGGATACATGCACCGTACCGGCAAAGGCCGGGAAGATGTTGAACAGTGCAATATAAAGAATGGCCCCACCCAGTCCGCCCATGATGTAGAGCGAAACAAGCTTGCGCTGGTCAAGGTAACTCAGGAATATCTTGCCGAACCACCATAGCCACAGCATGTTGAAGAGAAGATGGATGAAACCCTGGTGGGTGAACATATATGTCAGCGGGGTCCATGGCTTTGAGAGGAGAGCATCAATGGATGCGGGAACGGAGAGGAATGATATGACCGTCGGTGCCAGGGCAGGACTGGCTGAAAGGACGCCTATGACCTCTATGACCTTTATAATGATGAAGATGGCGGCATTGAGGTATAGCAGCCTCGTAAGTGCAGTGCCGCTTTTAAATGAATTTTTTATCTCATCCCAGATACTCATCAGTAAAGTGTTTTAGTGGTCTTGCGCCAGTAGCGTATCAGGAGGTATCCAAATATCATGCCGCCGAGGTGTGCCGTGTGGGCTATGTTACTGCCAGGACTGGTGATGGCGAGGTACAGTTCTATGCCAGCATAACCTATAACAACGTATTTGGCCTTTACGGGAATGGGTGGGAAGATGAACATCAGCTGGGTGTTGGGGAAGAGCACGCCGAAGGCCAGGAGCACCCCGTAAACTGCTCCCGAGGCTCCCACGACGGGTACGTTGAGAATCGAGTTCAGTTTTCCCATCTGCTGGTCAGCGAAGTTTTGCCCCTGGCTGACTGCCTTGCTGCCGCTGTCATAGACCAGCTGGAGCTGTTCCGGCGAGAGGATGTCCATGACCTTGTTGTACTGAATATACTGTACCAGTTCAAAGAAGAAGGCGGCGCCGAGGCCGGTGACCAGGTAATATATCAGGAACCGCTTCGCACCCCAGACCTGTTCAAGCACACGACCGAACATCCACAGGGCGAACATATTGAAGAGGAGGTGTATAAAACCTCCGTGCATGAACATGTGCGTCACCACCTGCCATGAACGGAAGAATTCTGATTTCGGGAAGTATAGTCCCAGTATTCCGTTAAGGTTAACTCCCGATATCTTCAGGAGTTCTGTCAGGATCAACATCACCACATTGATGATGATGAGGTTCTTCACCACCGGGGGCATACCTGCAAATATTCTGTTCATCTTTTGTAATCTCGGTTTTCAGTCCGCAAATTTAGCCATTCTGTCCGAAAATCAGCTGAATCTTCGGTCGAGCTCTTCGAGGGTGATGATATTCATCACTGTTTTGCCTGTGGGAGAGTAGTTTGGCATGGTGCAGGCGAAGAGCATATCGAATAGCTCCTCCATCTCGGTATGCGTCAGTGGCATTCCGTATGGTATGGCTGATGCCTTTGCCATGGAGAGCGCCACCCGCTCGCGTGCCCCGATCGAGGGGTCACTCATCGTATGCTTGTATTCTGCAATCAGCGTCTCGAGCATGGCCATGGGACTGGCGTTACGGCTGTCAGCAGGATGGCTTGTGATGATCACGGTGTTGTCCGGCCGTGTCTGCACCTCAAACCCCAGCGTCCTGAGCTGCTCGCCTATCTCGCGGAGTATGACGATGTCGCCGGGGTTGAGCTCTGTCTCAACGGGGAAGAGCGACACCTGTGCCGGGCGGGGGCCGTCGCCCAGTGAGGCGAGGTACTTCTCATAGAGCACCCTCTCATGGGCCCTCCGCTGGTCAATCATCATTATGCCTGAGATGACAGGGCACATGATGTACCTGTTCTTTACCTGGAAGAAGCGGCGTTGGGCTGAAGTGCTGCCGTCACCCTCCCTCTGGTCGCTGCGGGCGGTGATGGTGAAGAGCGACTCCCACCCGTGTGGTCTGCCGCGTTGGGTATCGCCCTGCCATTTCGTCTCCGGGCGCTGGTATTCTGATCCGTCGAACGGATTGAACGACTGGTCGACCTCAATATGCGGATGCGGGGGTGCGGGAGCGTTGCCCGGGAAGACAGGTATCTCCACTGCCCCCTCGGGCCCGAAGTCGAGCGAGGGCACCACGTTGAAGCGTCCCAGGGCCTCGCGCACTGAAGCGAGCATGATCTGCCACACCGAGCGCTCATCCTCGAACTTGATCTCGGTCTTGGTGGGGTGGATATTTACGTCTATGGCTGACGGGTCTGCCGTCATATAGAGGAAGTATGCCGGTACGGTGTCAGGCGGCAGTATCCCCTGGTAGGCCTCGAGCACCGCGCGGTGCAGGTAGGGGTGTCTTATGAACCTGTTGTTGACGAAGAAGAACTGTTCACCTGCCGAGCGGCGCGCGTTCTCGGGCTTGCCGGCGAAGCCGCTGATAGATACTATCGTGGTGTTCGTCTCCACGGTGACCAGGTTCTGGTTGTAGTGTTTGCCGAAGAGGGCCACGATGCGCTGACGGTGGTTGCCTGACGGGAGACGGTATATCTCCTGGTCGTTGTGGATGAGGGTGAACTTTATCTCAGGGTGTGCCAGCGCCACACGCTGGAACTCGGTGATGATGTGTCTGAACTCGGTGTTGTCCGACTTCAGGAACTTGCGTCGGGCAGGGACGTTATAGAAGAGGTTCTTCACGCTGAAGACCGATCCGGCGGCGCAGGAGCAGGGCTCCTGTCTTATCACCCTCGAGTTGTTTATCTCTATCAGGGTGCCGGCCTCATCCTCCTCTCTCCGGGTGCGCAGCTCTGTCATGGAGACGGCCGCCACGGAGGCGAGGGCCTCACCGCGGAACCCCTTGGTGGTTATGGAGAAGAGGTCGTCGGCTGATGATATCTTCGAGGTGGCGTGTCTCTCGAAGGCAAGGCGGGCGTCGGTCTCGCTCATGCCGCTGCCGTTGTCTATCAGCTGCACCAGGGTACGCCCGGAGTCGCGTATCACCACGCTTATCTCCGTGGCGCCGGAGTCGACGGCGTTCTCAGCCAGCTCCTTGACGACGGAGGCGGGGCGCTGTATGACCTCGCCGGCAGCTATCTGGTTGGCAACGGAGTCGGGGAGGAGCTTGATAATGTCACTCATCGGCAGGAGTTAAAAGCGAAGGTAAAAGTATATTGCCAGGATCATTATCAGGGCGATGACAAGGACCCTGATCAGGGTATATTTCTGAACGCGTTCCTTTCTCCTGTGGAAGTAGTTTTTCATGTCGCCGCGCATGATCTTCGACCGGTACACTGTACCCTGGGATATCCCGCTTTCGCGGGACTGCGTCGCATTGCTCCTTGAGTGCTCTGCGCCACTGACACTCCTTTGCCGGTCAGTGCCTTCGGCCAGTGCACCGTCCTCTGTAGCTTTAGCGGAGGAGGACTCTTTGCCAAGTGCTCTTCGCCTCTCCTCCATCTCCTCCTTCACCGGGTCGTAATAGCGGGGAACGTAGTTGAAGCCACGCGGTTTATTTTGCTTGAAGAATCCCGGGATCGCCATGATTTACTTTTTACAAAAATACTAAGAAAACCCTGAATTCTGACTTTCCGGCAGCGTAACAGGAATTTTAGAATTGTTCTCTTTTTGTTACCTTTGGTACTCTTAAACCTGAGACCTGAAGATGAAGATCCTTGTCACCGTTGCCGGGAGTGCCGGGCCTTCAGCCGGTGTGGCTGACCGCATTGCCAGGGTGATGACCGGCCTGGGAGCCGAGGTGACGCTTCTTCCCATGACAGCTGTATCCACTGTTAAGGGTTTCTCTGCCGTCATAGCCGGCAGTATAGAGCGTAGTGGAGGCTGGGTGCCGGAGGCGATGGAGTTTGTCCGCAGGAATCAGTCGTTACTTAATAAGAAGCCTTTTGCCCTCTTTACCGTTATCCCTTCGCTGGCTTCAGAGAAGGGCGCGGAGTCGCGCATGGTGGTCATGCAGTACACGGCGCATGTCCGTGGCATGGTGCATCCTGTCAGCGAGGGTTTCTTCAGCGGAGAAGTTGAACGCAGGAAGGAAGCGAATCCCGGCGAGAGGTCGAAGTTTAAGCTCAGGGTACTGTTGGGGCTTCTGAAGGAGGGCGATCGTAGCCATGGTGAGATAGAGACCTGGACTGCTAAGCTGCATGAAAAGCTTTTGCAGGCCGAAGGCAAGGGAGTCAAGGGCCTGGTGCACGGGTTATAGACCTCACATCAGGGAGGAGGTTGACAGGATACAGGAAAAAGAGGCTGCCAGGCCGTCACAGCAGCAATTATAGAATCGTGACGACGGCTACTTCACTCTCACGTATTTTTCTGAAGTGTAATTGCTTTTATCTATTTCGCCTGTCTCATTTGCGGGCCACACCTGTATGAGTGTGTCATTCTTTACGACGATTCTCATCCTGAGTGTCTGCCCCACGTAGTCAGCAGAGGAGTGGTATTTTATTGTCTCCTTGTATACCAGTCCTTCGAGAGTGTAGGACCCGCCACCAAAGTTCTGGTCTGTGATGGTATCCTGCGTATATTCTCCGACGAACATCCAGTAGTTATCGCACCACATTTTCACCTGGCTTCCCTGGTAGGTGCCGGGGAATGTTGCGGTTGTGGTATCATTGATCACCTGTTTGACATAGATGAGGTCCCATGCCCCGACGACAGGGTTTGCGGGTTCCTGGTTGCATCCGGCAAGGATCAGCAGGAACAGAGAGCTAAAAACGACGATCTTTTTCATAGGCTTATAATTGGTGATTTCGGTTCCCCACTGGTTGAAATGTAAATTTACGCTTTCAGTCTACATGAGTCAATTTTTTTTGCTCTTTTCAGGGATTGCCTAAATTTGGGAAAGAAGACCAATTAATAATAACAAGACAAAATGAAAAAAGAAGAGAAGGCAGTTTCCGTAAAATGTCTCAAATACGTGAAAAACAGAATCCCGGGAACGAGGATAATTACAGTACTAATAATTTTTGTGGCGTTATCAGGATTTAGCCTGACCATCTTCGGGCAGGCACCTGATATAAGCAAGAAACTAAAAGGGTTCGATCAGTATATGGAGAAGACCCTTTCGGACTGGAACACACCGGGTGCATGCGTCGGTATTGTGGTAAAGGACAAACTGGTCTTTGCAAAGGGTTACGGTTACAGGGACTATGGGAAGAAGCTGCCTGTGACACCGAATACACTTTACCAGATCGCTTCAAACACAAAGCTCTTCACTACAGTGGCTGCAGGACTGCTTGTTGAAGACGGCAAGCTGGAGTGGGATAAGCCGGTGAAGGAATTTGTCCCAACAATAAAGTTCTACAACAGTGACCTTGACAATTCGGTCACTCTTCGTGATATGCTTGCACACCGGACTGGTATTTCAAGGCATGACCTGATCTGGTACAAATCCGACTTCTCCCGGAAGGACCTTTTTGACCGGCTGATATATCTTGAGCCCAGCCAGCCCATACGTACCGGGTTTCTTTATAATAACCTGATGTACGTCGCTGCAGGGTACATCATTGAGCTTAAGAGTGGCAAGACATGGGAAGAGTTTGTTCAGGAGAAGATCTTTGACCCGCTGAAGATGGAGAGGACCTACTTTATGGTCAGCGACATGGTTGCCGATCCTGACCATGGAGTGCCGTATAATGAAAAGCGTGACACAACCGTTCTGTATGAGATCCCGATCTATGAGGATAAGGCGGCTGTCGGTCCTGCCGGATCGATCATTTCAAATGTCAATGACATGTCGAAGTGGCTTATTGCCCTCATGAACGGCGGGAAGTATCAGGGAAAGCAGGTGATACCTGAGGCAGTCCTGAAGGCTACCCTTGCGCCCTCGATCGCTCTGCCCAACACAGGGCTCGAGAACAAGGGGTACAAGGAAGCGCTTAACAGTGTCTATGGCATGGGCAGGTGGACAGCCTCCTACAGGGGGCACCTGCTTGCATTTCACGGCGGCGACCTTCCCGGCTTTCATTCTCAAATATCGATGATGCCCACAGACAGTATCGGTGTGATCGTGTTTGTCATAGGAGATCAGAGCCAGCCGTTATACAACACAATCACCAACAACGTATATGAGAGGCTGCTGGGTATGGATCTTACCCCATGGAGCGAGAGGAATCTTGCTGACCGTGACAAGGGCAAGGCGGTTGGCAAAGAAGGAAGGAGCAAGGCTGGTGAGGACAGGGTTGCAGGCGCCGGACCATCTCATAAGCTCGCTGATTATGCGGGCGAGTATGAACATCCAGCATACGGGATAATGAAGATCAATCTTAAGGAGAAAGATTCGTTGCAGTTTGATTTTCATAACATTGTACTTCCTCTTTCGCACTATCATTACGAACGTTTTGACACGCCCAATGATGAGGAGTACGGTTTATGGTCTTTGAATTTCATAACCAATCCTGCAGGTGAAGTCAGCAGTCTTGTTATCTCTGTTGATGAGGGGCAGGTGACTTTTACGCGCAGGGCTGATCCCGGCCTGAGTGACCCGGCTGTTTTGCAAGCCTATGAGGGCAAGTATCTGATGGGAGGCGCGACATTCAGTGTGGAGGTAACCAGCGATGAGATATTTATAGTTGTGCCTGGCACCCCTCGTTTAAAGCTTATACCAGTCAGTAAGGACATTTTCAGGCTTGAGAAATTTGCTGACATCAGCATTATTTTTGTGCGTGAGAACGATGTAATTAAAGGGTTAAAGCAGAAGGATCCGTCGGGTGAATACACTGCGACTAAGCAATAGCTGATTACATGATTAAGGGCCACGCCGCAGCGTGGCCTTTTTTTTATATAGCAGTCCCGTGGTATCAGCTTCCCCCGCTGAAGAATCTCCTTTTTCCTACCGTAATAATTGATACGGCAAAAGAATTTTAGAAAAAAACTTGACTTTTTAAAAGTACTGTCTTAAATTTGAGATGCTGCATTTCTAAAATTATTAACATGTCGTTGTTCAAGTACATTGCGCGTCTGCAACGGATGGATTCGCTTATTGCAATGAAAGCCACCGGTCCGCCGGAAGCATTTGCTTACAAGATGAACCTGAGTCGGAGTACTCTCTTTGAGACCCTTCAGGAGATGAAAGGTTTGGGTGTTGACATCAGGTACTCAAACATCAGGGAAACCTATTATTACGGTGATGCCAGGAGGATTGTCATTAAAGTGGAGAAAGCCGGGAAGGAGTAATGACAACCATCATTCAACAATGTACTTCGTCTCCTGATACAAATGACCAGGGACAAAGGCTCGAAATCCAAACAATAAAATGTTATAGACATGGTTGAACGATTCTTGTCAATTAAAGGTTGGAAGCTATTTTCCGGAGTGGTTTTGTTGAATCTTCTTATTCTGTTTTTATCCCAAATTGCTCTGATAAACGAGATAGTTTTCTTTAATACTTATAGTGAGCAGCTTACATACGACAGAGCAATGGAAGTTTTTAGCAAGATGAAATCTCTGGCCTGGGTTAACTACATTATTACGCCAGTACTATTATTGCTTAAGTTTTCATTGATGAGTGTGCTTCTTTATATCGGAGTATTTTTCAATGACCTTCATAAAGAGATCACCATGGGGAAAATCTTCAAAGTCGTGATTGTAAGTGAACTGGTATTTATTTCTGCCTCAATAGTTAAATTATTGTGGTTTATATTTTTTGCAGGGAATTATATCCTTGATGACATGAGCTTTTTCTATCCCCTGTCATTGATAAATCTGTTCAGTCGGACGGAGGTAGCCAGCTATTGGATATATCCTCTTCAGACAGTCAACCTATTCCAGCTGGTATATGTTCTGTTGCTTGCTCTGGGGTTGTCAAGGATCAGTACTATTAAGAGAGAGGCTGCAGACAAAGTTGTGCTTGCCACATATGTTCCAGGTATAGTCGTCTGGGTAGCGCTGATAATGTTTCTTTCAATTGACGCACAGGCATGAAAAAACTGGCAGGCAAATTATTGCTCATACTAACGTTGTGCCTTTTGATTCTTCTGATTGGCGGAACAATGATCAAAAAGGTAAAAGCCGATGAGGCTGCCCGGAAAATAAGCAATCTTCCGGATCTGGTTATGACAGATATAAGGGGTAATATCTTCAGGACGGATCAAATTAAATACGGGCCGCTTTTAATTACTTTCTTCCATCCGGAATGTGATCACTGCAGGTATGAGATCTCGTCACTCCTTGACAGTGGTCTGCCTGACAGTCATTTAACACTGTTGCTTGTCAGCTATGCAGACAGGACTGCAATACAATCCTTCATGGAGCAGCTTGATATTGTTGATGGTTCAAACTTGCATGTTCTTCATGACCTGGATTTCAAAATGAGTGATTTTTTCGGGGTGGATATCATGCCATCAAACTTTATTTACAATGACAGCTTGCAGTTGGTAAAGATTTATAAAGGTTCGACCAGGCCGGAAGCAATGATGAAATACCTGTATGGCAATGATCGATACTAAGAGAATTAGAGATGTGTCATTGCTTCAACACGATTCTACTGATTGCGGTGCAGCCTGTTTAGCATCGGTTATCAGATACTTCGGAGGCGACTCTGCGATAGAAAGAATACGCAGGCTTAGTGGCACCACTCAGTCAGGTACAACCATGCTGGGATTATATCAGGCCGCACAGGAATGCGGG
>CAZHTG010000066.1:0-10521 GCA_964535795.1 uncultured Rikenella sp.
GAGCGTATGAAGTTATGAAAAGGATAGGCATTAGGCAATAGGCAATAGGCAATAGTCCGGTCGGCAATCGCTATATTTGATAGGCAAATACACAAGGCAAACCATGAACCCCATCCTGAGCATCGTTCTTATGGCCATCGGCAGCATATGCGCCGCCAGTTTTTATGTACCAATCCGAAAAGTAAAAGGCTGGTCGTGGGAATCTTACTGGATCGTTCAGGGACTTTTTTCCTGGATAATAGTACCCTTGCTGTTTGCCTGGATGACAGTGCCGGCAGGGACCCTCGGGGCTATCATAAGCCAGGCTCCGGCCTCAGCAAAATGGTGGGCTCTGTTCTACGGAGCACTGTGGGGCATCGGCGGACTGACATTCGGACTGACGATGCGATACCTGGGAGTGGCCCTCGGTCAGTCCATAGCACTCGGCCTCTGTGCCGCAATAGGTACACTCATACCACCGGTCATCAGCGGACAGAACCTCTTTGCCGACAGGTCGGGCATACTGATGCTGGCCGGAGTCTCCGTCAGCATCGCCGGCATAGCTATCATCGGGTATGCCGCAAGCCTTAGGAACAGGAACCTGTCAGAGCAGGAGCGAAGAACTGCAGTGAGGGATTTCGCCCTGAAAAAGGGCATACTCATTGCCATCCTCTCAGGTGTCATGAGCGCCTGCTTCAACTTCGGCCTCACCGCCGGACAGCCTCTCAGGGAGGCCGCCATAGAGATGGGCGCCAACCCCCTCTTTGCCAAAAACCCGGTGATAATGTTCGTCACCCTCGGAGGCTTCTTCACCAACCTTGCCTGGTGCCTGTTTCTCAACATCAGGAACAAAACCTACAGGGACTATCTTTCCGTGCCTGCCCCTGTGCTGTTCGGCAACATCGCCTTTTCAGCCATAGGCGGTACACTCTGGTATATGCAGTTCTTCTTTATGGGAATGGGTGAAAGCATGCTCCCAGCCTCGATGGTGGCATTCGCCTGGAGTATACTCATGTCGATGAACATCGCCTTCAGCAACATATGGGGTATCATACTGAAAGAGTGGAAGGGATCCGACAGGAAGACAGTGGCTATCCTCGTTACAGGGATCCTGGTGCTTGTGCTCTCAACATTTGTGATTAAATTGTAATGTCATATATCTTTAAGAAGAAATGAAAAAAGAGAAAATCCTGCAGGCCTATGAAGAGGCCCGGGAGCAATATGCAGCCCTGGGTGTTGATGCTGACACGGCTCTGCGAAAGCTCGACAAAATAAGTATCAGCCTTCACTGCTGGCAGACCGATGATGTCGGAGGGTTCGAGACGCCCGATGCATCTCTCTCGGGCGGTGGAATCCAGGCTACCGGCAATTATCCGGGAAAAGCACGCACCATCAGCCAGCTGAAGCAGGATATAGAAAAGGTGATGAGCCTGCTGCCCGGCCGGCAGAGACTGAGCCTGCATGCCATCTATGGCGAGTTCGGCGGCAGAAAGGTTGACCGTGACAGCATTGCACCTGAACATTTTCAGGGCTGGATCGACTGGGCAAAGAGTCAGGGGATCGGACTGGACTTCAACCCGACCTTCTTCTCGCACCCCTATGCGGAAGATGGCTTCACCCTGGCAAGCAAGAATAAAAAGCATCGGAGATTCTGGATCGAACACGGGAAATGCTCCAGGAACATTGCTGCCGAAATGGGCAGACAGCTGGGGACACCCTGCGTCAACAACCTCTGGATCCCGGACGGTTCAAAAGACACACCTGTTGACCGCTATGCGCACCGGGCCTTACTGAAAGAGTCGCTTGACGAGATTTACAGAGTGGAGTACCCGGCAGAATATCTCAGGGATTCACTTGAAAGCAAGCTATTTGGAATAGGATCGGAATCTATGGTGGTTGGCTCTGCAGAGTTCTACACGGGCTACGCAATTAAAAACAACAAGCTGATCACCCTTGATAACGGACACTACCACCCTACCGAACAGGTTGGTGACAAGATCTCATCCCTGCTGCTTTATGTTGATGAACTGATGCTTCATATGACCCGGGGCGTGCGTTGGGACAGTGACCATGTTGTCATCTTCAACGATGAGATACAGCTTATCGCCCAGGAGGTCGTCCGCTGCAATGCGCTTGAACGGGTCCATGTGGGACTCGACTACTTCGATGCAAGCCTGAACCGAATTGGCGCCTATGTGATCGGCACCCGTGCGGCACAGCTGGCATTCCTGTACGCATTGCTTGAACCGGCTGAGACACTCAGAAACTATGAGGAGACAGGCAGGAACTTTGAACGCCTTGCACTGATGGAGGTGATGAAGACAAAACCGCTGGGAGCTGTCTATGACTACTACTGCCTTACTGCCAACGCACCGGTAGCTGAGGACTATATTGCTGAGATACAGCAATATGAAAAAGATGTATTGAGCAAACGTATCTGATCAAAAACTGACTCATAATGGATGTGATTGCCGTTTTCGACGTGGGAAAAACCAACAAGAAGTTCCTTCTTTTTGATGCAGGGCTCAATATTGTACATAACGAAGAAAAGTCGTTTGCAGAGATTCCTGATGACGATGGCTTTGAGAGTGACGACATAGAAGGGATTGTTTCATGGATGAAGTCGCGCCTGATGGATGTGATCAGATCGGGCGATTACATGGTGAGGGCATTGAACTTCACTTCTTACGGGGCAAGCCTGATGCATCTCGATGACCGGGGCACCACTGTCACCCCTTTGTACAATTATCTCAAACCCATGCCGGACGGTGTTACTGACGGCTTCTATGAATCATGGGGAGGAGTTGAGGAGTTTACCAGGGTCACTGCGTCACCCGCTCTCGGCATGCTTAACCCGGGTCTTCAGCTGCTGTGGCTTAAAAAGATGAAACCTGCTCTCTTCTCCCGGATAGGGACAACTCTGCACCTGCCCCAGTACCTCAGTTACGTCTTCACAGGCCGGACAGTGTCAGATTACACATCCGTAGGAAGCCATACGGCCATGTGGGATTTCGAAAGCATGCAGTACCATCCCTGGCTGAGAGCTGAGAACATAGAGCTTCCGCAGCCGGTATCGCCATACGATGTCTATGATGTTGTCATCGAAGGTCTGACAGTCAAAACCGGCATCGGTCTCCATGACAGCTCCGCTTCGCTTATACCCTATCTCAAAAGTTCGGACAAACCCTTTATCCTGGTCTCCACAGGCACATGGTGCATCATCATGAATCCATACAATACCGAGCCACTGACGGTTGAACAACTCCGTAATGACACAATATGCAACCTGGGCATCAACAGGCAGCAGGTTAAATCCGCCCGTCTCTTCCTCGGACACATCCATGACATGAATGTGGCGAGACTCGATGACCGCTTCGGAGTCACCGGTGAGCTTTACAAAACCATAAAGATCAAGAGCAAGAAGATCCGCAAGATGCTTGCCAGCAGGCATGGGCGTATTTTCTTCCGCCACGGAATACCTCCCGGCTATGTTGATGAACAGGCCGATCTCTCTCATTTTTTGACATATGCCGATGCCTACCATCAGATGGTATGTGACCTGGTAGACCTCTGCATGGAATCGTTCAGGCTGATCATCCCCGCCGATGATAAGACAGAGATAGTATATGTTACTGGCGGCTTTGCCCGGAATGACACCTTTGTGCGAATCCTGGCCGCCCGTCTGACGGACAAGAGGGTCTATGCCAGTCAGGTTGAAAATTCCACTGCCCTGGGCGCGGCGATGGTCGTTTACGAAAACGCGTTTGGCACCAGCCTGCCGCCCGTGTACCTCGGACTGAAAGCAATAATTGATAATGACTGACCTATGAAAAAGAAGCTTACCCTCTCAATTGCATTGTTTACGCTCTGCCTTTTGATGCCGGCGCAGGTTGTAATAACAGGGCTGCTCACTGAAAACATGAATGATCCGATTGGCATAGATGCTGACCATCCACGGTTCTCATGGCAGCTTGTGAGCGACAATAGGAATGTCGCCCAGACAGCATATGAAATCAGGGTGTCCGACGGCACCAAAACCGTCTGGAACACCGGTAAGGTAAGTTCGGATCAGTCGATCCATGTCTCCTATGCCGGAGAGCCACTGAAATCAGGAGGGTATTACACCTGGCAGGTCCGGGTATGGGATAACAGGGGGAAACGGTCAGGATGGAGTCTGCCTGCAAAATTCCAGACCGGATTTCTGGACGGTTCCGGGTGGAAAGCCAGGTGGATTGAGCCGGGCTATGCCGAGGATACACTGATGAGACCCAGCCCGCTGATGAGAAAGGAGTTCACCCTTAAGGGAAAGGTTGCCAGGGCTACCGCATATATTACCGCACATGGCATATACGAGGCAGAGCTAAACGGGCAGCGCATCGGAGATGCCCTCCTGACTCCCGGATGGACCTCCTACGGGAAGCGTCTGCAGTACCAGGCATATGATGTTACCGACCTGCTCAAAAGCGGTCCGAACGCCATAGGGGTGATGCTTGGCAGCGGATGGTACCGGGGAAATATCGGATTCAGGAACAGTATAAACTTTTACGGCAAGGATATTGCCCTCCTGTGCCAGATCGATATCACCTATTCAGACGGCGCAGTCGAAAGTATAATCTCTGACGGCTCATGGAAATCATCTACAGGAGCTGTGAGGTACTCAGAGATCTATCACGGGGAAATATATGACGCCAGACTTGAGAAAAAGGGATGGACACTTCCCGGATACGATGATGCCGCCTGGGATGGAGTGAAAACTGCCGCACATGACATGGACGTGCTGATAGCCACCCGAAATGAGCCGGTAAAAAAACACGAAACCTTTGTTCCCGTTAAGATCCTGCAGACACCGGAGGGTGACCAGGTAATCGACTTTGGCCAGAATCTCGTCGGGTGGGTCCGGATGAAGGTGACCGGCAATGCCGGCGACAGTGTCATCCTGTCTCACGCTGAGGTGCTTGACCGGGAGGGAAACTTCTATACCGCCAACCTGCGTGCGGCAAAAGCCCGGGATACATATATCCTCAAGGGCGGGGGTGAGGAGTTCTTTGAGCCCCGTTTCACATGGCACGGGTTCAGGTATCTTAAGGTTGAAGGTTATCCCGGCAAGCTCAGGCCTGAGAACTTCACCGCTGTTGCCATCTATTCCGCAATGAAGCCCACAGGCTCATTCATGACATCAGACAGCCTGATAAACCGGTTGCAGCACAACATACAATGGGGACAAAAAGGCAACTTCCTGGATGTACCCACAGACTGCCCCCAGCGCGATGAGAGGCTGGGATGGACGGGTGATGCGCAGGCCTTCTCTCGTACCGCAGCCTTCAATATGAATGTGAACAGCTTTTTTGCCAAATGGCTGAAGGATGTGGAGGCAGACCAGGTGGAAGGCAAGGTGCCGCACGTTGTCCCCAATATTCTGGGACCGGGCTCGGTAAACAGCACCGGCTGGTCTGATGTGGCAACGATAACGCCCTGGAATATGTACCTCGTCTACGGCGACCGGAAGCTGCTTGAACAGCAGTACGGCTCGATGAAGGTCTATGTCGAGAGCATCAGGAGCACGGCCAGGGATGACCTCTGGAATTCCGGCTTCCATTACGGCGACTGGCTCTTCTACAGGCCTGACGATGACAACAGCGGGATTGCAGCCGTAACGGACAAGTATCTAATTGCGCAATGCTTCTATGCTCACTCAGTTCAGCTGCTAATAAATGCCGCAAAAGTACTGGGTATGACAGAAGATGCCGCTGCTTACAGTACCCTCCTTGGCCGCATAAAGGAGGCATTCATGAGGGAGTATGTGACTCCGAACGGCCGCCTGGTATCGGGAACACAGACCGCGTATGTCCTGGCGCTTAACTTCGACATGCTGCCGGAGGCGCTCAGGGAGCAGGCAGCCGGCCGTCTTGTTGCCAACATTAAAAGCTACGGACACCTGACAACAGGTTTCCTGGGTACACCCTACCTGTGCCATGTCCTGTCTCGTTTTGGACATACTGACCTGGCCTATGACCTTCTGCTACGCAAAAAATACCCTTCATGGCTCTATCCCGTGACGATGGGGGCTACCACTATCTGGGAGAGATGGGACGGACAGAAGCCTGACGGCACCTTCCAGAACCCCGGAATGAACTCATTTAACCACTATGCATACGGAGCAATCGGCGACTGGATGTATCGTGTGGTGGCAGGAGTGGACACCCGGGAAGAGGGTGTGGGATATAAACAAAGCATCATTAAGCCTCACATCGGCGGCGGTCTCACACATGTCTCGGCAAGCCTTGAAACCTATTACGGCAAGTTGAGCAGCGCCTGGAAGGTTATCGGAGATGATTTGGTTATGGATATTGAGATACCGGCCAATACAACTGCAACTGTGTACATCCCCGCAGATGATCCGGAAGCCATCCTCGAAGGAGGCCGTCCGCTCACACAGGTAAAAGAAATTCAGGTTGCCGGCCGCGAAGACGGATGCGTGGTGGTGAAGCTGGGATCAGGAAGATACAGCTTCAGCCGGGGTGAATAATTGAAATGAGGAGTTTGAACCTCCTTAATGCTGACCGGCTCCATTTGGCTGACAGCAATTTCAGACACCAATTCCGGCTTTTATTTCTTAATTTTAGCCCTGATACAATTAAAGTCACATAACACAAAATCATGAATAAACGACCCATTTCATTAAAGATCATGCTGTTGATGGTCATTATGATCTTCATGGCAGCTTGCGGAAGAACCACTCAGGATGACAAGCTCAGCATCAGTTATGAAAAATTCGTAATGCCCAACGGGCTACAGGTGATACTACACCAGGATCACTCTGACCCGGTCATCTCCTACTCTATCATGTACCATGTGGGATCAAGCAGGGAAGTGCCCGGCAGGACGGGATTTGCACACCTCTTTGAGCACCTGCTCTTCTCCGGCTCGGAGAACGTCCCGACAGGGGTCTTCGATAAGGTCATCGAGAATGCCGGGGGAATGAATAACGGCTTCACAAGCCGTGATGTCACCACCTATTTCGAATTGTTTCCGAAAAATGCCCTGGAGAAGGTCCTGTGGCTTGAGTCTGACAGAATGGGCTTTTTCATCAACTCGGTGACGCCGCGCCTGCTTGCCATTCAGCAGAACGTGGTTCAGAACGAGAAGAGGCAGGGAGAGGATAACTCACCGTATGGCTTTACCAATTATGTCATATCCAAAAACCTCTATCCTGAAAATCATCCTTACAGCTGGGAGGTGATAGGTGAGATGGACGATCTGGCCAATGCAACCATTGATGATGTAAAGAACTTCTACGGCAACTTCTACGGGCCCAATAACTCCACCCTGGTACTTGCCGGTGATTTCGACAAGGACACGGTGAAGTTGCTGCTCAACAAGTACTTCGGCGAAATAGAGCCTCACGGCGAAGTGGCCGCAAGAACTCCCATGCCGGTCACCCTGACGGAAAGCAAGCGACTTTTTCACGAGGACAATTTTGCCAATGTCCCTGCTCTCACTCTTGTATGGCCCGTTCCGGAGGAATACTCCAGTGATGCTTATGCACTTAATTTCCTCGGTCAGATCCTTTCCGACGGCAAGAAGGCGCCACTGTATAAGGTGCTGGTGAAGGAAAAACAGCTCACCTCCAGAGCCTCAGCCTACAACAGTGCCGAGGAACTGGCCGGAGAGTTTGCCATCTCAGTCACTGCCAACCAGGGCAAGACACTGAAGGAGATAGAAGAAGCTGTCCACGAAGCCTTTACCCGCTTTGAGACAGAAGGTTTTTCCGACAAGGATGTTGACCGGATCAAGGCGTCAATGGAAAAAGGGTTCTACCAGGGACTTACCAGTGTACTTAACAAGTCTCTTCAGCTGGCATTTTACAACACTTATCTTAATGATCCTGGGTTCATTGAAAAAGACATTGAGAACATTAAGGCAGTCACCCGTGAGGATATAATCCGTGTTTATGAGACTTATATCAAGGACAAGCCGCACGTGGTCACCAGCTTTGTCCCCAGGGGCCAGCCGGAAACGATGGCTGAGAACTCGGTTAAGGCAGAGGTCAACGAAGAGGACATAACAAAGGCCAGCCAGGTGGAGATAGCTGATCTCCCGGAGACGGAGGTGGCAAAGACACCCTCCGGCATCAACCGTGTTACAGAGCCGCCGGCAGGACCGGAGCCGGAGGTCAGAGTACCGGAGGTATGGCGGGCTACCCTGGCCAACGGAATAGAGGTTTACGGCATTGTAAACAGGGAGATGCCGCTGGTGAGCATGACCATGGAGATCGCCGGTGGAGCGTCGCTTGATGAGGTGAGCATGCCGGGGGTTGCCTCAATGGTTGCCGCGGTAATGCCACAGGGAACAATGAGCAAGACGCCTGAGGAGCTCGAGGAGGAGACCAAACTGCTGGGCTCATCCATCTCCATGCGCGCTTCAAATGAAGAGATCACCCTGAGCAGCAGCACATTGTCACGCAACTTCGGCAAAACGGTATCGCTCATGAAGGAGATACTGCTCGAGCCGCGCTGGGACTCTGCTGAGTTTGCCCTGGCACAGACCCGCACCCGGAACGCCCTTATCCAGGCTGAAGCGCGCCCCTCAAGCGTTGCATCTGACCAGTTCATTAAGCTGGTATACGGACCTGACCATATCTTCGGATATGACCTCAGGGGAACCAAAGAGTCTGTTGACAAGATAACTATCGATCTTCTGAAGACATATTGTGACATGAACCTTTCCCCGACAGTAACCAAAGTCTACGTTGCGGGTAACGTGTCACGCGAGGAGGTTCTCGCTTCCCTTAAGCCACTGGAGGATGAATGGAAGGCTAAAGAGGTGACTTTCAAGAGCTACAGCCTGCCACCCGTACCGGAGAAACCGCAGATTTACTTTGTAGATATCCCGGGTTCACGCCAGTCGGTTGTCTATGCCGGGTATCCGGCCATGACGAGGAGTGACCCCGACTATGTCAGGGCTGACTTCGCCAATTACAGGTTCGGAGGGGCCTTTACAAGCATCCTGAACCAGATACTGCGCGAGGAAAAGGGGTTTACCTACGGCGCCGGGAGCGGGTTCAGGGAGATGAAGAGTCCTGCTCCGTTCTATGCATCAACAAGCGTCAGGTCGGACGCAACGCTTGAGACGATGGAGATAATCACGGGTGAAATGAGAAAATACCGCAGCGGAATAACTGAAGAGGATCTGCAGTTCATAAAGAACTGCATGATCAGGTCCAATGCCCTCCGCTTCGAGACCAACGATGCCCTCGTGAACATGCTCTCCTATATCGGCAAGTACGGTTTCAGCGATGACTGGGTGAAAAGGGAGGAAGATGTCATCCGGAACATGACCATTGATGACCACAAGGCTGTCACCGGAAAGTATTTCGATCCGGACAGGATGATCTACGTTGTGGTGGGTGATGCGGCAACACAGATGAAGCCGCTTGAGAAGATGGGGTTCGGGAAGCCGGTGCTGGTCAACAGGCAGGAATTAAGAATTAAGAATTAAGAATCAGGTAGTTAGACTGTAAATCTTTGGACTTTACAGACTTTACAGACTTTAGACTTTCAAGCCCTTTTTGTACTGGATTAGGTTAAGCAGGTCTTTTATCTGTTCTGATCTGCTTATGCTCAGGGTAACAGGATAAAGTGTACCGAACGGTTTGGCCGTTTTCAGCTCCTGCCTGATGCTGTCGTCGATCTCCAGCTCATGGATCCCCTGGCAGTGCCTTTCCACAAAGTAAAATCCCGCCTTGAAAAAGCCGTCCCAGACTGACAACCAGAATATTGTCTTCTTTTTGAAGACCACCTTGCAGAGCCAGGCCTTCCCGTCATTATAGTATCTCCATTCCGGCACCAGTCCGTAAGGATCTCCGGTGATGACCGCCAGGGTTTTTTCATACACGGGGAAACTCGCTCCAAGTGCATTCTGAAGAACCTCCGGGGAAGGAGGCACATTTGGGTCATTGAGTAAAGGCTTATCCATTTATCATACTTTGAGGCCCAGACCTCTCAGATCGATTCTGAGCTGGTCAGCCGAGCGGAAATGAAATGAATTGAATCCCATTTCCCCGGCAGCATCGGCATTGGGTTTGTTGTCATCGATATAGACCGATTCGGCAGGATTGATACTATATCTCTCCAATAGTACGCGGTAGATAGCATGATCAGGCTTCAGAAGCTTCTCGTACCCCGAGACCACAAGACCGTCAAACTCCTTCATGAAGTCATACCGTTCATAGGCCACCGGGAAGGCTTCATGGGACCAGTTTGAAAGGGCGTAGAGGGGCATTCCGGCCGATTTAAGCTCACGGAATATCTTTACCGTATCTTCTATCTCCCCTCCCAGCATCTCCGTCCAGCGGCCGTAATACATGGCAATTTTGTCACTGTACTCCGGATATTTTGCTGACAGCTCGGCTGTGGCAACACTGAAGAGTTTCCCTCCGTCCTGCTGAACGTTCCATTCATATGTGCAGATGTTGGAGAGGAACCACTCCATCTCCTCCTCGCTCTTAAATACCTTTCTGAAAAGATGTCTCGGGTTCCAGTC
>CAZHTG010000067.1:0-7621 GCA_964535795.1 uncultured Rikenella sp.
CAGTTTCGATGTGCTTTAGATTCGTGTATAACATTTTATTGATTATTTGGTTACTGGTTATAGGTCAAATGAAAGTTTACCTTTTGCATGAATCTTTTTCAATGAATTACCGCTGATTAAAAACGGGAACTCCTCTATTAAAATACTACGTTTTTCTTTTTCAAAATATACTCGCAGAATTTGTTCTTTTAGAGACCATCTTGCCAGGACAAAATAGTTAACATATTCCTGGTTTATGGTAAGTCGTTCATTAAGTACATCAATACCCCCAACTCCATTCTTTTCACCAACCTGACGGATGAAGATCACTTCTGGTTGGAAGTTGAGTTTAGGTTTATTGACATTTTTAACTGGGGAAATATAGTTTGTGTATTTAAGTGATGACTCATTAAACCACTCTAATTGCTCATCAATCTGTTCCACACTTGAGAACTCATTCCTGTTCCAGAACAGCCTTGCAAAAACACTGTTGTTACCTTCGATAGAGGCTTGAGAAAAAGGTTTACGCGGGACTGCGAAAATAGGGACAACATGGTGGTTGAGCAGGAATAACATGGCAGATGAAATGTTCCTTTTTCCTGAGGCACTCCCGATCATAGTTAGAGCATTATCCAGCTTGATATAATCAGGCCTTTCAAACTTCGAGAAGAACAAACCTGCTTGTTCAATAAAATACTCAGATGTCTGTGAGTCAATTCGTTTATAATAGCGAAGGCGAGGATCTTTCTTAAATGAAAACCCAATAAAGTTAACCGGAGCGGTACGCCCAGAGATGTACTTCTTACCTATAAAATCGGCTTCTAATACCCTGCCTCCCAGACCAGAATAAATAGTCCACTCCGGATAGCAGAGATATGCTGCAGCTCCTTTATTGCGACCTTTTCGAGCCTGGGTTAAGCCACGATCTCTCATGATCCTGCCTATGGTCCGCAAGGATGGCGCTGGAGCCTCCGGATAGCTCCTGCGCCATCCCTGTAACACTGCTGTAGCCCCCATATAAAAATTATGAGGATCGTCCTTAAGATGCCTATATATCTCCTGAACACGATCTGCTGTGTCTTCAGAAAAACATCTTGGCCTGCCTTTCAACCAACCTCTATTATCTTGAAAAAAATCTTGATCCGGTGACTGAGTCCAACGTATTACAAATGGCTTACTCACTCTTTCTTTCTCCATAATGGAAGACTTAGTATGACCATATGTAAAATACAACTCGTTCACTTTTTTACGCAGCTCTAATGATTTTTTTTCTTCATGATTAATCTCAAAAATACTAGATAAATCACTATTATTTTTTACCATATTTGTCTACCCTCTAGGGTAAACTTTTATTTGGCACACAACCATTAAGAATTAAGAATCAGTCACTTAGTCTTTAAGACTTTCGACTTGAGGACTTTCGACTTTATAACTTGTTTCTCCTGGCGAACTCAGAGCAGATGATGGCGGCGGCCATGCTTACATTCAGTGACTCGATTCCTGCCAGCGGCTTCCCCGGACCGGGGATGGTGATCCGCCTGGTGACATAACCCAGCAGCCCGTCGGAGATGCCTCTCGATTCGTTGCCGAAAAGTATAATTCCTTCACCACCGAGGTCACTCTCATATACTGACCGGCCGTCGATGGTGGCCCCGTAGACCGGGATGCCGTCACTGACAGCTTTCCCCAGGAATGCCTCCAGGGGCCTGTACCATACGTTCACATGCATGAAAGCACCCATAGTTGCCTGGATCACCTTCGGGTTGTAGAAGTCGACACAATCGGGTGAACAGACGATGTTCCGCATGCCGAACCAGGCGGCAATGCGAATGATGGTTCCCAGGTTGCCAGGGTCCTGAACATACTCGAGGACAGGTGTCAGTCTCCCGGCAAGGAGATTGTCAGAATACTCGCTTTTAAGCATTGGTGCGACAGCCAGCACATTGTGAGGCGTTCTGAGAGAACTGATTCTTCTGAGCTCATCATAGCTTACTGTGACAGTCTCGTCGGCGCCCTCCGTCACCCTGCCCGGCTCTCCGTCGATCCATTCAGGCTTGCCTGCAAGAAGTTTAACCCTGTTTCCGGCCAGAATGTATTCACGAACAAGCTTATCGCCCTCAATGACGAAAAGCGAATTCTCCTCCCTGACCTTTCTTTTCTGAAGTGAGAGGATCATTTTGACCTGGTTCCGGGAGATCATCTTATGCATGGTCGGGAAATTGAAAATAGAGTTTATAATGGTATATTTGCTTGCACATTCTTACCGGTAAGTTGATCCACCAGAGAACAAATATAAAAATTACTGATCCCAAACTATTTGTCCTGGTGATCATTATTTTTACGGCAGCTTCCTGCAATCCCACCAAATATGTACCCTCAGGTGAACTGCTCCTGAACAGAAACGAGCTGGTGCTGGAGAAGAGCAGCGTTCCTCTTCCCCCTACTGTCAGCAAGAGCGCGATAAGACCATATGTCAGGCAGCAGCCGAACAAAAAGATCTTTGGCACCAGGTTTCACCTCGGGCTCTATAACCTTTCAGATATTGAGAAGGATAAGTGGCCTCACGGATGGCTTCGGAGGATAGGCGAGGAACCTGTGGTGTTTGATCCTGCAGCAGCAGACAGATCTGCCGAACAGATGCAAACCTATCTCTGGTCAAAGGGGTTTTTCAATGCCAGTGTCGAAGACACGGTGGGGCTCCATAAAGATGAGGCAAGAGTGGTCTATGACATCGATCCGGGAAGCCCCTACACCATTGCCGGCATACGTTATGACATCCAGGATACCGAGCTTCACCCTCTGGTGATGATGGACACGTCAAACTGCATCATAGGAAAAGGAATGATTTATGATGTGGATCTTCTGCAGCGTGAGCGGAAGAGACTGGAACGATTCATCAGGGACATAGGTTATTATACATTCTCAACTGAGAATATCTTTTTTCGTATTGACAGTGCGCTGATGAGCCGGCAGGTCATTGTCCATTATGTTGTCTCACGCAGGGCAACCATAGACAGTCAGGGCCTGACCGTATACAACAACCACAGGATGTTCCGCATAAGGGATGTTTATATCTTTCCTGATTTTGACCCCAGGCTGTCACTGACCGGTGGAGAGGCATATACTGAAACCTATGATACGACCTTCTTCCAGGGGATCCATTTCGTTGCACCGCCGGGGAAGCTGTCAGTCAGGCCGGAGGTGCTCACACAGGCCCTGTATGTCAATCCGGGATCGCTGTTCAGTGTGACGAACGCCGAACAGACGGAGTCACACCTGGTTGACCTTAAGAATCACAGGCTCGTCAATGTGTCATATGTTGACGCCGGGAGCATTCCCGGCGAGAGGAGGGACGAGGGCATGCTCGATTGCATCATACAGCTGACCCCGATGAGCCGGCAGTCGTTCACCGTAGAGCTTGAAGGTACACACTCGGGAGGTAATTTAGGTGGTGCCCTGAACCTGATTTACCAGAACAAAAGCCTCCTCGGCGGCGCGGAGGTCTTCAGCATGAAACTGAAGGGGGCATATGAAACCCTGACCGAATCGACAACGGGATTCTCCAATATCCAGCAGTACGGCATCGAAGGCAACCTCAGAATACCTAAGTTCCTCATGCTATACCCCTGGAAGGAGAACTTTATCAGGAAGCATGATCCCAGGACCGTACTGCAGGCGGGTTACAACTACCAAAAGGTGCCGGTCTATGCCCGTTCTGTTGCCAATATAACCCTTGGTTACTCATGGAGCGGGAACAAATACACGAAATACAACATCAATCCACTGTCATTCAATGTGGTCAAGCTGCATTATGTTGACCCTGAGTTCCAGGCCATGATTGACACAACCTCATACCTTTCCTTCTCATACCGTGATGTGAGGATAGTGGGCGGACGGTACAACTTTGTCTTCAATGACCAGATGTTGCAGAGATCGAAGGATTACTGGAATATACGCATCGGGATGGACCTTGCCGGCAACATGCTATCGATGTTATACAGGCTGGGAAATGCGGAGACGGCCTCTGACGGCAGCTATCAGCTCTTCGGGCAGCCTTTCGCACAGTTCATCAAGGGAGAGGTTGATGCAACATACAATTACAGGATCAACACGGTAAGCAGCATCGTCTACAGGGCTTATGCCGGCGTAGGATGGGCCTTCGGAAACTCCAGGGTCATGCCGTTCGAGGAGCAGTACTTTGGCGGAGGGGCAAATGATATCAGGGCATGGGTGGTCAGAACACTCGGTCCGGGTTCATACGTGATGCCGAAGAGCTCATTCATCAACCTGACAGCCGACATGAAACTCGAGGCCAATGTCGAATACCGGTTCAAGCTCTTCTGGATACTCGAGGGAGCGACATTCATCGATGCCGGTAACATATGGACCGTCAGGCCGGATGAGGACCGGCCCGGAAGTCAGTTCAGGTTCAATTCGTTCCTCGATGAAATCGCCGTCGGGTCAGGCCTTGGCCTGAGGTTTGACCTCAAATTCGTGCTGCTTAGGGCCGATTTCGGAATAAAGCTGCGTGATCCCCAGGCCACTGAAGGCACCAAATGGATCCCGCTCAGCGGCACCTTTGACCGGAAGTCCGACCTCACGATGGTGATCGGAATAGGCTATCCGTTCTAGGGTTTCAGTCAGCAGTCTTCAGTCTTCAGTTAAATAATGACTTAAACGACTGCCGAATGTGGACTGCCGACTGGTTTTGACTGCCGACTGAGACTATTGCCTGATATTTAATTTTTTCCTACCTTTCATGTCGTCTTGCTGTATTAAAGGTGAAGTCACTAAGGAAGATTTCTGCCGGGCTGTTCGGTTTTGACCGCCGTGAGAGGCGTGGCACCTACGTGCTTTCGGCGATGCTTGTCGTACTGCTGGCGGTGAGGTTCACCGCTTTCAGGCCGGACAGGGTGTCTGACGATATCAGTACATTGCCGGATCCGGCAGCCGGCTTTCAGGGCAGCTCCGGAGCAGGGCAGCCCGGACTGCCGCTGTTCACCTTTGACCCCAACACGGTCTCTTATGACGATTTGCTACTGCTGGGTCTCACCGAACGGCAGGCGGCAACGCTGATAAACTACCGCGGCGCCGGGGCACGGTTCAGAAGGCCGGAGGAGATTGCAAGGGTTTACGGGCTGGACTCATCCACCGCAGCCCGGCTCATTCCTTATGTAATTATTAAGGATCACCATGAGAAGAATGATTCGGAAGGAATGAAAGCCCGGGCGGCTGTGGCAAGCCACGGTGCAGAATACGAAAGGTCAGGCGAACCCGTACCTTCCTCCGGAGAGGCAGAGAGGCCGGCGCCGCTGACAGATCTGAACCGGAGCAGTGCCGAGGGGCTGGAGCGACTGCCGGGCATCGGGCCTGTGCTTGCATCGAGGATCATAAAGTACCGCAATCTTCTTGGCGGCTTTGTCGACAGCCGTCAGCTCACCGAGGTGTACGGTATCGACACCTCCGTCGTGAGACTTATCCTACCTATGGTGACTGTCACCCTTGATTCGGTTTTGCCACTGGTGCTTGACAGTGTCTCCTTCGGAGATCTTGCCCGTCATCCCTATGTGGGTTACGAAGCCGCGAGGCTGATTACCAGGTACAGGACTCTCGCTGAAGCCCCCCTGACCCTCGGATCGATGGTAAGGGGGAATGTTCTCAGCGCAAGGCAGGCTGAGCGAATGGCTCCTTATGTAAGGCCTTCTCCAGGGGTTGCAGGCACTGATTATGAATTTATTTCATCAAAAGTTTTGAAATGAATTTCAGAGGTATTAATTTTGCGGCTCGTTTAAACACAAAGAATTAGTATGATTATAGTACCGGTAAAAGAAGGCGAGAACATCGACAGGGCTCTTAAGAAATTCAAGAGAAAATTTGAGAAGACGGGTGTCATCCGTGAACTCAGATCGCGTCAGGCTTTTATCAAACCCTCGGTCCGCCGCAGGGAAGAGATAAAGAAGGCCGTATATGTTCAGCAGTTGCAGCAGGAAGAGGAGTAATCCCTCTGCTGCCTGCCTTTTTCAAATATCACAAACCAAAAGGTTCCTTTTATGGACAAAAAGGAATCGTTCCTGAAATACATCCGTACCGAGAAGCGCTATTCACGGCACACTGTCACTTCCTACAAGAACGACCTGGATCAGTTTTACAAATGGCTCGGGGATAATAATCCCGGAGCCGATGTTGTTTCCGTTACTGCTGCCGATGTACGGGGTTGGATGGTCTCATTGCTGGAGGGAGGTGCAGCAACCGGTACTGTCCACCGTAAGATGTCGGCCCTCAGGGCTTTCTTCCGTTATCTGCGCAGGCATGGCATGAGCAGTACCGACCCGATGTCGGGTGTAAAGCTTCCGAAGAAGACCAGACGACTGCCTGTCTTTGTCGCGGAGGAGTCGCTCGACAGGCTGCTTGACGATTTTAAGTTCGGGGATAATTTTTCAGGTCTCCGCGACAGGACTATCGTGGAATTTTTGTATCTTACAGGCATGAGGAGGTCGGAACTGATTAACCTGCGGGATGAGGATGTTGATCTCTCGTCCGGGCAGGTGAGGGTTACGGGTAAGCGCGGGAAGCAGAGGGTTATTCCTCTTACCGCCAGCTTCATTAAATCGCTGCAGATATATCTTTCATCACGCAGGGAGGAGGGTCTCCCGGGCGATTGGTTTTTTGTCACCGCCAGGGGGAACAAAATGTATGACAAGGGTGTTTACAACATAGTGACGAGATATCTTTCCATGGTGACCACGGTTGAGAAGAAGAGCCCGCATGTGCTAAGGCACACCTTTGCCACGCACATGCTCAATCACGGGGCTGACCTGAACTCGATCAAGGAGCTGCTCGGCCATGCCAGTCTTTCAGCCACCCAGGTTTACACCCACAATACCTTTGAACAGTTAAAAAAAGTATATAAACAGGCTCATCCGAGAGCGTAATCAACAAAACAACAGGAGGTACCGCCATGAACATTCAGATCCATTCAATCAGGTTTGATGCTGACAAGAAGTTGCTTGACTTTGTTACACAGAAGGTAAACAAATTATCCAATTTGAGTGATGACATTGTCAATGCAGAGGTGTTCCTGAAGATAGACCATGATGAGGAGAGGGAGAACAAGGTCACGGAGATCAAGGTAGAGTATCCGGGAGGGCCGCTTTTTGCGCGCAAGCAGAGTAAAACTTTTGAAGAAGCCACCGATATGGTTGTTGCAGCCCTTAAGCGGCAGATAGTCAAACAGAAAAGCAAGTTGCGCGGGGAGTAGGATCACCCTGCCAAAAAAACTTCAGATTATTTTTGAGATTTGAATTTTTAATTCCTACATTTGCAAACCGATTTTTGAGGGTAATTTCTCAGAAATCGGTCGTTCTTTCAAAAGCCGATGTAGCTCAGTTGGCCAGAGCAGCTGATTTGTAATCTGCAGGTCGGGGGTTCGAATCCCTTCATCGGCTCATTATGTGATGAGTAAGTGTATGTCTAACCAGGCATGCTCTGCTAAGAAGGGGAGATACCAAAGTGGCCAACTGGGGCAGACTGTAAATCTGTTGTCTGAAGACTTCGTAGGTTCGAATCCTGCTCTCCCCACAAGAATGGCGGGAATAGCTCAGCGGTAGAGCATTAGCCTTCCAAGCTAAGGGTCGCGGGTTCG
>CAZHTG010000067.1:7631-10140 GCA_964535795.1 uncultured Rikenella sp.
CTGCTGGCTCATGCCTTCGTAGGTTCGAATCCTGCTCTCCCCACTTCTTAACAGTGTAAGCATCAATGCACTCATGACCCTCAGGGGGACCCGGGTGCCGGTTTAAAGATATAAGCGGGAGTAGCTCAGTTGGTAGAGCATTAGCCTTCCAAGCTAAGGGCCGCGGATTCGAATTCCGTCTCCCGCTCATTATGCCGATGTAGCTCAGGGGTAGAGCACTTCCTTGGTAAGGAAGGGGTCATGAGTTCAACTCTCATCATCGGCTCAAACGATTTTGGATGTAAATTTAATTTAATAAGCTTTTAGTTATGGCAAAAGAAAAATTTGACAGGTCGAAGCCACACGTAAATATCGGTACGATCGGTCACGTCGACCACGGCAAGACCACCTTGACAGCTGCTATTACGATGGTTCTCGCTAAGAAAGGTCTCTCAGAAGTAAGGGACTTTGATTCAATCGACAATGCTCCCGAGGAAAAGGAAAGGGGTATTACGATCAACACGGCTCACGTAGAGTACTCAACGGCGAACCGTCACTATGCGCACGTTGACTGTCCGGGTCACGCTGACTATGTCAAGAACATGGTTACCGGTGCTGCCCAGATGGACGGCGCCATCATCGTTGTTGCCGCAACTGACGGCCCGATGCCCCAGACACGTGAGCATATCCTGCTCGCTCGTCAGGTGAACGTGCCGAAGATCGTTGTGTTCCTGAACAAGGTTGACCTGGTTGACGACGAGGAGCTGATTGACCTCGTTGAAATGGAAGTTCGTGATCTCCTGACCTTCTACAAGTTCGACGGAGACAACGCTCCCGTTATCCGCGGATCAGCCCTCGGTGCCATGAACCACGAACCCAAGTGGGAAGAGAAGGTTATGGAACTGATGGATGCAGTTGATTCATACATACCCATTCCTCCGCGTGAGAACGAAAAACCGTTCCTTATGCCGGTTGAAGACGTATTCTCAATCACTGGCCGTGGTACCGTTGCAACGGGCCGTATCGAAACAGGTATGGTACACACCGGTGACGAGCTTGAGATAGTTGGTCTCGGTTCAGAGAAGCGCAGGTCCGTCTGTACAGGTGTCGAAATGTTCCGTAAGATCCTCGATCAGGGCGAAGCAGGAGACAACGTGGGTCTGCTTCTCCGCGGCGTTGACAAGAAAGAGATCAAGAGAGGTCATGTTCTTGCCAAGCCGGGTTCTATAACACCCCATACCAAGTTCAAGGCTGAGGTTTACGTTCTGAAGAAGGAAGAGGGCGGCCGTCATACACCGTTCCACAACCATTACCGTCCGCAGTTCTATCTCCGTACCCTTGACATTACAGGCGAGATCAAACTCCCCGAGGGAACAGAGATGGTGATGCCGGGTGACAACGTAACCATAACCGTTGAACTCATCTATCCGGTGGCTATCAACAAGGGTCTCCAGTTCGCTATCCGCGAAGGTGGCCGTACGGTTGGAGCCGGTCAGGTTATCGAGATCGTCGAATAAGACCTTATTAAATATATATATATGGTAACCGTGCGCGCAGGCACACGGTTACCATCAAAATGTACACGGGTGTAGCTCAGTTGGTAGAGCACTGGTCTCCAAAACCAGGTGTCGGGAGTTCGAGCCTCTCCTCCCGTGCTAAATCGGAGTCTTATTATGAAGATAGCAGCTTACTTTAAGGAATCATATAACGAACTCATGCACAAGGTGACATGGCCGACATGGAGCGAGCTCCAGGGAAGCGCCACCCTTGTACTTATCACCTCAGTCATCCTTGCCCTTGTCATCTGGGCCATGGATTTCATATTTGACAAGGCCATGGGTCTTATTTATGGTTTGTTATATTAAAAGAATAACGGTCACAGATGAGTGAAAACGTTAAGAAGTGGTATGTGCTCAGGGCTATCGGCGGCAAGGAGAAGAAGGTCAAGGAATACCTTGAGAATGAGATCGTGCGCCTGAAGCTGCAGGATTACATCACCCAGGTGCTGATACCTACGGAGAAGGTTTACCAGATCCGGGCAGGCAAGAAGGTGAGCAAGGAGCGCACATTCTTTCCGGGTTATGTCATCGTTGAAGCCGCACTGGTGGGGGAAGTCCCTCATGTGCTGCGCAACATACCAAACGTCCTCGGTTTCCTGGGGACACAGTCGGGCGAACCGACACCGATACGGAAGGCAGAAATAAACCGTATCCTTGGAAAAGTAGATGAACTGGCAGCCAGCGAAGAGGAACTCAACGTTCCGTTCGTCGTGGGCGAGACGGTAAAGGTAATAGACGGCCCCTTCAACAGCTTCTCAGGAGTGATTGAAGAGGTCAATGAAGAGAAGCGGAAGCTGAAAGTCATGGTCAAGATCTTCGGACGCAAGACCCCGCTGGAACTCAGCTTCATGCAGGTAGAGAAAGAAAGTTAGGTAATTAATGAAATTGACAGCCGTGAATTATAATGCTTCCTTAAGCGGCCGTCATGCTCTCGCTATAAACAATGCAAATTTTTAATTATGGCAAAAGAA
>CAZHTG010000068.1:0-9721 GCA_964535795.1 uncultured Rikenella sp.
TAATCTCGGTCGGACAGGTTGTGCCGCACGAGGTGACGGGAATGGCCAACTACAACAAAAATATCTTCGTCGGTTGCGGCGGAAGCGAAGCCATAAATAAAAGCCATTTCATGGGTGCCGTTCACGGCATCGAAAATATTCTCGGAACAGTTGATAATCCCGTCAGGGCTGTTCTGAACAAGGCCTCGGAGATCGCAAAAGGAAAGCTTCCGCTGCTTTACCTGCTAACCGTTGTGTCACCCGACAGCAAAGGTGAACTTAAGATCAGAGGGCTCTTTGCAGGCGATGATGTCGAATGCTTCAGGCAGGCAGCCACCCTCTCGGCACAAATCAATTTTACAACCCTGCCTGAAAGGCTGAAGAAGGTGGTTGTGTGGCTTGACCCCGGCGAATTCAAGAGCACATGGCTCGGCAACAAGAGCATCTACCGCACCCGCATGGCCATCGCCGACGGCGGCGAACTGGTGGTTCTGGCCCCGGGAGTGAGAACATTTGGTGAGGACCCCTCCATTGACACCCTGATAAGAAAATACGGATACAGGACCACACCTGAGATAATGAAGTTCGTGGAGGAAAACGACGATCTGAAGGAGAACCTGAGCGCGGCTGCGCATCTCATACACGGATCCCATGAGAACAGGTTCAGGGTGACATACGCTGCCGGCCATCTTACCCGTGACGAGGTGGAGTCAGTCGGCTACACATTTGGTGACATCAAAGCGTTAATTAAGAGATACGAGCCTCAGGGCAGAATGACAGGATTCCACTCCACACCCGACGGCGAGGAGTATTATTTTATCTCCAACCCGGCCACGGGATTATGGAAGGCAGCCCGGTGAAGAGATGAAGATCGTAATAGACGAGAAAATACCCTATATAAAAGGGGTCTTTGAGCCCTGGGCTGATGTTGTCTACAGTCCCGGCCGTGCTATAGATGCTCAGATGGTTGCCGATGCCGATGCACTTATTGTAAGGACCCGCACCAGGTGCGATCATCGCCTGCTCACAGGCAGTAAAGTCAAAATAGTAGCCTCGGCCACCATCGGTTTCGACCATCTTGACACTGTCTGGCTGGAACAGTCGGGTATCAGATGGGTGAATGCCCCGGGCTGTAACTCGGGTTCGGTAATGCAATACATCACCGCTGCTCTTTTCCTTCTCGCCTCGAAACACTCCCTTGACCTCCCTTCCCTGACGCTGGGCGTTGTCGGAGTGGGCAACGTCGGGTCAAAGGTTGTCAGGGCTGCGAAAACCATAGGCATGAAGGTGCTGCAGAATGACCCGCCGAGACAGAGGCTCGAAGGCGGGAAGGAATTCCTCCCTCTGGAAAAACTGCTCACAGAATCTGATATACTGACATTGCATGTCCCGCTGACGCTTGGGGGAGAGGACATGACCAGGCACCTCATTAACAGCACCAGTCTGACCAGGCTTAAAAGGAACTGTATTCTCATAAACACCTCCCGCGGCGAGGTGGTCGACAACACCTCACTCCGGATAGCGCTGGAAGAGAGAATGTTGCGCGGAGCTGTCCTCGATGTCTGGGAAGGAGAGCCCGAAGCCGACAGAAGACTCGTGGAACTGGTCGATGTAGCCACTCCCCACATTGCCGGATACTCCGTTGACGGCAAAGCCAACGCTACCGTAAACTCCGTGAGGGAGGTCTCGGCAGCACTTAACATTCCCCTGCATGACTGGTCACCGGACTCGCTGCCACAGCCATCCGAACCCATGGTAGACTTAAATCGTTACACTGATGCCAAAGACCCGGCTGACCTTACTGCCATGGCCGTCAGACATACTTATCCTTTGGAAGAGGATGACCGCCTCTTTCGAAGTGACCCTGAAAAATTCGAGTATCTTCGCGATAACTACAGGATCAGGAGAGAATTTGAATCTTACAGGGTGAAGACCGCAGACCCTGATGCAGGTCAGATCCTCTCGGACCTGGGTTTCAAAATGATTAATTAACTCAAAAACCTCATAATACAGGATGAAAGCAGATATAGGATTGATAGGTCTCGCCGTGATGGGAGAAAACCTCGTTCTGAACATTGAAAGCAGGGGCTTTACAGTTGCCGTATTCAATCGCACGACCGACAAGGTGACAAATTTCGTCAACGGACGCGGGAAAGGAAAAAAGATCATACCCTCCTATTCACTTGAGGAGCTTATCTCCAACCTCAGCAGACCCCGGAAGGTGATGCTGATGGTCAAGGCAGGAAAACCGGTTGATGATTTCATTGAGATGATCATTCCACTCCTCGACAAGGGAGATATCATTATCGAGGGCGGCAACTCTCACTTCCCCGATACCATAAGGAGAACACAGTATGTTGAAAGCAAAGGCCTCCTGTACATAGGCACAGGCGTCTCCGGTGGTGAGGAGGGTGCTCTTTTAGGACCGTCACTCATGCCGGGCGGATCAAAGGAGGCCTGGCCGCATCTGAAGGATATCTTCCATGCAATTGCTGCAAGAGCCTCCGACGGAGCCCCATGTGTAACCTGGATAGGCGATAACGGGGCAGGGCACTTCGTGAAGATGGCCCACAACGGAATTGAATACGGTGATATGCAGCTCATATGCGAGGCCTTTCACCTTTTACTCAGTTCCGGGGCATTCACCTATGATGAAATGGCCGGCATCTTCGAAGAGTGGAACAAGGCTGAGCTCGATTCATACCTGATTGAGATCACAGGCGAGATACTGAGATACAAGGATACTGACGACCAGCCCATTGTCACAAAGATACTTGACTCGGCAGGCCAGAAGGGAACAGGCAAATGGACCGTTGTCAGCGCCCTCGATCACGGGGTGCCACTGAGCCTTATCGGAGAATCGGTCTTCGCAAGGTTCATCTCCTCGATGAAGAAGGAACGGGTGCAGGCCGCCCCCCTCTTCAGCACTCCGGCGAAAGGCCCTGTACTTGATAAGAAACTGTTTATCGACGACATACGCAAGGCTCTCTACGCCTCAAAGATCGTCTCCTATGCACAGGGATTCAACCTGCTCAGGAACGCTGCCGGTGAATATAACTGGGACCTCAATTACGGTGAGATAGCTATGATCTGGAGGGGAGGGTGCATTATCAGGTCTGCCTTCCTGAACAAGATCTACGAGGCATACACCCATGATCCGAAACTGCCCAACCTCATCATGGACGGCTATTTCTCAACTATTCTCAGGGAGAACAGCGAGAGCTGGAGACGGGTAATAGCAGGGGCGGTAAGGGACGGTATCCCAGTACCTGCCATGAGCGCCGCGCTTGCCTGGTTCGACAGCTACCGGTCGGCATGGCTGCCGGCCAACCTCCTCCAGGCCCAACGCGACTATTTCGGAGCACATACTTACCAGCGGATCGACAAACCGGAAGGTGAGTTCTTTCACACCAACTGGACCGGCCGAGGTGGTGACACCGCATCGTCGACCTATAACGCCTGATTGTCGCTGAAATAAATGGTTCATCCCCGGCATTTGTACTACACCATCCGGGCCGCGAAGTTCCCTCCGGAGCGTTTCAGGAGTAGTGCTGGTTTTTTCTGCTCCTGATAATTTTATTAATTTTACTCAAAATCATTATTAACACAATATCATGATCAGGAACGTTAACGAACGAGCAGCAGACAATATCCGTATCCTCTCAATGGCGATGGTCGAGAAGGCCAATTCAGGTCACCCTGGCGGAGCGATGGGCGGAGCCGATTATATCCATATCCTTTTTTCGGAGTTCCTCCGCTTTGACCCCTCTGACCCGACATGGATAAACAGGGATCGCTTCTTCCTTGATCCCGGGCACATGTCACCCATGCTCTATTCGGTGCTGACGCTTACCGGCCTTTTCACCGTTGACGATATCATGCAGTTCCGGCAGTGGGGCAGCATTACTCCCGGTCACCCCGAGCTTGACCTGAAGCACGGCATCGAGAACACCTCCGGCCCACTTGGCCAGGGTCATACCAATGCCGTCGGAGCAGCCGTGGCTGAGCGTTTCCTCGCAGCCCGCTTCGGCCGCCTCTTCGAACATAAGATCTATACCTACATCTCCGACGGAGGGATACAGGAAGAGATATCCCAGGGTGCAGGCCGTCTGGCAGGTCACCTCGGACTGAGCAACCTCATCCTCTTCTACGATTCGAATGATATACAGCTCTCCACGGAGACATCGGCGGTCACATCGGAAGACACAGCAGCCAAATACAAGGCCTGGGGATGGCGCGTACTGGAGATTGACGGACACAGTCATGACCAGATTCGCGGGGCATTGCGCATTGCAGGAGATGAGAATGAAAAACCCGTTATTATCATTGGCAAAACAGTGATGGGGAAAGGCCTTGTTGACGATGCCGGCAACAGCTTCGAAGGAAAGACTTCAACACACGGTCAACCGGTCACCCATGCCGGCGCCTCCTTTAAAAAATCCGTTGAAGTCCTTGGCGGTGACCCGGAGAGACCCTTTGAGATATTCAGTGACGTGAAGCAACTCTACAAGGAGGTGCTGGCAGGTAAAACCGCTGCCGCTGAAAGCTGGAGAACGAAAAAGGATGAATGGGCTGCCGGGAATCCCGATGCCGCCCGTCAGCTGGAGGAATTCTATGCGGGGGTAGTTCCCGAGATAGACTTCACGGCAATTGCCCAGAAAGAAAATGATGCCACCCGGAATGCATCAGCCACACTCCTCTCCCACTTCGCGCTGAAGATCCCGAACATGATCGTCGCATCAGCCGACCTTGCCAATTCTGACAAGACTGACGGGTTCCTCAAAAAGAGCAAGCCCCTGGTTAAAGGAGACTTTTCCGGCGCTTTCCTCCACGCAGGCGTATCCGAACTGACAATGGCTGCTGTGGTGAACGGGATGGCACTCCACGGAGGAGTGATTCCTGCGTGCGGCACCTTCTTCGTCTTCTCTGACTTTATGAAACCGGCTGTGAGGCTGGCAGCGCTGATGCGTCTTCCTGTCAAGTATATATGGACGCATGACGCCTTCCGAGTTGGTGAGGACGGCCCAACCCACCAGCCTGTTGAACAGGAGGCGCAGATAAGACTTATGGAGCACCTCAAAAACCATCACGGCGAAAACAGCATGCTGGTCCTAAGGCCTGCCGATGCAATTGAGACCAATATCGCCTGGAAACTGGCACTGGAGAATAAAACCACGCCTACGGCCCTGATCCTTTCACGGCAGAATATCAAGACACTGCCCTTCATGGGCAAATCGAGGATGGATGCTGCGGCTATGGCCTCCAGGGGTGCCTATATTGTCACAGATTCAGAAGGAAAGCCTGATGTGATAATGGTGGCCAGCGGCTCCGAGGTGGCAACACTGGTAGAAGCCTCAGCGATACTTTTGGCAGAAGGCATTAAGCCAAGAATAGTCTCCGCACCTTCGGAGGGGCTTTTCAGGATGCAGGATGAGAAATACAGGCAGAGCGTCATCACGCCGGGAATTCCTGTATTCTGTCTGACGGCCGGCCTGCCGGTGACTATGCTCGGATTTGCCGGATCTGAGGGCAAGGTATGGGGTCTCGAAAGCTTCGGCTATTCGGCAGCCTACAATGTGCTCGATGAAAAATTCGGATTCACCGGAGAGAACATCGCAAAAGAGGTCAGGAAATTCCTCAACAGATGACAGTCGAACGTCTGTAAAGTCCATAAAGTCTGAAGGATCTGCGATTTGCGATTAATCGACAATCGAAAATCTGAAATCGAAAATTCCTCAGGCCCTCCCTGCAATCTGGCTGCTTCGCTAAAATGATCCACCGGATCATTTCTTAACGCTCGCCCCTCTACTGCCTATTGCCTTAAAAATGCTACTTTTGCTCCTCAATCTGATACTAAATGAAATTCGACATAACCCCCGGGGCAAAAGCACTGATATTTGATCTTGACGGCACCCTCGCCAACACCATGCCGTGGCACTACCAGGCGTGGCAGAAGGCATGCATAAGGTTTGGCATAACCATGGACACTGCATTCCTGCAGGCCCATACCGGCGCTCCGGGGTGGCAGATAGCCGAGGATATAATTGAACATAACGGTATGACAGGCAAGGTATCGCCTGAAGAGATCATGGATGTAAAGCTGGAGGAGTTCTTCGCCATTCAGCATAAGGTGACCCCCGTCGAACCGGTAACTGCACTGGTACAGAAATACTACGGCAAGCTGCCAATGTCGGTCGGAACAGGAGGCCACCGTGAGGCCGTGGAGAAGACACTTGAGATCATAGGGATCAGGGAGTACTTTGACATCATCGTCACTGCTAATGATGTTAAGAAACATAAACCCCACCCTGAGACATTTCTGAAGTGTGCTGAACTTATGAAGGTTGCACCTGCTGATTGCGAGGTGTTTGAAGACGGCGATCTGGGGATCGAGGCTGCCAGGAGAGCAGGCATGATCGCCACCGATGTCCGGACTTGGTACGACTCGGATTGGCAATAACAGGCAATAGGCAGTAGGTAATAGGCAATAGAGTCAATGATAGCCCGTAGGGCTTATGGTATTGTAGATCAAGGCCGTGAATGTAATATTTGGCTGTAGGTCATTAAGTATTGTACATAATCGCAAATCGAAAATCGAAAATCATTGACTTTGGATCCTGAAATAATCCTGAAGAGCGAGATTAGAATCACCGACGACGGCTCCCACACTCTATATGTGCCTTCCATTGACGAGCACTACCATTCCCATTTCGGTGCCCTGACTGAATCAAAACATATATTCATCAATGCCGGTCTCGCCAGCCTTTCCGGCGACACGGTCTCGATCCTTGAAGTCGGCTTCGGGACAGGACTCAACGCTCTCCTCACCGCACTCCATGCCGGTGAACATAATACCAGGATAAGTTACACCACTCTCGAAAAATACCCGCTTAATCCGTCAGTGGTCCGGCAGCTAAATTATGGACAGCTTGCCGGAAAAAACGGACCGGAGCTCTTTGGAGCCATCCATGACGCGCCATGGGGAGCAGCGGTAAACATCACAGAGTGGTTCTCGCTGAACAAAACAGTGACAGATCTGACAACCGACGATCTGCAGGGTCTGTATGACCTGGTCTATTTTGACGCCTTCGGCCCTGACAAGCAGCCTGAGATGTGGACCGAAAAGGTGATGGGCAGGATCGCCGCCGTCACCCGGTCCGGATCGGTCTTCGTGACATACTCCGCAAAGGGAAGCCTCAAGCGCATGCTGAGGACTTTTGGATTTGAGGTCGCCCTCCTGCAGGGCCCTCCCGGAAAAAGGGTGATAACAAGAGCGGTGAAGAGATGAATTGTGGTATATTTGCGCCACTGAAAAACATCTCCGGAGATGTTGAATGAAACATCCCCGCCGAAAACTTAAAACTTAAAATATGAAACCAGTCAGAATGATTATGGTTGTGGCTCTTTCAGCCATGACACTCCTTTCAGCAACAGCGCAGAAATCAAAACTTGCCACCTCCGAAGATTCACTCTCCTACGCACTCGGCGTGGCAAACTACCAATACTATGTGGCAGACAGCATCAGCATCAGCACAAAGATGTTCACCAAAGGGATGACGGATGCATCAAAGGATAAAGCCCTTATGAATGACACTGCTGCCAGCGCATTCATTGTCGCTTATATGCAGAAACGTCAGAAAGCCCAGCTCATGGCTGAAAACAGTCAAAAGATCGAGGCTGCAAAGACATGGCTGACAGAAAACGCCAAAAAAGAGGGCGTGGTCACACTTCCGAGCGGACTCCAGTATAAAGTCGTCACGGCTGGCGAAGGAGCCACACCGGGACCGGAAGATATCGTCAAGGTGCACTATACGGGAACCACCATTGATGGGACGAAGTTTGACTCCTCACATGACCGCGGTGAACCGGCACAGTTCAGGGTAAACAATGTGATCAGGGGATGGGTCGAAGGATTGCAGCTCATGCAGGAAGGCACCAAAATGATGCTCTTTATACCTAACGACCTTGCCTACGGAGAAAGGGGTGCTGGTAACATTATCAAGCCTTTTGAAACTCTCATCTTTGAAGTTGAGCTGATTGAGGTAATAAAAGAGCAGCAATAGCCACCATTTGACATCCAAAATATTATCTTTGCCAAAATTTAAATAAAACAGATACAATGAAAATCAAAGGTTTAGTAATCTTCGCTGTGATAGCAGCCGTAATCGCAACATCATGCAACACCCAGTCGGGCATTTCAGGTGCGAAAGTCAAGAGTGCCGAAGACTCTCTCGCATACTCACTTGGTATTGCAAGCTATTTCTATTATATGAGTGACAGCGTTGACATTGACCCCGTCCTCTTTGCAAAGGGAATGATCGATTCAAAGAACGGAAAGAACGGTCTTGATGAAACCAGCGCCCAGGGATATGTCATGACATACATGCAGAACAGGCAGGCAGAAAAAATGAAGGCTATGTACAGCAAGAACATCGACGATGGTGAAAAATTCCTTGCTGAGAACAAGAAACGTGACGGCGTACAGGAGACAACCAGCGGACTCCAGTATGAGGTGATCACAATGGGTACCGGAGACAAACCAGCTCCCACGGATGTTGTCAGGGTTCACTATACAGGAACTCTTATTGACAGCACCACATTTGATTCTTCAGCTGAGCGCGGACCTGCAGAGTTCGGTGTCAACCAGGTCATCCAGGGATGGCAGGAAGGTATCCAACTCATGCCTGTTGGTTCGAAATTCAAGTTCTATATTCCCTATGAACTGGGTTATGGCGAGCAGGGAACCGGTCCCATCCCTCCCTATTCAACACTCGTTTTCGAGGTTGAGCTGCTTGAAATCGTAAAACAATGAGGTTTGCCGAAATACATACCCCAAAAGGGGTAATGAAGGCACTCCTTTATGATGATGATGCTCCCGGTACTGTCGAGAACTTCGTGACGCTGGCCGGAAAAGGGTTTTATGAAGGACTGGCATTTCACAGGGTCATTCCTGACTTCGTCATACAGGGCGGATGCCCGTTCTCGAAAGACATGAGTGACCCGCGTGTCGGCACAGGCGGCCCGGGATACAAGATCAAATGCGAACTTACCGGAACAAAACAGTACCATGACCGTGGAGTCCTCTCCATGGCACATGCAGGGAAAGACACCGGCGGCTCGCAATTCTTCATCTGCCACTCAAGGTCAAACACGAAACATCTGGACGGAAAACATACCTGTTTCGGGAAAGTTGTTGAAGGAGAAGAGGTGATTGATCTTATCAGGGCCGGTGACGGCATTGACAGGATAGTCATAACAGAGTCAGAATAATGGAATATCAGATTACAGGCAAGGTTGCCGAGGTCTACCCCGTCAACAGGGTCAATGAACGATTCCGCAAGCGTGAGTTCGTCATCGAACACAAGGATAGCGGAAGCGGGCAGGCTTATGTTGACTTCATCAAGTTCCAGCTCACACAGGACAAGTGCGAGATCATTGATGAATCATGGCTGAGGCAGGATGTTACAGTCACTTTCAGTATCAAGGGTAACCGTTGGGAAAAGAACGGAATGGTTAATTACATCACCAACCTTAATGCCCTCACAGTTACGCGTGGCATCACCGTTGCGGAGAACGGCCAGCAGGCTATCCGCAGCCCGAGACTGGAGGATGCCCCCTCACCCAGCCCCGAGCTGGATGACCTGCCGTTCTGATTTTTTCCACCAATCCAATTAGTGCCATATCCGGTGAGGGTATGGCATTTTTTTATTATGTATTTCATCTACAATACTTTATGGTCTAC
>CAZHTG010000069.1:0-9518 GCA_964535795.1 uncultured Rikenella sp.
CGCCACCTCTTTCGCAAAGCTTCAGAGGTCTTTGAAGGCTTCGGCGGCTAAAAGCCGTAGGCAATAGCGAGGGGTTGGCCGTAGGCCATAAAGTATTGTAGAATAGTTTGTTAGTAGCTATATTTATTCCTCGTAGAGGATTTATTATTGTATCAGTTTAGATAACAAAAAACCGGCCCTGCGAACAGAGCCGGTTTTTTGTACATAGGCGTATACCGTTACAGCTTCGGGACCCTGCCTGAGGTCCACGGCGCCTTTATTTCATCAAGCTTTCCGTTAAGTGCATCAACTGCCGCACCTGCTTTAAGTATCCTCTCAAGCAATACGGGAAACTCCTTCTTAAGGATCCGGAACTGCTGGTCGGCTATGCCGGAGATATCCCCCGAATTGCCATAGAGCGACCTTGACATCGTCGACAGTCTTGCTGACAGCGATGCGGGTGAAGGAGGTGTCTCCTCGGTGCTGGCACCTACCGAGATGCCCCTGATCAGATAGGTTATCTCGTTCATCTCATCACTCAGCGCAGCGGCCTCCTCCATCAGAGATGCCGGTGCCTCAGGTGTCTGATGTATCGTCTGCATGATCGTGTTTACCTTGCCGTCAAGCTCTGCAGCATATGCTATCGCACCGTAAGCGGTCTTGGCGAAGGCTGTCATCTCCTTTAGCCATTTCTCTCTGGCATCTGCATCGGTGACAGGCATCGTCACAATGTCAAGAGGCTTGCAGACAAACGGTTCGGGACCGGCAAGTTCCTTCACCTCTCCCTTGGCATAGAGGGCCATTGAGACGAAGTATCTGCCAGGCATGACTGAGATCCCTCCGCCACCCCATCTGCTGCGTCCGCCGGTTTCGGGGACAGGATTGAACTTCTCTGCTGCCCTGACAGGCTGGTAACCTGCATGTGTGAAGTTCCAGGTTATCCGGCCAACGCCCTTTGATGCGGACTTGTACAGCTTGCGGATGACGTTGCCCTCTTCATCGCTGATGGTGAAGATGAGATAGGGCTTGATCTCCCTCTCTTCAAGACTCAGTTCTTTTGCGGTTGGCTGCGGTATGAACTCACCCTTTTCAAAGAGCTTCTTGTCCTTTTCCTTCCTTATATCGCGATCTGTTTTCGGAACAGTGTCGACGTAGTAGGTTATCGTTGCCCCAAAAGGAGGATTGTCAGATACGAAATACATCGATCCCTGGTTGTCAAACTCACTGTTCTGGACAAACATCTTTGCCTCCCTGACCGGGAATATGTATCCGGGCTTGCCAGTTATCTCCTTTTTAAAATTCTGAAGGGGAGTGTAATCGTCGATCACATAGAAGCCCCTTCCGAAAGTAGCTATGACGAGGTCATTCTCACGCTCCTGAATAGCTATGTCGCGCACGGCTATCGTCGGCAATCCCTTGTTGAACTCTGTCCAGCTGGCGCCTCCGTCAAACGAGACGAAGAAGCTGAATTCCGTACCGAGGAACAACAGGTTCGGATTGATATGATCCTGCTCTATCGTGTGCACCGGGCCGTTTACCGGAAGATTGGCACTTATGGAGGTCCAGCTCTTCCCCTTGTCGGTGCTCTTCAGCACGTAAGGCTTGAAGTCGTCACGCTTATGGTTGTTGAATGTGGCGTAGACAATATCCGCATTGAATTTGTCGGCCGCGATGTCACTCACGTATGTGTATTCAGGCACACCAGGGAAGGTCTTGATCATTCTCCAGTTGCCGCCGCCGTCTTCGGACACCGATATCATACCATCATCACTGCCGGTGTACAGAATATCTTTCTGAACCTTTGATTCGGTCAGTGATACTATTGTTCCCCAGAGCGATGTTGACTTGTTCTTTGCAACGGCATCCACCGGCCAGTACTTGTCCATCACTTTGAAGTTGTCCCTGTTCTCGTTCCTGGTAAGGTCAGGTGAGATCTTATTCCAGTTGCTGCCCTGGTCTTCGCTGCGGAAGAGGAAGTTGGCGGCAATGTAGATCCGCTTGTTGTTGTGCGGGCTTATGAGTATGGGGGTATCCCAGTTCCAGCGGAAGGTCAGTTCGCCCTCACCGGGATATGGCTTGATGCTTACGCTCTGTCCGCTTTTGCGGTCCCATCGCGATGCATTCCCATACTGTGATTCGGTATAAACGATATTCGGGTCTGTCGGATCAATAGCCACCCAGAAACCGTCGCCTCCCTGTGTCACAAACCAGTCGTCATTGGTAACCCCGTTGCTTGTGCTGGCTGACGGGCCTCCCATGGAGTTGTTGTCCTGGGTGCCACCGTATATATAATAGAATGGAGACGAGTTGTCTACAGCTACCCTGTAGAACTGGGTTACGGGCAGGTTCGATTTGAAAATGAAGTTTTCGCCGTTGTCCCATGTCTCATAGATACCTCCGTCACCACCGATGTAGAAGTGTTTTGTGTTATCCGAATCGATCCACATCGCATGGTCATCCACATGACGACCCTCGTTGCTGACCCTTGACCAGGTCTTGCCGCCGTCAGTGGTGACCTGGGTGTAGGTGTCAAGGCTGAAAACCCTGTCGGCATCCACCGGATCACAGATGATCTTGTTGTAATACTGGCCACTTGCATGATAAGAGTTCATCCTCTCCCATGAAGCACCTCTGTTGACAGTCCTGTAGAACCCGCCTGATTCGCCCTGGGCCTCAACGATGAGGTAGAGGATGTCAGGGTTCACCGGTGATATTGCCATACCCATACCGCCTATGTCTCCTGACGGGAGGCCTTTCATGATCTTGTCAAAAGACACGCCTCCGTTGGTGGATTTGTATACTGCCGATTCCGGACCGCCGCTGATCTTAAGTCCCACATGCCTGCGCCGCTGCTCGCTGGTGGCGTAGACTACGTCAGGATTCCGCGGATCAAGCACCACATTGTTTATACCGGTGTTATCGCTGATGTTAAGGATCTTTTCCCACGACTTGCCTCCGTTTATGGTTTTATAAAGGCCGCGTTCGCCTCCGGGTCCCCATGCTGATCCTTCGGCAGCCACGTATACAACGTCGCTGTTGCGCGGATCGATGGCAATGCCGCCTATCTGCCGCGATTCCTTCAGTCCCATGTTTTTCCAGCTGGCGCCGGCATCGTCTGAACGATAGACGCCATCGCCCCATCCGAGGGCTCGCTGGTGGTTGTTTTCACCCGTTCCGGCCCAGACGACATGGTTGTTATTGGGATCAATCACAATGCAACCGATGGCGTAAGCCCCGTATTTGTCAAAGACCGGCTTCCATGTTGTTCCGTTGTTCCCGCTTTTCCAGATGTTGCCGGATGCAACTGCTGCATAAATCTCTGAATGGTCTGATGGATTTACAGCCAGATCGGCAATGCGGCCCGAAGCCCAGGCCGGTCCGACTGACCTGAAGGTAATTCCGGTGAAAAGTGAAGATGAGACGGAAGGCTTGATCTGACTCGCAGATCCCTTTTCCTCCTTTTTGGCCTCCTTCTTTTGCGCTGACAGGCTGAAAGAACCGGTCAGAATAATTACAAGCACTAGTGTCAGAATTTTTTTCATACAGGTGTGTTTAGGATTTTTTTTGGTAATGCTAAGGTAAGATAAGGAAATTTGTCAGAGGATTTTTTAACGTTATTTAATTATTTTGCTGCGGATTAACAGCAAAAGGAATGAACAGCACATATTTTACCAGGAGGACCGTCAGGAAATATGAAGAGAAGGCGATAGAGAGCGCACTTCTTGAACGGATACTCACAGCAGGCACGCGTGCTTCCACTACGGGCAACATGCAGGTATACAGTATTATAGTCACACGTGACCAGGAGATGAAGAGCCGAATGGCGCCGGCACATTTCAATCAGAAGATGGTGACTGAGGCGCCTGTGGTGCTCACTTTCTGTGCTGATTTCAACAGGTTCAATCGCTGGTGCAGGCAGCGGGAAGCCGAGCCGGGCTATGACAACTTCCTGTCATTCATGACTGCTGCCACAGATGCGTTGCTCGTTGCGCAGACCGTGTGCAATGCCGCCGAGGAGGAGGGACTCGGTATTTGTTACCTTGGCACTGCAACCTACAATGCTGACCGGCTCATCGAGATATTGGAGCTGCCGGCCGGGGTGGTGCCGGTAACCACCGTAACCATGGGCTGGCCTGCGCTGGTGCCTGAACAGCCTGACAGGCTGCCACTGGAAGCGGTAGTGCATTATGAGAGATATCATGACTATGACGCGGCAGCCATAGACAATCTGTACAGGGCAAAGGAGGAACGGGCCGACTCGCAGCAGTTTATTGCTGAGAATGGCAAGAAGACACTGGCGCAGGTCTTTACCGATGTGCGCTACAAGAAGGCAGACAACGAGTTCTTCTCAGCAAAATACCTTGAGGTCATCAGGAGGCAGGGCTTTGATTTCTAGGGCAGTAGGCAGCAGGCAATAGGCAGTAGTCTCAGCCGGCAGTTTTTAAATCTGCTCAATAAATTGAACCCCCAGCCCGGCGGCGATGACGCGGAGGTCATCAACCACTGCAGGTACCAGGTTTATTCCTGATTCCCTGTTATGTTTCTCTGCCTCCCGTTCGGGATCACCCGGAATCATCACTCTCGTCTCACCCTTTATTGGTTTTGCATTGCGGAAAGTCCTGATCCATTCATCCATGGAGGCTTTGAACTCATCTGCAGGCCTGAAGGCGTCGATACGCATGGCGCCGAAGAAATGGCCTGTTCCTTCACCCGGCTGGTTCTCAGGCACGGGCAGGTAGGCCACGCTCGGTGGCACAAAGGGCCCGAAGTTGGCACCGCTGAATACGGAGCTGAAGATGTCAATGACAGCCGCCATGCAGTAACCCTTATGGCTCCCGTGAAGGCGGTCTCCTCCCAGCGTGAGCATCCCGCCTCCCCGGCGGAGAATGCCGGGATCATCGGATGGATTGCCCTCGGCATCCTGGACAAACCCCAGCGGCACCTTCTCACCCTTCTTCTCCGATACGGCCAGCTTGCCCCGTGCGATGGGGGTGGTGGCGAAATCGGCAACGAAGGGAGGCTCATGCAGAGCCGGCACCGCTACGGCAAGAGGATTGGTGCCCAGGTAACGGCTCACAGAAAAGGTAGGTACCACAAGGGGATTGGCGTTCGTGACGCATATGCCTGTCATGTCATGCTCCAGTGCCATCATGGCATAGTAACCGGCGATCCCGAAGTGGTTGGAGTTACGTGCTGCCACCCAACCAGTGCCGGTGGCGGCAGCCTTCTCAATGGCCAGCTTCATCGACCTCACACCCGCAATCATCCCGAAGCACCTGTCACCGTCGATCACGGCGGTAGAAGGAGTCTGGTGAACCACTTTCACGTCAGGAGTGACATTTACGCGACCGCTCTTCCACAGTTCGTAATACTCCTTGATCCTTATCATGCCGTGCGATGAGTGTCCGCGCAGTTCGGCCGCTATCAGCACTGCGGCTACGGCACCGGCATCTTCACGGCTGCAGCCGATGCGCATGAATATGTCAGTCGTGAATTCAAACAGATATTTGTGGTCGTACATGTTATTTAAGTCTGAAAGTCTAAAGGTCTGAAGTTAAAAGGACGTGCGGCAATGAACAGCAGGACAGGGATCAGTAGTGTGACAAATGATTTTCTTTTCATGGCTATTTGGTTATTTTGTGACTATAAAGCGCGTTAGCCTGTGCCTTCGGGGTGATGACAAGATCATTGATGCATACATGGTCCGCGACACTGGCACAGTAATATATCGCCTCTGCAATGTCTTCCCCTTTGAGAGGCTCAATGCCGGAATAAACTGCCGCTGCCTTCCCGGTGTCACCCCTGAAGCGGACAAGCGAGAACTCTGTCTCAACCATCCCGGGGGCAATGTTGGTAACCTTGATGCCGTGCTTCAGGAGGTCAATGCGCATGGCTTTGGAGAGGGCGTCGACGGCATGTTTTGTTGCACAGTAGACGGAACCGTTCTCATAGACATCCTTTCCTGCTGTTGAGGAGATATTTATTATGTGTCCGGAGCCCCTCTCCACCATTCCCGGGGATATTGCCCGGGTGACATAAAGTAACCCTCTCACGTTGGTATCGATCATGCGATCCCAGTCATCAGTGTCACCTTCGTCAATATGACCGAGTCCGGCCGCCAGCCCTGCGTTGTTGACCAGGATATCTATCGTTTTCCATTCTTCCGGCAGGGCACCGAGATGACTGTCGACCTCACTCTTTGACCTGACATCAAAACAGAGAGAGAGGACCTCTGTGCTGTAACCTGCTACGAGTTGCGCCGAAAGCTCATTCAGCTTCTCCTGTCTCCTTCCTGTGATGATCAGCCGGTGAGATGCTGCTGCGAATCTCCTTGCAGTTGCTTCACCTATGCCCGAGGTTGCACCTGTGATTAGTACCGTTTTTCTCATGGGTTATCTGTTTCAGAGGCGTAAATTTAAACATTATTAAGGGTATCTTTGCCCCGCAATTGCAAAATGATGCCTGAAACAAATGTACAGAAGGGCGCCCCCCGTGAACAGGTCGAGGCGATGTTCGATTCAATATCGGGACATTATGACAGGCTGAACCGTATACTTTCACTCGGCACAGACAGGCGCTGGCGCCGGAGGGCGGTTGACCTCATAGGCTTAAATATCAGGCCGATGGCAATGCTTGATGTTGCAACAGGGACGGGAGACCTGGCCATTGAGGCCCTGAGGCTCTCACCCCGCAATATCACGGGGATAGACATCAGCGCAAAGATGCTTGAAGAGGGCCGGCGGAAGATTACCCGGATGGGTCACGGAGAGAAGATAGTACTTTCTAAGGGGGATTCCCAGGCAATCGAATTCAGCGACGGGACTTTTGACGTTGCGATGTGCGCCTTCGGGGTAAGGAATTTTGAAGATACCCTCACCGGCCTCCGCGAGATGTGCAGGGTCGTGAGACCGGGAGGAATGATTATGGTTCTTGAGTTCTCGAGGCCGTCATGGTTCCCCCTGAAACAGATATACGGACTCTATTTCAGACGTGTGCTCCCGCGAATAGGGAGGAGAGTGTCAGGGGATCCCGGCGCTTATACATACCTTCCTGATTCGGTGATGGCATTCCCCGACAATGAACGTTTCCTCGAACTGCTTACCGCTGCGGGATTCAGAGACGTGAAACAGAGAAGACTGACCGGGGGTATAGCCAGTATTTACTATGGTTTCAGGCCATGAATCCCGGGGATACAATTAATCCCATTTAATTTCGTTATAATTTTTAGGACTCTTCGTAATTGTGAATAAAAGAACTGCCATATTTCTCTTTCTTTTAATACCTGTCGTACTGACAGCCCAGAAAGCGAAACCCAAAAATGACTCGAATTACGACGAGAGGCTGCTGCATTTCGGTTTCAGCATGGGCACCAACACCATGGATTTCAATATTAAGATGGCCAGTGAATCGGGCCTCACTGCCGAGGTGGTATCGCTCAAACCTGGCTTAAACATACAGATTGTCACTGACTACCGCCCCTCAACCTACCTCGACATCAGGTTCCTTCCGGGCGTTTCATTCGGACAGCGGAACATAAATTTTTATCAGGACGGGGTTCCCTGGGGCGAGACTCAGGTCCTGGAATCATCATTCCTTGAGTTCCCCATTCTTTTGAAAGCGAAGGGGATGAGGCTAAACAATTCCAGGCCTTATCTGATAGGCGGAATTAATTCCAGGTATGACCTTGCAGGCAAAAAGGAGTATGACGACTCGAGGAACGTTTACATGAGGCTGAAGCGAGCCGACATCTACTATGAGGTCGGGGCCGGCATTGACTTTTACCTTCCCTATTTCAAGCTTACCATTGAGGCCAAAATGTCCAACGGCCTGCGTGACGTGCTGGTGCATGAGCCTGATGAGCGTTATCCGGAATATGTCAGCTCAATAAAGTCATTGAGGTCGCAGGTATGGGTACTCTCTTTTCATTTTGAATAGAGATGGCCGGGGAGATGAACCTGGTGCTGCCACCTCAGACAGCCTTTGATGAGGATGCGCTCAGGCATTATCTTGCCAGGAAGACAGGCCGGAATGATTTCACAATGCGCATAATACGGCGCTCCGTGGATGCGCGCAGGCCTGAGATTAAAATCAACCTTACCGTACAACTGACTGGTCCCGATGAGCCTGAAGAGGGGATACCCTTAATGAAGGTCAGGGATGTTACACGCGCCAGGGAGGTGCTTGTTGCGGGCAGCGGACCGGCAGGCCTTTTTGCGGCACTGAGCCTGATTGAGGAGGGTTTGAAACCCATTGTACTGGAGCGGGGCAGGGAGGTGAAAGAGCGTAAGCGTGATGTGGCAGCCATAAGCACAAAATATATAGTCGATTCAGACTCAAACTACTGTTTCGGCGAGGGTGGTGCCGGCACCTTCTCTGATGGCAAGCTCTACACAAGATCAAAAAAGAGGGGCGATAACCGCCGGGTACTTGAACTGCTTGTGCTTCACGGGGCTGACCCGGCCATACTGTATGAAGCGCACCCCCACCTCGGTACTGACAGGCTACCGGGGGTGATAAAGGCTATCCGCGAAACCATCATCTCAGCAGGCGGAGAGGTACTGTTTGGCAGGCGCATAACGGGCATGAAGATTGAAAATGGTACATTCCGGGGGGTGACTGTTAACGGAAATGAGTCTTACAGGGCTGATGATCTCATCCTTGCCACAGGCCATTCGGCAAGGGATGTCTATCGTATGCTGCTTGCCGAAGGAGTCAGGCTGGAATTCAAACCTTTTGCAATGGGGGTAAGGGTTGAGCACCCCCAGGAACTGATAGACCGCATACAATATCACGGAAAGGAGAGAGGGCAATATCTTCCTGCCGCTGCCTACAGCCTGGTGACCCGGGTCGGCGATCGCGGCGTATACTCATTCTGCATGTGCCCGGGCGGATTCATGGTACCCTCGGCAACCAGTCCGGGTGAGGTTGTGGTGAACGGCATGTCACCGTCGCGGCGCAACTCACGGTGGGCGAACAGCGGCATTGTTACTGAGATAAGGGAGGATGACGCCCTCCGTTATGGCAGCGGGCCGCTAGCCGGGCTTGAGTACCAGCAATTTCTTGAACGGATGGCATGGAACGAAGGAGGCATGACACAACGGGCACCCGCCCAGAGGCTGACCGATTTTGTTGACGGAAGAGCATCGGCATCACTGCCGGAGGGGTCATATTTCCCCGGGCTGACGGCCTCCCCGCTGCACGAGTGGCTTCCTCCGGAGATAGCCCTGAAGCTTCGCGACGGGTTCAGGGATTTCGGGAAGAAGATGAAGGGATACCTGACTGGCGAAGCGCTGGTGGCAGCGGTGGAGTCGCGAACCTCATCACCGGTGCGTATCACCCGTGACCCCGTGAATCTTAATGCATTTAATATTAATGGATTATACCCCGCCGGCGAAGGTTCCGGCTATGCCGGTGGCATCGTCTCCTCAGCAGTAGACGGAATGCTGGTAGCCGGTAAGGTGGCGGAATTAAGAATTAAGAATTAAGAATTAAGAATTAAGAATTAATAATCAGTCACTTAGTCTTTATGACTTTCGACT
>CAZHTG010000070.1:0-8940 GCA_964535795.1 uncultured Rikenella sp.
ACTCTTCCCTCTGCTCCTTTGTGAGCAGTTTGATCTTTTTGCCGGACTTTTGGATGTGAATTTCACCGCCACATGAAGGACATTTAAATTTACCAGTAGGTTTTTTGTCAATCACAAAATTGCAGTAAGGGCATCTCTTTTCAGTGGTTTCCTTATTTTTTTTACTCTGCATCTGGGGCTGTCCAATAATCGCTTTTTTCCTTTTAAAAAAGAAGTTCAGCATGGCATTTGGGATTTATCATCATTACTGCAATTTAATGAATTTACAGATTCTAAAGCCATGAATGAGTTTTCAACAGCCACCCGATGGAGGGAGGTCTGGTATTCACAACGGTATTCAAAAAAAAGACAGTCACATTTTAATTTTGTAACTGTCTTATTTTTAAGTAGCGAGACGGAGAATTGCCTGCGGCGATTCTCTTGGGGGATGCCTACAAAGAAAAGCCCTTCAGCGCTTTGCGCTGTCACAGCCTTTTTTGTTTCATCCTGTCGCATGAAAACAGGTTTTCAGCTCCATCCTGAATCAAAAAAGCCCTCGCACTTCGTGCCGGGGCTTTTCTTTGTAGCGAGACGGAGAATTGAACTCCGGACCTCATGATTATGAATCATGCGCTCTAACCAACTGAGCTATCTCGCCGTCAAAACGCGGGTGCAAATATAAATATTTTTTCATTTTGACCGGCAAACTTTTTCTTTTCACGTATTATTTTTATATTGCATCACACTCGCGCTCAGACATGAGATCAAGATTCGAAATTGAATACACCCTGAATACCCCCACCCGTGTCCTCTTTGACCGGCTGAGTACACCCGAAGGCCTCTCAGAATGGTTCGCCGATAACGTCACAGTCGAAGGCGACATCTATACCTTCTGGTGGAATAAAACCGGAGCCCGCGCCCGTCTCATCTACGTCAGGGAAAACAAGGCCGTACGGTTCGACTGGCTCGACTTCGCTGACACCGAAACCAATTTCTTTGAATTCCGTCTCGTGATCCATGAACTCACCGGTGACACCGCACTGATGATCACCGACCATGCCGAAGAAGGTGAGGTGGATGATGCAAAGGACCTGTGGGACACGCAGATCTCAAACCTCAGGAAGGTGCTTGGCCTCCCCGAGTGAAAGAGCGTTGCATCTTTCTCAAATTTAACGTACGTTTGCAGCACACCCGAGAAAATGAAGAAAATCGATCTGTTTATGATAAGATCGTTCATAGGACCGTTGATCCTTACGTTCTTTATTGTGCTCATTATCTTCATTCTCCAGTTCCTCTGGATGTATGTCGACGAACTCGCGGGCAAAGGCCTGGAGCTAAAGGTACTTGCTGAACTCCTCTTCCAGTTCTCCCTTACTTTTGTCCCTCTCTCCCTGCCACTGGCTATCCTCCTTGCCTCCCTGATGACCTTCGGCAACCTGGGTGAATTCCTTGAACTGACGGCCCTCAAATCTTCCGGCGTACCCCTCCAGCGCATCATGCTGCCAATATTCATATTCGCATCCTGCCTGGCAGTAGCCTCCTTTCTCTTCGCCGACTACGTGCTGCCTATCTCAACCCGCAAGGCACGAACACTCCTACATGATATACGCCGCAAGAGACCGGAACTGAATATCCAGGCTGGCACGTTCTATAACGGCATCGACGGATTCAGCATTAAAATCACCGACAAGGACCCCGAGACCAACAGGCTTGAGGGTATCTATATCTACGACCACCGTGAAGGGATAGGCAACACGGCCGTCATCCATGCCGACTCCGGTTACATGACCGTCACCGGCGACGAGAGCGGACTCATCCTGACCCTCTTCAACGGGTATGCCTACAAAGACATAGAAGAGAAGAATGTGCCGCAGGATAAGAGGAAGTACCCCTTCCGGCGCGACAGGTTCAGCGAACAGACCATGGTCATCGAGCTGACCGGCTTCGGTCTCAGCAGGTCAGGCATGGATCTCTACCGTTCCAACTATGCCATGCTTAATACAACCGAACTATCCTTTTTCATCGACTCCCTCTCCGGCAGGTACAGGACCAGGTCCGACGCTTACTTTGATGAATTCAGCAGGACCAGGCTCTTCACACCAAGTCAATATTTCTCGGGTGAATATTATCACTACGGCGATACTCTGGCAGCAAAGGAACTCAGGGATTTCAACTCCAAGGCCGCTTTTGACACCCTTAGCTTCGAGGATAAGAGCATCTCTGTCAACCGGGCGCTAAACCTCGCCCGCGAAGGCACGGCATTCATGATCGAAAAAAGCGAGTCGCTGATAGCCGAGGCCAAAAACCTGAAAAGGTATGAAGCGGAGAGGTACAAGCGATACACCCTGCCCATAGCATGCCTGGTCTTCTTTTTCATAGGTGCGCCACTGGGAGCTATCATACGGAAAGGTGGACTGGGAACCCCGGCAGTCATCTCCGTGTTGTTCTTCCTGTTTTACTATGTTATCACTCTCTCCGGCGAGAAATTTGCCAAGGAGTTGATAATCAGCATCCCGCTCGGCATGCTGGCTTCGACCATCATCCTGCTGCCCCTGGGTATCTTCCTGACCTATAAGGCTACTACCGACGCTGCCATAATGGATGCAGAGACCTATGTCCTCTTCTTCAAAAAATTCGGGGCTTTCTTCACCGGGATAAAACCTGAAAAGGAAAATGAAGATACTGGTTCTGTCACCTAAACCACCGTGGCCATCACACGACGGGGGAGCAGTGGCGACCATGAGGTGCATTGAAGGACTGGCCGAAGCCGGTGCGGAGGTATCATTGCTGGCCATGAGGACCTGGAAGCATGGGAAGCACCGGAAAATAGATCAATTCAAGCCGGCATGCCTGAAGCACTATGCTACGGTGGATGTCAACACCCGTATAAGGCCTTTAAAAATGCTGTGCAACCTGCTCTTCTCAGACAAACCTTATGATCTGGTGCGGTTTCGTTCAGGCCGGTATTCAGAGGCGCTCCGAACCCTTAAGCCAGCAGATCATGACATCATACAGTGCGAGGGACTCCCCTTTTCACTTTACCTCGATGAGATAAAAAAACTTACATCCTCCCCGGTGGTGCTGAGGGCTCACAACACAGAACACCGCATAAGGGAGATGATGGCCGAAAACTCCGTCAGCAGGATTCGCAGGGCTTACCTGAATAACCTTGCAGGAAGGCTTCTCAGGCTGGAGACTGAAGCCGCCCGGAAGTTTGATGCGATAGTACCGATAAGCGAACCTGACAGCAAATGGTTCAGTTCGGTTTCCGGTGGAAAACCGGTACATCTGTCGGAAACCGGCGCTGATGTGACTGAACGACTGGCTGAACCTGACGGATCATCACTCAGGGTGGGCTTCATAGGAGCCCTCGACTGGCAACCAAACCTGGAGGGGCTGAAATGGTTCCTGAAGCATGTGTGGCCGGATGTCTCGCGGGCAATCCCTTCCGCTACCCTGCATATTGCAGGCAAAGGAGCGCCGGCAAATGCGAAGCGCCGGCTTAACGGAGACAAAGTCAGCTTCGAAGGTGAGGTTGACGATGCCCGCAGTTTCATGGCTTCAATGAATGTTATCATTGCACCGCTCTTCGCCGGAAGCGGATTAAGAATAAAAATCATGGAGGCAATGAGCACAGGAAGAACGGTAGTGGCTACCCCGGTGGCAGTCAGAGGACTGCCCGTCATAAACCGAAGGGAGCTTTTCATCGCCAGTGACCCTGAATCATTCTGCGCTGCGCTGACAGAAGTGCTGAAGGACCCTTCACTGAGAGCCTCGACTGGTGAGGCGGCCGTGACACTGGTTCGTGAAAGATATGATAACCGGGCACTCACGGCAGGGTTGCTGGAATTCTACAAGCAACTGAGCCATGGCCGGTGAGATGATCGTTATAATGGCTCTCCTGCTGCTGGCCTGGACATACCTGCTCTATCCGGCAGCTGTACTGACCAGCGCCGCATTGAAGAGAAAACTCAAAACAGGAAAGCGCGGCCAGAATGATAAAGCCAATCTGATGCAGCCATCCATTTCAGTTATAATGTCAGTTTACAACGAGGAGAAAGTCCTTGAAGAGAAAGTCCGCAGTCTCATGGAATCTGATTACCCGCATGATCTGACGGAGTTTATCATTGGATCGGACGGCTCAGTCGACGGAACTGAAATGATAATGAATGAGCTTGCCGCGGCCGACAATCGCATCAGGTTCATACATAATTGCGAAAGAAGAGGCAAACCGGCCATGCTGAATGATCTCGCATCAATGGCGAAGGGTGAGATACTGGTAATTACCGACGCAAACGTAATTTTTTCTGCCGGCACCCTGAGGCACCTTGCACCAGGATTCAGACTTCCGGACACGGGTTTATGCGATGCGACAGTAAATCCAGGGTCCTCAGACGACAAAGGCATCTCGAGGCAGGAGAACTGCTACGGGAGGTTCGAGACCGCTCTCAAGCGTGCCGAGGGTGACCTGTGGGGAGCCATGCCGGGGCCATACGGGGGATGCTATGCCATAAGGCGTGACCTCTTTCCACTCCTCCCCGCCAACACGCTGGTCGATGACCTCTATGTGGGACTGACAGTGCTCCGCCAGGGATTCAGATCATTCAATGCCCCTGATGCAATTGTCTTTGAAGATACCCAGGCTGACATGGCCGCCCAGTTCAGGAGGAGAGTAAGGATAGCCGCCGGATCATTCCAGAATCTGTTCCGCTTCGGAATTTTCCCGTCACGAAGAGCGCCTGTATGCTTCGCTTTCTTTTCTCATAAGATACTGAGATGGTTAACACCTCTTTTTCTGCTTCTCTTTTTTATGACAACCATCATTCTTTCAGGTCGTTCTGAGTTCTATATTTGGCTGTCGGCATTTCAGCTTATTTTCATAATTTTGTCGGCGCTTGACCTGATGATAGACAAATACGGCAGGAAGATAAAATTTCAGAGGTATGTGACCCAGTTCCTGTTGATGAATGCAGCACTGACAGCGGGGTTTTTGAAGGCAATAAGAGGGATTAACAGCGGGATATGGGAACCCACGAAACGAGTTTAGAATGAGTGAAGAGACAAGGCTGAATACCATCAACGAAGCCATCGATGAGATAAGAGAGGGCCGGGTTGTCATTGTCGTTGACGATGAAGACAGGGAGAACGAAGGCGATTTCATTTGCGCAGCAGAGCTGGTCACCCCGGAGATCGTAAATTTCATGGCTACCCACGGCAGGGGCCTGATATGTGTCCCTCTTCCCGAGGAACGGTGTGAGGAGCTCGACCTTAACATGATGGTAGGGCACAACACCTCTCTGCACGAGACGGCATTCACGGTATCGGTCGACCTTCTCAGCCATGAGACAACCACAGGGATCTCTGCCAAGGACAGGGCGCTGACGATAAAGGCGCTAGTCGATCCTGCCACGAAGCCATCACAGCTGGGCCGGCCGGGGCATATCTTCCCCCTCAAGGCGCGCACCAAGGGGGTGCTACGCAGAGCCGGGCACACCGAAGCGGCCGTTGACCTGTCACGCCTGGCAGGACTGCGCCCCGGAGGCGTGCTGATTGAGATAATGAATGAGGACGGATCTATGGCAAGACTGCCCGATCTGATGAAGCTGTCTCAGAAGTTTGACATAAAAATCATCTCCATAAGAGATCTCATCCGTTACAGGCTGGGCATCGAATCAATAGTTGAGATGGGTGAACAGGTAAAGCTGCCCACCGAGTACGGCGACTTTGACTTCATCCCTTTCAGGCAGGTGAGCAACGGGCTCGAGCATGCTGCCCTGGTAAAAGGCACATGGACCAAAGAGGAGCCTGTACTGGTCAGGGTACACTCATCATGCTTCACAGGAGACATTTTCGCTTCAAAGCGATGCGACTGCGGACCGCAGCTTCACCAGGCAATGCAGATGGTCAACGAGGCGGGCAAGGGTGCCATCATATACCTTAACCAGGAAGGCAGGGGAATAGGACTCATAAACAAGATTCGCACCTATAAGCTCCAGGAGCAGGGGCGTGACACCGTCGAGGCAAACATCGAGCTTGGCTTCCGCGAAGATGAACGTGACTATGGGATCGGCGCCAATATCATGAGAGGAATCGGGCTGGGAAAGGTAAGGCTGATTTCCAATAATCCCGTGAAAAGAGCCGGACTGGAGGGTTACGGCATAACCATTGTCGAGACAATCCCGCTGGTTATCACGCCAAACAAATTCAACTCGTTCTACCTCGAGACCAAGGCCACGAAGATGGGGCACAGCCTGTCATGCTATAAAACGCCCACAAAAGGTGAGAATGACTGAAAATCTGCCACGCATAGTGTTCATGGGCACCCCGGAATTCGCGGTAGCCAGCCTGCGTGCCCTGCACGAGTCGGGGTTCGCGATAGCTGCTGTAGTCACTGCACCCGACAGGCCCACCGGACGCGGAAGGAAGATCACATTCACAGCCGTCAAGGAATATGCACTTCAGCATGAGCTGAACCTCCTGCAGCCCGATCGGCTGCGTGATCCGGGATTTACCGGCACACTCAAGGCACTGAATGCAGACATATTCGTGGTTGTGGCGTTCAGAATGCTACCCGAAGAGGTATGGAGCATCCCGCCTCTCGGCACCTTTAATCTGCACGCCTCCCTCCTGCCGCAGTACCGCGGTGCTGCCCCGGTAAACCATGCCCTTATCAACGGCGAGACAAGGACGGGCTTGACCACGTTCCTGATAGACAGAGAGATAGATACAGGACAGATTTTGCTTGCACGGGAGACAGATATCCTTCCCGGAGATAATGCCGGGAGCCTGCACGACCGCCTGATGGAGCTTGGCTCCTCACTTGTAGTTGATACTGCCAGGGGCCTGTTCGCCGGTACCCTTAAGCCTGTGCCGCAGACGGTCAGGCCGGGGGAAATCCTGATGCCGGCACCAAAGATCTTTCCTGCCGACACCATCATTAACTGGAGGGATCTGGCAGTCAGGGTACACAACAGGATAAGAGGCCTGTCGCCTTACCCCGGAGCCCTTGCCACAATACGCTCGGGAGACAGAACCATGCGGTTGAAGATCCTTGAAAGCAGTGTAAGGGGTGATGTAAAGACAATTCCGGGTACAATGATTGTTGCCGGGAAATCACATCTGCTTATCTCGTGCGTCAACGGAGCTATTGAGGTGTTGGCACTTCAACCCGAGGGCCGCAGACGGATGACGGCCTCAGAGTTTCTCAGAGGCTTTGATCCCACCGGATGGGAGCTTGCCTGATTTCATCCCTTACCTGATCCTAAGTTTCTGACCGGGTTTGCATTCCGACCCTTCCGTCATTACATTCAACTTGTAGAGCGAGGAAAGCCTGATTGCATATTTCTGGGAGATACCGTGCATTGTCTCGCCCTGGGTGACGGTATGCACCGCAAAACCCTGGGCAGCCTTAGTGCGCTTTGGCTGCAGGTAAATAACCTGTCCCGGCTTGAGGGTAGTTCCCGGGGCGAGGTCATTGTATCGGCTTATCTCCCATGCCAGAAGCTGGTACTTCTCTGCCAGTGACTCATATGTATCCCCCTCCCCGGCCAGGATGTATTCAACATTGTTATTCTCCATGACTTTCTTGCCGGAGCCCAGACTGATTACTTTTATCGGGGCCTCGTACTCCTTTGGAGTCTGTTCCGCTGATGGCACTGTCTGCGCCACGGCTTTGTCACCTTCTTTTTGAGTCGTGGCTGAAGGAGTAGTCCTGGCTGAACCGGCAGCCGGAACCTTGTCCGGAACGGTTACCTGAACTGTTCCGGCTGTCGCGGGGTCAGGTACAGTCCTTGCCGCTTCTGATACCTTCTGCAAAGGCTCGCCGGGTGTTTTCCTTCCGGTATCATAGTCATGAAGCCCGTACTGATCAATTTTTCTGATAAGCAGTTGAGCATAGTTCGGATCCGTGGCGTAGCCTGCCTTCTTCAGCCCATGTGCCCATCCCCTGTAGTCAGTGCTGCTCAGGCTGAACAGATCCCTGTAGCGCGAACCGTTCACCAGGAATTCCGAATGGTCACGGTAAGATTCCTCGGCCGAAGTGTATGCCCTGAAACACTCTCCCCTTCGGTTGTCGTCATGGTAGATCCTCGCGCCCCTCCAGTTGTTGTGACATTTGATGCCGAAGTGATTATTACCCTTTACGGCCAGTGTACTGCGCCCGTAATCAGACTCGAGCATCCCCTGGGCTAGCGTGATGCTGGCAGGAATTCCCGTCCTCTTCATCTCGCTTACCGCGAGGGCGTTGTATTTGTTGAGGTAATCCGTTACATAGGATTGGGTGGTGCCGGAGGGGGCGACACTCCTGGCAGCCTTTCGCGATGAACTGCAGGAGTTAAGCAATAATACCAGGAGAATAAAAATGTATGCCGTGCAGATTCTCATCAGATCAGTTTTGGACAAAAATATAAAAATGTCCTTACCCACGGCAAATTCCGGCAGCTGAGGAAAAATATTATTACTTTTATTGCACTATAAATCACTCCTATCACTGATGAACAAGAGAGAAGCAATCATCTCTTACCTGGAGTATCGTGGAATCGATGAACTCCCCGGTGCAGAGAGGAAACTGGTTGAAGAGGCTGTGGCAGCAGCCACCGGAGCTTACGCCCCGTATTCTCATTTCATGGTAGGTGCTGCAATTCTGCTTGACGACGGCACCGTTATCAGGGGTGCCAATGTGGAAAACGCCGCTTTCCCTTCGGGAAGCTGTGCCGAGAAGACGGCACTGTCATATACTGTGGCAAACCATCAGGAGAAGAGATCCGTGGCAATAGCCATTGCAGCCCTCTCCGGAGGAAAACTCACAAAGGATCCGGTACCTCCGTGCGGCAACTGCCGGCAGATGCTCATTGAGGAAGAACAGAGACTGGGAAAACCAATCAGGGTGATACTTGCGGGAGAGTCTGCTGTCATCGTTCTTGAAAACTGCCAGTCGCTGATGCCGCTCAGCTTCACACGGAG
>CAZHTG010000071.1:0-7276 GCA_964535795.1 uncultured Rikenella sp.
GAGCCCCGCACTGTACTTAGCGCCGGTGATGTCGGGTACATCATTTCCGGCATCCAGAATTCTGTGGAGGTAAAGGTGGGTGACACCATCACCCATGTTGCCCGACCGTGCGAGACAGCCATATCGGGATTTGCCGATGTGAAGCCGATGGTCTTTGCAGGGATCTATCCCGTTGATGCCGATGACTATGAGGATCTTCGGGCGTCAATAGAGAAACTTCAGCTTAATGATGCATCCCTGACGTTTATACCGGAATCATCTGCTGCCCTCGGTTTTGGGTTCAGGTGCGGCTTCCTGGGATTGCTTCACATGGAGATCATCCAGGAGCGCCTTGACAGGGAGTTCGATATGGATGTCATAACCACTGTGCCTAACGTATCATTCCGGGTCCTTACCACCAAAGGCGATGTGATTGACGTCCATAACCCTTCGGGGATGCCTCCATCGACAACCATTGATGAGATAGAAGAGCCATATATCTACGCACAGATTATCTCCAAATCGGAATACCTCGGCCCGATACTCAAGCTCTGCATAGACAAGCGGGGCACGATGAAGAACCAGGTCTACCTTACAAGTGACAGGGTGGAGGTGACGTTCGACATGCCTCTTTCAGAAATCGTCTTTGACTTCTATGACAAGCTGAAGAGCATTTCAAAGGGATATGCCTCTTTTGACTATCACATTACTGAATATAAGAAAGCTGACCTTGTCAGGCTTGACATACTCCTCAACGGAGAGATGGTTGATGCTCTCTCAACGCTCATTCACCGGGGCCATGCATATGACTTTGGGCGCAGGATGTGCGAGAAGCTGCGTGAGTTGATTCCGAGGCAGCAGTTTGACATTGCGATACAGGCAGCCATTGGCGCAAAGATCATCGCCCGTGAGACGGTCAAGGCTGTGCGTAAGGATGTCACAGCCAAATGCTATGGCGGTGACATCACCCGCAAGAGAAAACTGCTTGAGAAACAGAAGAAAGGTAAGAAGAGGATGCGTCAGATAGGTAACGTGGAGGTGCCTCAGCAGGCATTCCTGGCGGTGCTGAAGCTCGACTGACGTAATAAAATCGGGCCGGAGTGTTGGATATAAGGAAAATATTTTATCTTAGCGCTTCATTGGGCCTTGACGGGAAGAATTGATACTGTTCATAAGACCCTGAAACTAACCTGAACTCATACCCCGCACGGAATATTCCGGACGGGGTATATTTTTTAGCATAAAAGCTTGTATCCCTTCCCGTGGATATTGAGAATCTCTACCTTCTCATCGCTGCCAAGGTATTTGCGCAGTTTTGTAATGTAGACGTCCATACTCCTGGCATTGAAGTAGTTGTCATCTATCCATATCGACTTGAGGGCGAAATTGCGTTCAAGTACCTCATTGCGGTGACGGCAGAGCAGCTCAAGAAGTTCTGATTCCTTGGTGGTGAGCTTGCGCGACTGATCCTGGTAGGTGAGGAGCTGCTTCGTAACGTCAAAGGTGAATTTGCCTATTTTATACTTCTCTACCGGAGCATCGGTGGTCTGCTTGGATGACCTCCTGAGTATCGCCTCTATACGGTAGATCAGTTCCTCCATTGAAAAGGGTTTGGTGAGATAATCGTCGGCCCCTGATTTAAAGCCTTCAATGATATCTTCCTTCAGGTTTTTTGCCGTAAGGAAGATAACGGGAATATGCGGGTCAATGGCCCTGATCTCCCTTGCCAGCGTGAAGCCGTCCATCTCAGGCATCATCACGTCAAGCAGGCAGAGGTGGAATTTTTCTTTCCTGAAACCCTTCATGGCCTGCGCTCCGTCAGTTACCAGGGTCACCTCGTATTCCTTGGCCGTAAGGTAATTTTTTAACAGCAGACCCAGGTTGGGGTCATCCTCTGCGAGCAGGATGCTTACTTTCTTCATTTTGGCTGTACTTTTGGAAGGTGAATGATAATCCTTGTGCCCTTGCCGGCATGGCTCTCCGCCCTGACGGTACCGTGATGCTCCTCAACAATCTTTTTAACATAGCTCAGCCCGAGGCCGAATCCTTTTATATTGTGAGTATTTCCCGCCGGTACCCTGTAGAATTTCTCAAAAATATGTCCCAGGTGTTCCCTGGGTACTCCCAGGCCGTTATCTGAGACGGTGATTACAACTCCCTTGTGATATCCTGCAGTGGTCACAGTGATCTCGGGAGTGCGGGTGGTATATTTCAGAGCGTTGTCAATGAGGTTAAGGAGCACATTGAAGAAGTTGGGTTCGTCGACCGTGACAATCGGGTCGGGAGCATCGAGAAAGGTTGATATGACTCCTCCGCGGCCATTGACCTGGAGTTTGAAAGCATCAACAGCCCTGAGAATTATTGCATGGATGTCAGTCTTCTGTTTGTCAAGCTCAATTTTGGCTTTCTCGAAGATGGCGGTATGTAAAACCTTATCGACAAGCACCTTCAGTCTCGTGCTCTCCTCGCTGATTACGGCGGCGAGGCCAGGTGTATTGCGTGATCCCGCGGGGATGGTCTCATCTGCAAGCATCTGCGAGGCAAGTGATATTGTTGCAATGGGTGTCTTTAGTTCATGCGTCATGTTATTGATGAAGTCACTCCTTATCTCTGAGAATCTCTTCTGGCGGAAGATGACGATGAATGTGCCCGTTGAGAGAATTATCAGAAGAAGCACGATCAGCATTGAAGAGCTGGCCATAAAGGCTATCTGGCCGAACTTATACTTCTCTTCTTCGGGGAAATAGATTGAGAGGATGTTGTTCCCGGGCACCGGGTCATTGGGGAAAAGCTGCCGCAGGTATTTGTTTGCCCCGGAGCTCTCGGTGTAATCCGGGGTACGATATATGATGCCGCCATAGTCGCCGCGCACTGCACACTCGTAATTAAGATGGATGCCAACAGCATCGAGTGACTTTCTTATCATGGAGTTGATCTCATCCGGGGAAAAACGGTCTCTCAGCGGAGGAGTCTCATGCAGGATGCGGCTTACGATATTCTCAATGGAGACTATTTTGTTGGTCATGCGTCGTGTTGCACCGGCGGTGAGGCTCTGCTCCTCAGGCTCCGTGTTCTCAAAATAGGCTCCCGGCTCGAGGTTACCGGAATTGAGCAGGTATGTGCGCCCGGCCCTGTTGATTATTACTGACCTTACGTTGGGCTCGAAACCATACTTCTCAAGAAGCCTTGATTCGGCCGACTGAGGGGTGTCATCACCCGGCTGATCAACAGGGGCTTCGATGTCAGGCTGCGGACTGATCTCCCCGATGATGCGGTTGTAGGTCTCGACTCTCTCAAGCTCCGAGACAACCTCCTTCAGCGCTTCGTTGACCCTGAACCTGAACTGTTGGTCCTCGGCTCTGACAACGTTGTTGATCCACCTGACCTGGATGATCACCAGCGCTGAGATGGCCAGGAAGAAAAAAACGGCCAGCAGAACTATAAACGCACGCTTCATATTTTAACAAAAGTACTCCGTAAAGTCCTTAATACATAGGATTAACTTATTTTAACAAAAAATCAGGAAAAATGCGGGTTAAAAGAAATTAAAAAAATGTTAAATATCAATAAATTAACATATCCTTAAGAGATAGACCCGGAAATATTTCTGATATTTGCATCAGTTATGGCACGAAAATTGTTATAACGTAATTGGAGTTTTTTTCATAGGTTAGGTTAGTTTTAGGGTTAACACTGAAGAGGAGGCAAGAGATTGTCTCCTCTTTCTCTTTTACAGTGCCAGCAGGGGAAGGTTCCTGTCGGTGATATTCCTGCTGTCAAGCACAAACACGGCAGTGATTTCAGGTATCTCTCTCAGGGATGCTGCAAGTTCTTCCGCCTTATGTCTGTCAGCCTGACCGCAGATAAGCAGGAAGAAGTCGATATTTTTCAATTTACGCATCAGTATGGATCCTTCACTGCGGTTTGAGACCAGTGACAATTCAGGGGGAACGGTGGTGAACCTTGAGAAGGAGTGGCTCCCGGAATCGGTCTGAACCGCAATTTCGTCATCGCACTTGCGGAGGTCACTGCCGAGGTGCCTGTTGATCAGGACCGAAAGGCGGTAATCAGGCTCGGCGGAGACAACGCCAAGGAAGAAGAATTCCTTTATCTCTTCCCCTGGTATGGTATGCCGGGTTATTTTTCCTCCTTTGTTCATTTTTTTATCTTCCGGACCTTGTTCCAGGCTATCAATGAAGCCTCCTGCTCAGCCTCTTTCTTTGTTGCACCCTCGCCCTGCGCGACAACCTCATTGTTGATCTCAAGGGTAACGGTAAAATGAGGGTGTACGCCATTGCTGCCTCCGCTTTCCCGTGACGTGAAGTTAATCTTTTGTCTGTTTTTCTGGCAGAGTTCCATTATGAGGCTCTTGTAATCAGTCTCGGCTGACAGGACGGATTCAAGATCGAGGTGTTTTTTCAGTCCTCTTTCAATGAAAAACCGGCGGGTGCGTGCATATCCCTTGTCAATGAAGAGAGCCCCGGCCAGTGCCTCCACGGCGTTGCCGTAGAGGTTACGTGGCGAGTCTGATGCCGACAGATTGGATACTATCAGCTTGTCAAGGCCCATGGACAGTCCCAGTTGATTCAGAGTCTCCCTGTTGACTATGCGTGCCCTGACCTTTGTCAGGAAGCCTTCTGAGGCCTCGGGGTACTGGTGGAAGAGATAATCTGACAGGATGCTGTCTATGATGGCATCGCCAAGGTATTCGAGCCGCTCGTTATTGATCTTTGTCCCGTCAGGAAGTGTATATGATGCCGAACGGTGAATGAAGGCTTTTTCGTAGAGTCTCAGGTTCACCGGACGGAACCCCAGAAGACACTTAAGGCGGGAGCGAAACTCCCGCCTGTTGTGTATGAGCGTATTATTCTTCTTCCTGTTGAGCAGGAACACTATTCTTCGAATTTCCTGATCAATACTGAGGCATTGTGCCCTCCGAAGCCGAAGTTGTTGGTCAGAGCAACCCTTACCGGCCTGTATTGTGTTTTGTTCAGGGTAAGGTTGAGATTGGGATCAATGGCAGGGTCAGGATTCCTGAAGTTGATTGTTGGCGGCACCGTATCATGCACAACAGCCATAACGGTTGCAATGGCCTCCACGGCTCCGGCAGCTCCGAGAAGGTGACCTGTCATCGACTTTGTGGCGCTGATGTTGAGCTTGTAGGCATGATCACCGAAGAGTGACAGGATAGCCTTTGTCTCTGCTATATCGCCGAGCGGGGTTGCTGTTCCGTGAACATTGATATAGTCAACATCGGAGGGTGTCAGTCCTGCCTCAACAATAGCCTGTCTCATCACGTTTATTGCTCCCATTCCGTCGGGGTGGGGTGCGGTAATATGATAGGCGTCAGCTGTCAGGCCTGTACCAATGATTTCTCCATAGATCTTTGCTCCCCTGGCCCTGGCATGGTCAAGTTCCTCAAGTATGAGTGCGCCTGCTCCCTCTCCAATGACAAACCCGTCACGGGTGACATCAAAAGGACGTGAAGCGGTGGCATACTCCTCGTTATTGGTTGACATGGCCTGCATGGCATTGAAGCCTCCGATTCCGGGGGGATTGATTGATGCTTCTGACCCGCCACAGATGAAAAGGTCAGCCTTACCGAGAATTATGTAATAATAGGCATCAATAATTGCATTGGTCGAGGACGAACAGGCAGAGACAGTTGCGAAATTAGGGCCGCGGAAGCCGTATTTGATTGACAGCATCCCTGCAGCAATATCGCTGATCATCTTGGGAATAAAGAAAGGGCTGAAACGGGGAGTCCCGTCGCCCAATACAAATCCTTTAACCTCTTCCAGGATAGTCTCTATCCCGCCTATGCCTGAGGCCCATATGACACCGGAAAGGTCCTTGTCTGTAGCCTCCGGATCAAGCCCTGCGTCTTTTACCGCTTCATCAGCCGCAATATGTGCGTACTGAGTATAACGGTCCATTTTTCGCGACTCTTTCCTGTCAAAATAGTTGGCAGGATCATAGTTCTTGATCTCACAGGCAAACTTGGTCTTGAACTTCGTGGTATCAAAATGGGTTATAAGCCCTGCCCCGCTGACACCATCAACAAGACCTTTCCAGTAATCCTGCAGATTGTTGCCGATAGGGGTTAGTGCCCCCATTCCGGTAACTACTACACGCCTCATATCAGGTTATAGGCGAAAACTACTTCGCGTTTTCCTCAATATACTTGATGGCTTCGCCTACGGTGCTAATGCTTTCTGCCTGATCATCAGGAATTCCGATATTGAATTCCTTTTCGAATTCCATGATCAGCTCAACAGTGTCAAGAGAATCAGCACCAAGGTCATTGGTGAAATGTGCTTCGGGAGTGACCTCAGCCTCATCAACGCCAAGCTTCTCAACGATGATCTTCTTTACTCTTGTAGAAATGTCAGACATACCAATCAGATTTATGTTAATACTCGTTTTAAAAACTACGCAAAGAAATATATTTGTACCATATTTTTCAAACAATTTACAGTAAATTTATAACCCGGGGAGTATAAATAAAAGCAAATCAGTCTTTTAAGACTCTGTTTCCAACACCGGGGGCCGGTGCTGATTAATGGGTTAAGTATCAGAATATGAAGTATATATCCATTCTTGCCTCGGGAGCCGGGACGAACGCGGAAAACATAATAAGATACTTTTCGAACGATAAAAAAGCGAAAGTAACCCTTGTTTTGTCAAACAAGCCTCAGGCCAAGGTTTTGGAAAGGGCTGCGGCACTTGGGGTCGATTCATTTTTTTTCGACCGCACCCAGTTTTATGAGACAGGGGAGGTGTTGATGATGCTTCAGAGGAGGAACACTGACCTGCTTGTTCTGGCGGGATTCCTGTGGTTTGTACCGGCAGATGTGACAGGGGCTTTCAGAGGACGTATAGTCAATATTCACCCGGCCCTGCTGCCGGATTTCGGTGGGAGGGGGATGTACGGCGACAGGGTGCACAGGGCTGTGCTTGATGCCGGCCGCAGTGAAAGCGGGATCACCATCCATTACGTGAACGAGCATTATGATGCGGGAGACATAATCTTTCAGGCACGGTGCCCGGTTCTGCCGGGTGATGATGTGAACAGCCTGGCTGCCCGCGTACATGAGCTGGAATATGAGCACTACCCAAAGGTTATCAGCCAGCTTATAGACGGACTCTGATCAGGCAATAGTCCAGTCGGCAGTCGGCAGTCAACAGTCGGCAGTCATTTTTGGCAATCGGAAGTAAGCTGTAGGTAATAGCAGATTGGCCGTAGGCCATTCAGTATGGTAGAATGATGGCATTCCACGAACCCATTCCCTGTAGG
>CAZHTG010000072.1:0-7215 GCA_964535795.1 uncultured Rikenella sp.
GCATTCAGTATTGTAGCTTGCACATCGACCCCAAAATCATTGCCTGTAGGGCATAAAGTATTGTAACCGGTTATCTGTTCCCGTACATCTCCTCGTAGTACTTCGAGTAGGCGCCGGAGATTACCGTTTCGAGCCATTTATCGTTCGCGAGATACCATTCTACGGTCATTTCCATTCCCTGTTCGAATGTGACCGACGGTCTCCAGCCCAGCTCCCGCTGAAGCTTGCTGCTGTCAATGGCGTACCTGAGGTCATGGCCTGCACGGTCAGTAACATAGGTTATAAGCTTTTCAGAGCTTCCCACGGCCCTTTCAAGCTTTTTGTCCATGATGCCGCAGAGGACGCGTACGAGGTCAATGTTTTTCCACTCGTTGTCACCCCCTACATTATAGGTCTCCCCCGGTTTCCCCTCATGGAAGATCAGGTCGATGGCCGCGGCATGGTCCTCAACGTAAAGCCAGTCTCTTATGTTTTCACCCTTACCGTAGACCGGGATGGGTTTCATCATCTTGATGTTATTGATGGTAAGAGGGATCAGCTTCTCGGGGAACTGGTTGGGACCGTAGTTGTTCGAGCAGTTTGATATCACAAATGGCAGTCCGTAGGTGTTCCCGAAAGCCCTCACCATGTGGTCAGAGCTCGCCTTGGAGGCTGAGTAGGGGCTCCGTGGATCGTATGCCGTCTCTTCGGTGAAGAAACCCCCGTGCTCAAGCGAGCCGTAAACCTCATCGGTTGATATGTGGTAAAAGAGTTTCCTCACACCACTGCCGGGGTCGGCATCACGGAATGCTGTCAGCAGGTTGACGGTACCGATGATGTTTGTATAGATGAACTCATCAGGGGAACTGATCGATCTGTCGACATGAGACTCGGCTGCAAGGTGTATGACACCGTCGAACCTGAACTCGCTGAAGAGGTTGCTTACAGCCTTTTTGTCAACTATGTTAACTCTGCGGAAATGATAGTTGGGTGCCTGATCAATGTCGGTAAGGTTTCCGAGGTTGCCGGCATAGGTCAGCTTATCAGCGTTGACAATGGTGTAGTCTGGGTATCTCCTGACAAGTCGTCTGACGACGTGTGAGCCGATGAATCCGGCTCCGCCGGTAACAAGTATTATCCTCTTCATGATCTTTTTTCCTTAAGTCTGTTCTCCCACCGCCAGGCCGTATCCATGGCCTCGTCAAGCGATATTTCCGTTTTCCATTTAAGCTCACTGTTGGCCAGCGAGGGGTCAGCCCATATCTTTTCAATGTCTCCTGCCCTGCGGCTGGTAACGGTATAGTTCAGTTTTATCCCCGTAGCCCTCTCGAATGCCGCAATCGCCTCGAAGACTGAGACACCTGTTCCCGTACCCAGGTTAAAGACCTCGTAGTTCGTTTTATTCTCACCTTCAAGAAGTCGCCGCAATGCTGTCACATGAGCCCTGGCGAGGTCGACCACATGAAGGTAATCTCGTATGCATGATCCGTCAGGGGTGTCATAGTCATTTCCGAACACCTTCAGTCCATCACGCAGGCCTATGGCTGTCTGTGTAATATAGGGAACCAGGTTTTCAGGCACTCCGCGCGGCAGTTCGCCAATATGAGCAGTGCGATGGGCTCCTATGGGATTGAAGTACCTGAGTGATACGGCCCTTTGTGATGGTCTTGATGCCATGGTGTCACGGATGATTATCTCGCCGGCCTGCTTGGTATAACCGTAGGGTGATGCCGCCTCCTTAACCGGCGATGCCTCCGTAACGGGCAGCGCATCGGGCTGACCGTACACGGTGCATGATGATGAGAAGACCATCACCGGAGTATTATGCCTCTCCATCATGCCGAGGAGGTTTATAAGCGATGTCAGGTTGTTCCTGTAATAGTCAAGGGGCTTTCTGACCGATTCGCCCACCGCCTTGTAGGCAGCGAAGTGGATTATGGCATCTATCCTGCCCTCGGCGGCGAAGACCTCATCGAGCTTTGCGACGTCGCAGATATCATAGTCGTAGAATTTTGGTGTAACCCCGGTGATGGCATGGATGCCGTCAAGCACGGTGATATCTGAGTTGTACAGGTTATCTGTGATCACCACATCAAATCCTTCAGCTATCAGCTCCACGACCGTGTGTGATCCGATGTAACCCGTACCGCCGGTGACCAGTATTTTCTTCTTCATTACAGACTCCAGTATGTCAGCCACTTCATTTTGTTTCTGTAGAGGCCTTTCAGGTCTACAAGTATTCCCCTCTCGTTGAGAAGGTCAAGGAAGTATTTTTCATCCAGTCCTGAATACTCCCTGTGTGAGACGGCCACGATAATGGCGTCATATTTCCCTTCAGGCTTCTCTTTCAGGTCGATGCCGTACTCATGCTTCACCTCTTCGGGTGATGCTCCCGGGTCGATGACGTCAACCTCAACACCGAAGTCGCGCAGCTCATTCACCACATCTATAACCTTGGAGTTGCGGATGTCCGTTACATCCTCCTTGAAGGTCATGCCCATGATCAGCACGCGTGACCTGTCAGGGCTCTTGTGTGCGGCGATGAGTTTTTTCACGGTCTCCTTGCCGGCGTAGGCGCCCATGCTGTCGTTGGTAAACCTGCCCGAGTCTATCATCTGGGGATGGTATCCCATCGACTTGGCCTTATAGGAGAGATAATAGGGGTCTACGCCTATACAGTGACCTCCCACCAGTCCGGGGTAGAACTTCAGGAAGTTCCATTTGGTTCCGGCAGCCTCAAGCACCTCGTAGGTGTTGATGCCCATGCGGTTGAATATGATCGAGAGTTCATTCATGAAGGCGATGTTTATGTCGCGCTGCGTGTTCTCAATGATCTTGGCTGCCTCGGCAACCTTAATAGATGATGCACGGTGCACCCCGGCCTCTATAATGAGTTCGTAGGTTTTCGCTATATTCTCTGCCGACTCCGGGTCACAGCCACTGGTTACCTTGACGATCTTTGTAAGAGTGTGGTTCCTGTCACCGGGGTTGATGCGCTCGGGTGAGAACCCGACCTTGAAATCGGCAGGATACTTAAGCCCTGAGTATCTCTCGAGCACAGGCACACAGTCCTCTTCCGTGCATCCCGGATAAACGGTCGATTCATAGACAACATAATCTCCCTTTTTCAGGATTCTGCCTACCGTCTCCGATGCCTTCAGCACGGGAGTGAGGTCAGGAAGATTATGTTTGGTAACGGGTGTGGGAACTGCAATTATATGGAATGATGCCTCCCTGAGATCCTCGGGGTCGGAAGTATATTTAATGTCAGTGCCTTCGAAGGCTTCGTGTTCAAGCTCGTTGCTCGGGTCAATGCCTTTCTTCATAAGCTCAACACGGTCAGGCCTTATGTCAAATCCCACCACCTTAATTTTGCGGGCGAACTCGAGGGCGATAGGAAGGCCTACATACCCCAGGCCGATGAGGGAGAGACTTGTCTCCTTGCTTAAAAGTTTATCGTACATATTATTTTTTGATTAGAGGATGATATTCTCCTGTTAATACTGACAGGGCCGAGTTGCGTATCTCGTATACTGTCTCGATGCTCTGACGGGCATCTTCGAGCCCGTATCCGTATCCTTTTAGAATTTCCTGGTAGGTGACGGTGTGGAGATCGGTGAATCCTTCCGAGAATTCAAGCTCCTCGCCGTCAACTGTGATGTTCCGGTATGTTCTCTTTCCTTTTTCCTTTACTGTTCCGGGGAGGTCGTTGAAGTCGATGCTCAGGAACCACCTGACGCGTGCTCTCTCGAGCTCGAGGAAACCGGAGGCTTTATGTTTTTCAAGGAGGTGTACCCTGTTTGATACCACCGGGCCGAAGATCCATCCCAGCATGTCAAAGAAGTGAACGCCTATGTTGGTTGCTATTCCGCCGGATTTGTTCACGTCTCCCTTCCATGATATATCGTACCAGTGACCACGGCTGGTGACATATGTAAGGTCTATGTCATGTTTCTTACCCGGAGGGGTGGCAGCGATCGTTTTGCGCAGCTCGATGATCACCGGATGGTACCTGAGCTGCAGGATGTTGTAAATCCTGTGCCCGGTCTCTTTTTCTATCTCCTGGAGTGCGTCAATGTTCCACGGGTTGAGCACCACGGGCTTCTCGCAGATCGCGTCGGCCTGGTGCCTGAGTGCAAACCTGATGTGAGAGTCATGCAGGTAATTGGGTGAGCAGATGCTTACATAATCAAGCTGTACGCCCCCTCTCTTCAGTTTGTCTATATGCCTGTCGAACCTCTCGAACTCGACGAAGAAATCGCTCTCGGGGAAGTAGCTGTCAATCTTTCCCACGCAGTCAAACCTGTCGAGGCTTGCCAGCAGCCGGTTGCCGGTCTCTTTAATGGCTTTAAGATGCCGTTCGGCAATATATCCGGCAATACCTATAAGACCGAAATTTTTAGGTGTTTTATCCATCAGAAGAGATTATGAAGGCATACGATTACTGTTCAATTTTTTTCACCCTGTCGTCAGCAAGCAGGTATTTCTGTCCGCTCTCCGGGCAGACGGCCACGCCATCGCTGTTGAAGGCAAGTTTGTGTCCGTATTCAGAGACCCATCCGGTCTGGCGGCCCGGGTTTCCTACCACCAGTGCAAAGGGTTTGACATTTTTAGTTATCACCGCACCGGCACCGATGAGTGAATATTCACCTATCTCATTGCCGCACACTATGGTAGCGTTGGCGCCGATTGAGGCTCCGCGTCTTACTGTAGTGGTGACATACTGGTCGCGCCTGATGACGGCGCTGCGGGGATTGGTTATGTTTGTGAATACCATCGAGGGTCCGAGAAAAACATCATCTTCACATATAACTCCGGTATATACGGAGACATTGTTCTGGACCTTGACATTATTTCCCAGGATGACGCCGGGTGAGACAACGACGTTCTGGCCGAGGTTGCAGTTATCACCTATCACCGCGTCCTTCATAATATGGCTGAAGTGCCAGATTTTTGTTCCTTTTCCTATTGTACAACCTGCGTCAATTACGGTCGTCTCGTGTGCAAAAAACTCTTTTTCCATCATCTTTTCAGTTGAATTTTGACCTGATGCATCCGGTGATATATGTCAGCTGTTCGTCGTCAAGCTCGGTATGCATGGGCAGTGACAGCACCTCGCCGGTGAGCAGGGTGGTTACAGGGAAGTCATCTGCCCTGTAACCAAGGTGGGCATAGGCTTTCTGCATGTGCAGCGGCACGGGGTAGTATATCATTGAGGGCACCCCTTCATTCTCAAGGCACTCGCGGAGTCTGTTCCTCTCACCGCCTTCGACGCGGAGGGTATACTGATGGAATATATGTGATGAGTTTTCTGCCCGAACGGGGATGGTTATGCCCGGCACCTCTGACAGTTCCCTGTCATAATGGGCGGCTGCCTTCTGTCGTGCCTCGTTGAAGGCGTCAAGATGGCTGAGCTTAACCCTCAGGATAGCTGCCTGGATGGTGTCAAGACGTGAGTTGACGCCTATGGTGTCATGGTAATATCTGACCTTCATCCCGTGGTTAGTGATGCTTCGGATAAGTTCTGCCAACCTGTCATCGTCGGTGAAGAGGGCTCCTCCGTCACCGTAGCAGCCCAGGTTCTTGGAGGGGAAGAACGAGGTACAGCCTATGATGCCCATTGACCCGGCCTTTTTCACCGTGCCGTCACTGAATCGGTATTCAGCTCCCGTAGCCTGGGCAGCGTCCTCTATGACATGTATGCCATGCCGGCGGGCAAGATCCATTACAGGCTCCATGTCGGCACACTGTCCGAAGAGATGAACGGGCACTATAGCCCTGGTCCGGGGTGTGATAGCCTTTTCTATTGCCTCAGGGCTGATGTTGAATGTGCGGGGGTCAGGATCAACCAGGACCAGCTTCAGCCCGAGGAGTTCAATCACCTCAACCGTCGCAATGAATGTGAAGTTCGTGGTTATCACCTCATCACCGGGTCTGAGACCGAGGGCCATCATGGCTATCTGCAGTGCATCGGTGCCGTTGGCGCACGCAATGACATTCCGTACACCCAGATAACGCTGAAGCTCCTCCTCAAAAAGCCGGACATCAGGACCCTTGATAAAAGCCGTTGAGCTGATGACATCCGAAATGGCACTGTCAATGTCTGCCTTAAGCCTCTCATACTGTGTACGGAGGTCAACCATCTCAATCTTTTTCATGGATTTTTATGTCTCTCTTTGGCGAAGATAATAGAATTTATTTTAACCTTTTTTTCAGCTCTAAAATCAGGTTTCTTTTTATCTTTGTTCATTATTGCTTATACATGGCGAGGGATATTACCGGTTACATCAGAGAGATGCTTTTCAGACACGATTGTGTCATTATTCCGGGGTTTGGGGCGTTTATAGGGAACTTTTTCCCTGCCCGTGCAGACCGCAGGGAAGGGCTCTTTCATCCTCCCTCAAGGAAGATAACATTCAACAGGCATCTTACCGGCAATGACGGGTTGCTGATAGGTCACATATCATCAGCCCTGGGCGCCGGTTACGGGGAAGCCCGTGACATTGTCCTGGAATGGGCTGACGACCTCAGAAGGAAGATCATGGCCGGCAACCCGGTACCCATTGAGCATCTGGGCACCTTCTCACTCAATTATGAGGGAGCAATAATCTTTGACCCCGACACCACGGTCAATTACCTTCTCTCATCGTACGGCCTGAGCGCCTATCACCGTCAGCCGGTGGAAGGTTATGACGTCAGGAAGAGGGCACTTGAGAAACGCCGTGAACCCTCCGTGAACCAGCCTTCGGTAAGAAGCCTGCTCACGAGGGCCGCCGTGATAATACCTATCCTGGTGGCTCTGGCCCTTGTGCCCTTCAATGACCATCTCTTCAAGGGATATATGGAGGAATCAAGCCTCATTCCGCTTTCATGGGCTGATCTTGAGTTCAACCGTGATCAGATAGACGCCGGCTGATCGGCAATAATTACGGATGAACCCGTGACGGATGAACCTGTTCCGCAGGCTCCTGCTGTCAGCGAGAGAGATGTTCAGCCGACTCCTGTTGTCCCTGAGGCAACCGTACGGCAGCCGGTCAGTCGTCCGTCACAGGCAGTCGTTGTTGAAGAATACAGGTACCTGTTGATAATCGGCAGCTTCCAGGGTGAGGATAATGCCCTTACAATGGTAGAGCGCCTCCGCAGTCAGGGCTTTGACCCGGAAGTGGCAGGAGGGCCTGACGGCTTCCTGCGAGTCAGCGCACAGTCGTTCGCGACGCTCGATGAGGCGATTCCGGT
>CAZHTG010000073.1:0-7115 GCA_964535795.1 uncultured Rikenella sp.
GTGTTAGATTCATCCGGTATGGGTTCATTGTGTTCCACAAGGCTTTCAATATAAAGCTCAATTGCTTCTTTCGCCATTGTAATAGCCTCATCAACTGTTTCACCGTAAGTGATACATCCCGGTAATGCCGGAACTGTCACTGTATATCCCCCTTCCGGTTCACGGTTTAATAAAACCCTGTATGTCAATCTCTTCATTTTCTTAACTCCTTCACTGATTTAAACCATTTTCCCAAATTTCCAAATAAAAGGCCATTCAAAAATAACAATAAATGAGCTGTTAAAAAATCCGTTGGGTTTTTACTTAAAATCCCCAGACCACTCCGCCGCTGAGGGTGGTGGTGGTGCCGAACAGGTGCGAGGGGTACCAGAACTCATTTCCCGATACATTGCGCCGGGTCACTGAGGCCCGCACCTGCACGCCGCCGGTGATGAGGTAGCTGGCCTCGAAACCAGTGGCGACGTTCTTCCATTCTATTGTTTCAAGATAAGGCAAACCAAGCCTGCTGCCCCCGATACTCTGGTAATCGGGTCCCCGCTCCGACCGCTCGTGCCATAGCCGGAGGGTCATCGCCCTGAGAGGCCTGTAATCGAGCGCCAGATACCAGCTGCGACTGTTGTCGCGGAGCCAGTGCCCCATGTTGTACCCCTGGTTCTCGAAGGTGGTGACAGGCACATTATGCTGGAAGGTGAGCGGATAGGTGAAGGTGCACTCGGCCGTCAGCCAGATGTCAGGCATGAAGGTGAAATTTCCCGCCCTAAATCCTCCCTTCCACGAGAAGAAATTATAGTCGGGCGTGGTGAACCGCGCTGTCGAGAGCTCATCGATAAAGAGGGTGCCGTAAAGAGGGAGGTGCCTGATGTTGTTCGAGCTTATATCTATGAACATCTGTGCGTTGCTGTTGTTGATGCCCGAGTTGACACCATGGTCAACCGACTTGTAAAAGAATATCGGCATCAGGTAGTAGGGTGTGATGCGCGGATCAGACCAGATGACGCTGTTGCCAAGCGAAATATGTAGTCGGGGCACAGGGGTGAAGGTGAAGAGGTTGGCCGCAATGTATTTTTTGTGGTAGATCTCGCGGTACTCGGTGCCGTATGCGTTGGTGAGCCAGTATGAGCGCGAGGAGTCGACCACCATCGATGTCAGCCACCCGTGCAGCCAGGTCATCTCCACCCAGTCTGCCGGTTTCAGGTGAAGCCTTATCTGCATGAACGAGGGCGCCCTTCCCGAGAGTATGTTCGTCCCGGCATAGCCGCTGCCCCACACGGGTGAGTCTTTCAGGAACGAGATATCGCCCCAGCGCCACATATAGCTTACTCCGCCGGTCATCTCCGAGAAATCAGTGCCGTTCTTGATGTGCCCTCCGCGCTCACGGGACAGGTATTCCGGCGCTCCCAGGAGTGGCTCCTGGTGGTTGTCCTGCAGTGCGGCGAAGAAAGCCCAGTTCTTATAGCTGCCGTAAACCTTCGCGCCGTTCTTCCAGCTTATGGTCCTTGTGCTTGCGACACCTGTTAATTCATCCACTGATGCATCAGGAGTAGCCCCGGCCGTGAGTCCCAGTATCGGCGAAACGGTGACACTGAAGAGGGAGTCGCGGTACTGCGCTGTGGCAGGATTAAAGAGTAATTTAAGCTTTCCATCCCCTTCCGTAAGGCTGTAGTTCGCAAGCCAGAAATCGAGCTCCTTCTGTTGTCTTCTCGTCAGCTTATCTCTACATCCATCTGCAACCTTCAGGTTTTCAGCTATATCCGCTCTACCATAAGGTTTCACCGCCCTGTTCAGATCGATGATGCCGTCGCCTGCCAGCTCATCGAGGAAGAGGTAAACGGCCTCGTCAGCCACCGGTTCCGGAATGACCTGAGAGTGCGATGTAATGCCGCAACACAATAACAGGAGTGTTAATAAAGTTTGTATGTATGTTGAATAGTTCATCTTTTTGAGGTTTTACAAAGATAACGCTTGGCGCAAATTTGCATCATACTGTCAATAAATCAAGGGGGAAATGAACAGAAGCCGATTTCGGGTTTATACAATTACAGCTGACATTGTCATTCTGACCGTCTCGTATGTGCTGATGACGATGCTCAAGCCGTCGGGGGTCAGGCATTACGTACCGTCGCATCTGACCTTCTTTCTGATACTGGCGCTGCTGTGGATAATAGTCTCAGTCGCAAGCGGAAAGATTGGCCGCGGAAAGATCGTCAATCTCCGTACGCTGCTGACGCATGTTCTTGCGGCGAACCTGATCGCAACAAGTTTTTCCGCCCTCCTTCTCTTTGCCTTCCGTGACCTGGAGTACTCAAGGCAGGTGGTCTTTGGCACTGCACTGACCGCTACCATTATCGAGCTTGCCTTCGGGACGATCTACATGGCCTTCAGAAGAGCACCGCTGCTTCAGCCTGCCCCGGAGAAACTGTCGGAGCGCGAGATGGTGGCCCGCACCAATTCGGCTGATGCCGACGAGGTCACCCCGGATCCTCAGCTGGCAATACGGCTGCAGGAGGGGTGCTCACGCGAACGGGCCGAGACGCTGTCGTCGATGGTCAGCCGTGATGAGACATCACGACTGGCAATTGTATCGACCTCCGAGGCGTTCAACATACAGAACCTTGAGCAGGGTGACTACTCCTGCATAATCAACCTCAAGCCGATGAACAATATCACCGGGCTTGACAAATTCCTCGATAAGGTCAATTCGCGACTGAAGGATGAAGGCATTTTTCTCTGCTCGGTGGAGACGCTGGAGCAGCGTGCCCGTCGCCTGCGGAAAAAGTATTCTTCCCTTGTCTATTATCTGATAGTTGTCCCTGATTTCTTCATCAAGCGTGTCATTCCGCGTCTGCGTATCACCCGGGGTCTGTGGGAGTATCTGACCAATGGGGCCAATCCTCCTTTCTCCAGGGCCGAGGTTCTCGGAAGGCTGTGTCGCGCCGGGTTCACTATAAAGCAGGAGAAGTTTTCAGGTGATCTGCTCTGCATCAAGGCGCAGCGCAAAGCTGATCCGGTCCATGCCAACGGCAACGGCTACGGGCTGATAATCGCCCTGCCGCGTGTGGGTCGCGACGGCGAGCTCTTCAATGTCTACAAGCTGCGCACCATGCATCCCTATTCGGAATACATCCAGGATTATGTGTATGACCTGCACGACCTCGAGGAGGGTGGCAAGATGAAGCACGATTTCCGGGTGACAACATGGGGACGGTTTGCAAGGCGTGTATGGCTCGATGAGCTGCCGATGATCGTAAATATCCTGAGAGGTGACATTAAGATATTCGGCGTGAGGCCGCTCTCAAACCATTACTTCAATCTCTACGATGACGATCTGCGCGACCGTCGCATCAGGTACAAGCCCGGACTGCTGCCGCCGTACTATGCCGACATGCCGGCCGGGCTGGATGGCATCCAGCTCTCGGAGATGAGGTATTTCGACTCATGGGACAAGAACCCTCTCGGCACTGACCTGCGGTATTTCGCGAGGAGTGTATACAACATTGTGTTCAGGAGTGCACGCTCGGCTTAAAGGTCTGAAGGTCGGAAGGTCTGATGTCTGAGGGTCATCAAATATAAAAGGCCTCAAATTCTGAGACCTTTAGACCTTTAGACCCTGAGACCTTTAGACTATTTTTGTTTTAGTTTGGCCTCCATGCTGAGGGTAGCGTGGGGTACGGCGCGGAGACGCTCCTTGCTGATGAGCTGTCCTGTTTCACGGCAGATGCCGTATGTTTTGTTCTCAATACGTACCAGTGCCGCCTGCAGGTGCTGAATGAACTTCAGCTGACGCTGGGCCAGCCTGCCGGCTTCCTCTTTTGACAGTGTGGTGGCACCCTCTTCCAGCACCTTGAAGGTGGGCGAGGTATCCATGGTATCATTATTATCCTCATGGGTGATGCTTGCCTTGAGCACATCGTAGTCTTTCCTGGCTTTGTCGAGCTTGGCCATGATTATACTCCTGAACTCCTCCAGCTCCTCGTCCGAATATCTTGTCTTTTCTGCCATGGCTACCGGTGTTAGTATTACGCGGCAAATGTAATATAAAATATGATATATTTCGAAAAAATCGCAGTCTTCAGTCGGCAGTCGGTAGTCTTCAGTCGGCAGTCATCTTAATAACTGATTATCAGTTATTAAGATTGAGTATTGCAGAGCCGTAAGCTCACAGAGAAGCAACCAGTCAAACCGCAGATGGATTTAAATGATCTGTCCCATATCCATTTTCAGGAACTCCTGCCATGGAATACCCTTCCCGCCAATGAGCATAATCCCGGCATTCGGATATTCTTTCCTGAACTCCTCCATACCTGATCTGCCCCGGATCACTCCGCTTTTTACCTCCAACGCCAGAATATCCTCATTACTGGCAAGGACAAAATCGACCTCCCTGTTACCTTTTCTCCAGTAAAAGAGCTTGTAATAGCCTTTCATATGACCGTCGAGCAAATGTGCTCCCACTGCCGATTCCACATATCTTCCCCACCGGTCAGGATGTTCCTTTATACTACTGAAAAGTTCTGTATCTGATGAGCTCATCAGGGCGGTGTTGTGTACGATATACTTCGGGCTGGATGCCCGCTGCCTGACAATACTGCCGGAGTACTTCTCAAGACCTGAAAGTAAACCTGCAGATCCGAGGAGAGTCAGGTAATGAGACAGGGTTGTTGTATTACCGGCATCCTGCAACTGACCAAGCACCTTGGTATAAGAGAGCTCCATCCCGGAATACCTGACCCCCATCTCAAAGAGCCTGCGCAGCAGAGCTGGCTTGTCTACTCTTGTGAGCATCAGAATATCGAGCGAGATGCTGGCTTCAACAATAGAATCGGCAATGTAGCGTTTCCATCTCCTCTCATCATCAACTATTGCTGCGGAGCCAGGGTATCCGCCATACCAGACATACTGTTCAGAGCTCCATCCAAAGGCCTCTTGCATCTCCTGAAGGGTCCAGTGACCCATATAGGTCACCTCAAACCTTCCGGCAAGGGATTCGGTAAGTCCCTTTTGAAGGAGGAGCCTCGATGAACCCGAAATAATAAGTTTCAGAGGAATTCTATTCCAGGTATCCTCATCCCATAGCTTTTTTACAACTTCACTCCAGTTTTCTATCTTTTGGATTTCATCAATGACCAGGATGAGTTCGCCTGTACCTTCAGAAAGCAGGGTTCGGCGGGCTGCCTCCCAGTGCTTTTCTATCCAAATCTCACCCTGAGGCCCCGCGCCGTCGGCTGAGATATACTGTGAAGGAATTTCCAGCCTGTCAAGCAATTGACTGACAAGAGTTGTTTTGCCAACCTGCCTGGGCCCAGCGATGACCTGGATGAAGTTTCTTTTCTCCTTCATTCGTGATTCAAACTGTTCAATTACAGATCTTTGGAACATATATTTAATTTTTACTCAATATACTGAGTAAATTTACTCAATATATCTAGTAAATGCAAAATTTTAATCAGGCAATAAGGAATAGGCACTGATAAATAGTCGGCAGTCATTATTATAACTGATAATCTGCTATTTATATTGAATGCGGCAGCACAGTTAATTCAGGGAGAAGCAGCCAATAGCAATTATGTTTGTGAAACATTATGTTTGTGAAACATAATTTTCAGCCTGCCTACGGTCAAGACTTTCAGGCATGAGGCCCTATTGCCTACTGCCTCAACCCAATGAACATCCTATGCACTTTATTATTAACTTTGCAGGCCAATAAAATCAGAGTACTTATATGTCGAAGAAATTTCCCGAATACAAGGGTCTTGACCTCCCGAGGGTGAACAACGAGGTGCTGAAGATGTGGGACGAGAATGACACCTTCCGCAAGTCGCTCCGCAGCCGCGACGGTCGCGGCGAGTTCGTCTTCTACGAGGGTCCCCCCTCCGCCAACGGCATGCCAGGAATACACCACGTCATGTCGCGCGCCATCAAGGACGCCATCTGCCGCTACAAGACGCTGCAGGGCTACGAGGTGAAGCGCAAGGCCGGCTGGGACACCCACGGACTGCCCGTGGAGCTCGGCGTGGAGAAGTCGCTCGGCATCACCAAGGAAGATATCGGCACCAAGATCTCCGTGGATGAGTACAACGCCGCCTGCCGCAAGGATGTGATGAAATACACCGATGCGTGGGAGGACCTGACACGCCACATGGGATACTGGATCGACATGGATAACCCCTACGTCACATACGACAACAGGTATATCGAAACCCTCTGGTGGCTGCTGAAGGAGCTCTACAAGAAGGATCTGCTCTACGAGGGATACACCATCCAGCCCTTCTCTCCAGCCGCCGGCACCGGCCTCAGCTCGCACGAGCTGAACATGCCCGGCTGCTACCGCGATGTGAAGGACACCACATGCACCGCCCTCTTCAATGTGATAAGGAATGACAAGTCGAAGTTCCTCTTCAGCGGCATCGACACTGAAGAGGTGAAGATCATGGCATGGACCACCACGCCGTGGACGCTGCCTTCAAACACAGCCCTGGCTGTTGGTCCGGACATAAAATATGCCAGGGTCAGGACCGTCAATCCGTATTCCTCCGAACCCATCACGGTCATTCTGGCCGAGGAGCTGATCCCGGTGATCTTCGCCCCGGACAAAAAGCTGGAGTACACCGTGACCGGAACATACAAGGGCTCCCAGCTGAAAGGAATTGATTACGAACAGCTCATCGACTGGGTTAATCCCGGCGAGGGGGCCTTCCGCGTCATCACGGGCGACTTTGTCACCACCGTTGACGGAACGGGGATTGTGCACATCGCTCCCACCTTCGGCGCCGACGACTACCGTGCCGGGCGTGAGCATGGCATCCCGCCGCTGATGGTGCTGATGTCCGACGGCTTCCAGGGGCCGCTGGTAGACCGGCGCGGACGCATGGTGCCGCTGGGCGATCTTGACCAGGCCTTCGTCGCCACCCACGTCAACACAGACACATACGGTCCTTTTGCAGGCCGCTATGTAAAGAACGAATACGACGAGACCCTGACTGAGGCCGATGCCACCCTCGATGTAGACATCGCGGTGATGCTCAAGCAGACGGGCAAGGCCTTCCGCATAGAGAAGCAGATCCACAACTACCCGCACTGCTGGCGCACCGACAAGCCCGTGCTCTACTACCCGCTCG
>CAZHTG010000074.1:0-6490 GCA_964535795.1 uncultured Rikenella sp.
AGCACCTCTCCCGGTGCAGGTGTTGCCAGCCATTGAATGATCTCATCCTCCTCCGGTCGCGGACTGCAGGAAGCGGCGCACACCACCATAATCATAATTATCAGATTCCTTTTTTTCAACCTCTTGTCTCTTTTTTTATGAGCTTGAGCCGTTTCATGACATCATTTGTGCCGCGGCCAAAATAATCATGCAATATCCGGTATTCAGCGAAGAGTCTGTCATAAACCTCCGCATTACTGGCTACCGGCTTGTATGTGTGATCCCTTACTTTTGCCATGACGACGGCAGCTTCACGGATGTTATCGAAACCTCCTTCTTCTCTTCCTGCGGCCACCGCCCCGAACATTGCCGAGCCGAGCGCAGGAGCCTGGGGTGATCCGGAGATCCTGATCTCCATGTTTATGACGTCTGCGTAGATCTGCATCACGAAGGGGTTTTTCTCTGCAATGCCTCCTGCTGCATAGAACTCTTCAACAGGAACGCCATTCTCTCTGAAGGTCTCAATGATCATCCTCGTACCGTAGGCGGTGGCTTCAATAAGCGTGCGGTAGATCTCCTCGGGCCTGGTAGAGAGGGTCATTCCCGCTATCATGCCTGTCAGGTCGACGTCAACAAGCACCGACCTGTTCCCATTCCACCAGTCCAATGCTACCAGTCCGCTCTCCCCCGGCTTCAGCCGGGCAGCCTTCTCCGTCAGGAGGGCATGTAGGTCTATTCCCCTCGCATCAGCTTCTGCCTTATAGTCAGCCGGGGTACAGTTCTCCGCGAACCACTGGAAATGATCACCCACACAGCTCTGCCCGGCCTCATACCCGAAAAATCCCTCAATGATCCCGTCTTCAACCACCCCGCACATGCCCGGTACCTCTTTTTCCACATCTCCCAGGAGCATGTGACATGTCGAGGTCCCGATTATTGCAAGCATCTTCCCTGGTGAGGTAATACCCACAGCAGGGATTGAGACATGGGCATCAACGTTGGCGACAGCCACTGCCGTTCCCTCTTTCAGTCCTGTCAGCTTCGCCGCGGCAGGGGAGATGACACCGGCCTTCGTTCCCACGGGCATAAGAGTCCGCGAGAGCTTCTCATCAACAAGCTTCCCCATTTTCGGGTGGAGTGCCCTGAAAAAATCATCAGAGGGGTACCCGTCATGCTTGTGCCAGATGGCCTTGTATCCTGCGGTGCATGTATTGCGGGTCTCCCTGCCGGTCAGCTGCCATACAATCCAGTCGGCGGCTTCAATGAAACGGGCAGCAGCGTCATAAATCCCCGGATCCTCATTGACCGTCTGCCATATCTTGGGTATCATCCACTCTGAGGAGATTTTTCCTCCGTAACGTTTCAGAAACTTTTCTCCTCTTTGCTCCGCAATGGCATTCAGCCTGTTGGCTTCATCCTGGGCAGCGTGATGCTTCCACAATTTGATCCATGCGTTTGGCCTGCCCTTGTATTCATCAAGGAAACACAGCGGTGTGCCGTCAGCCATGACCGGCAGCATGGTACATGCCGTAAAGTCAATTCCCACACCTGCTATCTGCTCAGGGGTCACCGAAACCATTTTCATCACGGCAGGAATTGTTATGCTGAAAACATCAAGGTAATCGCGAGGGTGCTGCAATGCCCAGTCGACACCGAGAGGGGTGCCGTCAGGGAGTGTTTCATCCAATACCCCGTGTGAATACTCATGTACTGCTACCGCCACCTCCTCTCCGGTGGTGGTATCAACAAGCACGGCTCTGCCCGAGAGGGTGCCGAAATCTACTCCGATTGAATACTTATGCATTTTATTATTATCTGATATCCTGTTTTTTCTGGCCGTAATAGGCATCGCTGCCATGCTTGCGCAGGTAATGCCTGTCGAGCAGGTGCCTGTCAATCTCATTGGGAGGACCGATGGTGACGGTCAGGGCGGCCATGCGTGCCACCTCCTCAAGGATCACGGCAACATGAACCGCCTGTGCAGGGGTTACTCCCCAGGTGAAAGGGGCATGTGAATTGACCAGTGCTGAAGGCATGGTAAGAGGCTCAATGCCACCCAGCGCCTCAACTATCAAAAGGCCTGTATTGTACTCGTAATCGGTCTCGGTCTCCTCCGCCGTCAATCTCCTGGTCACCGGCACGGGTCCATGGAAATAGTCAGCGTGGGTGGTCCCGAGGCAGGGTATCGCCCTGCCAGCCTGTGCCCACGCTGTGGCATGAGTAGAGTGAGTGTGTACTACACCTCCTATCGCCGGAAAGGCTTTGTACAGTGCAAGGTGAGTGGGGGTGTCGGTAGAGGGCTTCAAAGTCCCCTCAATGACGCTGCCGCTGAGGTCGGTGACCACCATGTCATTGACCGTCATTTCATTGTAAGACACTCCCGATGGCTTGATAACCATCAGTCCGGCAACCCTGTCAAATCCGCTGACATTGCCAAAGGTCATTATGACCAGGCCATGCCTTACCAGGTCGAGGTTCGCCCTGAAGACGTCTTCCTTAAGCTTTTCAAGCATGATAGTCTCCTTTTAGTTGTTGGTCCTGCCGTTGCAGATTCCAATTCAGTTTACGGCAAGATTGAAAAAGAAGCCGTTTTTGGCCAGCTCCCTGTACTTCTCTTCATTGAACCTGAAATACCAGGCTCCCTTCTTTGATGTCTCCCTCTCCTTCTCCTCAAGTTTCTCAATAAGGTTCATCGAGAGGATCTTTTTTCTGAAGTTGCGCTTGTCTATTGGCCTCTGATAGATAGCCTCATAAAGATTCTGAAGCTGCACCAGGGTGAACTTCTCAGGAAGAAGCTCAAAACCCACAGGCCGTACCCCGACTGTCTTCACCAGTTCACGAAGAGCCCTGTCAACCATCTTGTGATGGTCAAAGATCAGGTCCGGAAGGTTTGACAATGACCTCCAGTGGGCTCCGTTGATCCTCTGAATCTCAGGGTCCAGTTCATGTATTCCAATAAGAGCAAAATAGGCTGTCGAGATCACCCTGGCACCAGGGTCACGGTCTGTCTCGCCATAGGTATAGAGTTGCTCCATGTAAAGGTCAGACAGACCTGTGAGGCTGCAGAGCACCCGGCAGGCGGCATCATCGAGGCTCTCGTCCTCCTGTACAAAACCGCCTGCCAGCGACCACTGCCCGAGGGCAGGCTCAAAACTCCTCTTTATCAGGAGGAGTTTGATCTCCTTTCGGGCTATATCATACCCGAAAATGATGCAGTCTACTGCATTGAAGTATCTCTGATGTTTTGAATAAATCTCCAGCATACCTTTCATTTTATCTATATCATCCCGTTATTCAGGTGATAGTAAAGGTCATTCCATCTCAATTCCTTCCTGAACTGCTCTAAGTCGCACTTGCCGTCAATAAGTATGAATTCCGTTCCGGTCATCGCGGCGAAGTCGGCGAGGTGCCCGGCGGAAAGAGCCTGGCTGAATGAAGTATGATGAGCGCCGCCGGCATATATCCATGCCGTGGCGGCAGTCTTCAGATCCGGCTCGGGCTTCCATAACACGCGGGCGACGGGGAGCTTCGGCATCGGAGGACAATCAACCACCTTCATCGTATTGACGATCAGCCTGAAGCGGTCACCCATCTCAACCAGTGAGGCTGCAACGGCCTTTCCCGGGCTGGCTTTGAAGACCAGGCGGGCCGGATCTGCCTTTCCTCCAATACCCAGAGGATGCACCTCAAGCGTCGGCTTGCCGGCGGCAATTGAAGGACAAACCTCGAGCATGTGGGCACCAAGGACGGCCATATTCTTCGGATCGAGATGATACGTGTAGTCTTCCATGAAAGAGGTGCCCCCCTTAAGCCCCTCTCCCATCACCTTCATTGAGCGTACCAGGGCCGCTGTCTTCCAGTCGCCCTCGGCACCGAAGCCGTAACCATCGGCCATAAGCCTCTGAACAGCCAGACCCGGCAGCTGAACCAGCCCGTGAAGGTCTTCAAAATTGGTGGTGAATGCCCTGAAGTTTCCCTTTTCCAGGAAAGTTCGCATGCCGGCCTCTATACGGGCGGCCTCTCTTACGGCCGGAGCTGAAAGCACCTTTGCCGGTGCCTTGTATTCATCTCCATACTGTTTTACCAGTGAACTTATCTGCCTGTCTGACACCTTGCTGACGGCATCAGTAAGGTCGCCGACGCCAAAACCGTGCACCTGGTAATCAAGTTTGAGCTGTGCAGACACCTTATTACCTTCGGTAACAGCAACATCTCTCATGTTGTCTCCGAAACGTGCAACTTTAAGCGAGCGGGCATCGAGCGCCGCCATGGATGCACGTGACCAGATACCAATAGCCCTGAGAACCTCCCGGTCCTGCCAGTGCCCCACAACAACCTTGCACTCAAGCCTGAGCCGTGAACAGATGAACCCAAATTCACGGTCGCCGTGCGCCGACTGGTTCAGGTTCATGAAGTCCATATCGATCTCAGACCACGGTATGTCTCTGTTGAACTGGGTATGGAAGTGGAGCATCGGTTTGTTCAGCCTCTTCAGCCCCGAAATCCACATCTTTGCGGGGGAGAAGGTATGCATCCACGCTATAAGCCCGGCACATAGAGGGGAATTGTTGGCTTCAAGGCATATCGAAGTAATGGCATCGGCAGTAATCAGCACCGGTTTGAAAACCACTTTCACGGGTATAAAAGCAGACTTGCCGAGCGCAGCCGCGATAGCCCTTGAATCGGCATCTACCTGGCTGAGCGTCTCCTCGCCGTACAAATGCTGGCTGCCAGTGATAAACCACAGTTCAACCTTTGTCTTATCCATAGTGTTGAAAATATGATAAGTTCATAATCGTGTTAATTCCAAAAATAGGCATAGAATACCAGTATCACAGCAATTATAACCCCGGAGGCGATCACATCCCACATATTCCAGCTGGCACGGGTGAGCGCTTTTTGCTCGGCTGAGGCAGACCCAAGGTAAAGCCCGGCGATCTTCCTCTCATCAATCCTGGGAGTGAAGTAGCTCACAATGATCATCGCGACGATGACGATGGCAAAGTTGATGATCTCATAGTGCAGCCAGTTGGTACCAACAAATACCTGGTATATCGAACCGTCAGGATCAAGATGGCCTTTGAAGACGGTAAAGGCCAGGCGGGCCATACCGATGATGAAGCCTGTCAGAAGGCCCGTGAGGCCGGCGGCAGGGGTCACTTTCTTGGAAAGTATGCCAAGAAGGAACGCTGCTGCAATACCGGGTGCCAGCAGTGACTGGACATCCTGCAGGTATGCATAGAGCACCTTTCCTATGTTTCTCATTACAGGTATCCAGAGGATACCCAGGATTACCACAACAACGGTGGCTATCCGGCCCACCCTGACAAGCTCTGCCTCGGGTGCATCCGGCTTGTACTTCTGGTAAAAGTCAATGGTGAACAGGGTGGCTGAGGAGTTAAACAATGATGCAAGTGAGCTCATCAGTGCAGCAAGAATTCCGCCCACTACCAGTCCTTTGAATCCCATGGGAAGCAGTTCCTTTACAAGTGTCGAAAATGCCGAGTCGGAACTTGTAAGATGTATCACGCCCTGCTGATTGAGCGCATAGGCAATCATTCCGGGGATCAGGAAGATAAATACGGGGGACAGTTTCAGGAAACCCCCGAAGATGGCTCCACGGCGTGACTGCGTCTGGTCGCGCCCTGAAAGCACACGCTGTACAATGAACTGATCTGTGCACCAGTACCAGAATCCTATTATTGCAGAGCCCAGCAGTACTCCTGTCCATGGAAAGACCTCATCCTTGGGCGACCTTATGAGTTGGGTCATGGTATCGCCGAATTCATTTACGGGAACGGCACGGCAGATATGCATCATTTCATCCCATCCGCCTACTTTTATAAGCCCGGCGATGAGCACCGCAATCGATCCGAGAAGAAGAATGGGGGTCTGCAACACCGAGGTCCAGAGTACAGCCTTCATACCGCCAAGGGCAGTGTATATGCCAGTTATTACAACCAGCCCGATGGCGCTGATCCAGAAGAAATCAATGCCCCAGACCGATTCAATCCCGAAGACATCCTTAAAGACAACCCCTCCTGCATAGACAGTGACCGCTACCTTGGTGAGAACATAGCTTACCAGTGATATAATGGAAAGTACCGACCTGGATGCCTTATTGTATCTCCTTTCGAGGAACTCGGGCATCGTGAAGACCCCGCTGCGCGCATAGAACGGGACAAACAGCCAGCCCAGCAGCAGGATGAGCCAGCCGTGCATCTCCCAATGTGCCATGGCCATCCCTGATGACGCCCCTGCCCCGGCCAGCCCTACAAGGTGTTCTGAGCCGATGTTAGATGCAAAGATGGAGGCTCCGATTGCAATCCACGTGGCATCACGCCCTGCAAGAAAATAGTCGGTTGATGTCTTGCTCTTTGAGCGGATGGAGAGAACAATAAATACAACCAGAGCGAGGACAAAGGCCCCCAGCACGATCCAGTCAAGTGTTAACATGATTCTTTCGTTGTTAGGTTAAATATTGAATATCAATTACCTGCCTACAATACTT
>CAZHTG010000075.1:0-6303 GCA_964535795.1 uncultured Rikenella sp.
TCTACCTCCGGTACACCACCCTGGTAGACCAGGTAGCCGTTGTAGGGCTCGCGCTCGGTAATCTCATCATTTACCGGCGTCAGCATTATCTTTCTGACCTCATCCAGGTCATCTGTCTGCCCCAGCGCCCAGCCCAGCTTGGCCCAGGCCACTTCGGGCAACATATTTCCCAGCGGTATTACCCCCTTGGCCATCATGTCACGGCCGGTCTCATAGACGAACATATGCACGTAACCCCAGATGGTCTGCAGCGTCATATAGACCGCCACATTCTCCTTCTGTGCTCGCTCCAGTGCCGGGTAGAGCTCCCTGTTGACATGTCCCAGTCCTGTACCTACTATTATTATGCCCTTATACCCCATGTCAATCAACGAATGGAACATCTCTACCTTCATGTGGGGATAAAAGTAGATCATCGTCACATTCTCATTGAAATATGGCATTATGGTGACATCACGGTCTTTGCGCCGCGGGTTGTAACCGGGTTTCATCGGCTTCACCTCCCCGCGCCTGACGGTGGCCACCGGTATGTCGCCTATGGTTCTGAAGGTCGATCTGTAGGAGCTGTGCATCTTGCGCACCCTGGTGCCGCGGTGGAGGAACCCGTACTCATCGCTTGTGGGGCCGAACATACAGACCATCACCTCAGCGATGTCACCGTGTCCTGCTGCCGTGGCAGCGTGTATCAGGTTCAGGGCGGCATCTGACGACGGCCTGTCGGATGAACGCTGCGAGCCCACCAGGATGATCGGCACCGGGGGCTTCTGTACCATGAATGAGAGTGCGGCGGCGGTGTGATGCAGAGTGTCTGTGCCATGGCCTATTACAATCCCGTCAATACCCCCGGCAATCTCCTTTCCGATAGCTTTTGCAAGAGTCATGTACTGGTCAGGACCCATGTTCTCACTGAAGACGCCAAATAGTTTTTCCGTGTGTATGTTGCACACATCTGCCAGCTCCGGCACGGCGCCGTAGAGTTCGCCGGGCGAGAAGGCAGGTATCACAGCCCCGGTGCGGTAGTCGAGTCTCGAGGCAATGGTGCCTCCCGTACCCAGGAGCTTTACAGTAGGTTTGTTGTCAGAGTAGGGGAACTCCTTCTCGGGTATCTTGTAGTTGGCTTTTTTGTAGCCGGTCTCAGTCATCCGGGTGACGGTAGTGACGTCTATACCTATATTATATCCGCTCTCAATCTTGATTACTATGTGGAGGTCGTCATTGTTTTCCGACCTCGGCAGGACGGTGCCACGGAAGAGTCCGCGGGTTGTGTCAATCTCGGCCTGGCCCCACACCCTGACGTTGTACTTCTTCAGCAGTGTCAGCGCTTCGCCTTTATATCCCTGGAAAAAATCTTCCGTCATAGCCATCTCTGGTTAACCTCCGGAATTTGCGACACCTCTTTTCTTACCTCCATAGCCGTCTTTATTTTACCTCCAGAATTTCTGACACCTCTTTCCTGACATCAGACAGCCTGTGCTTACCGATGGCCTTCGTGTGCAGCTGTCCCATTATCCAGTCGACCGATGTCTCACTGTTGCCGTTGAAGCAGATCTCTTCAAATCTCTTTGCAAGTTCTTTCACTTCGGACTTTATCTCAGTCAGTGTTGCCGGGACATGGCCGGTTTCAGAAAGGATCTTTTTAAAATCAGGCTCTCTGGTTGCGACTACACCCGGAAGCATCAGTCGTGCCACCGGTGGCAGCAGCTCCTCTTCTTTAAGGAAGGCGAAAAGGTCATACAGTCTCTCGTAACTAAATCCGCATGTCACTCTGCCTCGTCCCTCAAGATTGCGGAAACGATGCCCTATCAGAACTCCCACCTCGCGGTGACTGAATCCGAAGTCGTTGCCGATTCTCTCTGTCAGCGCCACAAGGTTCTTACTCAGGAGGTAGTGCCATGCATCTGCGGGTATGCCCCAGTCCTTCATCTGCCGGAAGCGGTGCGCTACATCCACCGGCAGGTCCCTGCCCAGCCTTTCAAGCATCTCCGTTGTAACGGGAATCGGTTGTGAGTCGGTGTCAGGGTACATGCGGTCGCGGCCGGGGAGCACCCTCTCGAACATAGTAGTGCCGTCTTCAAAGGTCTTGCGTGTCTCATTGGGGACACCCTCAAGGGCCAGGCGGATACGCTCCTCCACGGTCTCAAGGGCAGTGGGTATATCCTCATCCGGTCCCCACAATATCATCTGTGCGTCGTCAGGCCCTGCTGTGAGCCATATGGCCACCTCCGGGAAGAGGTTATTGAAATTTTTTTCTCCGATCTCCTCCGAGTGGATCATGTTGGGCTTCTCGATGCAGGCTATCACCTTCAGCCTGTCGCTCAGCTCGTCAGCAAAGATATGTTCAGGCTGGGTAAAGTGTGAGAGGATGCCCCTGCAGCCCGGGAGGTTAAGGGCCATCACCTTCTCACCGCGGTCGAGCGCTGCCCGCACCGGTGCAAAATGGAACTGCATATCCGCCTCTGTGATCTCCCTGGTCTTCAGTGCCCAGCCCTCCGGATCGGTGATCAGTTTCTGCAGCTTACTGCGGATGTTAAGCAGGGCATACTGCCTGAACGCCTCGTTATGAGACAGCTCCGGTATCCACTTTATGTGTGCCACCCCTTTCATCTCCACCCTGTTTCCCCCTTCGCAGCTTACGTTCACATCCTCGCGGGCCGCGCCAATACCGGTTCGCACCTTCCCTGTGCTCCTGTTGAGGAAACGTATGTATTCAGCAGCTTCGGCCAGCTCATCAGGGGTAAGGCAGTCGGGGTAGGTGACCGTCTCTATCAGTGGCATGCCCAGCCTGTCTGTTTTGTAGATTCGTTTATGACCTATATCGGAGACCTCGCGGCACGAGTCCTCCTCGAGGCTCAGCTGTATAAGACGCACCTTCTTGTTTTTCAGTTGCAGCTCGCCCTCCACGCTGATGATGGCAGAGCGCTGGAATCCCGTCGGGATGCTGCCGTCGAGGTACTGTTTCCTGGTTATATGCACTTCGCCCACGATGTTCATCCTGGCAGCAAGGGCGATGCTGATGGCAATCTCCAGCGCCTCGTGATCAATCGGGAAGGGAGGAGTGTCGTCAACCTCATACGTGCAAGCTGTCTGGTTGTTCAGTCGGTAGGTGATCTCCTTGCGTGTTCTGAACTCCATCAGGGCCGTGCCGTCATAGATGCCCATCTCACTGAGTGTAGGCCTCATGTGGCGGATTACCTCCGCATCATATTCGTCGTGGCCATGGTAGATCCCGGCAGGACAACGGCAGAAGAGCTTGCTCTTCGTCTTAAGCTGCTGATGAACCTCCAGACCCGACTTGAACCCTATCCGCTTATAATCATTAAGCGTCGCCTCACTGCGGCTGACATAACCGATCTCCTCTCTGGTCTTCTCGTAATTTTTCCTCGGTTCAATTCTGATCATGGGGCAGCACATTGTCACTGCAATTTAAGCAGAAGCCCCGAGATATGGAAGTGCCCGAATAAAGAAAGTTTGCGCAACTTTAACCGCTAGCCTGTTTTAATGCAGAAGGCTTAAAATTATTTTGAAATTGCTGCGCGGCGGTTTATAAAATAAATGTGGCCCGATAATAATGACATTTGCATTAAAACGCCATGATGTTAATAATATTAAGCTTGTAAGGTTCAGAAGATCAGTCGTATCTGATCGCCTTGACAGGTGTGATGCGGGCAATGAGCTGTGAGGGTATCAGAAGCATCAGAATGATGGCTATCATCGTTCCGGCATTAAGGAGTATGATATGTAGGGGGTCAAGGTTGACCGGAACGCTCTTCAGATAGTATGAGGAGGGGTCAAGGGAAATGAATTCTGTCTTCAGTTGCAGAAAAGCCAGTCCCAGGCCGATGATGTTGCCCCAGAACAGCCCCTTGGCTGTGAGCCATGCCGCCTGGTAGAGGAACACGTTGCGGATGATCTTGTTCCCTGCGCCGAGGGCTTTCAGAACTCCGATCATATTTGTCTTTTCGAGGATCAGGATGAGCAGTCCGGATATCATGTTGAATCCTGCAACAAGTATCATGAGTATCAGGATTATTATCACATTCGTGTCCTGGAATCCAAGCCAGTCGAATATCTGCGGATATCTGCCCCTGATGTTGGTAACCTTAAGTTGTTCCTCCTCCTCGGCCACGCGGTATCCGATGGCATCGCGAACGACATCCGTCATCAGATCAAGGTTATCGAAGTCGTTGATGAAGATCTCAAACCCGCTCACCTGGTCTTCGTTCCAGCCGTTCAGGCTTCTTATGTGGCCGATGTCGCAGAACAGGTAGGTCTTATCAAACTCCTCAAGGCTGGTCTCATAGATCCCTTCGATTGTGAACTTGCGCATGCGGGGCGGGTCCTGAACGAAGAACATCGAGAAGTCGTCGCCCAGCTTCAGTCCGAGCATGTCAGCCACCTTCTTTGATATGACAACGTTATCGGTCCGGGCGGTATCATTTACAGTCACAACATCCCCTTCGACCATGTTCGATCTGAAGAAGCTCCAGTCGTAGTCACTGCCTATACCCTTCAGTACCACCCCCTGGATATTGTCATCGGTCTTGATGATGCCTGCTTTGGTGGCGAAGACCTGTATGTTCTTGATGCCCTGATGTTTGTTCAGTTTCTCAATGAAAGGCTGGGTGGCGCTGACGGGTACAGTCTCGTAAGAAATATTGGCGTCGAAGTTCACCACCTGGATGTGTGCCCCGAATCCTGCCACCTTATCTCGTATCTGCTGCTTGAAGCCCGTGAGGATGGACACGGCGAGGATCATCACAGCCAGACCGAGGGAGATGCCTATTATGGCGATCACGTTTATGGGGCGTGAGAAGGCGGTGCCCTGGCTGCGTTCCTTTATCAGGCGGCGGGCTATGAAGGTTCCGGTGGACATCGGGGCAAAAATAAGAATTAAGATTTAAGAATTAAGAGTTTAGAGTTAAGATTAGAGGGGGGTATGTGGCCGTTGAAATTCCTTTGCAGTTGTACCGGGCTTTTTTATCTTTACGCAAAACGAACCTGTAATGAAGAACCTTATCATTCTGACCTTTCTTTCAGTGGCGGCCTTCACGGCCTGTTCAGCTGACAAAAATGACAACAAGCTCCTCACCGGTGCTGAGCGCATCAGCGAGTACCTTCCGCTGATTAACGGCAAGACCGTTGCCATTGTAGCAAACCAGACCTCGATGGTTGGAGGCACCCACCTGGTGGACACCCTGCTGTCGCTCGGTGCTGACATAAAAGTGATCTTCGCGCCCGAGCACGGATTCAGGGACCTGGCCGATGCAGGCGCGGTGATAACCTCGGGTGCTGACCCCGTCACGGGCATCAATGTGGTAAGCCTCTACGGGAACAAGAAAAAGCCTGCTCCGGAAGACCTGGAAGGCATAGATATTGTCATTTTTGACATACAGGATGTAGGGACACGCTTCTACACATTCCTGACCACCATGTGCTATGTCATGGAAGCCTGTGCCGAGAACGGGAAGCAGTACATTGTCATGGACCGTCCCAACCCCAACGGTTATTATGTTGACGGTCCCATACTTGACACATCAGCTTACCGCTCTTTTGTCGGGATCCATCCAATTCCCGTGGTGCACGGCATGACCCTCGGTGAGTATGCCGGCATGGTCAACGGCGAGGGGTGGCTTGCAGGAGGCATAAAGTGCGATCTGACCGTGATAAAGTGCGAAAACTATACCCATGCTACTATGTACGAGCTACCGGTGATACCGTCGCCCAACCTCCCCAACATGAATTCAATCTATCTCTATCCGTCGTTATGTTATGCCGAGGGTACGGTGCTCTCGTGCGGCAGGGGGACGGAGTTTCCGTTCCAGGTGCTTGGGGCGCCGGAGATGACTGACACCGGCTTCAGCTTCACGCCGCAGCCCACCTTCGGCGCGTCAAATCCAAAGTATAACGGGCAGCTCTGCTACGGAATTGACCTGCGCAATGCCCTGGCAGACGGACTGGTACCCAAACCGGAAATGAACCTCGGGTGGATCATCGATGCGTACAATGCCTGGCCTGAGAAGGAGAGCTTCTTCACAGGGTATTTTGACACCCTGGCGGGCAGCAACACGCTTCGCGAGCAGATCATGCAGGGTATGACCGTGGATGAGATCAGGGCTACATGGAAGGAGGGGCTTGATCAGTTCAGGGAGAGACGTGCGATATATCTTCTGTACGATTAGCGGAATCCCTGGTTAATCCTCATTGAGGTATAATTATTAGAAATCAATTGATCTACAATACTATATGGCCTACGGCCAATAGTTTTCCGGGGATATGCCAAAGCTACAATACTTCATGGCCTAC
>CAZHTG010000076.1:0-5692 GCA_964535795.1 uncultured Rikenella sp.
TACATGCACCTCACCGCGGGAAGTGACCTGATCAATGCAGGAGTGAATGTGGGTCTCCCTTACGCCGGCACGGCGCCCGACCTGGGGTGCTTTGAGACCGGACTGACAGCTATAGGTGACATCATGATCTCACAGACAGTCACCTTTTATCCTAATCCCGTCACAGACCTGGGCTTTATCCGGGTCACCGCTGGCGCAGGGGGCAGGTGTGAGATCCTCCTCTATGACGTCACAGGACGTGTAATTAAAACAATTGCCGACAGAGTGATTGAACCGGGTGATCATACCTTCCGCATCGACCTGTCTGACACCAGGGAAGGCCTCTACCTCTACCGGGTAAAACTAAATCAAAAACAACTCTCCGTCGGCAGAATTATCAAGGTGCAATCAACCCATTAATCCCTTGGCACAAACCCTTCTTTATCAACCACTACTGCCTACTGCCTATTGCTTTTAGCCGCCGAAGCCTTCAAAGACCTCTGAAGCTTTGCGAAAGAGGTGGCGAAGGTGGCCTGCTGCCTATTCCCTGAATCGACTGCCGACTGTTGAGCTCTTTAGCTTACAAATAAGCTTTTACTGGAGTACTCAGGGTCGCACGTCAGGTTGACGTTCAGTTTTCGCAGTCCGGCCTCATCACCCGGAGTGGGTATGTGAGTGAGATGCACCTCGCAGTCGCGAAGCTGCTTCAGCTTCTCCAGCGCCGCCTGCGCCGCAGGATTTGACAATGCACTGATACCCAGAAGTATGAGCATCTCTTCCACATCAAGGCTCACCTCTTTACCGTTGAGTATATCCTTCTTCAGGAAGGTGACAGAATCAATCAGGTTCTTTGGCAGCAGCAGCAGGCTGTCGGGCAGTCCTGCCAGGTGTTTGGAGGCATTAAGCACGAGGCTTGCCGCGGCATGCATCAGCGGTGAGTTTTTACCCGTAATGATCGTCCCGTCATGCAGCTCAATGGCTGCCCCGCAGAAGAACCCGGCATTGCCCTTGCCGCTCTTCTCCGCCTCCTTTGCTGCCTTTCTTGCCGGGAGGACCACCCTGCGGTCATCACCCCTGGCATGTACCTTCCCCATCACCATCACTGCCTGGTCAAGCGTCTCCTGATCCACCAGACCGAGGGCATACTCCACGGCACACCTGAAGTAACGGCGGATAATCTCCTGGTGTGCTGCCTCCTGGATGACCGCATCATTGACTATGCCCGAACTGGCGCGGTTGACACCCATGTCGGTGGGCGACTGGTACATCGACTCACCACCTGTTATCTTTTCAAGGATCCTCTTCAGCAGGTGGAACGCCTCTATATCGCGATTGTAATTGACGATCCTTATGCCATAGGCCTTCAGATGATCCTCGTCGATCAGCACCTCATCCTTCAGGTCGACGGTTGCGGCCTCATAGGCGATATTCACCTTGTGATCAATGGGCAGATCCCATATCGGGAAAGTCTCGAACTTGGCATACCCGGCCTTGACACCTCTCCGGTATTCATGATAGAGGTTGCATAGGCAGGTCGCCAGCTTGCCGCTCCCCGGACCCGGGCCGGTCACAATCACTATCGGGTTGGTAGTCTTGATATATGCGTTGGCCCCGTATCCCTCATCGCTCACGATCAGGTCAACATCGGTGGGATAGCCTTTCGTGGGATAATGCAGGTAGACTTTCACCCCCCTGTGCTCCAGCTTGTTCTTGAAGGCCTTCGCGGGCGACTGGTTCCTGTAGCGGGTGATGACAACGGCTGTCACCTCTATTCCCCACTCCCTGAAGTCATCTATCGTCTTCAGCGTATCTGCATCATAGGTTATGCCGAAATCGGCCCTGACCTTCTTCCTCTCAATATCCCCGGCATGGATGCAGAGGATGACATCGATCTTGTCCTTGAGCATCTGCAGGAGGCGCATCTTGACATTGGGGTCGAACCCCGGTAAAACCCTTGCCGCATGAAAATCGAAAAGCAGCTTGCCTCCGAACTCCAGGTACAGTTTGTTGTTGAAACGGCCAACTCTCTCCAGGATAGCGGCAGTCTGCTCCCTGAGATATTTCTCATTGTCAAATCCGATGTGATTTGTCTCTTTCATTTAGGCCCCCTTGGAATATTCCGACTAGAATTACGATCAGCTTCCAATATTAAATAAATTTTCAGTTCAGGAAATTCATTGAGGAATAAAATAATTTCTTCCGCAGCAAATTATGGGTTAGCTTTGATTATGGAAATGCACCTGGTTGCCGGCATTGCCCTTCTTCTGCTGACAAAGACCAGCGCCCTGAGCCTGTCGGAGCTTCTCTCTCTGGAAGGAGTATTGCCGTACCTCGGAAGCGTGATCGTCACCCTTGCCTGCAGTAGCATGGGTGCACTCAGCCGACTGTTGCTGAAGCGGTACCACGCCCGGTGAACGGGTAATAGTAAAGGTGCGCGATAAAATATCTTTCCGGTACCACATTAGCAATGCCTTCGAATCCTGCCAGCTTATAGCTCGAGCACCACAGGTTTGTTAATAATCTCCCCTGATCCGTTTGATAATGAAGCATTTATAAACAGAGAGTCGCCGTGAGATTCGACGCCATATGATTCGTGGATATGACCAAAGATGTGGTACCGGGGCTTGATTGACAAAACCCTCTCCCTCAGCACCTGGCATCCGGCATTTTTATTGAATGTTTTGGAAAAGTCCCTGAGCCCTTTTGGAGGGGCATGGGTAACAAGGATATTAATATTTTCCGGGATCATACTCCAGATGCGTTCAGCTTCAGGTGTATCAAAATATGTAAAAGCACCCAGGCCCCCGTAATTCAGAGAGAATGGCGAACCAAAAATTGAAAATCCATTGATCCGGATCAATGAATTCTCCAGGTAATTAATATTATGGCTTTTGATTAGTTCAAGGAATTCCGGTTTCTTTTTCCGGATAAACCTGTCATGATTTCCTGCAACAAGGATTTTATACTGAAAATTCAGGCCGGCGAACCACAGGATGAAGTCTGTGACTTCAGCCAGGTTGCTTTTGAGCGTAATATCCCCGCAGTGAATGATAATATCACCCGGAGGAACATCAACCGAATGATGATTGCCGTGTGTATCGGACAAAGCAACAATGACCATGCGGCAAATCTAGCAGTTTGTGCTGTATGATATTTGTGAAAATATTAAAAGTATTAACAGATCCGGTTTTAATATTCACAACCTTGACAACAGCTGTCAAACAATTGGATTATTCTCTGGTTATTTTTTCCTGCTGCAGGCTGCGGGAGCATGCACTGGTTTCTGCTGCAGACTTCGTTTGGGTCAAAGACTGAGCTCCAGCCTTTCGGCCAGCTTCTCAATTTCCTTTCGGCGGGCAATGATACTAATCCATTCCTCCGGGATCGACTCATAGCCGTACAGCAGACCTGCCAGACCTCCGGTGACGGCAGCGGTGGTGTCAGTGTCGCGGCCCAGGTTCACTGCCTTAAGGACAGCCTTCTTATAACTGCCTGTCTTCATGACGCACCACAGGGCGGCTTCAAGAGTATGCACCACATAGCCGTCGCTGGCTATCTCCTCCGGAGGCAGGCTGAATATGTTCTTCCTCAGAATGCGGTCGAAATGTCTTATCTCTTCGTGGCTGACACCGAACGACTCGAGCAGCCCGGGTGTAGCCCTGCGCAGTGTTGTGTAGGCTTCGTTCTTATCCATGCCTGATATGATATACCCTGCAAACTCGAGGCATATGAAACAGGATATTACCGACCGTACATGCCTGTGGGTCAGGGCTGACACCTGTTGGGTTAGGCGGTACCGTTCCGCAGCCGGTTTGCCGGTAATATAAAACAGCAGCGGCAGTATCCTCATGAGTGACCCGTTGCCGTTCGACCAGTCGCCGTCGTCGCCCGCCATCTCCGGAGCCACCCCCGAGTGTATGCGCGACAGTGCGCGCCAGGTGATCCCTCCGATGTCGAATATCTTCCCGTGGGCGCTCCAGTAGCCTTTGCGGTGCCACCTGACAAAGTTCTGCCCGATTACGTTGAGGTCAAACCCCTCCGTCAGTGCCTCGGCCAGGCAAAATGTCAGCGAGCTGTCGTCAGACCATGTCCCGGGAGGCTGGCCATGTGTCCCGTAGCCGCGCATGCCGGTGACAGGTTCCTTCTGCAGCTCATCCCTCGACCGGAACTCCACCGGCACACCAAGAGCATCACCAACCGCAACGCCGAAAAGCACATCCTTGTAAATATTTCTCTCGTTCATCCGTACAAAACCGAATTCTTCTCCGGGAGGTTCAGTCCTCTAAAGATATAAAAAATCAGCGAACACGACCCACAGTCTCACCGTGCTTCTACCCTGCCGGTAATCCTTTCCCGGAAGTTGGGCGCATATGCAACAATAATCGTAGTTTTGCCTGAAGCATGATAACTATATTTCAGGTATGAAAACAGCAGTGATAACAGGCGGCACCAGGGGCATCGGCGCCGCACTTGTCAGATCCTTCCTTGGTTCAGGTTGGAATGTAGCCTGGTCGGGAACATCGGAAAACACTGTTGAAAGTTCACTGCAGGCACTCGAGGGACATTTTGACAGAGAGAGATATGCCGCCTTCAAATCAGACGTCACCTGCGAAGCTGACCTGGTCAGCCTCTGGGAGGGCGCTGTTAACAACTTCGGCAGCGTTGATATATGGGTTAACAATGCAGGCACATCTTATGACCAGACCCCATTCCATGAGCTCCCAACCGGGGTTTTCACCCGGATCATTGACACCAACATTAAGGGACTGATGCTGGCTACCCATGTTGCCTATAACCGAATGCTTGCACAGGGTTTTGGAGCCATTTACAATTTGGAAGGTCTCGGAAGCGACGGGCGGAGGATCACGGGCCTCACGCCGTACGGCACCTCGAAGAGGGCCGTCAGGTACTTCTCAGATGCCTTTGCAGCAGAGGTGAAAAAAGGTCCGGTAATTGTAGGAACCATCAGTCCCGGCATGGTTCTCACCGATCTGACCATGACACAGGTCCGTAAGGATCCGGAGGAAAGCAGGCAGCTGATAAAGATATATAACATTCTTGCCAACGAGGCTGATGCTGTCGCTCCGTTCCTGGTGCAGAAGATGATTGACAACCGGAAGAACGGTGCGAAGATCTCGTGGCTCACAACCGGTAAGGTCATTCGCAGGTTCCTCTTCGCCCCCTTCTCCCGCCGTGACATCGTCAGCAGGTATCTTTAACTTCCAGGCCTCTTCCTGCAGGGCCCATTGTTGATCCTGACAGCTGGAATAACCCTGACGAAATATTACCTTTGCCTGACAGCATCAGCTGTCCTGTCAATGAAGAGTGTCACGGCAAAAGAGCTAAGCCAGGAATTAACCTACCGCACCCCGAAGGAGCTGCGCGACCTGTGCCTTCGCCTGGCAAGATTCAAAAAGGAGAACAAGGAACTCCTGACTTACCTGCTGTTCGAATCATCCGACGAACTGGCATACATTCAGAACGTGAAGAAGGAGCTGGATCAGGAGTTTGATCAGATAAACAGGACGAGCTATTACTTTATCAGGAAGAGTGTCCGAAAGATCCTGAAGAACACCAGGAAGTACATCAGGTATTCACAGAAGAAACAGACGGAGGTCGATCTGCTGCTTTATTTCTGTACCAGGCTGAAGAATCTCTCCCCGCCGATACAGAAGAACACCTCCCTTATGAATCTCTACAACAGACTGCTGGA
>CAZHTG010000077.1:0-5529 GCA_964535795.1 uncultured Rikenella sp.
TGGAATACATTGATGAGAACAGGGTTGTGTTGAACATCAGTGAGCGCAAGCCGGAGCCGGCAGGCAGGATTACACCTCCGTCCCAGCCTCAGGCAGTGAAGGAGCCGGTAAGGGAAACGGAGATGGCGGTGGAAGAATCGCAGGGGGCAGATGATAATCACAGAGGCCCCGGAGGTATGTTTATGGATAAGATAGGAAGACTCTGGAAAGGTATCATTGAAGCCACTGATGAGAAGATCGATGATAATTCCTCAAACTAAAAAGCTGAACTCATGTCAGAAGATCTGATGAATTTTGACCTGCCGGTAGAGCGGTCATCAATAATAAAGGTGCTGGGCATCGGGGGGGGCGGCAGCAATGCCGTCAACCACATGTTCCGCAAGGGCATCAAGGATGTGAATTTTGTTGTCTGCAACACTGACCAGCAGGCTCTCATGCACAGCCCGGTGCCTGTCAGGGTACAGATAGGAGAGGTCACCACCGAGGGTCTCGGTGCCGGCAGTCAGCCGGAGCGAGGCCGTGCCTCAGCCATCGAGAACATCGAGGATGTCATGAATGCACTGTCAGGGAACACCAAGATGGTCTTCATCACCGCTGGCATGGGCGGTGGCACCGGTACCGGCGCCGCTCCCGTGATAGCACAGGCGTGCAGGGAGGCCGGTTATCTTACCGTTGCTGTTGTGACAATACCGTTCAGGTCTGAGCTGAATCAACGCATCAAGCTTGCTATCAGCGGAATAAATGAACTGAAGAACAAGGTCGATTCTCTCATAGTCATCAACAATGAGCGTTTGAGGGAGATCTATGGCGACGAGGGTGTCTCGGCCGCCTTTGCCCGTGCCGATGATGTGCTTGCCAATGCCGTCAAGGGCATTGCGGAGATCATCACCTGCACCGGTTACATCAACGTTGACTTCGCCGATGTTGACACTGTGATGAGAGACTCAGGTGTGGCACTCATGGGTATAGGCATGGCTTCCGGTGAAGATCGTGCCACCAGGGCCATTGAGGCTGCCCTGACATCACCGCTGCTCAGCTCCAATGACATCACCGGCGCCCGCAGCATCCTGCTCAATATCAAGTCGGGCACCGGTGCCAACGAGATCACTATGGATGAACTGGGTGAGCTCACTGACTATGTCTATGAGGCCATCTCGGATGACGCTCTTATCATCAGGGGCCTGTCGACCGAGGAGGCGCTGGGTGATTCCATCAGTGTCACCGTTGTTGCTACCGGTTTCGAGGCAAGTGCCGACCTTGACGGTTACAAGCCAAACGCGCGCAGGGAGGTTGTCAGCCTGGGTGCGCCGCAGCAGCCCTCTCTCACCGAAGGCACTGCCGAGGGTGACGGGCAGTATGTTGTCCGCCCGTCGCGTACCACTGACCGCGGTGTTCCACCCCGCTCAACAGGCATCAACCAGGGAGTGATCGACTTTGAGATTGACGGAGACATAAACATCTCTCCTGCTCCTGCCCGCCCGTCACCGCCTCCGGCTGACAAGAACGAGGGCACACTGCGCAAGCTCAAGCATATGCAGAACCTAATCAAGAACGAGGGGCTATCCACACAGTCGATGAGTGACAACCTGGAGGATTTTGAGGAGGTGCCGGCATATGTCCGGAAGAAGATCGCTATTCATAATGCCAGCAAGGCTGCAGGCAGCAAGGTGTCGAAGTTCACCCTGAGCCTCGATGAGGATAACCAGCCGGTCATTCGTGAGAACAATGCGTATCTGAATGACAATGTAGACTGATTTTGTTTTTTGCCATTATATGGTTGTTGTTCATGGGGCCGTCCCGACATTGTGTCGGGGCGGCTCTTTTTAAAATAGCATCTTCCGGTATCACTTTTTAAGTAAATTTGCCGGTGATGCGCATATGGCTGGCATATATAATCCTTCTGATCGTGCCCCTCTCCCTTTCAGCCCAGGAGCCCGGTAATCCGGCGGAGCCTGACACCCTGGTTTTGAGTAGAGGCGCTCCTGTCGGTCAGCCCTCGGGGGCCCGGGAGTCGGTGCCAGGGGCCCCCCCCGACAGCATCATCACCGCGATGAGGATGCAGCAGCAAAGAATGTCTTCCCGTGAGACTGACACCACCTTTACAAAAGGCTCCCGGCAGTGGACCCTCTCGGCAGATTATACTACCGAGATACAGCTTGACCTTGACACCGCCTTCTCGCTTTTTCACAGGTACCGGATCACTGACAGGCTTTCTGATTTCAATGCCTATACCGGTAACTACGGGCTCCCGCTGTACCAGATAGACTTCTTTGACCGCGAATGGAGACCTGACAGGTTCCTATATGCCCATTACATGCCTTTCATGCACACCCCTGCAAAGACCCTCTTCGTGAATACGCACGTCCCGTTCACGGAGATGAAGTGGAGCAATGCCGGTGCGCGCAGCAAGTCGGAGCAGACATTCAGGATCCGGCACTCGCAGAACGTCAACAGGTTCCTGAACTTCGGGTTCATTTATGATATTGTATACAGCATCGGGCAATACAACTTCCAGAAGGCGGTTGACAAGAACTTCCTTTTGCACAGCTCATACAACGGTAATGCCTACACATCATACTTTTCAGCCGGCATCAACAACCATGAGTCATGGGAGAATGGCGGCATCGTCAGCAAGGATGACCTCAGCAGCTACACCCCGGAAAACCTTCCCTTTGTTCTGAGCGATCTCAACAACGCCCAGAACCATCTCAAGAACCGTTACATCCTGCTTGTTCAGCGTTACTCTCCGGGAGGGAAGCGTGATACAGTCACGGGAGAGGTACTCAAGACCGGACCTGTAACGTTTACATACGCAGGATCATATGAATGGAACAGGCGCAGGTACCTCGACAGCTATCCCCTGTCTGCCCTGTATGACACGGTCCTGATTGACAGGAACGTGACTGAGGATTCACTGTCACAGGGACTGCTTTCAAACACCATAAGGGTCGATTTTGCTGCAGGAAGCACGGGACGATTCAGGATAGGTGCCGGGGCAGGGGTGAGGAGTGAGATTCGCAGCTTCGGTCAGGTGGTTCCCGGTGACACCCTCACCAGGCAGGACACGGTAAAAAGGAGCATGAATTCACTGGTTCTGACAGGAAAAGTTTTCAACAATATCGGCTCCAAATTCGGGTGGACAGCCTCCGGCGACCTCTGGTTCCAGGGTTACAGGGCCGGAGATTTCATTGTGGACGGTCGTATCTACAAAGAGTTCTCCAGTTCAAGGATCGGGATGATCACATGGGATGCAACAGGCTCATTTGCAAGCTATACGCCATCATACTGGTATTACTCATGGGGCTCGAACAACTTCTCCTGGCAGCTTGATCACAAGAGGGAGATCAGATTCACTGCAGGTTCATCTCTCGACTGGCCCGATCTCAACCTAAATCTAAGATTCAACTATGCCATTGTTGATAATTTTACCTATATGGGTAGTGATGCCTTGCCGGCACAGCATGAGGGCGGGTTGTCAATACTCTCGCTGAAGCTGCGTAAAGAATTTATATTATGGAAGTTACATCTTGATAATACGGTTCTCCTTCAGCAGAGCACCAACTCCAACGTCCTGAGTCTTCCCCTGATTACCGCCCGAAGCGCATTTTTCTTCAGCCATCTCTTCAAGTTCAGAGCTACTGCGGGTGAGCTCGACTTCCAGCTCGGAGCCGAGGCCATGATCCACACTCCGTATTACGCCATGAATTATATGCCGGCCACGGGCAGATATTTTAACCAGTCAGAATCCCAAATTGGTAACTATCCGTATATCAACGCTTTCGTGAATCTGAAGGTAAAAAGGACGAGAATCTTTATTATGGGCGATCATCTGAACTACGGACTGATGGGTTACGAGTACTTCCTGGTGCCCAATTATCCGCTGAATATCAGGATGATACGGTACGGACTGGCCTGGACTTTCTACGATTAAAAAAAAATTAGTATCTTTGCAGCGCGAACATATCCGGTAGAGGATTGTTAGATTGTCGGACTAATTTGTTTTATATTGAGGAAGTTTATTTCGTTCTTGTTTATTATTGTACTGTCAGTCGTCTCCTGCGAGAAGGAGAACAGGATGGGTTACACTGTTCCTGCGCCGCCTCGTGATCTTGATGCAATCCTCGCCGACGGAAAGATTACCGCGGTCACGAACATTAACCAGACGAGCTACTTCATCTACAAGGGAGAGCCGATGGGGTTTCATTTCGAATTACTCAAAAATTTTGCTGATCATTTAGAGCTTGAACTTGAGATCATTACGAGTAATGATATTGATGAGGCCCTTGAGTATCTCAGTACGGGTGATGCCGACCTGGTAGCCATCGGGTTATCAATAAGCGCTGACCGGAAAGAGATGATGCGTTTCACCGAGCCTATCATGCAGGCTACTGAGGTGCTGGTGCAGCGCAAGCCCAACGGATGGGGAAGGATGACTGCAGATGCAGCAGAGAGCAAACTGGTCAGGAACCAGCTTGATCTCGAAGGCAGGACTGTATACGTACAGAAAGGATCATCATATGCCCAGCGGCTCTACAGCCTCGAGCGTGAGTCAGGCATTGATATAGGAGTAATAGAGGTACCGTATGACGCCGAGGAACTCGCCCGCCAGGTAGCACGTGGTGAGATAGAGTACACCGTTTGTGACGACTATATGTCGAACATCATCGGGTCACTCTTCCCGGATCTGGATCTGTCAACCCCGGTCAGTTTCCCGCAGAACATAGCATGGAGCGTGCGCAAGGATGGAACCAATGCGCTGCTCGATGAGCTTAACAGCTGGATAACAGGTTTCAAGACCACGCGCGAGTATGCGAGGCTGGAGAGAAAATACTTCAGCGGGGCACGCCCGGCGACCATGGCCGCATCGGAATATTTTGCCACCTACACCGGCAAGGTATCTCCGTTTGACGAGATCATCAGGAATTACAGTGACAGCATTGGATGGGACTGGCGACTTGTTGCAGCCCTCATCTACCAGGAGTCGAGGTTCAATCCGTCGGTGACATCCCCGGTAGGAGCGTACGGACTGATGCAGGTAATGCCATCGACCGGAAAGCACTTCGGGCTTGACGTGACCAGGTCAGTTGACAATAATATTCATGCCGGCATCAGTTACATCAGGATGCTTGACAGGCTCTTTATTGACAGGGTTTCTGACCCGGATGAGAGGATCAAGTTCATCCTTGCCTCATATAATGCCGGTCACGGGCATGTGCTTGATGCCATGAAGCTGGCCGAGAAGAACGGGCTCAATCCGGGCAAGTGGGAGAACAACGTCTCTCTGTTTCTTGAGCGCAAGTCGGATCCCGTCTTCTACGGTGATCCTGTGGTGCGGAACGGCAGGCTGAAGCAGGGTGTGGCGGTTAATGCCTATGTGGCGGATATTCTGGAACGCTACGAACACTATAAAAATATCAAATAATTTTTTAACCGGGGCCGGGTAATTGTTGATCCCCCAGGAGGAATCAATTTGTTATAGCGTCATGGTTCTACAATACTCTAACCCCTACGGGGTATAGGACTGACAAT
>CAZHTG010000078.1:0-4324 GCA_964535795.1 uncultured Rikenella sp.
GTAGGCCATTCAGTATGGTAGAATGATGGCATTCCACGAACCCATTCCCTGTAGGGGATAAAGAATTGTAAATGACTTGCGCTTCCCGCAACTCATTCGGTGCAGACGATCTTAGATATAATCAGTAGTCTATTGTCGCAAACAGGTTAATATATCCCTCCGCTACCCTTCTGAACTCCTCCAGAGCCTCAGGCGCGACCGGGTTCACAGGCGGCGCCTCAACCCTGAGAGGATCGATGGCAGAACCATTGCGGTAGAACCGGAAGTCGAGATGCGGCCCCGTCGAGAGACCTGAGCTGCCGACATAACCTATCACCTGCCCCTGTTTGACATATACTCCGGGAGCTATGCCCGGACCGTAGCGCGACAGGTGGAGATAAGCGGTGGAATAGACGCTGTTGTGTGTTATGCGCACCATCCTTCCTGCACCTCCCTCATAAGCCGTACTGGTGACCCTGCCGTCACCTATGGCCACAACAGGAGTGCCAATCGGGGCTGTATAGTCAATGCCGTGATGAGGCCGTACGATCTTCAGGATCGGATGGAGCCTTCCGCCGGAAAAGCGGGAACTGATACGCGAATAACGCAGCGGTGCCTTAAGGAAAGCCTTCCTCAGGCTGGCGCCGGTGGTGTCATAGAATGACATGGTGCTGTCCTGGATAAAGGGGATGGCATAGATGGGATTGCCGGCATGCTCGAAGAGAGCGGCATGAACCCTCCTGATGCCCACCGACTCCTCCCCGATGAATTCCTCCTCATAGATCACCTTGAACCTGTCTCCCTTCTGCAGTCCGAAGAAGTCGATGGTCCATGCATAGATCTCCGACAGCTCGGCTGAGATGTTGGGATTGAGGCTATTCTCCATGGCCGCGTCCCAGAGTGATGTGTTGATCGTGCCGGAGGAGTACCTCAACATTCGCTTTATCTCAGCGTCATACCTGTAGATGGCCAGCGTATCCTTCAGTGAGAAGAGGTATGATACCTTCTGGTCATGCTGGTATATGAAATAAGCTGCCCTGCCGAGGGTGTCTTTTGTCAGCAGTGCCGACCAGGTGCTTCCGGTACGCACTCTCCGGGGATCAAAGGTCTCCCTGTTCTCCCGGAGAAGCTGCTCAATATCATTCCATTCCACACCCTGTGACGAGAGGATGGAGGAGATGAACTGATTCCGCTTAACCTTACCTGTGACAATATTGTATGAATCCAGGGGTATGCCGAAGAGAGTTCCTGAACCGCCTGACTCTTCAGGGGCAGACGCTGTACTGTCTGTCACTGATGACAGGTAGGCGCCAGAGCTGTCTGAGGCAGAGGTGCCTGCTTCAGGGTTTCCTGCGGCGGATTCTGCATCTGCAACCAGGGCTGATTTGGGTTCTGCCGTGGAGGGTGTTGTGCAGTATGATACAGTAATCATTAAAACCGCCAGGAAGGCGAGTCCGGTGACCGGGAATCTCATACAACTATATTTACAATGCGGTTAGGGACTATTATTATTTTCGGGGTGGCGGTGCCGATCCATTTCCGGGCCCGCTCATCAGCAAGGACTATCTCCCTTACCTCATCCTGAGGCAGGTTAACGGGCAGCTCAATCTTGAACCTCATCTTGCCGTTGACTGACACGGGGCACTCGAAGGTTTCCTCAGTGAGGTACTTCTCCCCGGCCACAGGCCAGGGCTCGTATGCAACGGTGCTGTGGTGGCCGGTCAGTTCCCACAGCTCCTCACCAAGATGTGGGGCAAAGGGTGATAGAAGTTTAATAAAAACGGAGGCCGTGTCACGGGTGATCTTCTCCTTTTTCAGGGCTGTATTGAGGAAGATCATCATGGCCGAGATGGCCGTGTTGAAACGCAGGTTATCAATATCGTCAGTAACCTTTTTTATAGTCTTGTGGAGCACCCTGAGAACCTCGGGATCCTCTTCGCCTTCAGTGATATTTTCGCTGTTTGCTATCAGGCGATAAGCTCTTGCCAGGAAATTATGGGGACCCTTGATGCCTTTCTCATCCCAGGGTTTCGTAGCCTCAAGCGGACCGAGGAACATCTCGAAGAGACGGAGTGTGTCAGCACCGTAGTTCTTCACGACATCATCTGGATTGATGACATTCTTGAGGCTCTTTGACATCTTGGCGACGATCTGCCTGACCTCTTCGCCTGTTTCGTTGATGAAGAAGCTACCATCCTTTTCTATGACCTGGTCCGATGACACCTTGGCGCCTGTCGCGGTCTCATAGGCAAAGGCCAGTATCATGCCCTGGTTGAAGAGCTTCATGAAGGGCTCGTCGGTTGAGACGATGCCAAGATCGAAGAGTACCTTGTGCCAGAAGCGGGCGTAGAGGAGGTGCAGCACGGCATGCTCGGCACCTCCTATATAAAGATCAACCGGCATCCAGTATTTTTCCTTTGCCTTGTCGAAGATCTCACTGTCGTTTTTAGGGTCGATGAACCTGAGGTAGTACCAGCATGAACCGGCCCACTGCGGCATGGTGTTGGTCTCACGTTTGCCGCGGCGCCCTTCGCTGTCCGTCACCCATAGCCATTCGGTGGCGTTTGAAAGGGGCGATTCTCCGTTGTCTCCCGGCTCAAATACTTCAAGTTCGGGAAGCGTCAGCGGCAGGTCCTTCTCATCGAGAAGAGTGATGCGTCCATCTTCCCAGTGTATCACAGGGAAGGGCTCGCCCCAGTAACGCTGCCGGCTGAAGAGCCAGTCGCGCAGTTTGTAGTTGACCCGGTGGATTCCTATGTTCCTGTTCTCGATCCATCTTGTGATGGTTGCTATCCCCTCCTCAACGTTCAGTCCGTCAAGTGTTATCTCTAGTTCGCTGTTTGAGGAATTGATATAGATGCCGTCGCCGCTCCAGCACTCCCTGCCGGAGATGATCCGCTTTTTCTGTTCCTGGTCTGCCACGGCAGGTGAGAGGATGCAGACGATATCGATCCCGAACTTCTGCGCAAACTCGAAGTCGCGCTCATCATGGGCCGGCACGGCCATAATGGCCCCGGTGCCGTATCCCATCAGCACATAATCAGCCACCCATATCGGGATCTTCTTGTTGTTGACAGGATTGATGGCATATGTGCCTGTGAATACACCGGTCTTGTCCTTGGCCAGGTCAGTGCGGTCAAGGTCAGACTTAAGTGAGGCAGCGCTGACGTATTCCTCAACCTCATTCATTTTATCGGGACTGGTTATTTTTCCAACCAGCGGGTGTTCAGGTGAGAGCACCATGTATGTCGCGCCGAAAAGGGTATCGGGACGGGTGGTGTAAACGGTTATGATCTCGCTGCGCCCGTCGATTTTGAAATCGACCTCAGCACCTGTGGAGCGGCCTATCCAGTTGCGCTGCATCTCCTTAAGTCCCTCTGACCAGTCGAGTTTATCAAGGCCGGTGAGGAGTCGTTCGGCGTAATGGGGTATGCGCAACATCCACTGCTTGAGGTTTCTCCGCACTACTTTGTTGCCGCACTTCTCGTGTGTGCCGTCAGTGAGCACCTCCTCGTTGGCGCAGACGATGCGGCATGACGGACAGTACCATATTTGGGCGTCGTCATAATAGGCGAGTCTTTTCGAGTCGATATATTTCTTTCTTGCATCATCGCCTGCCTTGATAACATCAAGGGGAACGGGGAGCTCGTTAATATCGCGGCCGCGGTCTGATTGGTGGTCATACCAGGTGTTGTAGAGCCTGATGAAGATCCACTGTGTCCACTTGAAGTAGCCCGGGTCGGTTGTGTTTATCTCGCGGTCCCAGTCGTAGCTCAGGCCCAGTTCTTTTATCTGCCGGCGGAAAGTGTCGCAGTTTTTGTTAGTTGTGACTGCAGGGTGTGTGCCTGTCTGGATGGCATACTGTTCTGCGGGCAGCCCGAAGGCGTCCCATCCCATGGGGTGGAGGACGTTAAAGCCCTTCATGCGTTTGCAGCGGGCTACAATGTCTGTGGCGGTGTAACCCTCGGGGTGGCCTACATGGAGTCCTGCGCCGGAGGGGTAGGGGAACATGTCAAGGACGTAGAATTTGTTTGGGTTGGAGAAATCGTCTGAGGTTTTAAAGGTCTTGTTCTTCTCCCAGTACTCCTGCCATTTCTTTTCTATCCCGCTGAAATTATACTCCTTCATGTCCGCCTTTCGTTTTGCGCTTATGGGGTGCGAAATTAGGAAAACTTTGGCAAAAATCCCCCTGTGTTGCGGGTGGCGGCACCGATTTGGCGGATTAAGTTTTGAAAATCGGCTGTGGCGCTGTACTTTTGCACCCTGACCGGTCCCGTAGTTCAATGGATAGAATGACAGATTCCGGTTCTGTTGGTTGGGCGTTCGAGTCGCCCCGGGATCACAA
>CAZHTG010000079.1:0-3969 GCA_964535795.1 uncultured Rikenella sp.
CAACAACCGTATCATTGTCTTCGACACAGAACTAATCATCCGTATAACAGTGAGGCGATCTCTCATCCTGCTCGATGGAAATGCCATTGTATGCATGTTGTACTGACTCTTCTGTCCGGTACATCGTGCTGTAATACAGTCTCCTGCCATTATGGATTACATAAAAGAGCCCGTCAGCCTCGTCCTTATACACCTTTACCGACTTATGGTCATACTTAAAGACAAATGAGTATGGAAACAGAAATGACCAGTGATTTGACAACAGAGCCTCAGAGTTAAGAAAGGCTATCTCATCCGAAAAATTCGTCCCTTCTGATGGAGAGGACTTAAAGTAAAGGTTGATCTTTCTTCTCAGGGATGCCAGATCGCTCCCTGATGAATACCAGGATGGGAGAGGGGTTAGGTTAATTAACCCTTTCAATAATTGCTTTAGCTTTCTCACTATCCCCATTTTATTCGTTTTTTCAAGAGCCAAATATAATCGACTTAGGACCTTGAGACTTCAGACCTTTAGACCTTTTTAGTACATTTGGGAAAATATTATCAGAATGAATTTAATTACGGGAAAGCGCGTGCTGGTCACCGGCGGGGCGGGGTTCATCGGATCATCACTGTGTAATGACCTGCTGGAGCGCGACAATGAGGTGATCTGCCTCGACAACTTCGCAACGGGAAAGAAGGAGAACATCAAGGAGCTGAAGGGCAATCCGCATTTCAAACTTATCGAAGGCGACATTCGTGACACGGAGGTATGCAAAAAAGCGGTGAAAGGTGTGGATGTTGTTCTGCACCAGGCAGCACTGGGCAGCGTGCCGAGAAGCATTGCCGATCCGGCCACCACTAACGCTGTCAACATCAACGGCTTTCTGAACATGATCATCGCAACCCGTGATGCAGGTATAAAACGGTTTGTATTTGCCTCGAGCTCATCCGTTTACGGTGACTCCACCGAGCTGCCCAAGGTTGAGGAGCGCACCGGGAAGGTGCTCTCGCCATATGCCATCACCAAGATGGTAAACGAGGAATATGCGCGCATCTTCGGGAGTCTTTACGATATGGAGACCATCGGGCTGCGGTATTTCAATGTATACGGCAGGAGGCAGGATCCTGAGGGGCCTTATGCAGCCGTAATCCCGAAATTCACACAGTCATTCATGAAGTATGAGTCGCCCGTCATCAACGGCGACGGCAGCAACTCGCGTGACTTCACCTATATAGACAACGTGGTGCAGGCCAACAATCTTGCCGCCACGGTTGAGAATCCCGCAGCGCTGAACCAGGTGTACAACGTAGCCTGCGGCGACTCGGTAAATCTGAATGAGATGACCACCATGCTCAGAAGTTATCTTGCAGGGCACAATCCAAAGATTGCCGCGGTGGAGCCGAAACACGGACCCAACAGGGCAGGCGACATACCACACAGCATGGCCAGTGTTGGCAAGGCGGTGAGGCTGCTCGGCTACAAGCCGAATATTCTCTTTCCGGAGGGACTGAAGCGTGCAGTTGAATGGTATGTTGATAACCTCTAAGTTATTGACCGGTCAAGTGAAAGGTTCTTTTTTATCTTTGTGCTTATTGCAATCACAGTTTCGGCCGGAATCGGCCTAAAAATCACACATACAGTACGTTGGACGCTGTCCGCAGTGTGACTGACGGACCGGAGGATTTGACAGACTCAATGTCTGCCACGAGGGTCCGGTATATAATTAATTCAGATTATCAATAAAATCAATTATGAAAGTTATTGTGACAGGCGGGGCCGGCTATAAGGGGACGGTCCTGACAAAGAGGCTGCTTGATGCAGGTTATGATGTAACGCTGCTTGACAATTTCATGTACGGGTACGAGCCGGTGATGCATCTCGCCACCAACAAAAAGCTCAACATCGTTCGGCATGATATCCGCAACGGCATTCCGGGGATGAAGGATTATGATGTGATCTTTCACCTGGCGGGAATAAGCGGGTTCCCTGCCTGTGCGTCGAACCCGCACTCGGCTCAGCTCATCAACGTGGAGGCGGTGAGGCAGATCGCCAGTGACCTGGCGCCGGGTCAGATGCTTATCAACGCCTCAACCACATCAATGTACGGCAAGTCGGGCGAGGCATGTGACGAGACCACACCGGTGGATCCTGTCAGCACCTATGCTCAGACGAAGTACGCGGCAGAGCAGATACTGCATGACAGGCCCAACGTTATCTCCCTGCGGTTTGCCACAGTATTCGGATTCAGTACCCGGATGCGCATGGACCTGATGATCAACGACTTTGTCTATAAGGCGATAAAGGAAAGGGTGATAGTCCTGTTTGACAGTTTTGCCAAACGAACCTTCATTCATGTGGAGGATGCCGCCGACTGTTACATTTTTGCCATGCGCAATTTTGACGCGATGAAGGGCGGGATTTTCAATGCCGGCGGTAACAGCCTTAATTTTTCGAAGGAAGAGGTTGCCGAAAAGATAAGGCAGAAGGTAGATTTCTCTATAATCAACTCCGAGGTGAGAGACAAGGATCTGAGGCACTTCATCGTCAATTTCAACAGGATTGAAAAGCTCGGTTACAAACCTCAGAAGAGTGTTGAGGATGGCGTTGATGAGCTGACAAGGATATACGGATTTTACGAGTATTATTCACATTACAGGACGATCTGATGATATACAAGGGAAACAAAGAGCTGGCAATCAACGGTGGGAAGCCGGTCACTTCAGACCCGGTACTGATACACAAGCCATATCTTGACGAGGAAGACTTTGGGGCAGTTGAGCAGGCAATTAAATCGACCTTTGTCTCGGGTGACGGTCCACACTGCAGGAAGTTCGAGGATATGCTGGCGGAGTATCTGGGCGCGAAGCATGTGTTGTTTGTCAACTCCGCCACGGCAGCCCTGGAGCTGGCCTTCAGGGTTAAGGATTTCCCTGCAGGGTCAGAGGTCATAGTACCCGATTTTACATATACCTCTACGGCACTGGGAGCACTGTACAACAACCTGAAAGTGGTTCTTGCCGATGTATATGCCGATAACGGCAGTCTTGACGTGTCGAAGCTGGAGCGGATGATCACGCGCAGAACCGTTGCCATCGCTCCGGTTGATTATGCAGGCATCCCGGCAGAGATGGATGCAATCAATGAGATTGCGGGAAGGCACGGGCTTTATGTTGTGCACGACACGGCACAATCGCTCGGCTCTGTCTACAGGGGACGCAAGACCGGCACCCTGGCTGATATCTCGACCTTCAGCTTCCACGGCACCAAGAACATGACCACCGGCGAGGGCGGTGCCGTTGTTACTGACGATGATGCCATCGCATCTCGTATCAGGATATTACGTGAGAAGGGAACCGACAAGCACTCATTCCTGACTGACAACCGCACCAGGGGATTTTATGAATATATTGACACTGGCAACTCATATGTTCAATCGAATATACTTGGCGCCCTGGGTGTCTCGCAGCTGAAGAAGATTGAGCTGATGAACGGGATACGCAAGTCTTTAGCGCAGTACTACCTTGAAAACCTCAAAGGCATCAGCGAGCTTGAGTTCATACGGATAACCGAGGGAGCGGAGACCAACTGGCATATCTTCGGGATCCTGGTGCCGACTGAAGAGAGGTACTGGATCATGGATGCACTGAGGGCTGAGGGGGTGATGGCCAATGTTCACTATTCGCCGCTGCACATGAACAGGTTCTACAGTCATCTGGCCAACGATGATGACATGCCCGGCTCGGTCGGTTTTTTCAAAAGATTGTTGAGGTTACCGCTCCATCCTTGCCTGACCGAAGAGGAGCAGGGTCATGTTGTGGAGGCGGTGAAGAAGGTGTTCGGAAGCTGATCGTGCCTCGAAGCCTGTGGAAAACACAGCAATAAGATTTGTAATTCACTGATGATCTCACGATGACAAACAGGTGGAAGTCGGTCATGATTTTTGGTGCCGGGCTGAACCAGCTGGAGCTGATCCGCGAGGCCAGGGC
>CAZHTG010000080.1:0-1838 GCA_964535795.1 uncultured Rikenella sp.
AGTTCAACGAAGTCGCGTTTCACATTGGTGCCGGAGAGACTTTCATATGAGCAATCTGACAGCATCCCGTGCAACGCATGTCCGAACTCATGCAGTAAGGTGTTCATCTCACTGTGCGAGAGGAGTGATGGCCTCTCCGGTGTCTCACGGGTGAAATTCATCACGAGTGAGACCACGGGGATGATCCTGCTGCCATTATCCCTGCTCTGCTCACGGAAACCAGTCATCCATGCCCCTCCGCTCTTGCCCTTGCGCGGGTGGAAGTCAAGCATCAGGATGGCAATTATGCCGTTATCCCCGTCATGGACCTCATAAGCCGTGACTTCAGGATTATAAACCGGTATCACACGGTTCTCAGTGAATGTGAGTCCGTAAAGCTTCGTCGCCAGTCCCAGTACTGCCTCTTTTACCTTTTCAAGCGGCATGTATGGGCGGAGCGCTTCGTCATCAATATTGTATCGTTCAAGTCTCAGCTTCTCTGACCAGTAGGCCCAGTCCCAGCGCTCCACTCTTCCTTCGTGACCCGATTTATGGGCGTATAGTTCAATGTCATCCAGATCGCGTCTTCCGGCAGGCGAAGAGGCCTCCAGAAGCTTATGCAGGAAGCTGTTCACCTCCTCCGGTGTTGATGCCATGCGCTCCTCGAGGGCATAGGATGCATAGTCTTTGAAGCCCAGCAGCCTTGCCATCTGCTGCCGCAGATCGGCGATGCGTGTCACAAGAGCCCTGTTATCATGTTCATTCCCCCTGAATGAGCGGAGGGCATAGGCCCTGAAGATCTTCTCCCTGAGATCACGGTGAGCTGAGTATTGCATGAAGGGCACATAGCTCGGTGCGTGCAGGGTGAAGAGCCAACCCTCCATTCCCTTCTCACGGGCCAGCACTGCAGCTGCCTGCCGTACCCCTTCCGGAAGTCCTGCCATCTCCTCTTCGGAGGTAAGATGAAGGGTGAAATCGTTGGTCTCTGCCAGCACGTTCTCCTCGAACTGAAGTGACAGGGTAGACAACTCGACGGTGACGGCTCTGAACTTTTCCTTAGCTTCATCGGAGAGGGCTGCCCCGCCTCTGACAAATCCCTTGTACTTGCGGTCGAGCAGAATAAACTGTTCAGGGTCAAGGTTCAGGCTGTCTCTCCTGTCATAAACGGCTCTGACCCTCCTGAAGAGTTCCGGATTAAGGCTGATGTCATTGGCGAAGCTGGTCAGCAGCGGCGAGATCTGCCTGGCAGCAGCCTGCAGTGCGGGAGAGGTGTCGGAGCTGTTGAGGTTAAATAGAATTGGGGTAATGAGGTTAAGCAGTTCCCCGGCCTGTTCGAGGGCTTCGATGCTGTTCTCAAAGCCGGGTTCTTCATTGCATGACACGATCTCATCTATCTCCCTGCGGGCGACCTCAATGGCGTGTTCAACCGCCGGTTTGAAATGCTCCGGCCTGATAAGGTCAAAGGGGGGAATCGTGAATGGTGTGTTCCACTCCTGCAGGAGGGGGTTGGGTGATGTGGTGGTGGCGGTCATAGGTTGGATGCGATATCAGGACAAATATAGATTTCTTTTATATACTATAACCCCTACGGGGTAGGGGTGATATCACCATGCTGCCCGGCTACAATACTATAACCCCTACGGGGTATGGATTGGTGGTATACGCTGGTCTACAATACTATAACCGCTACGCGGTAAAGGTCATATCACCATCCTGTCCGGCTACAATACTTTAACCGCTACGCGGTAAGGGGCATATAGCCATGCATTCACTACAATACTTGAACCGCTACGCGGTATTGTTGCCCGTAGGGCATCAATTATTGTAGATGCAAGTTACCCCATAAACCTTTGGTCGTA